>NZ_DASUIS010000025.1:0-22383 GCF_036279675.1 Aquabacterium sp. | reverse complement strand
CATCACGGCCGGGTCGTGCTCGACCACGACCAGCGTGTTGCCGGCGTCCACCAGGCGCTGCATGGCCACGTTGATGCGGTCCATGTCGCGCGGGTGCAGGCCGATGCTGGGCTCGTCCAGCACGAACAGGGTGTTGACCAGCGAGGTGCCCAGGGCCGTGGTCAGGTTGATACGCTGCACTTCGCCGCCCGACAAGGTACGGCTTTGCCGATCCAGCGTCAGGTAGCCCAGGCCCACATCCACGAGGTACTTCAGGCGCGTTCGGATCTCATCGAGCAGCAGGGCCAGCGCATCGTTGTCGCCACGGTTGGCCAGCGTCACGAAGGAGAAGAAGCGCTGCAGTTGCGAGATGGGCATGAGCATGACGTCATGCAGGCTCAGGCCAGGCAGGGCGTCGAACACCGCGCGGGACATGCCCGTGCCATGCGGCTTGAAGCGCTTGCTCGGGGCCAGCACGGCATCGGCATCTTCGCGCGAGCCCAGGCGCCACAACAGCGATTCAGGCTGCAGACGCGCGCCATCGCAGGTGGGGCAGGTGGTGTAGCTGCGGTACTTGGACAAGAGCACGCGGATGTGCATCTTGTAGGCCTTGCTCTCCAGGTACTCGAAGAAGCGCTTGATGCCGTACCACTGCTTGTTCCAGTTGCCCTTCCAGGTGGGGTCGCCATCGAGCACCCAGGCCTTGTGCTCAGGCGTCATCTGGGCCCAGGTGGTGTCGCGTGGGATGCCGGCATCACCGGCGTACTTGATCAGGTCGGCCTGGCAGTCTGCCCAGGCGGGCGTCTGCAGCGGCTTGATGGCGCCGCCACGCAGCGTCTTCTTGCCATCGGGGATGACCAGGCCCCAGTCCACGCCAATCACGCGGCCAAAGCCCCGGCAGGCCGGGCAGGCACCCGCCGCGGAGTTGAACGAGAACATGCCCGGTGTGGGCGCACTGTAGCGGCGGTGGCTGTCCGGGCAATGCAGGCCGGCGGAGAAGCGCCACAGCTCTGGTTCGCCTTCGCCATCTGGCAGGGCATAGACCGTGATGTGGCCGCTGCCGCGCTTGAACGCCACCTCCAGGGCTTCCATCACGCGGGGGCGGTCCAGATCGGCGCCGGTGGGATCGGCACCGATGCGGAAGCGGTCGGCGACCACGTCGAGTACCAGGCGCTCGTCGGCTGCGATGTCGGTGCTGGCTTCGTCCTTGGCTTTCTTGCCTGCTGCCTTGGTCGCTTTCTTGGCGGCGGCCTTCTTCCTGGCCGGTTTGGCGCCATCGGCGTCCTCGGCAGAGGCTGTGGCCTGGGTGGCGGTCAATGCGGCAGACGGCAATTGACTGGTCTTGACCACCCGCTGCGCCTGGATGCGCGAGAAGCCGCTGACCGACAGCCATTCCTGCATCTGCTCGGGCGTGGTGTTGGCAGGCAGTTCGGCACCGAATGTGATCACCACGCGACGACCACCTGGCGTAGCAGCGCATTGCGTGAGCAATGCCTCGAACACGGATTGTGGTGTGTCCTCTCGCACCAGCAAACCCGTATCCTGATCAAACAGTTGTGCAGCCCGCGCAAACAGGAGTTTGAGATGGTCATTGAGTTCGGTCATCGTGCCGACCGTCGAGCGCGAGGTGCGCACCGGGTTGGTCTGGTCGATGGCGATGGCCGGGGGGACACCCTCCACGCGGTCAACTGCGGGGCGGTCCATGCGATCCAGGAACTGGCGCGCGTAGGCACTGAAGGTCTCGACATAGCGGCGCTGACCTTCGGCGTACAGGGTGTCGAACACCAGCGACGACTTGCCCGAACCACTGGGGCCGGTCACGACCGTCAGCTCACCCGTACGGATGTCCAGATCGAGGTTCTTGAGATTGTGCTGGCGGGCACCGCGTATGCGGATATCGGACATGAGACACCTTGCGCTGACAAGCCGCTGCAGGAGGATACCGACAGCAGGAGCGCAAACATTCTAGAGACGGATTGATGGCGTTGCGGTCCACAGGGCTACTTCTTTCACGCCATCGGGTTGGTTGACAAAAAAGTTCTGGTTTTTGCCTCAAGTCTGGTTTGCGGGCGACGTTAACCCGTGGGTGGCTGGGCCTCACGAGGGCCTTTGGCATGGGTGACGCTCATGCCTCACCCGGCGTCCAGGGGGCCTTGGAGGACGTGTATGCGGCGCACCGGCTGACACAGCGATCGGTTCGCCGCCTTTGTATTTGCAAGGAAACGGAAGTGTTCAGCACCTGGATTGCCAATTTGCCCATTCGCTACAAGTTCATCTTGTTGAGTGTGGTGGCCCTTCTGATGGCGGGCGCGCCATCGGCGCTTGTTGTTCATGGTTCCGTGGGCAACTTGCAGTTCCTGAAGGAGGAGGTTCGAGGCCTGGCACCGTCTCAAGCCTTGCTGAATCTCGTTCGCCATACCCAGGCACATCGGGGCCTGTCCTCGGCTGTCCTCAGTGGGGATCCCGGCATGCAGGCGCAACGTGCGGAGCGCCAGCAGTCGGTGGAGCAGGCGTTCGAGAGCGTCGATCATGCGCTGGATGGTTTGACGGCCAAATCAGACGTCAAAGCCAAGCTGAGCCAGTTGCACCAGAGCTGGCAGGTGCTGTCAAAGGATGTTGGTGCAGGGGGCATGCCTCCCGCCGAGAGCATGCAACGGCATACGCAACTGGTGCAGCAGCAACTGCTGTTGCTGGAAGATGCGCTGGCTGTCTCCGGCCTGGCACTGGATGCCGATGCGCAGTGCTATTACCTGATCATGACGGCCTTTCGCGATCTGCCGCGCCTGAGTGAGCGTCTGGGCCGATCCAGAGGCAAAGGCACGGGCATTCTTGTGCGCAAGGATGCACGGGAGGCTTTGACGCTGTCCTCCCTGCTGGAAGAGATGAAGACGTTTGCCGTGGACGTCGAACGTGGGCTGGACAAGTCGGGCTTGCTCAAGGAGCCTGGTCAGGATGAGCTGGTGGCCCTGGTCACCAAGGCCAGAAGCGAGTTGCAACGCGGCCAGGTCCTGGTTGACAAGATCGTGCATGCCGACGATCTTGCGGGGATGGAGGCCAAGGCCTATTACAAGGACATGACCGAGGTGATCGAAGCTCAGTTCGCAGTGAGCGAGCGCATCGTCTCCAGCCTGGTGGAGCGCCTGCACGCACGCGAGCGCCAGGAAACGCTGAATGTGATCGTGACGCTGGTGGTGATGCTCTTCATGCTGATACTGGGGGCCGCACTGGCCATCGTGATCACGCGGATGACCACCAGAACCGTCCAGGGCGCTGTCGATGTGGCCAAGGCGATTGCCAATGGAGACCTGACGTGCACCATGCATACCGAGCAGCGCGACGAGATCGGTGAGCTGGTTCGAGCCATGGGGCAGGCGGTGCATCAGTTCAAGCACGTGGTGACCGACATCAAGGGGGCCAGCGAATCAGTGGCCACGGCGTCTACTCAGATTGCGCAGGGCAACCTGGACCTGAGTGCGCGCACGGAAAACCAGGCTTCTTCGCTGCAGCAAACCGCTTCCTCCATGGAGCACATGTCCAGCACGGTGAGCGCCAATGCGCGGACTGCCCAGAACGCCAACCAGCTCGCACTGGCCGCCGCCGAAGAGGCCACCCGCAGCGGCGAGATATTCGGCCAGGTGGTCAACAAGATGTCGGCCATTCAACAGTCGAGTCGTCGTATTGCGGAAATCAACGCGGTGATCGACGGCATTGCTTTCCAGACCAATATCCTCGCCTTGAATGCAGCGGTCGAAGCCGCCAGGGCGGGCGAGCAAGGGCGTGGTTTTGCCGTGGTGGCGTCGGAAGTGCGCAATCTGGCGCAACGCTCTGCACAGGCCGCACGCGAAATCAAGTCCCTCATCTCGGCCAGTTCCGACAGCGTGGACGAAGGCTACGCACTGGCGTCACAAACCGGTGAGGCGATCGAACGTCTGGTGGATCAGGTCCAGCAGGTCAGCAGGCTGATGTCGGAAATTGCCGCGGGCAGCGAGCAGCAGCACCAGGGCATCACCGAGGTCAATGCGGCGGTGAGCCAGCTTGATCAGTCCACGCAGCAGAATGCCGCGCTGGTAGAAGAATCCAGTGCGGCTGCCAGCAATCTGCGGGATCAGGCGCAGCAACTGCTGCATGCGGTGGGTCAATTCCGGCTGGCTTGAGCGGCGCCTGTTTCATGTCAACATAGCGCCTTGAATTCTTCATTCAGGCGCTTTTTTCGACATGACCATCAAACGCATCTTCATTGCCCTGCTGATTCTGCTGCTACCCGTGCTGTACTTCGTGGGCGCGATCAAGTGGAGCTATTCCGACGGTGAACGGGCTGGCTGGGTGCAGAAGCTCTCCCGCAAGGGCTGGGTCTGCAAGACCTGGGAAGGCGAGCTGGCGCTGGTGTCGCAACCCGGCGCGCCGCTGGAAAAATTTCCCTTCACCATCTGGGACGACAAAGTAGCCGAGGATCTGAACAAGTTCATCGGCAAGCGCGTGTCCCTGCACTATGAAGAGAAGGTGGGCCTGCCCTCCAGCTGTTTTGGCGAGACGCGCTACTACATCACCAGGGTGACGGCGGTGGATGACATTTCCATCTCGCCTGGCGTGGTGGTGCACACGGCACCGGTGGCATCCCAGCCTGCATCGGCGGCCAGCGCGCCGTGATGGTCTTGCTGCGCTGACAGCGCCCCGGCCTCAACCGGGTGGCCCCAGGCAAAAGGCCCGCTTCAAGCGGGCCTTGTCACGTCTGCGGCGCGGCGCCTTGGTGAATCAGCGCACCAGCAGCACGGGCGTCTTGCAGCGTGCCAGTACCTGCGTGGCCACCGAGCCGGTCACCAGGTTCATCAGGTTGCTGTGGCCGTGCGAGCCCATGATGATCAGGTCGAACTTGCCCTTGTCGGCCAGTTTGGAGATCACCTCGGGCGCGTGGCCCGTCTTGGCCACATAGTTCGTGGCCAGATCGTGCTTGGCCGTGAACTTGCGGATGGGCTTGAAGATGCCTTCCGCCGTGTCGTCGTAATAGGTCTTGAGCTGGTCAGCCGGGAACATGGAGGCTGCATGAGGCGGGATCATGGGCACCACGGTGAGCACCGTGAACTCATGTGCGCCGCTGAGCCATTCTTCATGGGTGGTCAGCCAGGCCAGCATGCGCTTGGTGTAAGCACTGCCATCAACGGGGAGCAAGATCTTCATGAGGGTCCTCTTCTCTTCAGCGAGACGTCGTTCAGGGTGGAAGTCTAGTGCCAATCCGGGCGTTCGATGCCTGATGACGTTGCAGAGTTCCGCAAGAGGTGACCGGTTGGTGGGGTAGCGCACCGACCATCTGGCGATGGCTCCCTACATTGCAGTTTCCGAGTACACCTCCAACACCAAGGAAACGAACATGAACTGGGACCGCATTCAAGGCAACTGGAAGCAAGTGACTGGCAAGGCCAAGGAGCAATGGGGCAAGCTGACCGACGACGATTTTGACGTCGTGGCCGGCAAGCGTGACCAGTTGCTGGGCAAGATCCAGGAGCGTTACGGCGTGGGCAAGGATGCAGCCGAGTCGCAAATTGCGGCCTGGGAGAGCAAGGCTGATGATTCGTGGTTCACCATCAAGGCCAAGCACAAGCTGTGAGGCGGGAGCCTCAAGGCAGGTCGATCACGAAGTGTGGCTGATAGGTCTGCTGCTCGCCCTTGCTGAAATAGCCACGAGGGTTGGCCACCACGCGACACGCGTACGGCTGGCCCTCGCTGGTGCCCGAGACCACGAAGTCATTGGCGCAATGCAGGTGGCCATGCATCCAGACCTGGGCCAGGGACAGCAGGTGATCGAGCGAATTGCAAAAGCCCGCTGTGCCTGGCGTGGCGCCATAGCGCGGATCGCCACTGCGCAGGGTAGGGGCGAAGTGGGTGACGGCCACTGTCGTGCCTTCGAAAGGGCGCGACAAGGCCTCGCTCAACCAGCTCTGGCAGTCCAGTGACAGTGATCGCATGTCTTCGGCGAGCATGGGGATGCCGCTTCGGAGCGTGGTGTTCTTGCGCAGGTAGAAGTTGGCGGCGCGATAGGCCTTTTCAAGGGCCTGCAGGCGTTTGGTCTCCGTGCGCTCGGTTTTGGCGAAGGCTTCGAAGTCGCTCCACAGCGTGGTGCCTACAAAGCGCACCTGTCCGATGGTGAGGATTTCCTGGTCCAGCCACTCGATGCCGAGCCGTTCGCAAGTCGCTTTCAGCCGGGCACGGGTGGGCTCGAACTCCAGTGAGTCGAACTCGTGGTTGCCCGGGATGTACAGCACGCGGGGCCATGGCGCATCGGGCTGGCGTGGCGAGAAGCGAGCCAGACCGAAGTCATCGTCCTTGAGCAGCGAGCCAGGCTGGTAGGAGCCGATGTCGCCCGCCAGCACGAGCACGTCCACCCCCGGGGCTGCACTGGGTGTGAAGTCCGGGTAGCGTTCGAGGTGCAGGTCCGAGACCAGTTGGATGCGCATGTCAGGCGTGCCGAGCCAGTACAGGGCGGCAGTGAGCCGCCAGATCCCCGATCAATTGGCGCCGTGACAGTTCTTGTACTTCTTGCCGCTGCCGCAATGGCAGGGGTCGTTGCGGCCGATCTTGGGGCCGTCGCGCACCACGGTCTCGACCTTGACGCGCTCGGCGATGCCGATCTGAGCCAGGTCCACCACGTCGAACACCAGGGCCTCGATGGCCTCGTCCATGTTGCGCAGCGGGTGTTCGTCGTCCAGGGCCTTGGTCATGGCCTGCTGGGTTTCGTCCTGCTCGGGCAGATGGCGCCAGATGGAGTCCAGCAGATCCGGCACGCCGGGCAGGGCGGCGTCTTCCAGTTGCGGGAAGTTGGCCAGCGCCCATTCGAAGCCGGCGGCCCAGTAGCCGATGCCTTCCATGGCGTCCTTGCCTTCCAGCACCTTGCCGTCATCGTCTTCGATCAGCGGGATGATGGGGTCGAACCAGCCGTCTTCCAGGATGCCGCGCAGGATTTCGTCCTTGCGGCGCGTGATCAGGCCGATCAGCTTGTCATGTTGCGCCTGCGTCCAGCCTTCGATGCCGCCTTCGGGCATGCCTTCTGTGCCGAAGATGGGGGGCAGCCATTGTTCGGGCTCCAGCAGCACTGGCTGCACGAGCACGCCGGCCAGGTAGCCGTCGAGGATCACGGCATCAACGGTTTCAAACGGTGCGGGCACGGCGGCCAGCAGCAGGTCGATCTCGTTGATGTCGGCGTCGGTCAGCGCGGGCGTGTTTTTCATGGCGGGGGCTATTTCGGTGCGTCAAAGCCTGCATTGTGCCGGGAATACTTTATGCGTGGCCGCCCTGGTCATCAATTGCGCGTGAAGGAGCTGCACCATGCTGGATACGACTTCCACCAAGTTCTCCCATGTCAGGACCGAAGACACCGAGTGGCGCGGCGAAGGCTTGCGCGATTTCTTTCTTTACAAGGACCTCGGCATCAAGGACGCGACCAATGGCAAGGTGATCGCGCACCTCGTCAAGGCGAACAGTGCGCCAGAAAAGGGCACTGGCTGGCACCGACATGAGGCTGATTTCCAGATCGTCATCATGACCAAGGGCTGGGCCCGCTTCATGTACGAGGATCAGGAGACCCTGGTGAAGGCGGGCGATTGTGTTCATCAGCGCCCGGGCGTGCGGCACTACCTGTTCGATTACTCGCCGGACATGGAGTACCTGGAAATCGTCAGCCCGGCTGATTTCCGGACAGTGGACGTGCCAGCCGTGTGCCCGATCCCCGAGTCCACGCCCTGGGATGGCCCGGAGGCTTGAGGCGGGTTGTGGCAGGCCGCGGGTTCAGAACTCCACGTCGAGCTCGTCGATATCGAGGGGCTCGGACTTGGCACCCTTGAGCCATTCCTTCATCTCGGGCTGGCTCAGCATCAGTTCGCAATACGCCTGGCTGATGGGGTCGACCTTGACGTCATAGGTCAGGAAGCGGGTGCACACGGGGGCATACATCGCGTCAGCGATGGTGCGTTGCGCGCCAAACAGGAAGGGGCCGCCGTAGGTCTCGATGCAGTCACGCCAGATGGCGGTGATGCGGTCGATGTCGGCCTGGGCGCGCGACCAGATCTTGAACTTCGGGAAGTGGTTGCGCAGGTTCATCGGCAGGGACGAGCGCAGCGCAGAGAAGCCTGAATGCATCTCGCCGCTGATGGCGCGGCAGTGGGCGCGGGCCTTGGCGTCGGCCGGCAGCAGGTGGGCTTGCGGGCAGACCTCGTTGAGGTATTCGGCAATGGCCAGGGTGTCCCACACGCGGATGCCGTTGTGCTCCAGGCAGGGCACGAGGATGGATGAGGACAGCAGCAGGATTTCGGCGCGCGTGGACGGGTCATCCGGCGGCAGCACGTGTTCTTCCAAAGGCAGGCCGGCAAAACGCGTCAGCAACCAGCCGCGCAGGGACCACGACGAGTAGTTCTTGCTGGTGATGGTCAGTGTGGTGGTCGTGTCGGTCAGGGCTTTGGCGGCAGGCGCCTTGGCCACAGGGGCCTTGCCGGGTTTGGCCGCTGCGGTGCTCGCGGTCTTTTTTGCCGCTGCCTTTTTGGCAGGTGCTTTGGCAAGGGTGGCCATGGGGTCTCCTTCTACTGGTGTGAAGCCGTACGGGTTCAGCCTGCAAGCGTTGTGCCATGTATGGGCGCCGGGCCCGGCACGTTTGGCGTTCAACAAAGGTGGCTCGCAACTTGCAGAACATTCAGCGTTGCCTTCGATGGGCGTCACTGCGAAGAGAACCGCATGCTTTACTCGACCTATCAGGCTCAGCACACGATGCTGGAGCCGTGGCGCGTCATGTCACAAGGGATCGCCGATGCCTTGCACCACATCCTGCCGGCCGGGCCGGCCCAGTCCTCCATGGAGGAGTTGCTGGCTGGCGGTGTGTTTGCACGCAGCCTCGCGGCGGCCAACGAGGTGTTCACCCGCCTCAAGCTCACCCACACGCGGCCCGCGTTTGACATCCCCAGCGTGATCAGCCTGGGCCGCGAATACGCCATCACCGAAGAAAAGGTGATGAGCACACCGTTTGGCACCTTGCTGCGCTTCCGCAAGGAGGGTGGGCCGGAGCAGCCTCGCGTGCTGCTGGTGGCGCCCATGTCAGGGCACTTCGCTACCTTGCTGCGCGACACCGTGCGCACGCTGCTGCAGGATCACGACGTCTACATCACCGATTGGCACAATGCCCGCGACGTGCCGCTGCGCCACGGTCCATTCGGTCTGGACGACTACACCGATCACCTGATCCGATTCCTGGATCGCATGGGGCCGGGTTCGCACTTGATGGCCATTTGCCAGCCTTGTGTGGCCGCGCTGGCCGCTACGTCGTTGATGGCGCAGGATGCGCACCCTGCGCAGCCCCGCAGCCTCACCTTGATGGCCGGCCCCATCGACTGCCGCGTCAACCCCACGGGCGTGAACGAGCTGGCCACCAGCAAGCCCATGAGCTGGTTCGAAGAGAACATGATCCACAAGGTGCCCTGGACGCAGCGCGGCGCGGGCCGCAAGGTCTATCCGGGCTTCGTGCAGCTCACGGCCTTCATGGCCATGAACCAGGAGCGCCACAAGAAGGCCTTCGAGGACATGTACCACCACATCGCCGCTGGCGAGCACGAGAAGGCCGCCCACACCAAGGCCTTCTACGAAGAGTATTTCGCCGTGGCCGACCTGCCTGCCGAGTTCTACCTGGAGACAGTGGGCAAGGTCTTCCAGACCTATGACCTGCCACGCGGTGAACTGAGCTTCCGCGACACGATGGTGGACCCGAAAGCCATCCGCCGTACCGCGCTGTTCACGGTCGAGGGCGAGCGTGATGACATCTGCTCGGTTGGCCAGACGGTGGCCGCTCAGGATCTGTGTACCTCGGTGCGCCCCTACTGGCGTACCCATCACGTGCAGACGGGCGTGGGCCATTACGGTGTGTTCAGCGGCCGTCGCTGGCAGAACGAGATCTACCCGCGCGTGCGGGATGTGATCCACCAGACGGCGGCGTGAAGTCCGCCAGGCGCCTCAGCGCTTGACTGCATCCTGCAGTTGCTGCAGCGCGGTCGGGTCCTCGATGGTGGTGAGGTCCCCGGTATCGCGGCCCTCGCACACGGCCTGGATCGCCCGGCGCAGCAGCTTGCCTGAGCGTGTCTTGGGCAGTACGTTCACGAAGTGCACGCGGGCCGGGCGCGCCACGGCGCCAAGTTGCTGGTCTACCGTATGCATGATCTCGGCTTCGAGTGTCTTGCAACCCGCTTCATCGGCCACGCGGCTGGCGTCCCGGGCGACCACGAAGGCGCGCGCCACCTGACCTTTGAGTTCATCGGCCACGCCCACCACGGCCACTTCGGCCACGCCTGGGTGGCTGCTCACGGCTTCTTCGATTTCGCGTGTGCCCAGGCGATGCCCTGCCACGTTGATCACGTCGTCGGTGCGGCCGAGGATGAAGTAATAGCCGTCCTCATCGCGGATGCCCCAGTCGAAGGTGTTGTACACCTGCTGGTGGCGGAACGTGCTCCAGTAAGTCTTGACGAAGCGCTCGTCGTCTCCCCAAACCGTCTGCATGCAACCGGGGGGCAGAGGGCCTTCAATGGTCAGCACGCCCTTCTGATTGGGCTGTGTCAGCTCTTCCCCTGTGACGTCGTCCAGCAGCTTGACCTTGTAGCCCGGCATGGGGACGCCAGGCGAGCCCAGTCGGGTCTTCGCATCCGGGTCGATGCCGCGCGCCAGGCTCAGAATGGGCCAGCCGGTTTCGGTCTGCCAGTAGTTGTCGATGATGGGTTTGCCAATGGCGTCGCCGATCCATTGGGCGGTGGGTTCGTCCAGCGGCTCGCCGGCGAGGAACAGGTGCTTGAGGCTCGACAGGTCATGGCGCTTGAGGCAGTCCGGATCCTGCTTCTTGAGCACGCGGATGGCCGTGGGCGCCGAGAACATCACACTGACCTTGTACTTCTCGACCAGCGACCACCAGATGGCCGCGTCGGGCCGGATCGGCAGGCCCTCGTAGATGATCGTGGTCATGCCGACCAGCAAGGGGCCATAGACGATGTAGCTGTGGCCCACCACCCAGCCGATGTCGCTGGTGCAGAAGAAGGTCTCGCCGGGTTTGCCGCAGTAGATCTGCGCCATGGAGGTGGCCAGGGCCACGGCATAGCCGCCGGTATCGCGCTGCACGCCCTTGGGCTTGCCGGTGGTGCCGCTGGTGTAGAGCGTGTAGCTGGGATGAGCCGAATCGACCCATTCGCAGGGCACCTTGGCGTCCAGCACCTCCTTGCGGGCGGTGTGGTAGTCCACATCACGGGGGCTCACCATCGTGGCTTCTGCCAGGCCGCGGTTGACCAGCAGCACGTGCTTGACGGGTTGCTGACACAGGCTCAAGGCTTCATCCAGCAGCGGCTTGTAGGCGATGACCTTGCCGCCGCGCGAGCCCGCATCGGCCGTGACGATCACGGTGGGTTTCGCATCATCGATGCGCGTGGCCAGCGAGTGCGCTGCAAAACCGCCGAACACCACGGAGTGGATGGCTCCCAGTCGCACGGTGGCCAGCATGGCGATCACCGCTTGCGGGATCATGGGCATGTAGATGAGGACGCGATCGCCCTTGCCCACGCCCATGCCGCTGAGGATGGCGGCCATGCGTTGCACTTCAACAAACAGCTGACCGTAGCTGATGGTCTGCTCTTTGCCCGTCTCGGTGGAGACGTAGATCAGCGCGGGCTGATCAGGGCGATGGGGGACATGTCGGTCGACCGCGTTGTGGCAGAGGTTGGTCTGACCACCACCAAACCACGTCACGAAAGGAGGCTTGCTGTCATCGCAAACCTGCTCGAAGGGTTTGTGCCACTCGATGCGCTCGGCCTGTTCGGCCCAGAACGCATCACGGTCGGTAACCGACCGCTTGTATACAGCTGCGTAGCTCATGTCGATTCCCTGGGCATGCCTTGTCGCACGCCGTCTGTTATGTCGACATACTAGATTGTCCAAATTACCCCTCAAGTGAGGGGTATCCCCATGAAAATGGGGTCAGGGCTCTGAAACGTCCTGAAAAGCGGGTTTCAGGCCTGAAAAAATGCCTAAATGAACACGGCGGCTCTGCGCAGGATGAAGAGCCCGAAGAAGCTCAAGCCGAGGACGACGCCCCACTTCAGCGCTTGCATGGCACGCTGGCGCCAGATGGCCTCGCCGGTCAGGGTGTGCAGCACCATGCAGATGGCAAAGCTGCCGATGAGCAGCAGGGCCAGCAAGCGGAAGATGGCGCCCATGGCCGTTTACCAGGCGGGGGCCAGTTCGGCCATGCCGCGCGGCGCCTTGGCCTCGTCTTCGAAGGTGACGATTTCCCAGGCGTCCTGCTGCGCCAGCAAGGCATGCAGCAGTTTGTTGTTCAGGGCGTGACCGGATTTGTACGCCGTGTAGGCGGCCAGCAGCGGGTGGCCCACCACGTACAGGTCGCCAATGGCGTCCAGGATCTTGTGTTTGACGAACTCGTCGTCGTAGCGCAGGCCATCGCTGTTGAGCACGCGGTAGTCGTCGACCACGATGGCGTTGTCCATGCTGGCGCCCAGGCCCAGGCCACGGGCGCGCATCATCTCGACATCCTTGGTGAAGCCGAAGGTGCGGGCGCGGGCAATGTCGCGCTTGTACTGACCGGTGGCGAAGTCGAACTCCACGCGCTGGCCGGTCTGGTCGACGGCAGGGTGGTCGAAATCGATCTCGAAGGCCAGTTTGTAGCTGTTGTACGGGTCCAGTCGAGCCCACTTCAGCGTTCGGCCCTCACCTTCACGCACCTCGACGGTCTTGAGCACGCGCAGGAATTTCTTTGGGGCCTTCTGCAACTCGATGCCTGCGCTTTGCAGCAGGTAGACGAAGGCCGCGGAGGACCCATCCAGGATGGGGACTTCCTCGGCCGTGATGTCTACATAGAGGTTGTCCAGGCCGAGGCCAGCGCACGCCGACATCAGGTGCTCGATCGTGTTGACCTTGGCTGCGCCCGGATCACCACCTGGCGAGATGGTGGTGGCCATGCGGCAATCGCACACTGACTGGGTGTTCACGGGGATGTCCACTGGCTGGGCCAGGTCCACGCGGCGGAACACGATACCGGTATTGGGCGGTGCAGGCCGCAGGGTCAGTTCGACACGCTGCCCGCTGTGCAGGCCCACGCCAACGGCTCGGGTCAGAGATTTCAGGGTGCGTTGTTGCAGCATGGGCGACATTATCGCGTCAGAAAGAGAAAAGCCCGCTGATGCGGGCTTTGCTGTGAGCCAGGCGCCCCTCTCGGGGCTCGGGGCATCAGATCTGGCGGCGACGGCGAGCCAGGAAGCCGGCCACAGCCAGACCGCTGAAGGCCAGTGCCAGGGATTCGGGTTCAGGCACGGCGGAGATGTCGTTGGTGGCCACTTCAACGCGAGCGTGGAAGTTCAGGCTGCTGATGGCATCGGTGCTGCTCAGCGACGCGTAGTGGGTGTCGCCAACCGTCCAGAAGGAGTAGGTGACGCCTTGGTCCACCGTGCTCCAGTTGGCATTGGGGTCAGAGTAATAGTGGCTCACAGCCTGGTAGCTGTCGCCAAAGCCGACGATGGAGTAGCCGAAGCTGCCCAGGGCGCCGCTGTTGGTGCCGCTCTGGCTTTCCTTCCAGCTGAAGGTGACCTTGCTGTTTTCACCCAGGTCGAAGAAACCGTTCCACTGAGCCGTGGCGTAGGCGCTACCGCCGGCTGCGGGGGTGGTCACGATGGCCGACAGGCTGTTGGCCGACACGGCAGCGGAAGCGATGGCGTTGGTCAGCGTGGTGCTGGCCGAAGCGGTGTCGAACATCTTGCCGTAGCCACCGGCCTGGTCGATGGGCGAGACCTCGTAGAAAGGCTTGTCGCTCGACACGGCGTACATGTTGTAGTACTGGCCGACTTCACGGGTCCAGCCGAAACCACCCTGGTCAACGGTGATGTTGAAGTCGGTCAAGCTGGAAGTCACCGTGGAGGCAGCTTGAGCCGAAGTGGCCAGCGCCAGCGAGGCAAGTGCGGCAGCAATGTGTTTGACGGACATGGTGTTCATTTCGGTAAGGGTTGGACTGAGGCTGGGGCTCTTTGAAAACTGCGAAGAATCTAAGCCCTCAGAACATGGACGAATGTTCGCGCTTTCCTGGGGAAAAATGTTCCCCCTGACTTGGTGGATTTAGGTGCATATTTCACGCGAACTTCACAATATGGGACATTGTTTGCGGGTTTGTCCGATAACCAGGGTGAGGGTAATTCACGGTTTCCTGGCTTTCCTTGCAAGTGCTCCTGGCTTTTTGTCGGTACCGACGAAAAAAAGCCCGCACTTGGCGGGCTTCTGGCAGGTCCGTCGAGACCTCGCCGGGCGTGTGTGTTGATCTTTCTTACATGCGGCGACGGCGCAGCATCATGCCGACGGTTCCCAGGCCGGCCAGCAGCAGGGCGTAGCTTTCGGGTTCTGGCACGGCTGGGGCCACCACGTCGCGTGTGTAGGCCTGGATGCCGGACTGGAAGCTGCCATAAGCCCAGGTGTTGCCGGTGTTCTTGAACGTGATCGAGAAGTGTTCGGTGGTGCCGTTACCCAGTTCGAACCCGTCGGCCGACTGCGCAGGACCGGAGGCAAGGTACTGGAAAGTGCGTTGCTGGTTGCCCACCTTCACCCAGCTGTTCACCGCCATTTCGTTTTCGTTGGCATAGGCAAAGGGGCCGCTGGCGTTGCCATTGTTGATGCCGTAGGCATAGGCGTCCCACTCGAACTTGACCGTGGTGTGCGCGGCCACAGCGAAGGTGCCGGTCCAGTTGCGATCAGCCTGCGCGAAGCCACCTTTGTCGGACGTGGAGACTTGCAGCGCGCTCATCGCGGACGAGAACGTGCCGGTGGCGCTGGCGCCCGCAGCCGTGGTCACGGTTGCCTGGTTGTCAGAGGGGATGGTGGCGATATCGGTGAGCAGGGCGCCGTAAGAGGGCGAGCCTGGGGACGTCCAGCCGGTCTGGTCCTGCGCGATGGCGCCGATGGTGCCGTTCGAGCTTGTCCAGTAAAAGAGGGGGTAGCCCAAGGGGGCTGGGCCGCCGGTCGCCGTGACTTTGAAGTTGATGGTCTTGACCTCCAGGGAGGAGGTGGCGTGGGCGCTGATGGACAGGCAGATGCCGGCGACGGCCGTGGCAAGGAGCTTGATTTTCATGGGTTCCGAAAGGTAAGTGGATCAGGCGCTGCGCGAGACGCGGTGCGCTTGCGCGAGGATTTCGTCACATTGGAACCGAGGTGCCACCGGCTTCAAATCCCGAATTCGGGGGGACCATGGCGCCAGGCATTTCAGAGGGTATGGGTTCTGTCGCCATGCGAAAAACCGATGGCATCAAACCAGGGGCCCTTCACGAAGCCGATCACCTTGAACAGCTCGCCCATCTCGTGTTCAGCCACCAGCATCTGCATGGCAGCGCGTGATTTCAGTTCGCTGGCCGTGCTGGCCTGCCCTGTGCCGGCCAGGGCTTCGGCCAGGCCACAGTTGGTCAGAAAGCGCCCTTGCGAGGTGTAGCCCAGCACCTCCCAGCCTGCTTCCTGGCCCGCGAGCGCAATGCCGGTGAAGTTCACGTGGGTGGTGATGTCCTTGTCGCCCACCATCTGCAGCGGATCCGGGTCCGCGGTGTGGGCGTGGTGACACATCAGCGTGCCACCCGTGCGTTGCGGCAGGTAGTACTCGGATTCGGGGAAGCCGTAGTCCAGGAAGAAGGCGGCGCCCTTGTTCATGCGCTGGGCCAGCGTGGCCACAAAGGCCTCGGCCTGGCCATGCGTTTCGGTGACCGTGCCGGGCAGATACAGGTCGTCTTCATGTTCGGTCGGGGGGCGCACGCCTTCGGGGGCGGGGCGGTCAACCCAGATGAAGCGGCGGGCGGTTTCCGGGTCGGGTGACAAGGCCACGCCGCGTTCCATCCAGGCTTTGCCGCTCCAGGCCAGCAGGTGCACGGGGATGGCGTCCAGCACCTCGTTGCCTACGATGACACCGTTGATCTCGTCAGGCAGGCTGTCGGCCCAGATCACCTTGTGCGCCATCTGCGGGTGGGCCTTGACGATGTTGTGATGCTGGCGGTCGCGCAGGCTGCCTGACAGGTCGACGATGGTGTAGCGCTTGATGCGGTCACCCAGTTCGCCCAGCAGTTGCACGGCCAGCGCACCGGTGCCCGCGCCAAACTCCCAGATCTCGTCCGTGCCGGTGGCTTCCAGGGCCTGGATGAGCTGGCGGGCCAATGTCTCGCCAAACAAGGGCGTCAGCTCAGGTGCCGTGACGAAGTCGGAGCCATCTTGCGGGCGATGGCCCAGCACGCGGCGACCGCCGCTGTAGTAGCCCAGGCCAGGCGCGTAAAGCGCCAGTTCCATGAAGCGCTCGAAGCGCATCCAGCCCCCGCGTTCGCGGATTTCATGGGCGATCAGATCGGCCAGCGGGTGACTGGTGACGGGGGCGGCCACTACACTGTGGTCCGGATTCGTTGGGCTGCGCATGCCCCGATTGTAGAAAGCCCATGCCTGACTCTTCTGCCTCTTTGCCTGAAAGCCCCGTTCGCCGGGTGGCGCTGGTGACCGGCGCAGCCAAACGCCTGGGCCGCGAGATCGCCTTGACCCTGGCGCGTCAGGGCTGGGACGTGGCCGTGCATTGCCGCCAGTCGCGCGACGAGGCCGATGCCACCGCCGATGACATCCGTGCCCTGGGCCGCCAGGCCTGTGTGCTGAGCGCCGACTTGTCTGACGAAGCCGCGGTGCGCGAACTGGTGCCGCAGGCGGCGGCCATCCTGGGTCAGCTGGATGCGGTGGTCAACAGCGCCTCGGTGTTCGAGTACGACAACACAGCATCTTTCAGCTACGCCATGCTGGAGCGCCACATGCGTGCCAACACGGCGCCGGCCATCGTGCTGGCGCAGATGCTGGCTGCCCATGCGGAAGTGCGTGGCGCGCACGGTGCGGTGGTCAACATGCTGGATCAGAAACTGTGGAACCCCAATCCGGACTTCCTGAGCTACACCTTGTCCAAGGCTGCGCTGGAGTCAGCCACCACCTTGCTGGCGCTGGCCTTGGCGCCGCGCGTGCGCGTGGTGGGGGTGGCGCCCGGCCTCACGCTCACCAGTGAATGGCTCAAGGGGGAGCAGTTCGAGCAGGTTCACAAGCTGTCCCCCCTGGGGCGGTCATCCACGCCGCATGACGTGGCCGCCACCGTGGCCTTTGCCCTGGCCAATCAGTCCATGACGGGCACCACGCTGCTGGTCGATGGTGGCCAGCACCTTCAGCGCTTCGAGCGCGACTTTTCAATGATGCGAGACGCCCCATGTCCCTGACCAAAGGCAACCAGATCCTCAAGCTCACCGGCCTGCGTTTTGACGCCAACCTGGGTGTGCTGGAGCAGGAAATCGGCACCCCGCAGCCCATCCAGGTCGATGCCGAGCTGAACATGGGCAGCCAGCCCTTGCTGCCGCACGATGACGAGATCCTCAATGTGCTGGACTACCGCAAGGTGCGCGCCATCATCATCGAGGACTGCACCGCCGTGCACGTCAACCTGCTGGAGACGCTGATCGGCAAGCTGTGCAAGCGCCTGATGGAGCTGCCGGGCGTGCTGGGTGTGCGCGTGAAGATCGCCAAGCTGGAGATCTTCGAGGACTGCGAAGTCGCCATCCGCATGGAAACCGGGCAGTGGTGAGCTGAGCCATCGCATGGGTGCCGTGGTTTCCACACGCGAGGGCAGTGCCAGCCTCAGCTACGCACTGGCGGTGCTGGAGTACCTCGAGGCACGCGGGTGCGACCCGGTGCCCGTGTTCGGCACCGAGTGGGTGGAGGGGCTGAGGCGGGCCGAGGGGCCTGTGCGCCTGTCCATGAGCGAATGGTTCCACCTGCTGCGCAAGGCCAGCGTGGCGCTGGGCGATCCTGCCTTTGCCGTGCGCCTGGCCTCGACGATCAAGGCCAGGCACCTCGGGCTGCTGGGCTTCCTGTTGATGTCGTGCGATTCGGTGGGGGCTGCGGCGCTGATTCTCCAGCGCTACGAGCAGTTGCTCGACAGCGTCAATGCCGCAGATTTCCACATCGACGGCGACTTCTGCAGCCTGACCTGGCGCCCGCTGATCGACTCACCGCCGGTCGACGCCATCATGCTGTCGATGTCCCTTTGGGCGAACCATGCGCGCTGGCTGACGGAGCGGGATGACCTTGTGGCCGATGTGCGATTCACCTTCGCGCGCCCTGCTGATGAGGTAGTGAGCTGCCTGCAGCAGACGTTTGGTGGGCAGGTGCTGTTCGGGCAGGCCCTCAACCAGATGGTGATCCCGGTGGCTTACCTGAGCCTGCCTGTGGTTCAGCGTAACCGCGAGGTGCATGCCTCGCTGCGCCAGCAGGCTGATTCCGAGCTCACGCGCCTGTTGGGTGAGGAGTTGGGTTTTCTGGCGCATCTGGAATGGGTGCTGGCGCAAGGCCTGGAGCAAGGGCGCTCCACGCTGCAGCAAACGGCCGAGACGGTCAACATGGCGCCACGCACCCTGCAGGACCGATTGGCCCAACACGGCTTGAGCTTTCGCGAGTTGCTCGACCGTGTGCGGCATCGCCTGGCGGAGCATCACCTGAGCAACCCCAGCCTGTCATTGGCGACCGTGGCCGCCCGGCTGGGGTTCTCGGATCAAAGTGCCTTCCAGCATGCCTACAAGCGCTGGACAGGGCAGGCGCCGGGCGAGTTCCGACGCCGCATGAGCACGCAGGGCTGAGCGCTTACTGACAGGTGCTGGTCACGGGCACATCGTTCAGACGGTCCATCAGGAAGTTCAACGCCTTGCCCCAACCTGTCACAGCCAGCAGGAGGTGGTCGTTGAGGCTGCGGCGGTAGGTCACCTTCACGCCCTTGCTGCAATACGACTTCACCAGCGCGTCCACATCGGCGATCGGCATCAGCTCATCGATCGTGCCCTGGTAGATATAGGCGGGCGCGCCTGGTACACGTTGGCCCAGCCGGTTTTTGGCGATGACCTCCTTCACGCGAGGTACAGCCAGCAGATCGGGTACCACCGTCAGGTTTTTCATCTTCTGGAAGGCGAAGGCGGTCAGCGGGTCGGGTGCGCCCGTCAGAAACTGTCCCAGGCACATGTCCTGCGCCTTGACCAGCATCTCGGCGCCTTTGGCGTTCACCAGTGCAGCGGGGTTCACTTCAGGATACGAGTTGGCCAGCGCCGCCACCGCACCGAAGTACACGCCTGCGAACAAGGTGCCATCCACCTTGCGGGCCACATTGCCCAGATCCACCGGCACGCCACCAGCGGCCACGCCCTTGATGTTGAGCTCAGGTGCATAGCTTCTGTAGAGCTCGTTGGCCCAGGTCGAGGCCAGTGCGCCGCCCGAATAGCCCGTGATGACGACCGGCGTGTTGACGCCGTCCAGGCCGGCTTGCTGGAAGTTCTCGGCGGCCCGGATGCCATCCAGCACGCCCTGGCCGGAGATCAGGCCATCGGTCCAGAATGACTTCAGCCCTTCATAGTCAGGCGCCATCACCACCAGCCCGTTTTTCAGCGCGCCCTGAATGAGCGCCTGCTCCAGCGCCGTGCCCTTGACGAAGGAGTAGGACGGTGCGCAGCGCAGTGTCAGCGCGTCGTAGGCCACGTTGTAGGCCATCAGCTTGCGGCCGGTGATGGGGGCGTTTTCCGGCACCAGCACCGTGCCCATCATGGCAATCGCCTCGCCGCTGCGGTTGGTGGAGCGGTACATCACCTGCCAGGCCTGGCCCTTGACCGGGAAAAGGTAATAGGCCTTGGCCGTGATCTCGCGGATGCGCAGCAAGGTGCCAGGTGCCACGGCTGACAACTCGCTGGCGGGCGGCGGGCTGTAGAAGGCGTCGGCCTGGGGCAGGGGCGCGGGGGTGGCAGGAGGCGGGTAGATCGCGGGGGATGTTTGTGCCGAAGCCCATGGGGACGTCAGCATCACCAGCGGCGTGAGCAAGGCGCTCAGGATCTGTCGAGTTTGTCTCTGCATTTTTCTTTCCGGAGGTAAGGAATGGGCTGCCTTGGCGGCAGGTTGTGAGGACCTCAGCGGGTCACGGTTTCATCCTCCGGGCCGGTGGGCCGGGCGTATTGGGCAAACGTGCGGATCTGATGTTCGAGTGCGCAGCTTGCGGGTTAGCCCCGCCAAGCCGTCGCGTGCGCTTATCCGGAAAGACCCGCAACCCCTCGCCTGAAGGTCGTCAACCAGGGCGCGGCAGGGGTGAGGTGACGGATTACCTCGTCTGAGGGGGTATTCCCCCGGAAAAGCTGTCGCAAATCGGGCAGATCGGCGAAAATGGAAGGTTATGACGCAAGCTGCCCACGCCGCCATGGTCGATGACCAGGCCATCCACGAGTCCCATCTGAGTGCTGTGACCCCCGAAAAGGAAGTACGCATGGTTGACGACGCCCTGTTGTTCGCCCAGGCTGCCCTGGTGGTCGAATCCGGCTCGCCCTCGGCCATCGCCGACGCGGCCGAAGAGGCGCGCGCCAAGAAGCACGCCTTCGAGATGAACAAGCTCAGCAAGCGCCTGCACCGCGAAGTGGGCGAGGCCATCACCGACTTCAACATGATCGAAGACGGCGACAAGGTGATGGTGTGCATGTCCGGCGGCAAGGACAGCTACAGCATGCTCGATATCCTGATGAACTTGCAGAAGCGGGCCCCCATCCGGTTCGAGATCATCGCCGTCAACCTCGACCAGAAGCAGCCCGGCTTCCCCGAGCACGTGCTGCCCGAGTACCTGACCAAGGTCGGTGTGCCCTTCCGCATCGAAGAGCAGGACACCTACAGCGTGGTCAAGAAGGTCATCCCTGAAGGCAAGACCACCTGCAGCCTGTGCTCGCGCCTGCGCCGCGGCATCCTCTACCGCGTGGCCACCGAAGTGGGCGCCACCAAGATCGCCCTGGGCCACCACCGCGACGACATCCTGCAGACCATGTTCATGAACATGTTCTTTGGCTCCACGCTCAAGGGCATGCCGCCCAAGCTGGTGACCGACAACGGCGAGCACGTGGTGATCCGCCCCATGGCCTATTGCCGTGAGAAGGACCTGGCCACCTACGCGGAGCACCGCCAGTTCCCCATCATCCCGTGCAACCTGTGCGGCAGCCAGGAAGGCCTGCAGCGCCAGCAGATGCGCGAGATGATCAACGAGTGGGATAACAAATTCCCCGGCCGTGTGGACAACATGTTCACGGCCCTGTCCAACATCGTGCCCTCGCACATGATGGACCGCAAGCTCTACCCCTTCGAGACCATCAAGGCCACCGGTACGCCCATGAAGGGCGGCGACATCGCCTTTGACGAAGACGAAGGTTGCGGTGACCCGAGCGATGGCCTGTCGGCCGAGACCAAGGTCTCGCTGTCGACCATCAGCATCCGCAAGGCTGGTTGAACAGGATGAGGCACATGTCGGGGCTCACCACACACATCTGGAAGCCCCTGCTCTGTGCGGCGGTGGTCTTGCTCACGGCTTGCGCCGGGCCTCGGGTCATCACCAGCCAGGTGTCCAGCAGCGGCACGTGGCCCGAAGGGCGCAAGCCTGGCGGCCACTACGTGTTCGAGCGTTTGCCTTCCCAGCAGACCAAGGCGGAAGTGCAAGACAAGCTGGAAGCCGCAGCACAGCCTGCGCTGGCTGCCGCCGGTTTCGAGCCGGTGGCGGATCCAGAGAAGGCTGATGTGAGCGTGCAGGTTGGCGTGCGTGTTCAGATCGATCAGCAGCGCGCCTACTACCGTGATCCTTTCTGGGGGCCAGGTCCCTGGCGTCCGGGCCTGGGCGGCTGGTGGGGCGGTGGCCGAGGTGGCCTGTCCATGAGCCTGACCATGGAGCCGCCCTGGGTGGTGATGACGGTGGACCTGCTGATCAGTGATCGTCGCAGCAAGCAGACCCTGTACGAAACTCATGCCCGCTATGACCGCCAGGGCGTGGCCGACGATCGGCTGTACCCATGGCTTTTCGAGGCTGCGCTCAAGGATTTCCCACACCAGGCGGTCAGTCCACGTGCGGTGACTGTCACGATTCCCGACGACAATCACTGATCCAACAAACAGGTTTTACATGTCGCTTTCCATTGTCATCATGGCTGCGGGCAAGGGTACCCGCATGAAATCGGCGCGGCCCAAGGTGCTGCACAAGCTGGCCGGGCGTCCGATGCTGTCTCACGTCATTGCCACCACCTCCACCCTGGCTGCCGCGCAGCAGGTCGTGATCACGGGCCATGGCGCCGAGATGGTTGAATCCAGCATGAAGGCCGCGTTTGCGCAGGCACCTCTGCAGTTCGTGCGCCAGGAGCCGCAGTTGGGCACCGGCCACGCGGTGCAGCAAGCCGTGCCGGTATTGCCCGACGATGGCATTACCCTGATCCTCAATGGCGACACGCCCCTGATCCAGGCCAGCACGGCGCAAGCCCTGATCGATGCCTGTGGCGGCAAGCAACTGGCGCTGCTCACCATCAA
>NZ_DASUIS010000024.1:0-38704 GCF_036279675.1 Aquabacterium sp. | reverse complement strand
GGCTGAACGTCAACGGTGGCGCCATCTCGATCGGGCACCCCTTCGGCATGACGGGTGCGCGCCTGGTCGGCCATGTGCTGCTGGAAGGCAGACGCCGCAAAGCCACCAACTCGAACGTGAAGTGGGCGGTGGTGACCATGTGCATCGCCGGTGGCATGGGCGCAGCCGGCCTCTTTGAAATCTTCTGATCAAGGCACAGCATCATGGACTTGAACTTTACCCCGGCTGAACTGGCCTTCCGCGAAGAGGTTCGCGCCTTTCTGGCCAACAAGGTTCCGGCACGCCTGACGGACAAGGTGCGCCACGGTCAACACCTGAGCAAGGCCGATCACGAAGAATGGCACGCCCTCCTCCATGCGCAAGGCTGGCTGGCCAACCACTGGCCTCAGGCCTGGGGTGGCCCTGGCTGGAACGCCGTGCAGAAGTTCATCTTCGACAACGAATGCGCGCTGGCGTATTGCCCGCGCACCGTGCCCTTCGGCGTGAACATGCTGGGCCCGGTGCTCATCAAGTACGGCAGTGAAGCGCAGAAGCAGTACTGGCTGCCGCGCATCCTCAGCGGTGCGGACTGGTGGTGCCAGGGCTACTCCGAACCAGGCTCGGGCTCGGACCTGGCTTCGGTCAAGACCACGGCTGTTCGGGAAGGTGAGCACTACATCGTCAATGGCCAGAAGACCTGGACCACGCTGGGCCACCACGCCAACATGATCTTCTGCCTGGTGCGCACCAACCGCGAAGCCAAGAAGCAGGAAGGCATCAGCTTCCTGCTGATCGACATGGCCACGCCCGGTGTGGAGGTGCGGCCCATCATCACGCTGGATGGCGAGCACGAGGTCAACGAAGTGTTCTTCACCGATGTGAAGGTGCCCGTTGAAAACCTGGTGGGCGAAGAGAACAAGGGCTGGACCTGCGCCAAGTTCCTGCTGACCTATGAGCGCACCAACATCGCCGGCGTGGGCTTCTCGGTGGCGGCCCTGGAGCGGCTCAAGGTGGTCGCCGATCGGGTGATGAAGCACGGCCTGCCCTTGTCGCGAGACCCGCTGTTTGCGGCCCGCATGGCGCGGGTAGAGATCGATCTGGAGAACATGAAGACCACGAACCTGCGCGTGATCGCGGCCGTGGCCGGAGGCGGTGCACCTGGCGCCGAAAGCTCCATGCTGAAGATCAAGGGCACGGAGATCCGCCAGGAACTCAACAGCCTGCTGCGCCGTGCGATGGGCCCGTATGCCCGGTCCTTTGTGGAAGAGGGTGAAGCGCCAGGCCAGCCAGAGGCCCGCTACGCAGCGGCCCAGTACTTCAACAACCGCAAGCTGTCGATCTTTGGCGGCTCCAACGAAATCCAGAAAAACATCATCGCCAAGATGATCCTGGGGTTGTGACATGAACTTTGAACACACCGAAGACCGCCGCATGCTGGCGGACACACTCAACCGCTACGTGGCCGAGCAATACGGCTTCGAAGCCCGCATGGCCATTGCCCAGTCGCCCGAAGGCTACAGCGCGGCGCAATGGCGCCAGTTTGCCGAACTGGGCGTGATCGGCGCCTTGTTCAGTGAGGCCGACGGCGGCTTTGGTGGCACGGGCTTCGACATCGCCGTGGTGTTCGAGGCTTTGGGGCGCGGCCTGGTGGTCGAGCCCTTCCTGACCTGTGCCGTGCTGGCGGGCAGTGCCCTGGCACATGCCGGCAACGCCAGCCAGAAGGCCTTGTTGGGCGGCATCATCAGCGGTGAGGTGCTGGCCACACTGGCGCACGACGAACCCGCGTCGCATTACGAAGTCCAGCGCGTACAAACAACAGCCACACGCCAGCATGAAGGCTGGGTGCTCGATGGCCACAAGGCCGTGGTGGCTGGTGGCGATCAGGCTCAGTTCCTGATCGTCTCGGCGCGCACCGCTGGCCAGGTTGATGATGCGCACGGCATCTCGCTGTTCATCGTGCCCACCGACACGCCCGGCGTGACTCTGCGCGGCTACCAGGCCATCGACGGCGGCCGCGTAGCGGAGGTGACACTGAACGGCGTGACCCTGCCACCGGAAAACCTGCTGGGCGTCGAAGGCCAGGGCCTGCCCACGCTGGAACACGCCATCGGCCGTGGCTTGCTGGCGCTATGTGCCGAATCACTCGGCGCGATGGAGGTGGCCAAACAAGCCACCATCGAGTACCTGCAGACACGCAAGCAGTTTGGTGTACCCATCGGCAGCTTCCAGGCCCTGCAACACCGCATGGCGGATCTGCTGCTGGAGATCGAACAGGCCCGCTCGGCCGTGATCAATGCGGCCGCCGCACTGAGCGCTGAAGACCGCCTCACCCGCGAACGCGCCTTGTCAGCTGCCAAATACAGCATCGGGCGCATCGGTACCCTGGTGGCGGAAGAATGCATCCAGTTGCACGGCGGCATTGGCATGACCTGGGAACTGCCCTTGTCGCACTACGCCAAACGCCTGGTCATGATCGACCACCAACTGGGCGATGAAGATCACCACCTGGCGCGTTTCATCGCGCTCGGGCATCACGCACAATGACGCATCACGCTGCGCACTTTCCATGAGACACCCATGAGCACCTCATCACAAGCCACCTTCAACTGGGCCGACCCTCTGCTGCTGGACGACCAGCTCACGCAGGAAGAGCGCATGATCAAAGATGCGGCCCGCAGCTATGCGCAAGACAAGCTGCTGCCCCGCGTCACCCTGGCCTTCCGCAACGAACAGACCGACCCGGCCATCTTCCGCGAGATGGGCGAGCTCGGCCTGCTGGGCGCCACCATCCCGACCGAGTACGGTGGCGCCGGCCTCAACTACGTGAGCTACGGCCTGATCGCCCGTGAAGTGGAGCGCGTCGATTCAGGCTACCGCTCGATGATGAGCGTGCAATCGTCGCTGGTGATGGTGCCGATCAACGAATTCGGCAACGAAGCCACCAAGCGCAAGTACCTGCCCAAGCTGGCCAGCGGCGAGTACATCGGCTGCTTTGGCCTGACCGAACCCAATCATGGCTCCGACCCCGCCGGCATGATCACGCGTGCCAACAAGGTCGATGGCGGCTACACGCTGCGTGGCAGCAAGATGTGGATCAGCAACTCGCCGATCGCCGATGTGTTCGTGGTCTGGGCCAAGCTCAACGAAGATGGCAAGGACCACATCCGAGGCTTCGTGCTGGAAAAGGGGTTCAAAGGCCTGAGCGCACCCGCCATCCACGGCAAGGTGGGCTTGCGTGCCTCGATCACCGGCGAGATCGTGATGGACGATGTCTTCGTGCCGGAAGAAAACGCCTTCCCGGAAGTGCGCGGCCTCAAGGGCCCCTTCACCTGTCTGAACTCGGCCCGCTACGGCATCTCGTGGGGTGCCATGGGCGCCGCGGAAGACTGCTGGTTCCGCGCCCGCCAGTACACACTCGATCGTCAGCAGTTCGGCCGCCCTCTGGCTGCCAACCAGCTCATCCAGAAAAAGCTGGCTGACATGCAGACCGAAATCGCCTTGGGCCTGCAAGGCAGCCTGCGCCTGGGCCGCTTGAAGGACGAAGGCAAGGCCGCTGTCGAGATCACCTCGATCATGAAACGCAACAACTGCGGCAAGGCCCTGGACATCGCCCGCCTGGCGCGCGACATGATGGGCGGCAACGGCATCAGCGACGAGTTCGGTGTGGCGCGTCACCTGGTCAACCTCGAAGTGGTCAACACGTATGAAGGCACGCATGATGTGCATGCCTTGATCCTGGGGCGTGCGCAAACGGGTATTCAGGCGTTCTTCTGAGATCCCCACACATGGTCCATACCGAATCCCCCATCCAGTACCTCAACCCCGAACCCCGCTACTCGGATGCGGCCATCCACGGCCAGGTCGTGTACCTGGCTGGGCAGGTGCCCACCGACACCAGCGCCGACATGGCCGGCCAGACGCAGCAGGTGCTCGATCAGATCGACGTGCTGCTCAAGGCGGCAGGCAGCCACCGTGGCCGCATCCTGATGGCCCAGGTCATCGTCAAGGACATCCGCGAGGTGCCCGAGATGAACGCCGTGTGGGAAGCCTGGTTTCAGGGCGTCACGGCCCCACCGCGCGCCACCTTTCAGGCACCGCTGCTCCATCCGGACTGGAAGATCGAAGTCATCGTCACCGCCGCCCTGGCCTGATGCGCATCAAGGCCGGCCCCGCTTCAACAGCGGCCTGAGCGCCGGCTGCGCGGGTTCAGCTTGTCGATCTCGGCGATCTGCTGCTTGAGCAGGATCAGCAGCGTGCGGGCATCGTCCACGGCCAGCGACAGACAGCTGATGGCGGCCTGGTCGTCCTTGGGCGAACGAGGCTGCACCAGCACGTCCACACCCAGCTCGATCAAGCCATGGCTGTGTCGGGCGGATTTCAGACGCTGAATTTCGATGTCGTAGGTTTTCAAGGGCGTTCTCCAGCATATTGGCCAAGGCTGGATTGTCGGGCATGCCGCGATACCCGGAATGCAAAGAGCCCGCAAGGCGCACCCTGCGGGCTCCTTCAATCAACGCGGATGATCAGTTCAGGGCGCTGGTCGGCACCACGGGCAACACCACGCTGGACGGGTAGCTGGCGCTGTTGAGGATGGTGCTGATGTTGCCGCTGGCCTTGAGTTGCTGCGGCGCGGGCCACACACCTTGAGCCTGGTTGCTGGCGCTGATGGCGATGCGCAGCTTGTGCCCCTTGCGGATCACTGCCGCGGCCGGGAACACTTCAACCGGCACCAGCATGGGCTGGCCAGGAATCACTGGCAGCCTGGCGGCTTCGGTGAAGGGGTGCCATGGCTGGATCATCACGCCCTTGACATAGCGCGAACGGGTGGGATCCACCGCACGATGGCTCACTGCCAACAGCCCGGTGGTGATGGGTGTGGCAATGCCGAAGGCATCCACGTCGTCCACCCGCACGGCCACCGCGGCTTCGGTCTTCGTGGTGCTCATCCAGATATCCGCCTGAATGGGGCCGTTGATGTACAGGTCGCTGGTCAGCGTCGGGGTCTGGAAGATCAAGGCCTTCTGGTCCTTCTCGACCGTCGCGCTGTTCGAATAACAGGCCTTTGGCAACAGGCCGGCCATGCCCAGAGACCACTGCACGAAGCTGCTGGAGCAGTCGCTGCCGTCGTTGATGGTGACGCTGGCCTGCACCGTGTCACCACTGCTGCTCTTGTTGTAGGTCACCACGGCCGGAGCCGGTTCAGCCACGGTGTGCGAAGCCTCGGATGTGGTGGGCTTTTGCGTGCTCAAGCTCATGTTGCCACGCAGGTACATGCGCTGTGGGGTCATCTGGGGATGTGGCCAATCGGTGGCGCGCGCAAACTTGCTGGCACCCAGGGTGCCGTAGCCTTCCACATACTGGGTCACGTTGGGCAACTCAGCCGCACCCGTGTTGATGCCCTTGAGGTACTGGTCAAACCATTGCAGCATCAGCGAAGCGGAGCCTGGCGCACCCTTGGCCGTTGTCGTGTTGGCGCCGCTGGAGGCATTGAGCACCGCCTGAATGTGCGAGCCCTTGACGATCACCAGCTTGGTGTTGGCGTTCTTTTTGATCTGCTCGTATAGCAGCGGCTCGTCACGCTGGAAGATGTCGTTGGTGCTGCCCACCAGGAAGGTCGGCACCTTGATCTTCGAGGCACCTTCCAGCGGCGAGCGAACGGACCAGAAGTCGCCGTCATCGGTGGCATAACCGGCCTGGCCTGCCAGAGAGTTGGCCACCGTAGGCAGGTACCAGCTGTCAACGGCATCAATGTGCTGCTGGTTGGCGGCCTTGATCTGATCGGCGTACGCCGGGTTGTTGCTGATGGCCAGGCTGTTGCCCACGCTCAATGACTGCGTCAAAGGCAGCCACAGGCTGATGAACTTCGCGTTCAACAAGCCGCCCACGCCCACCGTGCCACGGTAGGAGTCGCCCATCGGCACCTGCGCAAACACGGCCTTCACGGCCGGGTTGCCTTGCTTGGCGGTCAGCAAGCTCGTGATACCCAGGTAAGAGGTGCCTGCCAGGCCCAACTGGCCATTGAACCAGGGCTGTTGCGTCACCCAGTTCACGGCCTCCGCGTAACCGGCCTGCTCTGCCGCGCCCAGCAATTGCGCTTCATCGCTCGACATGCCGGAGCCCAGCACGTCCACGGCCACCGAGATGTAGCCGCGCTTGTTCATGAACTTGTCCTGGCCGCCCACCAGCAAGGTGTTGCCCGTGCCTGAGACGGAGCCCAGCAACTGGCCCAGGTCGATGCGGTAGGCCGTTTGCGTCAGGATGACCGGGAACTTGCCCGCCACCGGATTGCCCTTGGCATCGGCCGGCACCGACACCAGCACGGCGATCTTCTGCCCCTTGGCGGTGGTGATGAACTGCAGGGGCAGCGTGGTGGAGTCGGTGTAGTCCTCGGCGCGGGTGTATTCCTTCCACGTGCTGCCGGCATTCGTGGTGATCGCGGTGTTGTACTGGCTGGTGCTGCCACGTGTGCCCAGTGTGGTGGTCTGAGCGGCAGCACTGGCTGCCACCCCCATCGTCACCAGGGCGGCGACCAGGCCACGCAGTGCAGAGTCAGTCGCGCGTTTGGATGATGTCGGCATGTTGTCTCCGTTTGAATTGGCATTCGTCTCAGGTTGGCGGATCACTCGCTCGCTGCCGATCGGTAGCCAGGCAGCGGACACGCGATGAAATGGCGTCAAACCAGAAGCGCCATGCTAGGAATCAAACCGAACCCGACCAATAGCCGAATTGACCAACGTATTGGCCTTGGCGCCCAAGACTTTCCCTGATGCTCACAAGGCCGCAGCCTGCACCGCGCCGGCCCTGACCGGTGTGGCCACGCGGAGCTCTCGCCAGGCTGAGGGTGTCAGGCCCGACCAGCGCCGGAAGGCACGGTGGAAACTGTGAACGGATGAGAAGCCCAGTTCGTCGGCGATCTGCTTGAGGGACAGTCGCCCCTCCATCAACATGCGCTCGGCCACCAGGCGTTGGCACTCCTGCGTCAGTTCGGCGTGGCTGGCGCCCAGCATGCTCAACTGCCTGCGGAAGCTGCGTTCGTTCATGCCCAGATGGGTGGCGGTTTCGGCCACGGTCGGCAAACGCGGGAAGGCGCTCAACAACCATTGACGAACCTGGTCGGCCATATCGGATCCGGCATGCATCGCTGCCAGCGCGGCATCGGCACGGGTCCGCGCCGCCGTGTAGGCCACCGGGTCATGCGAGGGCATGGGCTGATCCAGCAACACCGGGTTGAAGCTGATCGCACTGGTCTGGCGACCGAAATGGGTACGCGGCCCGAAGGTGGACAGGTAGCGGTGCTCGTGCTCGGGCAAGGGCTGGTGGCTCAACTCGACCTGATGGATGTCTTGTTGCGACGCTCCCGCAAAGCGCAGCATCTGCAAGGCCGAGGTGGCCACCAGATCACCACGAAAAGGGCCACTCAGCCCACGACTGACGACCGGTCGAATCGACAGCCGGGACGCCTGGCGGGACTCATCCAGCTCCACCTCGGAGCGTTCGACAGAGAGCACGGCAAAACGCCGTATGTCGTCCAGCATCTGCCGCAGGCTGGGTGCGGACAGCACCAGCGGTGTGATCACGCCATAGCGCATCAGGGCCAGGCTCTTGCCTGCCACCAGCCCGAAAGCCGGGTCGCCGGTCACGTCGATGGCTGCGGCCATCATCCGGTCGAACAGGTCCACCGGCAACCATTCGCCATCCTCAGGGAGCGCTTCGTTCGAACCCAGACCGCAATGGCGCAGCACCTTGCTGGAGTCGAAGCCTTCGACTTCCAGTGTGTAGGCCAGGATCTTGAGGTTGACAGGCGAAACGTGCATGGGACCCAGGGGCAGAAACTTGGGTGGCGGGAAAAAACCCCCGCCGGATGCCCCTAGTCTGCTTGCATTGCGTCCACCGGTTCACGCGCAACGATGGGTGATTTCCCTAGCCACCCCCAACCTTAAGGCCATGAAAGGGGTGCATCCGTCGAGATGGCCTCAGGCCTGCGCCAGGGAATCTCCCACTGTGCCGACGAATCCTGCAGCGCCTTGACCTGAATGCGCGGCGCGGGTGACTGGACCGAGCCGAAGATGGTGGCGAACGACACGTCGGCTGCATCCCGCCCGGTGCCGAAGCGCACAAAGCCCATGGGAATGGCCGTGTTGGACGGATCGAAGATGTACCAGCGCCCACCGAGGAAGACCTCGACATAGGCGTGGAAATCCGTGGGCCCGAGGATCGGGTCGGAGCCGAAATCAATACCCGTGGCAAAACGTGCCGGGATGTTGAGCGCCCGGCACAGCGCGATCATCAAGTGCGCAAAATCGCGGCAGACGCCGCGGCCATCGTTGAGCGTGTCCAGCGCCGAGGTGTTGCTGTTCGTGCTGTTGGACTCGAACTTCACCCTTCGGCGCACCCAGTCCTGAATGGCCACCACGCGACCATAGCCTTGTGGCAAATGACCGAATTCGGCCATGACCAGCGGCCCCAATCGGTCTGACTGGCAATATCGGCTGGGGTAAATGTAGGACAGCACCTCCGGCGGCAGGCGCGCCACGGGCACCTCGGCAATCTGCTCCGGCATGGCCAGATGGTGGTGCAGATCGACCACCGCGCTGTAGTTCACGGCGAGAGAGCCCGCCCAGGCACTCAGCCTCAAATAGCGGTTGTGCGTGACCGGATCCGTGAAGATCTGCGGCAGCACCTGCTGGCTTATCTGCAATTGTTCACGATAGAGGATCTGGCTGCGCGTGTGGGCGCAGTGGATGTTGAAGACGAAATCTGCGCCCGGCGGGGCAACTTCATAAAGCAGGTCAATGGACAGTTCAATTCGGACCAAGTAGTTCTCCATGGTCACAAAGCGTGACCACTCTTCCTTCTAGTCCTATTACGCGCAAAGGGCAAGAAACCTTTTCTGATACCCCCACAAATACTGGGTCAGCTTATATATAGCCGGCCACATATTCGCGCCATTCGCAATCTGTCCCCTGAAAGGCGGAAATCAACTCAACAAACTCAAGTCTGCCCCGCTGCCTGCCGAATACCAGCACTCGGATGGATCAAGAGGCATGTGGGAGAGATATGCAGCAACAAGCGCAGATACGCGTGCTGGTTGTCGAAGACGAAATCGTGAACCGCGATATGGTTTGCCAGATGCTGCGGCATTTCGGACACCAGGTCACGGCAGTCGATGGCGGTACAGCGGCACTGGATGCCGTGCGAAAGTCGGTTCATGACCTCGTGGTGATGGACTGCCGCATGGACGACATGGACGGCCTGGAAACCACGCGGCAATTGCGCGCCGGTACCGCCGGCCCCCTGGGGCGCACCATTCCCGTCATCGCCCTGACGGCGCAAGCCTTCGTCACCGACCGAGATGCCTGCCTGGCCGCAGGCATGAACGACTTTCTGACCAAACCGGTCGATATCCACAACCTCATGACCGCGGTCGAGCACTGGGGGCGCCACAAAGCGGGCACCGATGCAGACGATCCCACTCAGGCCGCGGGTCAATCATGCACGCCCGTTGCCGCCCCCCAGATCTTCGACCCCGGCGTGCTGGCGGCCCTGCCCATGGTGGCGGATGGCTCCCAACCCCATTACAGCCAGATCGTGCTGGACATGTACTTCAAGTCCCTGCCCGACCTGCTGTCCGTCATCCGGCAGGCCGCCAACACAGGTGACACCCAGAAGGCGCAGCGGGCCGCGCACAGCCTGAAATCATCCAGCGCGGCGGTAGGCGCCTTCGCCATGGCCGCCTGCGCAGCCAATGCCGAAGCCCACTTGCGCTTCGGCCACCAGGACATGGCCCACCTCCCGCCGCAGTTCGACACCGAATTCGAAAGGCTTTGCACCCTGCTCGGCCGACAACATGCCCCCGTTCAGAAAGCGCAGTACCACCATGCTGAACCTTGTTGACTCCACCCCTCCTCGTCTGCTCATCATCGATGACGACCCCCTGCTGCGCGGCATGGCGGCCAACACCTTGCGGCACGCCGGCTTTGACGTCAGCGAGGCGGAAGACGGCATCCAGGGGCTGGAGCAAGTCAAGCAGACGCCCTTTGATCTGCTCCTGCTGGACGTGATGATGCCCAAGCTGGATGGCTACGAGGTGTGCAAACATGTGCGGCAGTCGCCACGCGGCGAGCGCGTGCCCATCCTGATGCTCACCGGTCTGCACGACAGCACGTCCATCGAGCAGGCCTATGAAGCCGGCGCCACCGACTTCATCTCCAAGCCCATCAACTGGACCTTGTTGTCTCACCGTGTGCGCTATTCGCTGCGCGCCGGCCTGGCCATCGAGTCCGCCATGCGCAGCCACGAGCGGCTGGAGCGGGCGCAACACATCGCCAACATGGGCAGCTGGGAGCTCAAGGCCGATGGCGAACGCTTCCTCTGCTCGCCGGAGTTGGCCAGGGTGCTGGCCGTGCCACCGGAGGTGGTGGCACGCGCGCGGCCCGAGGACTTCCTGTCGCGCATCGGCAGCGCCGACCGCGACACCATCCGTGCCATGCGGCAAGCTGCATTGGAAGAAGGTCGCCCTTACCAGCGCACCTTCGTGATCCACCGCTTCGACGGCGTGGCCCGCACGGTGTTCGAGCAGGCGGCCGTGGTCATTGACCACAACGGCCGACAGGTCGCCGTGGAAGGCATCACGCAGGACATCACGGATCGCGTGGAGGCCGAAGAGCGCATCAAGCGCCTGGCCCATTACGACGTGCTGACCGGCCTGCCCAACCGCCAGTTCTTCAATGAGCTGGTCGGCCCCACCCTGGATCGCTCGGCCCGACTGGGCGCGGGCTGCGCCATGGTCTACGTCGACATGGACCGCTTCAAGAGCGTGAATGATGCCGTCGGCTACGCCCAGGGTGACACCGTGTTGCGGCTGATCTCTGCGCGCCTGAAAGCCTCCATCCGGACATCCGACCTCGCCATGGAAACGAGGCCGCCCAACCATGAGTCCATGCTGTCTCGCGTGGGCGCCAATGCCTTCACGCTCCTGCTGGTCGATATCGCCGACGAGAAGCAGGCCACGCTGGTGGCGGACCGCCTGCTCAAGGCCATCGCCGAGCCCATCGCCATCGACGAGCACGAGCTGGTCTTGACGGCCAGCATCGGCATTGCCCTGTACCCGCGGGACGCCGCCGACGCCGAAGGCCTGACGCGCTGCGCCGAGCAGGCGGCCTATGCAGCCAAGTCGGCAGGACGGGCCCAGCACCGCTTCTTCGACGAAGCCATGAACGTGCGCGCCAGTGCGCGGCTGGCACGCGAAAGCGATTTGCGCCATGCCATCACGGCAGGCCAGTTGCGCCTGCACTACCAGGCCAAGGTCGATGCCGGCACCGGCCGCATCACAGGCGCTGAAGCCCTGGTGCGCTGGCAGCATCCGGACCGCGGCATGGTGTCGCCCGGCGAGTTCATCCCGCTGGCAGAAGAGTCCGGCCTCATCCTGCCCTTGACGGACTGGGTGCTGGAGAAGGCCTGCGAAGACCTTCGCCGTCGCGCCGACATGGGTCTGCAACTGGTCCCCGTGTCTGTCAACCTGTCGAGCCCCAGCTTTGCCGATGACGGCCTGCGCACCCAACTCGAAGCCCTGTTGCGGCGCCACCGGCTGGAGCCCAACTCGCTCGTGCTGGAGGTGACGGAGACCTTGCTGATGTCCGATGTGGAGCGTGCCGTGGCCCGCCTGCAGGAACTGCGCGAAATGGGCTTCAAGGTGTCGCTCGATGACTTCGGCACGGGCTACTCGTCGCTGGGCTATCTCAAGCGCTTCCCCATTGACGAGTTGAAGATCGACCGGTCCTTCGTGACCGATGTGTGGCGCGGCGGCCGTGATGGCGCCATCGCGGTGTCCGTCATCGCACTGGGGCGTGTGTTTGGCTTGCAGGTCGTGGCCGAAGGTGTCGAGACACGAGGTCAATCCACCTTCCTGCTGGCGCACGGTTGCGCACAACAGCAGGGCTACCTGTTTGCCAAGCCCGTCTCGGGTTCGGACTTCGACGCCCTGCTCGCCACCCCGTCGGCGGACGATGGCAGCAACATCATCGTTCCCAAGGACGACTGATCAACGCCCCCCGCGACGCTCGCGGGGGGTACAGCCGTACTGCCGCTTGAAGGCGCGCGAAAAGTTGGTCACCTCGGTGAAACCGGCGCGCCGTGCGATGTCGGTCAGTGGCAAGGTCGTGGTGATCAACAAGGTATCAGCCAGCGACATCCGAACCTCCGAGATCAAGCCGGCCAGTGTCGTGCCCTCCTCTTCCAGACGCCGGTTGAGCGTGCGACGCGACAGTTGCATCTGCTCCGCCAGCACATCACCATGCAGCACCTTGCCTGCGTCCATCAAGGTCCGAATGGCCCGCCTGGCCTGTTGACTGAAGGCCTGCGCAGGCAGACCTTGCCTGGCCATCTGATCCAGCGAACGTGTTACCTCCACCTGAAGCAGGCGGCTGCCGGTGCGCGTCCTGACGCGCAACATCTGACTGGGAAAAACCACCTCGTCAACCGCTGCGCCAAATTGCACGGCACGAACCAGCGCGCCTGAGGGCGCAAACGACCATGGTGAAGCCGGATGGCGAAAGCGAAGCTCGACGTCACGCAATGGCTCGGCCAGGAAGGGCTGAAACTGCGTGAACATGCCCAGCACGATCTCGGTCAGCAGGTCATCGGCCTCACCAAAATCGCTGAGCCTCGTCACCACGACATGCACCTCATCCTTGATGCGCTCGACACGCAATGCGTAGGCGGGGAACAGCACGCCTGCATATTTTTCAACCGCGGCCAGGGCATCACCCAATGTGCCCGAGGCCATGATGAGCAGGCCCAGCGGCCCCACGATCGTCAAAGGCACATGTGCGAGGTACTGCGCGGACAAGGGCAAGCCGGGCAGGCAATAGGGCCGGGCCGCGAGCAGGGCCCGCTGGTACTGCAGGCCGTCGATCGTCTGGTGGGGGTCGCGCAGTTGCGCCTCGCTCAGGCCCAGCGCATCCAGCAAGACCTGGATGGGCGCACCGCGCTCACGCAACAAGCCCTCCATGACCTCCATATACCGTACGGAGAAGGTCAGGTCTTTCAGCGCAATACTCATGCAGGCAAGGTCTCTGGCAGGTGAATGCAGCGCATCTTGCCAAAACCCGATCGGCTTGACCAGCACGGGTCGCAGCCCGGCCCCTCGCACCCGACTCGGGTCAGTTCAGACCAAACCACGCATCGCGAGGTAGTCGTCCTTGCTCAACGCCTTGCTGCCGGTCGACACGATCAAGGGCGCCTTGGCCAGATGAAACCGCTCCCGAGCCCGCCAGACCCGCACGTATCGGTAGAACGGCACCAGCGGATACAGGTGGTGCACAAGGTGATAGTTCTGTCCCAGCAGCAAGGGTGTCAGCAACCACTCCATGCCGGCTCGCACACTGGTCGCGATGTATTTGTTCTCGGCGTCCGTGGCCAGATAGGGTGAATGGGGCCAATAGTCAAAGGCCAGCGCCAGAAAGGTAATGGCGATGCGAGCCGGCAGCACCCAGTACAGCAGCACGTCAAGGCCCCATCCCTGGCCGATCAGCCAGGCGAGCACCGCGCCACCAAAGAGCGCCGCCAGCACCGTGTCACGCACCTCATCCTTGGGACGCTCGGGCAGCCTGGGCAGGTACCAGACGAGGTAGTGCAAATCCATCAAGGCACAACGCAGAGGCAAGGTCCAGACACTGCCCCGGCCCACCCAGTAGTCCGGATCATCCTGCTCGTTGGAAAAACGATGGTGCTGCATGTGGATGTACCGAAAGGCCCGAAAGATCGGCAAAGGCAAAAGCGTCATCGTGGCAACCCGCCCCAGGCCATCGTTGAGCCAACGATACAGACTCAGTGAGTTGTGCGAAGCGTCGTGTGCCACCGTGAACATCCAGTAGGCACTCAGCGCGTTGAGCATCACGCCCAGCCAGACGGGCCAGCGCCCGGTGACGCCCATGACCGTGCTGCCCACATACAAACTCAGGGCCGCCACAAACAGGCCCACTGTCGGCCAGGCCACCTGTGGCCGCGTGGTCAGCGCCTTGAAGGCATCGGGATCATCCTGGAGCACGCCAGGTCTGAGGTTCTTCTGCATGTTGTCTCCGCCATCACCATCCTGAATGGCAACATTGAAGCAGCATGCCGCGCTGGCGGGCCGCCAAAGATGATCATTTCTTGCCACACCGTAAACTGGAGCCCCCTCAGATCAGACCGGAGCCCGACCATGACCTTCGCCGCCAACATCGTGATCGGACTTGTGGCGCTGCTGCACGTCTACTTCCTGGTGCTGGAAATGTTCCTGTGGACCAAACCAGCAGGCCTGAAAGCCTTCGGGCAGAAGCTGGAACAGGCGCAGGCCACCAAGGTGCTGGCCGCCAACCAGGGGCTCTACAACGGCTTTCTGGCTGCGGGACTGCTGTGGGGGCTGCTGCTTGGCGCTCCGGGCAACCACATCAAGATCTTCTTTCTGGCCTGCGTGGTGGTGGCTGGCGTGTTTGGCGCCATCACGGCCAGCCGCAAGATCCTCTACATCCAGGCGCTGCCCGCGGCCATCGGGCTGGCGCTGGTCTGGCTGATGCCAGCCTGAACAAAGGCGGGGCCTTTGCGTCCGGAACCGACAGCCTGTTGATCAGGCCAGCTTGCTCAGGCGATGGCGCACGAGTTCGATGTGCGCGCGCAGGTTGTAGAGGTTCTCGGAAAATGCCAGCGGTGTCCGGATGTGGCTGACGCCGCGCTCGATGTCATCGAGTCGCTTCATGGCCTCCGTCTTGTCGAGCTGGCTGCCTTCCAGATCCAGGTCGAACTCCAGTTGCTTGAGCTTGCCGTACCAACGGTAGATGCGAGACTTCACGCGCCACGCATACGCGGCTGGCGCCAGGCGCACCACCGGCACGAGCACGGCCACCACGGGGATCAACAGCACCAGCAAGCGATCAGCCCACACGGCAATCCAGAACGGCAGGTACTTGTGCAGGAACGAAGGGCCGTTCTTCATGTAGCGCGCAGCGTCATCACTCAAGGGGATGTCGACGCCCTTGGGTGAAGGGAACTCGCCTTCGCGATGCAGCATGCTGGCGTCCGAACTGATGTCCGTGGCCACCTCCATCAACAGATCGATCAAGGCGGGATGGATGTCATCACGCACCACCAGATTGGCGGTGGGCGCCACCAGCGTCACATCGTGATCCGGGATGTTGCGAATCAGATCAAAACTGCCCATGGGCAACACCATGCGGGCCAGAAAGGGGAACTGGCGCGAATAGGCTTCGGCCTGTGCAAAGTCCATCAAGCGCACACCCGACTGCTTCATCAGCTTGTGGATCAGGTTGGACTCCGGCGCACCCACCACCATGATCGCGTCCAGCTTGCGATCGATCAGCTGTTGTGCGGCCTCTTCGGAGGGCAGGTCGGCCAGGTGCGTGTTGCCCTCGTCCACCCCATTGGCCTTGAGCAATTGCACGGACAAGGTGCGCACACCGCTGCCTTGGGGCCCGATGGACAGGGATCGTCCCTTGAGCCCACTGAGCCGATCCAGCTTCAGCCCTTGTCGATGGAACACCCACACGGGCTCTCGATAGAGCGAGGCCAGGCTCATCAAGTCGTTGCCGTCGGCTTCCGTGGCCACCCCACCCTGCACCACCGCGAGCGTCACGCCGGAGTTCGGATCGTTGAGCAGATCCAGATCCTCGCGCGCACCTCTTGTGGTGCGCAGCTCCAGCTTGACGCTGCTTTGGGCGAGCAGCAGCTGCAGGTCCTTGGCCAGCCCTTCGTAGGCACCACCCTCCTGCCCGACCGTCATCACGATGCGGCCGGGCGGAGCCGGCGCAATGAACTTGCTGGCACCCCAGAAAGCGAGCGCGATCAGGGCCAACGAGCCGACGAGCGTCAGCCAGAAGTCAAGCGATGCCCAGCGGGACCAGTTCTTTACAGCCATAAATGCTCATCAGTGAAACCGGCATCTTAGTGGTCCTACACTGCACCATGATTTCGCATTGATACCGAACGGACCTGTCCATGAGCATCGTTGTGTACTGGCTGAGCAATGGCCGCCCTTTCGTCGAACACTTCAGCGACGACCAGTTGCTGCCTGCGCTCGCCTATGCGGAAGCTCGCCGCAAGGACAGGGACGCCGACGGCCGCCCCCTCAACAGCCATGTGGTCATGAACTCCGAACTGGGTGATTGCGTCAGCAAACCAGGCGTGAGTGACGAACTGCCGGCCGACTACAGCTGGACGAAATCACACCGAGGCGGTCCGCCGGAATCCGGCAACCCGCCCAAGACACTGGCCTGATCACCAACCGCATCCGCAGAAGGAACCCTCACCATGTTGAATCCAGGTCGACGCACCTGCCTGCGCGCACTCGCGCTAACTGGCATTGGTCTGGCACTGACCGGCTGCGCCAATCTGCTTGATCGAGAGTCCGTGCGCGTCACCGTGGTGGGCCTCGACCCCTTGCCAGGTGAGCTGATGGAAGCCCGCCTGGCGCTCAAGCTGCGCGTACAGAACCCCACCGAATCCACCGTGGACTACGACGGCATTTCGGTGGAACTCGACTTGCGCGGCAGCAGCTTTGCCAGCGGTGTAAGCAGTGAAAAAGGCAGCATCCCGCGTTTCGGTGAAGCCTTGATCGCGGTCCCCGTTTCGGTGTCGGCCTTCGCCGTATTGCGCCAGGTGGCCGGCCTCGCCAGCGGCAACGGGATCAATGCCAATACGCGCATTGAATATGCCCTTCGTGGCCGACTTGCCAGCAGCGGCCTGGGCGGCGGCGTGCGTTTCGCGTCCAATGGCGAAATGGAATTGCCCAAGGGCCTGATACCGCGCTAAGCCCGCGGCCATGAGGGGAGATCCGAGGACATCGCCCGGGTGAACCGCAGGCAGGGCGCGCTATGCTCGGCGCCAACTCATCTGCAAACGGGGCCCACGCGATGTCACTGTCCTCCATGCCTGCACAGCGCGGGCGCCTGCTGCTGCGCGTGGCGCTGTTCATGGCGGCCACGCTGCTGGTCCTCCTGGCCGTGATGGCCTGGCACACATGGCGCCTCTCGACAACGCAGACAACGGTGGCAACCAGGCCCGGCGTGGCCGTGGATGCCGACGCCGCCGCTCGCAGGTTGAGCGCAGCTGTTCAACAGCCCACAGTCTGGACACCCACCGACCAGCACGCCCAGGCCTTTGAGGCGCTGCATCGGCTCCTGGCTGACAGCTTCCCCAAGGCCCACGCGGCCCTGCAGGTGCAGCGCTTTGGCAAACATGCGCTGCTCTATACCTGGCCAGGGCGTGACCCCAAGGCCCAGCCCATTGCCTTGCTGGCGCATCAGGATGTGGTGCCGGTGGCACCTGGTACCGAGAAAGACTGGCAGGAGCCCCCTTTCTCGGGCGCCTTGAAAGACGGCTTCATCTGGGGCCGTGGTGCCTGGGACGACAAGGGCAACCTGATGGCCATCATGGAAGCGGTCGAGATGCTGCTGCAATCAGGCTTCCAGCCTCGGCAAACCGTCTACCTGGCCTTTGGCGCCGATGAAGAAGTCGGCGGCGAAGATGGCGCCCACTTGATCGCTTCGTGGTTCCAGCAACAAGGCGTTCGCCTGCGTTTTGCACTGGATGAGGGCTTGTTGATCACGCACGGCATGGTGCCCGGCGTGCGAAAGCCCGTGGCCCTGATCGGCGTGGCAGAAAAAGGCTACCTCACCGTGAGCCTGACCGCGCATGGCCAACCAGGCCACACGAGCATGCCACCCATGCGCAGCGCCATCGGCCTGGTGAGCGAAGCGGTGGCCAGGGTTGAGACGCAGCAGATGCCGCCCCACCTCACGGGCCTGCCCCGCGACATGTTTGAAGCGGTTGCGCCTGAGATGGAGGGCCCGACCCGATGGTTGTTGAGCAACCTGTGGCTGACAGCCCCTCTGGTCACAAGGCAGCTCGAAAAGACGCCCTCGACCAACGCCATGCTGCGCACCACCACCGTGGCCACCGTGTTCAAAGCAGGTGAGCGAGAGAACGTGCTGCCCGGTGTGGCCACGGCGCTGGTCAATTTCAGGCTGCTGCCAGGCGACCGCAGCGAGGACGTGGTGCAGCATGTCAAACAAGTGGTATCAGGCCTGAACGTGGAGGTGGGGCGACAACCCCAAGTCACGGAAGCCTCTCCCGTTTCCAGCAGCCAGACACCAGCCTACCGCTTGCTGGCCCACACGCTGCGCGAGTTGCAGCCAGAGATCGTCGTGGCCCCCGGCCTGCTGGTGGGCGGTACGGACTCGCGACACTTCGCCAAGGTGAGCGACGCCACCTTCCGCTTCTCACCCGTGCACGCATCTCAGCCTGATCTGGCACGCTTTCATGGCACCAATGAACGCATCGGCCAGGACAACTACGTCGGCATGATCCAGTTCTACGAGCGACTGCTGCGCAACACGGATCAGTTCTGAGCCAGCTCAGGGCCGCGCGCCGCAACCCGACCAGGCAGCGATCTGTGCTGGTGTCAGCAGCTGACGCCGCGTGAGCTCACGCTGCTCCGGCTCCGACAACTTGCCGCCGGCAAAGGCCGTCAACAGAAACAGACCGACCTTGGGTGTATCCAGGTCGTACATCAGGCCAAAGCGGTTCTCTGGCGCGTGCTTGCGAGGCTCATCCGTCAATTCGTACATGTAGACCGACTCGATGCGCCCGCCTTTGAAGTTGGCGATGTCCTTGAGATGGCGCGCCACGCTACGCAGGCAGGTTTCAGTTTCCGGCTGGTCGGCCTTGTTCTCGAAGGTCGGCTTGTAGATCTCGCCGCAGTGGAACTCGTTGATATGGATCGGCTTGTTGAACCGGGCCAGTTGCCCCAGGGCGCCACCGTCGCCGAACCAGGGGTCCTGATCCAGCGACTTGTTCTTGTCGATCGGGTAGATGTGGTAGCCCACCACATCGAAGCTCACACCCTGGCTTTGCATGAACTTGTAGAAACCGAATGAGCGCGCCACGGTTCCCAGAATGATGCGCAAAGGCAGGCCAGTGCGCTTGCGCTCGTCCACGATGGCGCGGGACATGCCTCGCAGATTGGCGGCCTGCAGTCGCCCACAAGGCGTGTCGAAGTCGGCTGCATCGTGCCCCTTGCTGAGCATCGTCTTGATGTTGGGATACAGCGGGATCTCGTTGAGCAACTCGAAATCGTGGATCACGTCATCGACCTGAGCGATGTACTGCGAGATCTCCTTGTAGGCGCTCTGTTCCACCACCGCCAGATCAACATCGCAGTTCTGGGCTGCGGGATAGCCATTGGCATACGAGTCAAACAGGACGGCTGACACCTCGATGCCCTGACTGCGCAGCTTCGTTGCAAAGGCCCGCATCTGCATGTTGCGCTTGCTGTCCTTGGCCCACATGTCAAGCCGAACGCGCGTCAGGCCACGCGGAGCGATCACCTCCTGCACCTTGGGCCACTGGTCAATCGGCTGGTGCACATTGACACCCCATTGCAGACGCTCGGCTCGGCAGGCGGGTGTAGCAGGCTTGGCAGAGGCGGCGGGGCCAGAACCCGCCTGAGCCAACAGGGAAGGCAAAAGCGCAAAGGCAATGAGACAACGCAGCGGCTTCGACGAGGCCATTCGGACTCCGTAAAACAAGGGTGGAGACAGCGCATCAAGCGCCCGCTTTCAAGCTTAGCGCGGGCTCACGCGGATTTGCGGGAAAATGCGCACCCATCCGGTACAAAAGCCCCAACTTCACATGAGCGACAACCAACAAGCCCCCGCCCTGCCCGATCGCCTGTCCATCGACCCCAGCAGCCCTCACTTCAACGCATCGGTGTTTGAACGCGATGTCGGCATCCGCTTCAATGACAAGGAGCGCATGGATGTCGAGGAATATTGCATCAGCGAAGGCTGGATCAAGGTTGCCGCGGGCAAGAAGGTTGACCGCAAGGGCAAGGCCTTGCTGATCAAACTCAAGGGCAAGGTCGAGGTGTTCTACAAGTAATCAGGCAGCAGGCGCTTCGGCAGCAATCTGACGCAAAGCCTGCTCGAACACCGCCACAGGCTGGCCGCCTGAAATCAGATGGCGGTCGTTGATGATGACAGCCGGCACCGAATGGATCCCGCTGGACGTGTAGAGCTGCTCGGCCTCGCGGACCTCTTGCGAGAATTCAGCGCGCTCCAGCACCTCCTGTGCTCGCGCCACGTCCAGGCCCGTCAGGCGCACAGCCTCCAGCAAGACAGACGGCTGATCCATGGCCTGACGGTCCCGATGACAGGCAAGCAACAAGGCCTTCTTCAAGGGCAGCTGCAAATCGGGTTGCTCGATACCCGCCCAGTGCAACAGGCGGTGCGCATCAAACGTGTTGTAGATGCGCCCGCGCCCATCTGCATTGAACTCGAAGCCCACGTCGGCCCCACGCTGACGGATGGTGGCGCGGATCTGCGCCTGCTGCTCGGCCGTCGAACCGTACTTCTGTGACAGGTGCTCGGTGATGTCCTGGCCGCCAGGCGCCATCGCCGGATTCAGCTCGAACGGCTGGCAGTGGATGGTCGCCGCGATGTCGCCCTGCACGCGGGCCAGAGCCAGCTCCAGCGCCGCCAGCCCGATGGCACACCACGGACAGGACACGTCCGAGACAAAGTCAATCTTGAACTGTTGCATGCGCATCGCCCACAAATGATCGGGTCGCCATCGTACACAGCCGCATCACAAAAACATTTACGTTTGAACACAAGCCCATGACATCCGCGGGGCATGCTCGTGCGTTGATAGCTTGTCCCCCTTTTCTTTGTCAGGAGTAGTTCATGTCCGAAACCCACAACGATTCATCCGCTGTCACGCTCAAGATCCCCCGCAAGGCGATGTTTGCCGCGGGTGGCGTCGCACTGGTGGGCGTGGGTCTGGCGGCCGGCATGTGGCTGCGCAACCCGTCTGCGAACACCGACACAGTCGCCGCAACAGACATCCCCGCCATCGAGCAACAATCTCTGGCCCCCACGTCGGCTGGCAGCGCCCCAGCGGAGGCCCTGGTCACCGGTGTGTCGCCCGCAGTCGCAGCCTCCGCTGGCAACGCACCTGTGGCCCAGCACAACACGCCCAAGCACAGCAAGCATCAGTCGTCCAACAGCGGCAGCGCCAATCAGGCAGGTGATGCATCCACCAGCGATGCGCCCTACACCCAGCAGGCCACCCCTGCCCCCACTTGCGCCAACTGCGGCGTGATCGAATCCGTGCGCGCGGTCCAGCAAAAGGGCCAGGGCTCCGGTGTGGGCGCCGTGGCAGGTGGCGTGCTGGGTGGCCTGGTGGGCAACCAGATGGGCAAGGGCAGCGGCAAGACAGCGATGACCGTGCTGGGTGCCATTGGTGGCGGCCTGGCAGGCAATGAAGTCGAAAAGCAGCAAAAGGCGTCCACCGTCTATGAAGTTCAAGTGCGCATGGACGACGGCAGCACCCGCACCTTCACCCAGAGCACCCAACCCGCAGTTGGCGCGCGCGTCGAAGTGGACGGCAAGACCTTGCGCCCGCTGTAAGCGGCAACCGCCGAGACTTCTCGGCACCTGCGGGCAGCCCTGGCCCGATCACAACGCCCCCGCCCTGGGGGCGTTGTCGTTTTTGCCGCCAAAAGGGCATCCCACGCGACAAAGCAAGACTCGCACAGGAATCCCATTTGACAATGCATCTTTCCAGATATACATTGCGACACCGTTTTGTCACTTGATCAAGGTCAATCGCGATCCAGTGACAAAGTGCCTTCGAGCCTTGAGGCGTCGTGGGCTACAAAACAAGTCTTGCCTTCACTGGACCAGCAGGAGACAAATCGCATGTCCGAACACTTAGACGTCTTGATCGTGGGCGCCGGCCTGTCTGGCATCGGCGCCGCCTGGCACCTGCGCAAAGCATGTCCGGACAAGAGCTTCGCCATCCTGGAAGGGCGCGACACGATCGGCGGCACCTGGGATCTGTTCCGCTACCCCGGCATCCGCTCCGACTCGGACATGTACACCCTGGGCTACAACTTCAAGCCCTGGACCGAGCCCAAGGTCATCGCCGACGGCGACCGCATCCGCAACTACATCCAGGAAGTCGCCCGTGATGGCGGCATCCAGAAGCACATCCGTTTCGGCCACAAGGTGGCCGCGGCAGCCTGGGACAGCGAAACTGCCAAGTGGACGCTGACCGTGCAGAAGAAGAACGGCGAGACCGCCCAACTCACCTGCAACTGGCTGATGATGTGCTCGGGCTACTACAACTACGAAGAAGGCTTCACACCCGAGTTCAAGGGGCGTGACGACTTCAAGGGCCAGATCATCCATCCCCAGTTCTGGCCGGAGAACCTGGACTACAGCGGCAAGCGCGTGACCGTGATCGGCTCGGGCGCCACCGCCATCACCCTGATCCCATCGATGACGGACAAGGCCCAGCACGTGACCATGCTGCAGCGCACGCCCAGCTATGTGATCTCGGTGCCGCAGTTCGACCCGATGGTGCGCTTCCTGCTGAAGTTCCTGCCGGACATGACGGTCTACAACATCAGCCGCGCCCGCAACAACTTCATCACCCAGCTGATCTTCAAGCTGTCGCGCAAGTACCCCAATGCCGTGCGCAAGTTCCTGCTCAAGCAGGTGAAGATGCAGGTGGGCCCGAACTTCGACATGAAGCACTTCACGCCGCCCTACAACCCGTGGGACCAGCGTCTGTGCGCCGTGCCCAATGGCGACTTGTTCAAGGTGCTGCGCAAGGGCAAGGCCTCCGTGGTCACCGACCACATCGACCGCTTTGTGGACAAGGGCATCCTGCTGAAGTCCGGCCAGGTGCTGGAGTCCGACATCATCGTCACCGCCACCGGCCTGAACCTGCGCCTGTTCGGCGGCATGGCCATCTCGGTGGACGGCGCCCCCGTGGACATGAGCCAGCACATCTCCTACAAGGGCCTGATGTTCAGCGACCTGCCCAACTTCTCTAACACGCTGGGCTACACCAATGCCTCCTGGACACTGAAGGCCGACCTGATTGCCGAATACGTGTGCCGCCTGATCAAGCACATGGACAAGACCGGCACACGCATCGCCGTGGCGCGTCGTGATCCCAATGTGAAGCCCACGCAACTGCTGGACATGACCTCGGGTTATGTGGCCCGCGCCGAAGCCCATCTGCCCAAGGGCGCCGACCGCGCGCCCTGGAAGCTCTATCAGAACTACGCGCTGGACAAGGAACAGTTGCACAACGGCAAGCTGGAAGATGGCGTGATGACCTTCTCCAAGCCCCACAAGGTGGCGCGACCTGTGCAGGTGGAGCCGCAACAGCGCTACGCGACCTGATCATCGGGCCCGCAATAGATTGGCTCGCGACACGTCAGACTTCACCGTCCCCCACAAAACGCCCCTTCTCCAGGGGCGTTTTTCATGGGTGAGCGCCATTCAGCGATGCACCTGCATCTGTGCCAGCACATCCAGCAGCCGATGACATTGCGCGCCGGTGCCCACCGTGATGCGCAGGAACTGATCGATGCGAGGCAGCTTGAAATGACGCACCAGAATGGCCTGAGACTTCAAGGCCTGGGCCAGCTCAGCGGCATCACGAAGAGGGTGCCGCGCAAAGACAAAATTGGCCGAGCTCGGCAGCACCTCGAAGCCCAGCGCACGCAGCCCCTCGGTCAGATGAACCCGGCTTTGCATCACGCGCTCGCACGTGGTCCTGAAGTAGACATCCGCTTCAAAAGAGGCCTGCGCCCCTGCCTGCGCCAGTCGGTCCAATGGGTAGGAGTTGAAGCAGCCCTTGATGCGCGACAGCCCTTCGATCAAGGCCGGTGACCCGATGGCGTAACCCACCCGCAAACCTGCCAGCCCACGCGACTTGGACAGCGTCTGCACCACCAGCAGATTGGGATGGCGCGCCAGCAGGCTCACGGCACTCTCACCGCCAAAGTCCACATAGGCCTCGTCGATCAGCACGACGCGATCGGGCCACAAGTTCAGCAGACGCTCGATCTGTTCAAGCGGCAAGGCCATGCCGGTCGGCGCATTGGGATTGGCGATCACCACGCCGCCCACATCACCGCCCGGGCGGGCATAGGCCTGCACATCGATGCTGAAATCCGCGTTCACCGGCACAGTCTCGACAGGGATGCCATAGAGCTGGGCATACACCGGATAGAAGCTATAGCTCACATCGGGCATCAGCAGCGGCAAGCCCTGGCGAAAGAAGGCCGCAAAGGCGTGAGCGAGCACCTCATCCGAACCATTGCCCACGAAGACCTGCTCCGCTCGCACACCATGGTGCGCCGCGATCGTGTGGCGCAGCGCCACCGCACCGGGATCCGGGTACAGCCGCAGGCTGTCGGCATTGGCCTGGGCGATCGCTGCCAGCACCTCGGGTGCCGGGCCATAGGGGTTCTCGTTGGTGTTGAGCTTGATGAGATCGGGCAGATCGAGCTGCTCGCCCGCCACATAAGGCTTCAACTGTTGGACCAGGGGGCTCCAGAATCGACTCATGAAAAGTGCCTCGCCAATGAAAAAGGCGCCTTGCGGCGCCTTCGGGTGTTGTCTGAGCTTGACTTGCTGCTTGATGTTCTCAAGGTCGTTGCAAGAAGAGCGTGCAGGCATGACCACGGCGCCATGGCGAACCATGGTGATGGTGGTGATGCGACAAAGCGACCAAAGCCTGCATGCTCATGGGCTCAGTATGGCACGAGTGGCAGCTCAGTAAGAGCTGCGGCCACCACGGTAGCCACCGCCACCGTTGCCGCCACCGAAGCCGCCCGAAGGACGATCTTCCTTGGGACGGGCCAGGTTCACGACCAGGGCGCGACCGTCAACGGTCTTGCCGTGCAGGCCACGGATGGCGGCCTGGGCTTCGTCAGCCGAGCTCATTTCGACAAAGCCGAAGCCCTTCGAACGACCGGTGTCACGGTCCATCATGACCTTGGCGGACATGACGCTGCCGTAGGCAGACATTTCTTGTTGCAGGCTGTCGTCGCGGACAGAGTAGGCCAGGTTGCCGACGTAGAGTTTGTTTTCCATGATGGAATCTTTCAAGAGAGAAATGAGTGAGAGAAAAACCTGTGCGGATCAGCGGTAAGGCCGTCGCGCAGGAATGGGCCCGCCACCCGTGCGGGGCTCCAAATGACGGAAAGTGATGCGACCTTTGGACAGGTCGTAAGGAGAGAGTTCGAGCGACACCTTGTCACCCGCCAGGATGCGGATGCGGTTCTTGCGCATCTTGCCGCCCGAGTAGGCGATGAGCTTGTGACCGTTTTCAAGCGTCACACGGAAACGGGCATCAGGCAGGACTTCGTCAACCTGGCCGCGCATTTCAATCAGATCTTCTTTGGACACGTATTTCCTTGTGTTCAGGCAGGGATGAGGCTGCGGCCTTGGGACAGGGCGTAGCGGGTGGCTTCTTCGCAAGTGGCGAAAGACGGCACGAACCGGAAGATCCGGTCATGGGTGCCACAGCCACGGCCACTGCGAACCGAAACGGACGCAGCGTACCGACCGGAGTCGGTGAGTTTGACGAGCGGCGACAAGAGGTACTTGCCGATGGAGAGTGCGTTGGCTTGAGAAATGTTCACTTCAATGGCACGCGTCGCTCATGCGACCGTGCAGGTCAATAAAGACAAGCAATCGGCGTGGATTGAGCCTGTGAGGGCTCGACATCCCGATCGCCAGATTGCAGAAAAAGGGGTGGGGGTTTGATCTGGTCTAGAAGGAGGTGCAGACCAGAGTGAAGCTCGCCGATTGAGTGCGCGACCGCGAAGACATCTCGGGTCGACAGTCTGATCGAGCTATGAGGGCGCTGCGCGCGTCGAATCGTGGATCAGACGATGAAGGCTGCAAAGGTAAGCAGATCGCAGCTCTATTAGCGCAATATATCAGGCCTTGGGCAATCCTGCTTGCATTTTTTTTCCACACTGAGCAAGCGCACCAATCTGACAGGCAGGCGTGTGGTGCGTTTGAGGAAATCGCCTCTGGCCTCGCCGGTGTCCAGGTCCACGGCCCATCCATGGAGGAAGGCCATGCGGTTGGTGTTCTCGCTGGTACGGCCCTGGCTCAGGTTGCCATAGTTGTACTGGTTGACCACGGGCGCCGAGCTGTCCACATTGGCCGAACCCGCCCAGTGCCATCCTTCAGGCGCACGGGGAAAGCGCGAGCGGCCGCCATCGCGCAAGGCCTGCATGTCAAAGGCCAGTTGCCTGAGTGCGGTGACGCGCGGCACGCGCCAGTCCTCGCCATCAGCCTTGCGCCGGTCGGCAGCCAGGTTCAAGGCTTCCTTGTGGGTGGCCAGCAGCGCTTCACCCTCGCAGGTCTTGCCGTTCCAGCGCATGCCTTCGACGCAACGTGACCAGGCCATGCCTGCCTGCGCATCGATCACCGTCTCGCCATCGGCGGAGATGGTCAGATGCGCAGCCGGCCCTTGCGCCACAGCGCTCGCGGTCATCAGTGACAAGACAAGGCAGGTCAGGGCTTTCATGTTCTCACCGGTCGCAAGGACTGTCTGCGCAATCGCAAATGCCGTTTGAGCGCGCGCGCCAGATCAATCGGCCTGAAAGGCTTGGCCAGGTGATCGTTCATGCCCGCCTTGCGGCAGCGCTCGGCATACACATCCTTGCCATTGGCGGTCAGGGCGATGATGCTCACAGGTGGTTTGCGCAGCTGGCTTTCCTGCTCGCGAATCAGGCGGGTGGCCTCGAAGCCATCCATCTCGGGCATTTCGCAGTCCATCAGAACGAGATCCGCCTGCTCGCGTGCCAGCCAGTCCACGGCCGCTTGCCCGTTGTCGATCACGGTCACGTCCACACCCAGTGTCTTCAGCTCTGCCTCGGCGATCATGGCGTTGACAGGGTTGTCTTCCACCAGCAGCACATGGGGCGCCGCATCCTTGAACAGATGCTGCGTCTCGGCCACCTCGTCAGCCTGTGCTGCGTCGGCACCCGCATCCTGAAGGCCTGGCACCTCCTGGTGAACAGGCAAAGGCAGCGCGAAGCTGAACACGGAACCCTTGCCTACTTCACTGACGCAGTTCAGTTCGCCGCCCATGGCTCGGCACAGGTCACGCGAAATGGTCAGGCCCAGGCCCGTGCCGCCAAAGCGCCGCTGGTAGGTGCCTTCGGCCTGATGGAAAGCCTCGAACACGCGCGCCACGTCCGCCGCAGGGATGCCCACACCGGAGTCCTGCACCTGTACGTGCAACTGACCGTTCAAGGCGTCGTGCTGTGCGCTGATCTTCACGAAACCCTGCTGCGTGAACTTGATGGCGTTGCCCAGCAAGTTATGCAGAACCTGGCGCAAGCGCACCGGGTCGCCAAACACATCGAACTCATGGCCGATGTCCAGCGTGGCATACAGGCTCAGGCCACGCTCCTGCGCATTGACGCGCGAGGTCTCGACCATCTCCTGCAGCAGGGTGCGCAGATTGAAGGGCTGCGCATGGATAGGCAGCTTGCCTGCTTCGATGCTGGAGAAATCCAGGATGTCGTTGATGACGTTGACCAGGTGCTCGCCCGAGCCTTTGATGAGATCGAGTTGTCGCAAGCTTTGCATGTCGCGCTCACGGGCACGCAACTGCCGTGTCAAACCCAGGATGCCATGCAAGGGGGTGCGCATTTCGTGGCTCATGGTGGCCACGAAGCGGCTCTTGGCTTCGCTCAGTGCCTTGGCCTGTTGCAAGGCCTCTTCGCGAATCAAGGCCACCTGCTCGCTTTGAAAGCGCAAGGCCAGCAGTTCCTTGATGCGCCGGTTTGATCTGCGCCCCTCCGACAGCAGGATCACCCAGGTCCCAAACAATGCCACAGAGCAATACACGCCCAGGTCATCATGGCGCGCCAGGGCAAAGAACAGATTGGGCAGCATCATGGCTGACACGAACCCCGCCACGGAGGGCCAGTCCACATGCAGAATGAAGGTGCCCAGGGTCGCCACACCGATGATCACGCTGATGGTGACCACGGCCACATCCAGCTGATCCAACGGGGTCAAGCCCCACCCCAGAAAGCTCCACGACAGGCCATCGAGCGCGGTCAACAGTCGGTAGATCGCCAAGGTCTGACCGGGTTGCCTGTTGCCTTTGAGCAAGAACAAGGCCGAATAGCCATAGCGCGCACTGCCCAACAGCATGCGCGCCACCATCCAGAACTCCAGCCCCGGATGGTGCACACGACTCTGCAGCACCAGCGACGTTCCCAAGGTGCAGATCATGCTGAACAACATGGCGTTGGGCAGCAACTCGTGCATGGCCTGCTCACGCGCCTTGTCGACACGCGCCATCATCTCCGGCGAGGCCGGATTGCTGGCAGAGTTGAACGACGACGACAGGACGGGCATATCCTTTCACTCATCGGCACCCCGCCCTCTTACCAAACAGGGGTTTACACATCGGCGTGCATTGCTGACGTGAAGAACTGCACAGCTTGTGCAGCCGCAATGACGCGTTGCGCCAGGCGAAAGCGGGCGTCCGTTTGCCCTATGCTGGCGCACATCAACCCACTCGCCAGAAGCAGCGCTCATGACATCACCACGCGTCTCAATCCGCGCACGCACGGCGAGCCGCCAGGCCCTCCTGGCCATGGCCCTCGGTTCAACGGTACTGGCCACCACCACGATGGCGGCCCCAGCAGGACCGCTGCAAGCAGTGCCGTCCGTGGACCTTGCTCGCTACCAGGGTCGGTGGTACCAGATTGCCTACTACCCCAACGTCTTTCAAAAGCAGTGCGCCGGCCACACCACAGCGGATTACGCGCTGGATGACACGGGCCAGGTCAGCGTGACCAATCAATGCCTGACCCATGAAGGCAAGGTCAGCAAAGCCGTGGCACAAGCCAGAGTCAGGCAGCCGCGTCTGCTGGGGATCCCGACAGGGCCGGCAGGCAGCCCCTCGATGCTGGAGGTGCGCTTCGCACCGGCCTGGCTATCGTGGCTGCCGTTTGTATGGGCTTCGTACTGGGTGATCCAGCTGGCAGATGACTACCGCTACGCCGTCGTGGGCGAGCCCGGTCGAGACTACCTTTGGATCCTGTCGCGCACGCCCACCCTGGCCGCAGCAGACCGCGCCCACATCCATGCACAACTGCAACAACAGGGCTACGACCCCGGCAAGCTGCAGGAAGAGGATCAGTCGCCGCTGCCATGAAGGGCGGCAATGCGTTCACCAAGAAGGGATCGATCGCTAATGCCGCATCGCCTGCGGCACGTCGAAGTCCATCAGCACGCTGGCCATCTCCAGCGCCCGCCACAGATGTGCGGGCATCTGCATGATCTTGTCGGGTGTCTTCGAGCGGCTGACCCAGGCGCCGATCTCGTGGTGTTGCTCAGGTGTCAGCAGGTTCAGAGAGAGCATCTCGTCCAGTAACTGCATGGGGTCCCCCTTTCAACGGCAAGCGGCTGCGAACAAAAAACGTTCGGTGCGCCAGATCACTATCGCATGGCGTGAAGCCCTCCGTGAAGAGGAGTACACGCGCCTGAGCGTATTAATTCAGGACTTGGTCAGAAAAACACACCCCGATTCGGGGGTGCGTTGACCGGATACATCGGCTCGGTTAGCCTGATCGGATCAGAAAAATAAATGCCGGGCCGATCCAGGCCAGACTCGGGAAGTACCACGCCATGGCCTACCGCACAGCCGATGCAGGTCTCCGCGGCCTCAGTTTTGACCGGTTTCGTGCCGATAACGGGCTGTGAACCAGATCGTACGTCTTCATCGTGACGACACCTTGCGTCGTGACACGGTTGAACCCGTGCGCACGGCTGCGCCTGAATCAGCCGAAGCCACACTCGCTCGAGGTCATCTGTGGCTGCGCTTTCCCAAGGCGCTGGAAGCCGAGTTCGCCGCCGACACGCTGGAACCCCGCCGCAGACTGCTGGTGTCATGTGCACTGCTGGGGTGCCTGGGCGTGGTGCTGGGATCGGGCAACGTCAACGAAGCCACACCGGAAATCGCCGCCCTGGTCTGGCGCCTTGTCTGGGTGTGGATGGCACTGGCCATGGCCGGGCTGCTGGCCACCTGGCTGAGCCCCACACGCGTTCGCCAAGGCTGGCACGCCGAGTTCATCACCACGCTGCTGGGTACGGCCATGAGCCTGCTGGTGATCTGGATGGCCACGGCCAGCCGCGCCGATACGGCCATCACGCACTCGGCCATGGCGGCCATCCCGGTGATGTACAGCTGCATCGCGGCTCGTCTGCGCTTTTACTGGTCGCTCAGCTCGGCGCTGATCACCTTTGGCGCCTACGTGCTGTTCGTGAAAGGCTTCACGCCCGAGCAGGCCCAGATGGCCACAGGCCTGCGCCATCTCATGGCCATGAGCTTCGTCTTTGGTCTGACGGCCAACTATGCCTTCGAGCACCGCGAACGGCGCAACTGGTTGCTGCGCCGCGTGGAACAGCATCAACGTGAAGCCCTGCTCCAGACCTCCGCCCAGCTGCAGCTGCTGTCGACCCAGGACCCGCTCACGGGGCTCCACAATCGCCGACAGTTCGATGCCACCTTGCAGCAGGCCATCGACAAAGCCACCTGGGACCAAGTACCACTGGCCCTGCTGGCCATCGACGTGGACTTCTTCAAGCGCTACAACGACAGCCATGGCCACCCTGCCGGGGACACCTGCCTGATCGAGATCGCGCGCGTGCTGGCGACGCAGGCCAAGGTTCATGGTGGGAGTGTGGCCCGGCTCGGTGGCGAAGAGTTCGCACTCATCCTGCCTGACCACACGCCCCATCAGGCGCAGCATGCCGGCGAGAGCGTCTGCACAGCTGTGGCTGCTTTGCGCATGCCACACCGTGACTCCACGGTGGCCGACCACGTGACCATCAGCGTCGGGCTGGCGAACTGGCAGGCCGAGCCACGCGATACGCCCCAAAGCCTGCAAGACCGTGCCGACCGCGCGCTGTACCGCTCCAAGGCCCAGGGCCGCAACCGGCTGTGCACCGAACTGCCATCCGATCAGGCCGACAACAGCCCCGTACAACTGGCCAGCCCGATACCGGCAGAGAACCTGGCGCCCCCGGTTGACGACCAGGCCGAAGCCGACGAGGAGCGTTGCCAGGAAACGCTGGAAGGGCACTTCCTGAGCCTGCGCTTTCCGGAGCCGCTTGAGGCCGCCTACATCCAACACAACGCCGAGCCCCGGCGCAAACAGCTGGCCCTGACTTCCTTGCTTGGCCTGTTGATCTTCAATGTGTCGGCCATCCTCAATCGCTCGATGTTCGGCGACATCCAGGATTCGGTGCTGAATTTCCAGGTGTGGGTCAGCGCCTGGGTCCTGCTGCTGACCACCTTCATCTGGTTCACGCCCCGGCCTCTGTGGCGAGAGGCGCTCTACAGCTTGAGCACGGCCACGGTCGCGCTGGTGTCGACCTGGGTCTTTTCGAAGAGCCAGCTCACTTCCACGCTGAGCTACTCCGTCTGCCTGATGCTGATCCCGATGTTCTCGGGGGTGGCAGCCCGTCAGCCCTTCTGGTTCACCTGCGTGCCTTCGGTGATCACCTCACTGGCTGTGGCGCTGCTGCTCAAGCCGGTTGGTCCGGTGCAGGAGATCGTGTATGGCGACAACCTGTTCATGATCGTCAACAACATGGTCTACACCCTGATCCTGGCCTACACGCTGGAGCACGGTCTGCGCAAGGAGTGGCTGCTGGCGCGCATCGACGGTCTGCAGCGCGACGCCCTGCTGGCCGCCAGCCAGCGCCTGAAGGCCCTCTCGGTGGTGGACCCGCTCACCAGCATCTGCAATCGCCGCCAGTTCGAAGACGATCTGGACCGCATCTGGGGCGAGTGCCTCGACGACCAGCGCCCGCTGGGCATGCTCATCATCGATGTGGACCACTTCAAGCTCTACAACGACAAGCTGGGCCACCTGGCCGGGGATGAATGCCTCAAGCTGGTGGCGGCACTCATCAGCAAGACAGCGCAGGCAGACAAAGGCCTGGCCGCTCGCCTGGGTGGCGAAGAATTCGGCGTGTTGCTGCCGGGCGGCTCACTGGGCGAGTCTCTGCAACTGGCCGAGCGCATTCGCCAGACGATCAGCCAGGCCTGCATCGCCCATGACTACGCGCCTTCACGCCATGTGACGGTCAGCATCGGCGTGGCCAGCCTGATCCCGCAAGACGGGATGGACCGCATCTCGTTGTTTGCCACCGCCGACAAGGCCTTGTACGAAGCCAAGCGCTCGGGCCGCAACAAGGTGCTCGGCCCCAGCCTGCCTGATCCGGGCCACCACCGGCGGCTCAACCGCCCGGTGGACGTGGCCTGAGGCTTATTGCTTGCCGCCCTTGCTGCTCTTGCCGGACTTGGCGTCGGCGCTGGCCAGCATGTCCTGGGCCGACAGGCCTGCAAACAGGGCCGCGGCGCGCGTCTTGATCTCCAGCAGTTCGTCGGCGGTCACCGAGTACTGGCCGGTGGTCTTGTTGACCTTGATGCCGAACTCGACGTCCTTGCCGTTGTTCGACAGGATGCCGCTGGTGAACTCGTAATCCTCGCTGTCCACGGGCAGGCCTTCGACGTCCACGTCGTAGTCCTGATAGGTCACGCGGTGAATTTCGCCGCTGGCCAAGTCCAGCAAGCCGGTCCCGTTGATCACCTCGTCAGACAGTTCATCGGCAATCTTGATCGGTACTTTCAAATCCACAACGGACCTCCCTTCACGCAAAAGGGCTCGATTCTGGCACGCCCCCGGCACCGCAACAGGGTGAAACCGGTAAAAACCCGGCCTCGGGCTTCCGGCACAATCACCCCCCATGACCGAGGCGCCCCAGACAGAACAACACGAGAGCACCAGCTTCGAGGGCTACTTCCGAGATGCGGACTTTGCCCCTGCCCAGCCACTGGCCTGGGCCCTGAGCCAGCGCCAGGCCTTGCTGGAAGCGCTACGAGGCCTGTTCAACGGCCCGCAAGCCATGGTGCAGCTGCGCCTGTGGTGCTTCATGGAGCTGGCAGCCCAGCCTCAGGCCCGACTGTCACGCGACGATGTGAACCGCCTCTTCCACGCCGTGCTGCCGGACGCGCTGGAAACCGTCCTCAAACGCCTGCGAGACATCAATCTACTCGTGTGGGACGCCACCCCGCAGGACTACCACCTGTCACCCCTGGCGCAACAGGTACATGGCCTGCTGGCACCGATGACCACGCCGCCAGCGGCGGAATACGACGACATGGCCGCGCTGCTGTCTCAGGTGGCGGGGGCCCAGCAGCTGGGGCTGGTGAGCACCAACCAGCTCAAGCACCTGCATGCGCAGCTCGCGCGGCTGCACGACGAGTTCTCGGACGCCATTGCCAGCGGCTCGGAGTCGCGCCTGCGCGTGGCCCAGCCGCGCTTTGACCGTGCGCTGGAGCTGGTCGACCGCGCCGGCCAGGCCCTGACCGCGCTGATCCGCGCGGAGCACGAAGACCCGCGCCTGGAGCGCGAAGCCCGTGCCATCGGCCAGGAACAGGCCCGCCTGCTGTCCATGGCCAGCCAGTTCACGCGCGCACTGCAACAGGCCGACCGCCAGCGCGTGACGCTGGGCTCCACCGGCCTGACCACCTCCGATGTGCGCGCCTGGCTGCAGCGCCACCCGGCTCTGTGGGAGATCATGGGCGAGGCCCTGTCGGTGCCTGTGCGCCCGGTCATGGTCAGCCAGCATGACCTGATCGACGTGGCCGAAGGCGAGTTCGAGCGTGACCGGCCTGTGGCGCAAGGCCTGGCCGGCCTGCCGCCACCCGCAGAGGCCGCCAGCGGCACGCTCGACACGCTCAGCCTGCCGCCCGAGCTGGGCAACCTGATCAGCCTGCTGGACCGCTGGTCTGAAATGGCCACGGAAGAAGCCGCCCAACGGGCAGCAGCCGAAGCAGCAGGTGAAGCGCTGAACCTCGATGCCCCCGCGCCCGGCACGCGCCCCTTGTCGGACGCCATCCTGGGCGGGCGATTTGCGCAAGCCGCCTACCGGATGCAGCTCATGCCCCTGGTGGGCGATGCGCAGGCCCAGACGCTCAAAGGCCTCACGGGCGACCTGGCCCGTGCCCCCTGGCAATGGCAGTTCAAGCCAAACCATGTGGGCACCACGGATGAAGCGGTGGCGCTGGTCAGCGACGGCTTCGTCCAGCCCATCCAGTTCGATGCGCAGGGCCAGCCCATTCCTCTGCCGGTCGATGACCGCGAGCCCATCGTGCTGAGCCCCAGGCCTGAGCCGGAGCTCAAGCCCAAAGGTCGCGCCAAAGGGGCGAAGGCCACGGCCCCCTCCAGCGCCCCACAGAATTCCAACGAAGCACAAGCATGAGTTCCCATCTCGACGACGCGGCCCTGCTGGCCGCCGAACTGCTCGCGCGCCGCTGGCTGCCGCGCCAGCACCCCAAGGTCAAGCGCGCCCTGATCGATGCCGAGCTGTGGCAAGCCACCCAAGACCGCCTGGCCCAGGTAGGCCTGCGCCTGATCGACAACATCTACGCCGACCACGTCAGCGTGGCCCTGCTGCGCCCCGCTGAAACCGCGGTGTTCGGCGAAGCCGGCCTCAACAGCCACAACAACATCGACCTGCCCCGTGACGCCGTCTCGCTGCTGGTGATCCTGTGGGCGCTGATCATCCTGCCCAAGCGAGAGCGGCAGGCCGCCCGCGCCAACCAGGCCGAAGGTGACGATCAGAACGACATGTTCGGCAAGGACAAGCCCATCCCCACGGCCGCCAGCGTGAGCCCGCTGGTGTCGTACAAGGCCCTGCTGGCCGACTTCGGCATCCAGTTGGGCAAGAAGACGCGCCTGGACACCAACCTCAAGCGCCTGGAGAACCACGGCTTCATCGTCCGCAAGGGCGAAGACGTGGCCGAAGGCCCGCTGCTGGACCTGCTGCTCGACTACGACGCCCTGGCACCCCGCATCCTGCAAGGTGCCCTGGGTGACGTGCTGGCGCAAGCCAAGGAGCTGGTGGGCAACCTGCCCCTGGCGATCACGCAGCCGCCGCTCGAAGAGTTTGAAGAGATACCGGAAGACGAGATCGAGGAGGACGCCACGGCTGAGGTGCCCGCTCCCGCTCGAGCCGATGCAGACGAGGCGACAGACAAGCCCGCTGACGACACCGCATCCCACGCTTCACCCGACCTGGCCTGATCCCCGATGTTTCACCTGCAAAGCCTCGAACTGCTGCACTGGGACTATTGCCAGCGCCTGACCCTGCCGCTGGACGGCGCCATCATCACGGTGGCCGGCCCCAATGGCTCGGGCAAGACCACCCTGCTGGATGCCATGCGCACCCTGCTGGGCCTGGATTGCTCGGGGGGCCGCAACTACAAGACCTACGCCCGCCACGCCAATGCCGACAGCGCCTGGCTGCGCGCCACGGTGGACAACCGCCCGCGCAACCGCCAGTCGTCGAACCGGCCGTTCGCCCGCTGCCTGCTGTACAGCGACGTGGTGACCCTGGCCTGCCGCATCGATCGCAATGGCGGCGACTGGACGCGCCGCTACATCATGGTCGAAGGCGACGTGAGCATTGAAGAGCTGGTGGACCGTGGCGATCGCGACTGGCTGGGCATCGACAACTGGCGCCGCCGCCTCGAAGGTGCGGGCCTGAGCCGCGCCATCGCCAAGGTGCTGGCGCTGGAGCAAGGCCAGACCGACCGCCTGTGCGAATACAGCCCCAAGGAGCTGCTGCGCCTGGTGTTCGACGTGTTCGGTGACCAGGATGTGCTCGACCGCTACGACGAAGCCCGCAACCACCAGCGCCAGCTGCTGCAGGAAGTGGAAGCCGCCGAGCGCGAGCTGTCGCATGGCAAGGCCCAGCGTGCCGAGCTCGAATCGCGCGTCAACAATTACCGCCAGTGGGAACTCAAGTGCCAGGAGCGCGAAACCCTGGCCACCGAAGTCGTGCCCGTGCTGAGCAACTTCGAGACGCGCAAGAGCCTGGCCGGCAAGCTGCGAGATCTGCACAAGCAACGCCTGCAATCATCGGACGACCGCCGCCAGCACGGCCAGGTCAAGGCCGACTTGCTGCAACGCCTGCAGGACCAGACCGACACCGCCACCCGCGTGGAAGAGCTGGAGGCGCAAGTGCGCAGCGCCCGCCGCGTGCAGGAAGAAGCCCGCGACGCCGAGCGCCCGATCGAGCTGCTGGTCAAGCGTGCTGACGAGCTGCAAGGCCTGGCCAGCGTGGAAGGTGACGCGCAACAGCTCACCCAACGCATCCAAGAACTCAGCGACCACAAGCAGCAGCTGTCCACCCAATGGCAGCGCCTGAAGGACCAGCGCGACGAGGCCCAGCGCGCCTTGAACGGCCTGCAAGGCCAGCGCCTGGCCCCGCCGCCACCCGAAGTGCAACGCTTCCGACGCACCCTGGACGAGGCCGGCATCGCCCACCATGTGGTGAGCGACATCATCGAGATCACCGACGAGAAGTGGCGTGCCGCCGCCGAAGGCGTGCTGCGCGGCAGCCGCTGGGTGGTGGTGCTGGATCGCCCCTCGCAGGAAGCCCAGGCCATGGCCCTGGCCGAGAAGGAGCGCTTCCGCCACTACATCGTGGCCGAAGCCGAAGACGCACCCGCCAAGCCCGATCCTGACAGCCTGCTGGCCGTGCTCAAGATCAGCGCCCCGGCCCCGCACTGGTTGCTACGCCAGCTGGAAAACATCCAGCGCGTGGCCAACACGGAAGCCGGCGTCAAGATCCGTGGTGAGTGGATCACGCCCGATGCCTATCACCGCGATGGCCGTGGCGGCCGCTCCGTCTGGGTGGACCCCAGCCAGTACCAGTTCGGCGCCAGCGCCGTGGCCTCGCGTCGCACCTCGATCGACAACCGCCTGGCCCAGCTCGATGAAGAAATGACCCGCATCGTGCGCGATCAGGCCTTCTTCGATCGCCAGTTGCAAGATGCCCGCAAGGCCGCGCAAGGCTTCACCGCTGCGGCCGAACTGGCCGAGCGCGAAGCCGAGTTCAGCGAAGCCCGCCGCCAGTTGCCCATGCTCAAGCAGGCACGAGCCGAAGCGGGTGAGCGCTGGCAACAGACGGAAACGCAACTCAAGCGCGCCGTGGTCGAACAGACCAATGCCCAGCACGCCTACAAGCAGGCACAGGAACGCCTGGCCCACATCGAACAGCGCAGTGCCCAGCACGAACGCGAATGGCAGCAACGCTTTGATGACGTGATGGCGCAGGCCGTGATGTCACGCGAGGTGAAGCTGCAAATGCCGCGCCACTGGCGCACGCCGGAACGCGTGAAGGACATGCAGGGCCACTATGGCAATGCCACCCAGGCCCGCCTGCGGGCCGAAGCCGTGGAGCGCGAACTCAATGAAGGCAAGTGGGAAACCGACCCCACCGTGATCGAACAGCTCACGCTGATGAACGCCAACGTGCTGCGCCAGGAAGATGAACTCAATCAGCGCAAATCGAGCAATGCAGCCGCCGCCATCGCGGTGGACAACGCCCGAGAGCGCTACACCGATGTGCTCAAGGTCACGGTGCGCCGCTACCGCAAGAACATCATCGAACTGGGCCAGTTGGCCGGCGTGGAAGTCAACGCCGAGCTGCCGCATCTGGATGGTGATGACGCCTTGCTGCGCCAGGCCGAACTGCGCGTGCACTTCAACTTCGACGGCAAGGGCAGCATTGGCCTGAACGACGGCGAAGCCTCGGGCGGCCAGCAGGTGATCAAGTCGCTGATCCTGCTGGTGGGCCTGATGAAGGACGACGAAACCCCGGGCGGCTTCGTGTTCATCGACGAACCCTTTGCCCACCTGGACGTGCGCAACATCCAGCTGGTCGGCCACTTCCTGCGCTCCACGCGTGCGCAGTACGTGCTGACCACACCGATCACGCACAACGTCGAGGTGTTCGAGCCGGCAGACGTCACCCTGGTGACCTCGAAGAAGCCCAAGGGCGCGCGCTGGGCCCCGCCGATCGGCGTGCTGCAGCGCCGTGTGGCGCCTGAGGCTTACTGATAGTTGGCAAGAGGCCCTGAGAAGGGCCTCTCCAGCGCTTACGCCAGGATACGGCGGCGCCTGGCCACGGTCAGCCCGACCAGGCCCAGGCCCATCAAGGCCCAGGTGCCGGGCTCTGGCACAGCCTGCGTCACTGACAGCTTGAACGTGGCACCCGTTGCGGCAGCGTTGTCGCTGAGCACGCCGCTCAAGCTGATGGTGTAAGTGCTGGGCGAAATGCTGACCACACCAGCGGTGCCGGGCAGCGTACCCAGGTCAAATGGCTGCCCATCGAAGGCGATGGTTCTGGCCCAGGTGCGCGATTCGGTCTGGCCCAGTGCTTCGTTGAACCAGCTTTCCGTCACGGTGGCGGCACCGGATCGGATGCCCGTCAGGACGCCTGTCAAGGCACTGTCGTGCAACAGGTTGAACCGGGCTTCATAAACGAAAGCATTGGTTGACGGCGCCAGAGGCTGGATCACGATGCTTTGATCGCCATAGCCCAGGTCACCCAGATACGGCGGCGTGGCGCCTGCGGCCTGAGCCGAGGCCATCATGGTTGTGCTGGCCACGGCGGCGGCCAGCATCACAGTGGTGATGCGGTACATATGGTTCCCTGAAAGTTGATTTGAATAGGCGCGACCAGTCTGAGCAAGCGCGCCAACCCAATGTAGCAACAAAAACGACGATCAGACCTCCGTCAACACCCGGGTGTGGCCGAGCCCCCCCGCCCGACAATGGCCCCTCAGCCTCTTGATCGGGCGTTGGGCCCCAGGTTGTCGAGCAGGAAATCGGCCAGCAGGCGCGCCCGCTTGTGCAAATGCCGAGCGCTCGGGTAGACGATGGAAAACGGCCGCGAGCGCCCACCGAACGGCGCCAGCACCTCGATCAGCTCGCCACTGAGCAGCTCCCGCTCGACCAGGA
>NZ_DASUIS010000023.1:0-22897 GCF_036279675.1 Aquabacterium sp. | reverse complement strand
TCAAGGCCATGGCCTCGTAGCGCGCCAGCACCGATGGGGAGGGGTGTCCATAGCGATTGCGCCGGCCCACCTGAATCACCACCTGTTGCGGACCGACTTCGCGCAAGAAGCCCGCGGTAGACGATGTCTGACTGCCATGGTGGCCCGCAATCAGCACGGTGCTGCGCAAGTGACTGGACTCCCGCACAAGCAGTTCAGCTTCCTGATCCGACTCGATGTCCCCGGTCAGCAAGGCACTGCGGCCCTCAGGACCAGGCACGCTGACCTTGAGCACACATGACATCGCATTCGGCGATAGGGCTGCCCTGCTCGCGTAGGCCTGCGGCACCGGATGCATCACCTCGAACCGCACGCCATCCCATTGCCATTGCTGGCCGGCCAGACAGGCCAGATGAGGCACGGGCGCCCCGTTGACACCTGACAGATGTCGCAAGGCGTGCGACTCGTCCAGCGAGCTCCGCATCTGGTCAACAGGCATCTGCCCGATGATGGCAGCTGCACCGCCCACGTGATCCGTATCCTGGTGGCTGATCATCAGGGTGTGCAGCCTGTTGACACCCATGGCGCGGAACAGGGGCAGCAAGGTGCGATCGCCCGCATTGAGTTGCTCGCCAATGCGGGGGCCCGTGTCAAACAACAGTTCGTGATGGGCGGTGCGCACGAGCACGGCCGTCCCCTGCCCGACATCGGCTGCCACAAGCGCAAAGCTGCCTGGCCGTGGTGCCGGCAACACATGCCACCCTTGCGGCAGGCAGACAAGCGGCAGCCCGAAAGGCAGCAAGCCCAGTCGCCAGCGCCAGTGCATGGGCAAAGCCAGCGCAGCACCCACCAGCACGCCGCCCAGGGCCACCCACCATGGCAGCAACGGGGCGCCCGCCATCGCAGGCCAGGCGTGGGCCAGTTCGGACAACAGGCTCATCAGCCACCGGATCATCCACGCCCCCATGTCCCAGAAAGGTGCCCAGATCGTGCCCAGCAAGGACAGCGGCGTGATGCCGATCGTGAACACCGGGATCGCGATCAAGTTGGCCAGCAGGCTGCTGATCGAGGCCTGTTGAAACACCACCAGGCTCAAAGGCATCAAGGCCAGGGTGATCAGAAACTGGATGCGCATGATGTTGAGGCTGCTGGACCAGCCATACCTGATCAAGGACGTCAGCCGCTCACGCCACAGCGCCACACCCGGCCCGTGCGCGGATGACGGCGAACCAGGCAAGACAGACTCGGTCATGCCGTGCGATAGCAAGACACCAACCGCCACATAGGACAACCAGAAACCCACCTGTCGGATGGCCCATGGATCCATGGCCGTCAGGCCCACGGCACTGCTCAACCAGACAAGCGGCCAGGGCCAGCGGCGGCCACTGGTGCGCAAGCAGCACACCAGCGCCATCATGTACACCGTGCGTTGCGCAGGGACACCCCACCCGGACGCCAGGGCATACAACCCACTGGCCACCACCGCCACCCACATGGCCACATCAGGTGCGGGCCACCTGTGCATGCCGCGGGGCCAGCGCGACCAGATACGTCGCACCAGCAAGGCAGCCATCCAGCCGAACATGGCGATGTGCGCGCCGCTGATGCTGACCAGATGCGCAATGCCAGTCTGGCGAAAGAGGCCCCAATCGTCGTGCTCGATGGCAGATTGATCGCCCACCGACAGCCCGGCCAGGATACCCGCCGCCCTTTGCTCGGGCACGTGCCGGAAGATCGCCGCGCGAACACGCTGCCGCCATCGGTCGATCACGCCTTGCCAGGGGCGCTCAGGCTGCGCATCCAGCCGGACGGCGGCCTGTCCCTTTTGACGCACGCTGCCCACGGCGCGCACGCCTCGCTCGAAAAAGGCCAGGGTGTTGTCATACCCACCAGGATTGGACAGACCATCAGGTGCATGCAGTTGCACAGTGACCTGCCATTGCTCACCTGCCATGGGCAGGACGCCATCCTTCAATGGCATGTGCAGGCTCAACCGAGAGGGCCATTGCCCCGTTCGGCCCATGGCGCCTGGCTCATCTCCCGCGGTGTCTGCGAGCCGCCACCTCAACACGCGCACATCCAGCAAGACACCCCCGGGCACCGGTTGAGGCAAGCCCTCCACTTGCACGATGGCCTGCAAGTCGCGCCCGGCCCAGGCATCGGGTAAGGCCTCCTGCAGGCGAACACCCGCACGCCAGCCCGTCACCGACCAGGCCAGCGCGAACACTGCGAGGGCGCCAACACACCGCCATGCCCAACGCACTCGTGACCTGCCCATCGGATGTGCGCCAGCGGGCCGACGCAGCGCCAACCAGCACCCCAACGCCAACGCCAACGACTGGCCCGCCACCACCGCACAGACCCACGAAGGCACCACGGTCTGCTCACCCGTTTGCCAGAACACGCCCAACAGCCACGCCACGGCCCAAGCCAAAGACACTGCCATTCCCTGCCACCTGTTTTTTTGTAGCCATCTGTATCAATGGCTGCGGGATTGTGTTGACCGCGTTCCAACGCTTCAAGACACCCTGACAGGTGATGAAAAACTAGGGATGGACGTCTGGCCGCACAATCAGCAGATGAACATGCACACAGGAAGCTGCCTGTGCGGAGGCATTCAATTCCGCATCCGGGGTGAACTTGCCCCCATCCAGATCTGCTACTGCGGCCAGTGCCGCAAGGCGCAGGGCACGGCGTTCGCCAGCAACACGCCGGTTCAATCGGCCCACTTCGAGCTCGTCTCGGGGCAGGATCTGATGCGGGCCTACGAAGCCACACCGGGCAAGCGCCGCTGGTTCTGTCAATGCTGCGGCTCGCCCATCTACAGTGAACGCGACAGCCTGCCGGGCGTGCTGCGCGTGCGCATGGGCACGGTCGACGAGCCCGTTTCGGCACGTCCGGCTTTTCACGCCTATCTGGATTCGCACTGCAGCTGGTGGGATGTGCCTGAAGACGGCCTGCCGCGCCATCCACAAGGACCTGCGCCCTGAGCCAGGTGGCTGCTGATGCACACCAGGCGCGATCAGGCTCGCGCCGGGTAGGTGAACAAGAGGAAATGCGTCGCGTTGAGGGCAAAGTGCGTGAGGATGGCGGCTTCGATGCGTCGTGTTCGTGCATAGGCCGTGGCATAGCCCAGCCCGGCCACACCGGCCAGCAAGGCAAACGGCCAGCCACCACCCAGGTGAACCGCACCAAACAGGACAGCAGACACGAGCCCGGGCAGGACGGCGCCCATGGGCGCGCTACGCCAGGCCTGCATCAATCGCTCCTGCAACAGGCCTCGAAAGAAGGCCTCTTCCGCCACGCAAGTGAACAGCAGGTTGACCGCCAGAAAGGCGGGAGCCTGAGGCGGCCATTTGGGATCCCAGTGCACCGCATGCGCGAACACACCCAGGCCCAGGACCACAGCCGTGCTCGCCAGCGCGATGGGCGCGGCTTGCCGCCACATCGCCCCCGCCTCGGCCCATGTGGTGCAGCGCCGGCAGACCCAGGCCAGCAAGCCCAGACCGGCCAGCGCCTTGTCCACGCTGGCGAACAAGGCGAACGCGGGTGCATCCGGGCTCAGGCGCACCGCCTCGAACACCGGCACCCGCTGGAACCAGGGGAAGGCATGCAAGGCCAGCGCCAGCGCCAACAGACCCAAGGCCGTGGTGACCCACCATGTTGAACGCTTGACATCGCTCGCCCGCCACCCCAGCCACATGAACACCGCCAAGGGGAGCAAGGCTGGCCAGCTCAGCACGCCCATCCACAAGCCAGCCAGCACGCTGGCCAGCAGGCAAAGGGCCCAGAGCGGCCAACGCCCAATGGGGGCTGGCCACCACACCGCCACGATGGCCAACGCCAAACCACTCAAAGTCACGCCCGTCTGCCCCACCCGTCTGCCACTTTCTGCATGCCCCTGCCACACCCGCCGTCAGACAGTCGGTGTAGCATTCCAGGCTCAAGCCGCCAAGGCGGCACAGACCGACATTTGAACCCACGCCGACCATGTCCATCGAACAACGCCTTCAAGACCTTGGCATCACCCTGCCGCCTGTGGCCGTGCCCGCCGCTGCCTACGTGCCCTTCGTGCGCACCGGCAACCTGGTCTTCCTGTCCGGCCACATCGCCAAGAAGGATGGCCAGGTCTGGGCTGGCCAGTTGGGCAAGACGATGGACACCGCCGAGGGCAAGCAGGCCGCACGCAGCGTCGCCATCGACCTGATGGGCACCCTGAGTGTGGCCGCCGGTGGCCTCGACAAGGTCGTGCGCATCGTCAAGGTCATGAGCCTGGTCAACAGCTCGCCTGACTTCACCGAACACCACCTGGTCACCAACGGCTGCTCCGAATTGCTGGGCGAAGTCTTTGGCGAGGCTGGCGTGCATGCGCGCAGCGCCTTCGGCGTGGCCCAGATCCCGCTGGGTGCCTGCGTCGAGATCGAGCTGATCGCTGAAGTTCGCTGAAGCGGGCCTCGATATGGTCAAGCTGTCCCCGCGCCTTGCCTTGGGCCTGTTGGGCCTGGCCTGCGGCGTATCCGTCGCGCTGGCCTTGCTGGCCCAGCACAAGTTCGGTATGGAGCCCTGCCCCTGGTGCATCCTCCAGCGCATGATCTTCATCGCGCTGGCCGTGCTGTGCCCGCTCGCAGCCGCCCTGCCCGGCGCTGCGCTGCGCCGTGGTTTGTCGGTGCTGGCGGTACCCTTGACGCTGGCCGGCATCGGGGCAGCGTTATGGCAACACTTCGTCGCCGCCAAGTCATCCTCGTGTGCGCTGACCTTGGCCGACAAGGTCATCTCCTTCTTCGGGGCCGACACGCGTTGGCCCAATGTCTTCGAGGTGCGCGCCTCCTGTGCGGATGCCGCCGCGAGCATCCTGGGTGTGCCCTTCGAGTTCTGGAGCCTGGCCTTGTTCGCCGTGGTGGGCATCGCCCTGATCTACAGCGCCGTCACCCCAGATCGCCGTGCTTGATCAAGACCCGAACCTGCCCACCGCGCTGCTGGATTTTCCGGGGCACGAGGGGCAGGATGGCCCCCGTCAACGCTGGCGTTTCGAGCGCCCCGTGCGCTGGCTGGTGGCCCACGATCCCTCGCAAGTAGCAGGGCTGCTGGATGCCGCCCATGAACATGCGCGCCAGGGCCAATGGTGCGTCGGCTGGGTGGCTTATGAAGCCGCACCGGGCCTTGACGCCCACCTGCCCGTCAAGGCCCTGCCGCCCGGCCAGCCCTATGCTGTGTGGGCCGTGTTTGACGAGGCTCAGCCCTGGCTGGGCGATGACATTGTGCCGGCCCGCACCGAATGGTCCGCGGGCCCCTGGCAAGCCGATCTGGATGACGACCCGGCGCAAAGGCGTGTCGAACAGATCCACGAGTTGATCCGTGCCGGCGAGGTCTATCAGGTCAACCTGACCACGCAGTTGCACGCCCCCTATCAAGGTGAACCCGCCTCGCTGTGGCCCTACTTCATGGCCCTGCGACGCAGCCAGCCACAAGGCTACGGCCTGATGCTGGATGCCCGCGCAGCCTGCCGCGCACCGGGTGCCGTGCTGAGCGTATCGCCCGAACTGTTCTTCGACTGGGATGGCCAGACACTGACCACGCGCCCCATGAAAGGCACGGCGGCCCGTGGCCTGGATGCGGCCTCCGATGCTGCGGCAGCCGATCACCTGCGCACCAGCGTCAAGGAGCGTGCCGAGAACCTGATGATCGTGGACCTGCTGCGCAATGACCTGTCTCGTGTAGCGGAAGTCGGTAGCGTCAAGGTGCCCTCGCTGTTTGATGTGCAGGCCCTGCCCACCGTGTGGCAGATGACCTCCACGGTCACGGCTCGCAGCAAGGCAGGCGTGAAGCTCAGCGACGTCTTCACGGCCTTGTTTCCGTGTGGTTCGGTTACCGGTGCGCCCAAACGCCAGGCCATGCACCACATCGCCCGGCTGGAGCGAACGGCACGCCGTGTGTACTGCGGTGCCGTGGGCCTGATGGCACCAGGCGGCCGCGTCACCTTCAACGTGCCCATCCGCACGGTGTGTGTGCACACGCCACCACCGCCCGCCCCCTGGTCGGCACACTGCGGCATCGGCAGCGGGGTCACGCTGGACGCGACGCCTGCCGGCGAAGTGGCAGAGTGGAAAGCCAAGCAGGCCTTTCTGACACGCGCTGACAGCCCCTTCCACCTGCTGGAGTCTCTGCGCATTGACCAGGGACGCATCGACCGCCTGGAGGCGCACATCCAGCGTCTGGCAGGCAGCGCCCGCCATTTCGGCTGGGCCTGGAACGACGCGCTGGCCTCACGCGTAAGGCAGGCATTGGTCGACCTTTGCCAGGCCCATCCGGCGGGGGTGCATCGCGTGCGCCTGTTGCTGTCCGTGGATGGCGAGGTGGACGCTCAGGCCAGCCCGCTCAGTGGCCCTGGCTCGGTCACCAAAAACAGCCCCGCACCTGACGATCAGGCCACCTTGACAGTACAGCTGGCGGACCGTGCCATGCCGCCCGCCGACGATTTCATCCGCCACAAGACCACCCGGCGCGCCATCTACGCCGCCTTCAAACCACCCGAGGGTGTGTTCGACACCCTGCTGTTCAACCAGGCCGGCGAGTTGACCGAGTTCACGATCGGCAACGTGGCACTCAAGCTGGATGGCCAGTGGTACACACCGCCCTTGTCCGTGGGCTTGCTGCCCGGCGTGATGCGCACCAGTCTGCTGGCCGAGGGCCTGCTGACCGAACGCACGCTGACCACGCTCGACCTGGAACGAGCCCAAGGCCTCGCCTTGCTCAACAGCGTACGCGGCTGGCTGCCCGTGTCCCTCACGCGCGCGACTGCGCACGACTAACTGAAAACGCCATACGGGCGCACCAAGACGCCCGTTTCCCCGGATGCAGACAGGGCCAATGTGCACACATTGCCCAAAAATTGCACAATAAATACCAATCAGTCACTTTTTATACCGATTGGTATTTCAACATTCCATGCCTCCAGGAGCCCAAGCCATGTTCAAGTTCATCCGCGTTCCCCGCCCCGCACTGCGCCGTTTGAGCAAGGCCGCCGCCGTGGCGACCGCACTCGTCGTGATGGCGCCCGCCCAGGCGAGCCTGACCAATATCAACGCCTTCCTGACCTGCCGCCATGCCCAGTTGACCGAATTCCCCGGCACCATCGTTGATGCAGCGATCGCCACGCCCCAACTCAGCACGCTGGTGTCACTGGTTGTGGCGGCAGACCTCACTGGCGCCCTGTCCGGCAAAGGCCCGCTGACCGTGTTCGCGCCCACCAACGATGCCTTCGCCAAGGTGCCTGCGCCTTTGCTGGACCTCATCGGCAGCGATCCCACATTGCTCACCAAGGTGCTGACCTACCACGTGACCACCCGCAACGCGGACCCGCGCCGCAGCCTGATCCCCAGCCAGGTGCCCAGTCTGCAAGGGCAGAACCTGTTCCTGGCGTTCGGGGCCGAGGGCGCCACCGTCAACCAGTCGGTCGCCAGTTGCAAGGGCGTCAAGACCACCAACGGCACGGTCTGGCTGATTGACAGCGTCTTGCTGCCACAATTCAAGTGATCGACCCCACTTGAGCAGCGACATGCCAGCAGCACGAGCGGGGTTTCCTGCCGTGCTGTGGGGCATGCCCACACCAACGCAGCACACTGTCGACATATCCACTCAAGCGAACACTTTCATGCGACTGCTGCACACCATGCTGCGCGTTGGCAACCTCCAGCGCTCGATCGACTTCTACACCCAGGTGCTGGGCATGACCCTGCTGCGCACCACGGATCGCCCGGAACAGCAGTACACCCTGGCCTTCCTGGGCTACGGTCGCAACCCGGAACACGCCGAGATCGAGCTGACCTACAACTACGGCGTCAGCGCGTACGAAATGGGCACTGCCTATGGCCACATTGCACTGGGCGTGCCCAGCGTGCAGGCCACGTGCGATGCGGCGCGTGCCAAGCTGGCCACGCTGGGCGGTGCGATCACGCGCGAGCCTGGCCCCATCAAGGGTGGCAGCACGGTGATCGCCTTCATCACCGATCCGGACGGCTACAAGATCGAGCTGATCGAACGCCCGGAACAGGCCTCCGAACTGAACTGAGCATCAAGCTCTCGAAGGCTCAGGCAGCCTGAACGCGGACACCGCGGTCATCAGCGACTGCGCCTGCAACTTCAGCGACTCAGACGCCGCTGCGGTCTCCTCGACCAAGGCGGCGTTTTCCTGCGTGACGCGGTCCAGATCCTGCACCGACTGCCCCACCAGCTCCACGCCCGCGCTTTGCTCGCGCGCCCCAACGGCGATCTCTGACAGCAGGCTGTTCATGCGCTGCGCATTCGCCAGGATATCTCCCATCGTGTGCCCGGCGGTCTCCACCACACGCGTTCCACTTTTGACGCGCGCCACACTGTCCGTGATGAGCGCCTTGATTTCGTGTGCTGCCGATGCACTGCGCTGCGCGAGCGCCCTGACCTCGCCTGCCACCACGGCAAAGCCACGACCTTGCTCACCCGCTCGCGCCGCCTCCACGGCCGCATTCAGCGCCAGGATGTTGGTCTGAAAAGCGATGCCATCAATCACGGAGATGATGTCGGCGATCTTGGTGGACGACTGGTGGATGTCCTGCATCGTGTGCACGACCTGCCCGATCACCTCGCCGCCCGTCTCGGCCACATCGGCATTGCCTCGCGCCAGCGAAGCCGCCTCGACGGCATGGTCGGCTGTCTGCCGCACCGTCACGGCGATCTCCTCCATGGATGAGGCCGACTCCTGCAGATTGGAGGCTGTGCGCTCCGTACGCGCCGACAGGTCGTTGGAGCCGGCCGCGATTTCACTGCTGGAATGCACGATGATTTCCGAGGCTTCCCTGACCTCGCTGACCACCCTGCGCAAGGCAGCCTGCATGTCGGCCAGGCTGCACATCAGGCTGGCGGCCTCATCACAACCCCATGGCCTTGGCCGTGTGGTCAGATCGCCTGCGGTCATGGCCACCAGATGCTGGCGTACCTCCTCCATCCCACCACGGGTCACGCGGTAAAAGCACAGCAAGAGATAGAAAGCCAGGGCCACGCACACGCTGGTCAGGCCATTGACCCACGCCCGCGTGCCACGCAGGCCGCCTTCTCGATCAGCGAGCATGGCGTCCAGCTCGCTCATGCCCTTGTGCGACAAGGCGTCCGCTTCGTCAATCGTTCGCGCACTGGCTTCCAGCAGGACCTGCGTATTGGGCGGCATCGGATGCCCTTGCACCAGCTCATCGGCCATCCGGACCAGGCTGGACGAGGCCAGCTTGACGCCATCGAGCGGCACGCGTGCCAACAAACCTGGCACCTCCTTGGCGGCCTTGCCCAAAGACACCTCCAGTTGCGCGACCCTGCGTGAGACCGCTTCGCTTTCGCGGTCAATGGCCACCAGATCCTGCGTGCTGGCGTGCCCGCTGCGAATCACGCGTTCAAGCAGACCACGCAAGCGACCTGCACACCAGATGAGGTCGGGCGAAGCGATGAGCGCTGCGTCCATCACGTAGTAACTGGCAAAAGCCGGATCCAGCGCCAGGTTGGACTTGTCCACCACCACGTCCAGCAAAGCGGCCTGGGCGGTCAAAGCCTCCTGCATGCCTTGTCTGGTCAGTGCACCCGCATCCTGGCCTGTGGGCACGGCCTGCATGGCTCGCAGCAGGGCATCGAACGCCGTACTGGCGCTCAAGGCGCGCCCATCAAGCTGATGGGCCTGGCGCAACTGCAGCCAGACCTGATCGCGCTGCTGGCGCGACACGGCCAGACGCTCGGCCACATCGGTGGGCTGGCGCTCCGTCCAACCCAGGGCTTCCTCACGCAGCAAGGCTGTACCCAGGCTGACCAGGGGCTGGGCATAGGCTACACCTTGACGCTCCGATTGAACGAAGTCCAGATCGGCCTGCTTGCTGATATTGAAGGACCAACCCAGCACCAGCAAGGGCACCAGAAACGCCAGCGACACGATGCTGGCCTTGGTCTGAAAACTCAATCGCCGAAAGAGGCGAACGCCAGGTGCCCAGATACCGTGGTACCTGAAAAAAGCCAGGAAGGCTTCAACTCCACCAGAAGATGCATGCCTGGAGCCTGTTTCCAGCAAGACATGCCCCGACCCTGATCCGAATATGGAACGCATGGTGACCCCTTTTAAGCTTGGTCAGGGGCTCAGGGGTAGAACCTGGTTCGCACGAACCCGCCCGACCAACAAACGTTGAACGTGCAGGCATTTCAGCAGGGATCAGCGCCAGCAAAGCGCCGATAAATTGGCCAATGACGCCAGACTATCTTGCACCCGAATCGGGCACGCACAGGCCTTGTGCGCAGCATATGCCAACCAACCCAATGCGGTGCAATTTCAGGGGCGTTGTGCCGCAATTCGGGGCGTTTCAACCACCACGTCACCGCATTGGGCGCGGTGACGCAAGGCGTGATCGATCAGCACCAGGGCCAGCATGGCTTCGGCGATCGGCGTGGCGCGGATGCCCACGCAGGGATCATGTCGACCGAATGTTTCCACCGTGGCGGGCTGACCATTGAGGTCGATGGACTGCCGTGGTGAACGGATCGAGCTGGTGGGCTTGATGGCGATGGCCACGCGGATGTCCTGGCCTGTGGAAATGCCACCGAGCACGCCACCGGCATGGTTGGAGGCAAAGCCATCGGGATAGAGCTCGTCGCCATGCACGGTACCGCGCTGGCTCACGCTCTCGAAGCCCGCACCGATCTCGACACCCTTGACGGCGTTGATGCCCATCATGGCGTAGGCGATGTCGGCGTCCAGCTTGTCAAACAGCGGCTCGCCCAGGCCCACGGGCACACCCGAGGCTTCGACGATCAGCTTGGCGCCACAGGAGTCGCCATCCTTGCGCAGCTCGTCCATATAGGCTTCCAGTGCCTCGATCTGGCTGACATTGGGTGCAAAGAAAGGGTTGTTGGGCACATGGTCCCAACCCTCGAAGGCGATGGGCATGGTGCCCAACTGCGTCATGCAGGCACGGATCTCGGTGCCGAACTGCTCGCGCAACCACTTCTTGGCCACGGCACCGGCGGCCACCATGGGCGCGGTCATGCGGGCAGAAGAGCGGCCACCACCGCGCGGATCGCGGATGCCGTACTTGTGCCAGTAGGTGTAGTCAGCGTGGCCCGGGCGGAACGTCTGCATGATGTTGCCGTAGTCCTTGCTGCGCTGGTCCGTGTTGCGGATCAACAGGGCAATGGGGGCGCCGGTGGTCTTGCCTTCGTAAACGCCGCTGAGGATCTCGACGGCATCGGGCTCGTTGCGCTGGGTCACGTGGCGCGAGGTACCGGGGCGACGGCGATCCAGATCGGGCTGAATGTCGGCCTCGGACAGCGTCATGCCCGGGGGGCAGCCGTCGATCACGCAACCGATGGCCGGGCCATGCGATTCGCCAAAGTTCGTCACGGTGAACAAGAGACCAAGGGTGCTGCCAGCCATAGCGCCAAAATTCTGTGTAGTCCAAAGCAGAAGCCGCTATTGTCCCCTATCGGCCAGCGCTTGATGCCATGACCGGGCGCCAGAATGCGAAACGCCCGGCAAAAACCGGGCGTTGACCACGTGAGGACCTGCTGGCTGCGCGCTCAGAGCAATGCGGGACGCTCGCGGGCGGCTTCTTCTTCCACCGGCCAGTCGCGGATATAGGCCTTGAGCATGCGGTTTTCGAAGTCCTGGCCATCCACCACGGCCTTGGCCACGTCGTAGAAAGAGATCACACCCATCAGGGTCTTTTGCGTCATGACGGGCATGTAGCGGGCATGGCGATTGAGCATCATGCGGCGCACTTCGTCGATCTCGGTCTCCGGGGTGCAGGTCAGCGGATGATCGTCCATCACGGCGCGCACGGTGAGCGAGCCGACCGAACCGCCGTTGCGGACGATGCCCTGAATCACTTCGCGGAATGTGAGCATCCCCACCAGATCGCCATGTTCCATCACCACCAGCGAGCCGATGTCGTGATCTGCCATGGTGGTGGTGGCTTCAGCCAGAGCTTGTTCCGGCTGGACGGTGAACAAGGTGCTGCCTTTGACTCGCAGGATATCGCTGACTTTCATGGTCTGTCTCCTCGATCGGTTGCACAAAATATGTAGGGACGCGCCTTTTCAATATAGACCGATCAGTGGGGTCTCGCCAAGGGGTTCCCCCTGATGAAATTGGCCTTTCACGCCAAAGCTTCCGACAAGCTCATGCTTTCCATGCCCGCCCTGGACCAGAAACCCTCCGTGAAGGCGTCCGGGCGCAGCAGCACCTCACCGACCAGCGGTGCCACCAGTGTCTTGTCCGGGTCACACAACAGCACGAAACGGCCGCCGTGTTCGGCCTGCGGTTCATCCAGCAAGCCCACCCAGTCCAGGCCTTGCAGGGTCTCCAGCAAAGGCTCGATCTGCAGCGGATCCGTGCGCAGGCGATGTGCGAGTTGCTCGCCGGTCAGGCCGCGGTGTGGCGCATGCTGCTCGGCCGCCAGCGCACGCAACAGCGCCAGCGCCAGTGCAAAACGATGGCCGGGCGTGTCTGGCCAGCGCTTGACCTGGGACAACAGGCTGGGCGTATAGGCCGTGATCACGGCACCCAGCAAAATGATCAGCCAGCTCACGTAGATCCAGATGAGAAAGAGCGGCACGGCGGCAAACGCGCCATAGATCGTGGAGTAGACCGGGGCCTTGGACAGGTAGATGGCCAGGCCCTTCTGTCCCAACTCCAGGCCGACGGAAGCGAAGATCCCGCCGCCCCAGGCATGCTCCCAGCGCACAAAGGTGTTGGGCACAAACTTGTAGAGCGCGGCAAAGCCGGCTGTCTGCAGCATGAACACGATGAAGGCCAGCAGAAAACTGACGCCACCAGGCAACTCGTCCACCAGGCCGCCGGATGCAGACAGGAGGTAGGACGTCAAGGACAGGCTGGCCCCCACCAGAAACGGGCCCAGGGTCAAGGCAGCCCAGTACACCAGCACACGCTGGGCAATCGGGCGCACGGTGCGAACCCGCCAGATGCCGTTGAGGGTGTGGTCAATGGTCAACATCAGCATCATGGCCGTCACGCCCAGGGCCACCAGCCCCAGGCCGCCCATCTGGCTCGCCTTGGTCGCGAACTTGGTCAAGGACAGCAACACCGGCTTGGCAATGGCATCGGGGACCATGCCCGTCAGCACCTGCTGCTCCAGCACCTTGCGAAAGCGCGCAAACACCGGGAAGGCGCTGAACAAGGCCAGCATCACCGTGAACAGGGGCACCAGCGCGATCGTGGTCGTGAAAGTCAGGCTGCCGGCCGTCACACCCAGGTGATCTTCCCGAAAGCGAGCCCGCATGGTTTGATAGGTCTGCGCCCAGGGCCACTGCTGCAGGGTGCTCACCAGCAGCGTCCAGCGTTCGCGGGCATTTGCCCAGAAAGTCCAATTCGACGTCATGCTGGCTATGATGCCAGCCATGCGCCACTGAGCCGTCCGGTTCAGCCCGCGTTGTGAAATTTTCCAGATGACCACGCCCTCCTCCACACCCTCCCCCTCCTCATCGGACGAACTGCCCGTCGATCCTGATGCCTTTGTTGGCCATCACCCCACCGAGCGCCTGGCCCGCATCGATCGCATGCGTTTGCTCAATGTCGCCTTGCTGCTGTCGCTCATCGGCCTGGGCCTGGCCTGGGAGTTGTGGCTGGCACCACTCAAAGGCGGCAGCGGCGCGCTGGCCATCAAGGTCCTGCCCTTGACGCTGGCGATCGCCGGCATGCTCAAACACAGGCTCTACACCTACCGCTGGGTATCCCTGCTGGTGTGGCTGTACTTCACCGAAGGCGCCATGCGCGCCACCAGCGACACAGGCATCTCGCAAGCCCTGGCTGGCATCGAGGTCACGCTCAGTGCCGCGCTGTTCACGGCGTGCGCGGTCTACATCCGCCTGCGCCTGCGTGTGCTGCCGCCGAAGAAAAAAGGCGCGACAGGCCAGGATGCGCCGCAGCCATGAGTACCTTGCTGGACGCGCTGCGCGACTTGCTGGGCCAGGCACAGGTGCTGACCCCGCAAGGTGCCAATGACGCCGAGTTCAGCCGCTATCAGACAGACTGGCGTGGCCGCTATCAGGGCCATGCACTGGCCATCGTCCGGCCAGCCGATGTGGATGAAGTGGCCGCCGTCGTCAGGCTGTGCGTGCAGCATGGCGTCAGCATCGTGCCGCAAGGCGGCAACACGGGTCTCGTTGGCGGCGGTGTGCCCGATGGCAGCGGCCAGCAGATCGTGCTGAGCCTGCAGCGGCTGCGACAGCTTCGCGAGGTAGACCCTGCCAATCTCTCCTTGACGGCAGAAGCGGGCTGCCTGCTCACAGACGTGCAGCAAGCTGCGGCCCAAGCCGGGCTGCTCTTCCCCCTGAGCCTCGCATCCGAAGGGAGTTGCACCATCGGTGGCAACCTGGCGACCAATGCCGGCGGCACACAGGTGCTGCGCTACGGTACCGCGCGTGAACTCTGCCTGGGCCTGGAGATTGTCACGGCCCAGGGCGAGATCTGGCACGGCCTCAAGGGCCTGCGCAAGGACAACTCCGGCTACGCCTTGCGTGATCTGATGATCGGCAGCGAAGGCACATTGGGCATCATCACGGCGGCCACCCTGAGGCTCTACCCACAGCCCAAGGGCCAGACCACGGCCTTGCTGGCATGTGCCAGCTTGTCGGATGCCATCAGGCTCCTGGAAGCGGCCCGAGCCGATCTGGATGCGGGCCTGACGGCCTGTGAAGTGATGGGGCGACTGCCTCTGCAACTGGTGCAACGCCATCAACCGGATGCCGCCAAGGTACTGCTCGGCTTGCAGCCCCTCCCCGGCGACACCACGCCAGCGGCCTGGACGGTGCTGCTTGAAAACGCCAGCAACGAATCGGACGAGCATGCGCAACAACGCATGCAGGCCGTGCTGCAAATGGCCATGGATTCAGGTCTGGCACAAATGGCCACGCTGGCCTTCAACCAGACGCAGCAACAAGCCATGTGGCAACTCAGAGAGACCGTCCCTTTGGCGGAACGCACGGAAGGCCTGATGGTCAAGCACGACATCGGCGTCCCGACCTCGGCCATCCCCGACTTCGTGCACAACGCTGGCCAGGCCATCCTGGCGCGCTGGCCACAAGCCCGCATCGTCTGTTTTGGCCATCTGGGCGATGGCAACCTGCACTACAACGTGCAGCCACCTCTTGGTCAGGGTCAGGGCGCGGGCTTGGCCGCGTTCGAATCCGAGGTCAACGAGCTGGTCTTTGACGAAGTCATGCGCCACGGCGGCACGCTGTCGGCCGAACACGGCGTTGGGCGTCTGCGCGTTGATGAAATGGGCCGCCGCCAATCGGTAACGGCCCTGGCCATGATGAAGGCCATCAAGCGCGCGCTCGACCCGGGCAATGTGCTCAACCCGGGTCGCGTGCTGCCCTGAGCAAGACTCAGGCGCGCTTGTTGCGGCGCGACACCACGCCAGCCAGCAGCAGGCCAACCAGCGCCAGGCCATACGACTCAGGCTCGGGCACCGCAGCGATTTCGATCAGGCGGTCGTTGCCGCTGCTGGGGTGCTGGATATTCACATAGGCCACGTTCGGGTTGGTCTTGCTGAAGTACAGGCCCGTGAACTCGGATCCCTGCGTGCCGTTCGAAGCCCAGCGAGCCAGACCTTCGCCGGGATCATTGAGGTCGCCGTCCTTGTTGAGGTCCTTGGCGAACCAGATGTCGTCGTCCACACCGCCATCACGGTCTTCGATGATGTAGATGTTGCCATCGGCATCAATGGCCAGGTTGTCAGCGTTGCGCAGGCCACCACCCACTGCCACACCCGTCGCCAGGTCGATGGTGTTGGCATCGGCAAACAGCTCGACTTCACCGGTCAGCACATTGAAGTGGTAGACGCGGCTGCGACCATCGGTCGTGTTGCCATTGTTGTCCGAGTCGGTGGTGGTGAAGTAGACCAGCTCCGTGCCATTGGCCAGGGTCTGCACCTCCAGATCCTCGGGGCGGTTGTAGCCCGTGCCCAGGATGCTGCTGTGGTCAGCCGTGACGCGACCGTCAATCGTGCCATCGGCCAGCACGGTGGACACGCCGGCAATGGCCGCACCGTTGGCCTGGGTGATCGCTACCCAGCTTGCCGCGCCCGTGATGGCCGGGCCGTTGTTACCCTCAAACTGCCCGCCGGCCCCCACGCGCAACACGAAGGTCTGGCCAGAGGCAAAGTAGTCGTTGCCATTGGTGGCCAGTGGATTGGCCGAAACGTACTTGTAGATGGAGCCACCATTGAGCTCGTCGACAAAGTACAGGTTGTTGCTCTTGTCGAAAGCCAGGCCTTCGTGAGAAACGCGGGGCAGGATGCTGCGCTGAATCAGACTGCCGCCATTGGCTGCGGCCGTGGTGGCGTTCGTCACCTCGAACAGACGGCCCTTGGTGCTGCCCGTTCCCCAGGATTCTTCACCTGTCAGGTAGCTGCCCCAGGGCGTCCAGCGAGACGCATCGCCGGACACGAAACCGCTGGTGCCGGGCGCCACGATGGTCGTCGTACGGGTCGCATAGTTGTTGTCCCACAGGTCAACACGTTGAACACCACCCGAGCCCGTTTCGAAGGGCATGAACAGATAGCGACCAGCCTGCGGACCAGTCTCGTTGGCCGTGATCATGTCCCAGCTGCCCGAATTGGAGCCTGATACCAGCGCATTCTGAGTGGCGCGATCGGCGATCGTTTTTTGCGTCCAGGCTGAATTACCGAGGGTGATCGGGGTGGCCTCACCTGCACCATTGACAGGTATGGGACCGGCGGAAGAGCTCAGGGGGGTGAAATTCCCAAAGTCGGTGGCAGCCATGGCCGAGGACGCCGACACCAGCAAGGTGGCTGCAGCAATGATCGAATACTTCATGAAAGACTCCATTGGTTGTCGCCGTCCAGGACAAGGGGACGGTCCCAACGAAGTTAGCGGCTCAGGCTTTCAATACCGTGAACTGACTGGGCGCTTCTTGTGAGCCAAATGGCGCGACTCCAAGAACATTCACGCGGCAAGGACTACTGCAAGGGTCCCTTGAGTGCATCCGGCAGAGGCATGGACAGGATGTCGATCCCCTCCTCTGCCAGTTCAGCCCGCTCCTCAGGCGTGGCCTGGCCCCGTATGGCGCGCTCCGGCGCGTCGCCATGGTGGATGCTGCGCACCTCTTCGACGAAGCGCTCGCCCACATCTTCCGTGTTCTCGACCACATGACGCACGGCCTTGAGGTAAAGCGCCTGCAAGGCAGCCATGGCCTCCTGCGCCTCGGCTGGCAGGCTGTCGTGTACGGGCCGAGCACTGCCTGCCGAGGCCACAGCGCCAGTCGATGGCACGGATGATGAGGCAGCTTGTGATGTGCCGCGAAACGGGGTCGGCACCCGCTCCTTCAACCCCGATGTATTGAGATGCGGTGCAGATGGGCGGCGCGTCACATCGTGATCGCCACAAACCGGGCAGGTCAACAGCCCGCGCTCCTTCTGGGAAGACAGGTCATCCGCGGAGGCAAACCAGCCTTCGAAGTGATGCCCGTGCGCGCAATGAAGGTCAACCACCAGCATGATGCAATCGCTCTGATCTGAATCGGCAGCTCAGACCGTCACCCACTCAAGAGGCCACAGGCCAGCGCGGTACTTCGACAGCCACATCATGCCCACGATGGTCTTCACATCTGTGAGCTGCCCGTCCCGCATCCAGTTCTCCAGCTCTTCCAGACTGGCCTGGAACACGTCCAGGAACTCGCCCTCATCCAGATGGCGCTCTCCCAGGGTCAACTCGTCTGCAAACCAGATCTCGATGATCTCGGTGGCATAACCGATCACCGGATGCATGATGCCGGCCTTGGCCCAACGGCGCGCCTTGTAGCCGGTCTCTTCCCACAACTCACGCTGTGCACAGGCCAGACCACCTTCCCCGGCGTCCAGCTTGCCGGCAGGAAACTCGATCATGGTCTGCCCGACCGGATAGCGGAATTGGCGCTCCATGACCAGTTGACCATCAGGCAGCATGGCCACGATCATCACGGCACCTGGATGCACCACGTACTCGCGGGCAGCTTCCCGACCATCGGGCAGTTGCACGCGGTCACGACGCAATTCAAGGAAGTGGCCCTTGTAGACCGTGTTGGACTCGATGGTCTCTTCACGCAAGTGGGCGTCAGGCAGATCGGATTGGGACATTCAACGCTTGCGCAGATAGCGCCACACAAAGCCGGGGAAAGACAGCGTCAGGAAGACACACAACCACACTGCCACGAACTCCCAGCGCATGGGGCTTACCTGGCCCAGATGCCCCTCGATGGCCCGCCCCAGGGCCGCCACGGCAAAGGCATAGGCCAGCAACTCAAGCAGGCGCCAGCCCACCGGCTTCGCATCCCTGCGTGGCCCCATCACGAACAGACGCTCGTTCACAAAAGGCAAATTGGCCGCGATCACCGCGGCCAGAAGCACCACACTGACAGCCCAGACGGGCACCAGGCCCGTCATGAGCAGGATCTTTCAATCAAGGAAGATCGGCGTGCCATATCAGGTCAGCCAGCCAGGGACTGGGTGATGGCCTTGGCACACAAGGTCATCAAGCCGCTGGGCAGGATGCCCAATGCCAGCACGACCAGCGCATTGACCGACAGCAGCACGCGTGCGCCGCCTTCGGCGACAGGCGCGTTGTCAGACGGTTCATCAAAGTACATGACCTTGACGATGCGCAGGTAGTAGAAGGCACCGACCAGCGACAGCATCACCGCCACGATCGAGATCTGCAGCAGCAAAGGCGAGTTCGTGGTGATCAGGGCTTGCAGCACGGCCAGCTTGGCATAGAAGCCAACGGTCGGCGGGATACCAGCCAGCGAGAACATGAACACGGCCATCACGCCAGCCAGCACGGGGCTGCGCTTGTTCAAACCTGCCAGGTCGGCGATCTGTTCGGACTCGAAGCCAGGGCGCGACAGCACCATGATCAGGCCGAAGGTACCCATGGTGGTCAGCACATAGGTCAGCACGTAGAACAGCGACGAGCCGTAGCCATTGCCAGCCGACACGGTGTTGCCCGCCACGATGCTGGGTACGAAACCCAGCAGCATGAAGCCCAATTGCGCGATACCGGAGTAAGCCAGCATGCGCTTGAGGTTGGTCTGCGCAATGGCGGCCAGGTTACCGACGGTCATGGACAGCACCGCCAGGATCATCAGCATCTGCTGCCAGTCGGTGGCCGTGTTGATCAGACCCTCCACCAGCAGGCGCACGGTGATGGCAAACGCAGCCAGCTTGGGCGCACCGGCGACCATCAGCGTCACGGCAGTAGGCGCGCCCTGATAGACGTCAGGCACCCACATGTGGAAAGGCACCACGCCCAGCTTGAATGCCAGACCGGCCACGATGAAGACCAGACCGAAAGCCAGCACCTGCTTGTTCATGTCGCCGGCCAGCGTGGCCTTGTAGACCTCAGCCAGGTCCAGCGAACCGGTTGCACCGTACATCATGGACATGCCATACAGCAGGAAGCCCGAAGCCAGCGCACCCAGTACGAAGTACTTCATGGCCGCTTCAGTTGCCTGCACGTTGTCACGACGCACCGCCACCAGGGCATACAGCGACAGCGACATCAACTCCAGGCCCAGGTAGATGCTCAGGAAGTTGTTGCCGATGATCATGATCGAGATACCCAGCAACGCGAACATGCTCAGCGTGAACAGTTCGCCCTTGAGCATCTCGCGGTCAGCCGCGTAAGTCTGGGCATACACCAGCGAGCCCATGACGGCCAGCGTGGCGCACAGGGACAGCAGATGACCCATGGCATCGGTGACCACCATCCTTTGCATGGCATACACGGAGGTGCCGTTGTCCAGCGCCGTCAGATGCAGACCCGCCACGACCGCCAGCGAAGCCAGCGTCAGCAGATAGGTGGTTGTGCGTTTCGGGCAAGTGACAAACAGATCAACCAGGGAGACCAGACAGGCCATTCCCAGCAGCACGATCTCGGGCGTCACTGCGCACCAGTTCAAATCAGTCATATCGATCGGCCTTCAGTTCATCTTATTTCAACTTGCTCACGGACACGTGCTGAATCAGCTCGGTCACGGACACATGCATCGCATCGGTGAAAGGCTTGGGCTGGATACCCATCCACAGCACCGCTGCCGCCAGAATGGCCAGCATCAGGAATTCGCGGGCGTTGATGTCAGTCAACTCGCGCACATGGTCGTTGGTCACGTCGCCGAAGTACACGCGCTTGTACATCCACAGGGTGTAGGCGGCACCAAAGATCAGGGCCGTGGCAGCCAGCGCACCAATCACGAAGTTGTACTGCACCGCACCCAGGATCACCATCCACTCACCCACGAAGCCGGCGGTACCCGGCAGGCCGCAGTTGGCCATCGAGAACAGCAGCGCGAAGGCAGCGAACTTGGGCATGGTGTTGACCACACCGCCGTAGCTGGCGATTTCACGCGAGTGAACACGGTCATACAGCACACCGATGCTCAGGAACATCGCACCCGACACGAAACCGTGGGCAATCATCTGCACGATGCCGCCGGCAATACCCAGCTCGTTGAAGATGAAGAAGCCCAGAGTAACGAAACCCATGTGGGCGATGGACGAATACGCCACCAGCTTCTTCATGTCCTGCTGAACCATGGCCACCAGACCAATGTAGATGACACCGATCAGCGACAGGGTGATCACCACAGGCGCGAACTCGTGCGATGCATCCGGCACGATGGGCAGCATGAAACGCAGGAAGCCGTAGCAACCCAGTTTCAGCATGATCGCGGCCAGCACGACGGAACCACCGGTAGGCGCTTCCACGTGGGCATCAGGCAACCATGTGTGCACAGGCCACATCGGGACCTTCACGGCGAAGGCCGCGAAGAACGCACCGAACAGCAAGGCTTGCGGCGTGGCGGGCAGCGGCAGCTTCTGCCAGGTCAGGATGTCGAACGAGCCACCCGACTTGTAGTACAGGTAAACCAGCGCCACCAGCATCAGCAACGAGCCCAGCAGCGTGTACAGGAAGAACTTGAACGCGGCGTACACACGGCGCGGACCACCCCAGATACCGATGATGATGTACATCGGGATCAGGGTTGCTTCGAAGAACACGTAGAACAGCATGCCGTCCAGCGCGGAGAACACACCCACCATCAGACCCGACAGGATCAGGAAGGCACCGTAGTACTGGTGCGGGCGGTCTTCGATCACCTCCCAACCGGCGATCACCACGATGATGGTGATGAAGGCGGTCAGCGGCACGAACCACATCGAAATGCCGTCCACACCCAGGTGATAGAAGATGTTGAAGCGCTCGATCCAGGAGGCGTTCTCGACGAACTGCATGGCAGCGGTGCTGCCGTCGAATTGCGTCATGACGGGAATGGTGACCAGGAACCCGATCACCGCGCCGATCAGCGCAATCCAGCGGGTCACGCCGGCATTTTCCTGACGGCCAACGGCCAGCAGCAGGATCCCGAATGCCACCGGAATCCAGATGGCCAGAGAAAGGAGGTTAGACATAGTTTGCATGAACCGGTCCTCGCGCTCAGTGGTGCATGAACACGAACCATGTCATGAGGGCGAACACCCCCAGGATCATGACCAGCGCGTAGTGATAGAGGTAACCCGTCTGGAACAGGCGCACCAGCGAACCAATCAGGCCCACCAGCTTGGCCGAACCATTGACGAGCAGCCCGTCAATGATGCCGACATCACCCACCTTCCACAGCCCACGGCCCAGCAGGCGTGCGCCAGCGGCCAGCACGTTCTCGTTGAACCAGTCCAGGAAGTACTTGTTCTCGCCGATCACGATCAGCGGACGCAGTACCTTGGCGAACATCGCAGGGATCTGCGGTGCGACGATGTAGAACACGAAGGCGGTCACGACACCGGCGAGCGCCAGGAAGAACGGCAGCGTGGTGAAACCATGCAGGGCCATTTCAGCCGCACCGTGGAACTCGTGCGCCAGCTCTTCCATCGCAGGGTGAGCCTCCAGGTTGATCTTGATGGCGCTTTGCAGGAAGTCACCGAACAGCTCGGGCTGGATGGTGAAGTAACCGATCAGGGCAGAAGGGATCGCCAACAGGATCAGCGGCAGCGTCACCACCCAAGGCGACTCGTGCGGTGTATGGGCGTGCCCATGACCGTGGTCGTCTTCATCGTGGTGATCATGCTCGCCAGGGAACGGCTTGTGATGGAAATTTTCCTTGCCATGGAAGACCAGGAAGTACATCCGGAAGCTGTAGAACGCGGTCACGAACACACCCACGATCACGGCGAAGTACGCAAAACCCGCTGCAGGCAGATGGCTGGCGTGCACGGCCTCGATGATCGAATCCTTCGAGTAGAAGCCCGAGAAGAAAGGTGTACCGATCAGAGCCAGAGAGCCGATCAGCGACGTGATCCAGGTGATCTTCATGTACTTCCACAGGCCACCCATGTTGCGGATGTCCTGATCGTGGTGCATGCCGATGATGACCGAGCCTGCGCCAAGGAACAGCAAGGCCTTGAAGAAGGCGTGCGTCATCAGGTGGAACACGGCCACGTTGTAGGCCGACACACCCAGCGCCACGGTCATGTAACCCAGCTGCGACAGCGTGGAGTAAGCCACCACACGCTTGATGTCGTTCTGGATGATGCCCAGGAAGCCCATGAACAGCGCCGTGATGGAGCCGATCACCAGGATGAAGTTCAGCGCGGTGTCAGACAGCTCGAACAGCGGCGACATGCGGGTCACCATGAAGATGCCAGCCGTCACCATGGTGGCGGCGTGGATCAGCGCGGAGATCGGTGTGGGGCCTTCCATCGAATCGGGCAGCCACACGTGCAGCGGGAACTGGGCCGATTTGCCCATGGCGCCGATGAACAGGCCAATGCAAATCACGGTCAGCAGCATCCATTCGCTGCCCGGCAGCAAATGCAACTGAATTTCGGTGAGCGCCTGCGCTTTGGCA
>NZ_DASUIS010000022.1:0-20566 GCF_036279675.1 Aquabacterium sp. | reverse complement strand
TGGCGCCAGAGGCCAGGGCCATGATCTGGTGACCCAGGCAGATGCCGAAGGTCGGGATGCCGGTTTCGATCAATTCCTTGGCTGCAGCGATGGCGTAGTCGCAAGGCTCGGGATCCCCAGGGCCATTGGACAGGAAGATGCCATCAGGCTTGTACTTCAGCACTTCGGCAGCGGGCGTCTTGGCGGGTACCACGGTGACCTTGCAGCCGCGCTCGGCCAGCATGCGCAGGATGTTGCGCTTCACACCGAAGTCATAGGCCACTACATGGAAGCGAGGCGCAGTCTGCTTGCCAAAACCAGGCTTGCCGCCCAGCTCAGGGTTGGCCAGCTTCCACTCGGTTTCGTCCCATTGAGCAGCTTCAGTGCGAGTGACGACCTGGGCCAGATCCTGGCCGGCCATGCTTGGCGCAGCCTTGGCCTTGGCGACGGCGTCGGCGATCACGGCATCGGTCACAGCCTGACCGACCGGCAGCGCGATGATCGCACCGTTCTGGGCACCCTTGGTGCGCAGCAGGCGGGTCAGCTTGCGGGTATCGATGTTGGCGATACCGACGGTGCCTTCAGCTTGCAGGTACTGCGACAGAGTCTGGGTCTGGCGGAAGTTGGAAGTGCGGATGGGCAGATCCTTGATGATCAGACCAGCGGCATGGACTTTCGAGGCTTCGACGTCTTCACTGTTGACACCGTAGTTGCCGATGTGCGGATACGTCAGGGTGACGATCTGGCGGCAGTAGCTCGGGTCGGTGAGGATTTCCTGGTAGCCGGTGAGCGAGGTGTTGAACACCACTTCGCCGACTGTGTGACCGGCAGCGCCGATCGAAGTGCCTAGAAAGACCGTGCCGTCTGCGAGGGCCAGAAGAGCTTGGGGCAGTACGGGCAGCACGGGTTCATTCTCCGTTTGTTGTGCGCGCCCAGCTCTGCCCTCGCACGACCTTGCAACGCTGTTCAAGCGTCGTATGGGCGTGACAAGTTCGAGTCCAGTAAGGAAACGAGGGGGTTTCGCTAGGCGGGGGGGTGGTTGCGGGTAAACCTTAGGAGTATAACCGATCCTGTCACCGTCCGGTCATCCACCCCGAACACCGGGGCCAAAGAAGGAGTGAGAAATCCATGAAAGGCGATCCCAAGGTCATCGAACACCTCAACGCCCAGTTGAAGAACGAGCTGACGGCCACCAACCAGTACTTCCTGCACTACCGCATGCTGAAACATTGGGGTTTCGACAAGCTGGCCAAAAAGGAATACGAAGAGTCAATCGGCGAGATGAAACACGCCGACAAGCTGATGGAACGCATCTTCATGCTCGACGGCCTGCCCAACTTGCAGGACCTGGGCAAGATCATGATCGGCGAGGATGTGCCGGAGATCCTGTCTTGCGACCTGAAGCTGGAATCAGGTGCCCAAGGCACCATCAAGGATGGCATCGCCTACTGCGAGTCGGTGCGTGACTATGTGTCGCGTGACCTGCTTCAGGCGATCCTCGACGACACCGAGGAGCACATCGACTTCCTGGAGACCCAACTGGAGTTGCTGGGCAAGGTCGGCCTGCAGAACTACCTTCAGTCCGTCATGGGCGAGATATCGAGCTGACGCACCCCTCAGGGGCCTCATCCTTCGAGACAAGCCCCTACAAACCACTTGATCATGTGATTGCATGCGAATCATTCTTATTTACAATGGTCGCATTGCATCCCTGATCGAGTGGTGAACATGATTGTCTGCGTCTGCAACCGCGTCTCCGACCGAGACATCAAGCGTCTGGCCGCTGCCGGATGCGACTCTTTCGAGGCGCTCCAGCTTGAAACCGGCGCGGCCACCTGCTGCGGCCGCTGTGAAACATGCGCGCGTGAAACACTCGCTTCGGCCTGCGCCGAAGAGGCCACCCAACACGCTGCCCGCCACGTCGCCTTGACCCCGGCTTGAGTCACCATTCGAGACATATTCCCGCCTTGCACGACTTCGTTGCAATTCGTTTCAAAGCGTGGGAATCAGCCCTTTTCAGGGCATTTTCAGCCTCCCCTGCGCCCTCAAGCTGACGCCATCAGCGCCGATACCAAGGACGAACCGCTGAGTAAAGCGGAAATCCAGAGGGCGACATGGCATCCACATTCTTCTCGAACGACGACGCAGCAACCGCAACGCCAGCCGAGACGACCGCGGCTCAGGCTAGACCGGCGCTCAAGTCGATCAAGTGCGGCCCCGTAGAGGCTGCCGACACGGTGCTCAACCACGAAGGCACGCCATCCGGCCTTGGCCTGAGACGCACCGAAGTCATCCCCCCTTCCCTGTTCTCGCGCAGCCGCCCGCTGTGGAAGGCCTGGATCACCGGCTTCTGGTGCTGGCTGTGGGACATGGATGAACTGCCGCGCACGCCAGCGCCAGCCACCGGCCTGCGCAAGGTGAAGTCCGAATTCAACTCCGCCATGTGGGATTTGCAGTCCATGCGCGCCAACCAGGTGCGCGCCCTGGTGGAGCAAGCCCGCTCCTTGCGCGAACTCTGGCATCTGCGCGCCGACGTGTTCCGCGTGATCTCGGTGCACCGCGGCCAGATCGAGGCGCAATTGCGCCTGGACGCCCTGGACAGCCACTTCCCCGTACGCTCGTCCGGTCGCGACGAACCTCGCTCGTCGAGGGTCACAACCTGGTAAAGACACAAATCTTGCCCTTTGTCGGGCAGGTTTGTTGTCAGACGTAGCAAAATGCGGGTTGGACTGCCGACAGCCCCATGAACATCATCATCCTGGACGACTATCAAGACGCCGTCCGCAAACTGCAGTGCGCATCCAAACTGGATGGCCTTGCCGCCAAGGTCTTCACCAACACCGTCAAAGGTACAGGCCAACTGGCCGTGCGCCTTCGTGACGCCGAAGCGCTGGTGTTGATTCGCGAGCGCACCCACTTCCCGCGCTCCCTCCTTGAAAAGCTGCCCAAGCTGCGCCTGATCTGCCAGACAGGCCCGGTCGGCAGTCACATCGATCTGGAAGCCTGCACACAACGTGGCATCGCAGTGGCCGAAGGCCTGGGCTCGCCGTACGCGCCGGCGGAGCTGACCTGGGCGCTGGTGATGGCGGCCATGCGCAGGCTGCCGCAATACATCGGTAACCTCAAACACGGCGCCTGGCAGCAATCCGGCCTCAAGTCCGCATCGATGCCGGTGAACTTCGGCCTGGGCATGTTGTTGCGCGGCAAAACGCTGGGCATCTGGGGATATGGCCGCGTGGGTCAACTGGTGGCGGGCTATGGCAAGGCTTTCGGCATGCATGTCACCGTGTGGGGCAGCGAAGCCTCTCGTGCCAAGGCACAAGCTGACGGGCACGTGCCCGCGCCGACTCGGCAGGCCTTTTTCGAAGCCTGTGATGTGCTGAGCCTGCACCTGAGGCTCAACGACAGCACCCGCGGCCTCATCAAGCTGGATGACCTCAGCAGGATGAAGCCCACCTCCCTGCTGGTGAACACCTCACGCGCCGAATTGATCGAAGACAGCGCCCTGGTGGCCGCCCTCAATCGCGGGCGCCCCGGCCTGGCTGCCGTGGACGTGTTCGAGAGCGAACCCATCCTGCAAGGGCACCCGCTGCTCCGCCTGGAAAACGCCGTGTGCACCCCGCACATCGGCTTCGTCGAGCAAGACAACTACGAGCAACTGTTCAGCACGGCTTTTGACAACCTCCTGAACTTCATCGCTGGGACTCCGACGAACATCGTCAACCCTGAAGCGTTGAGAGTTCACCACTGAGGCCGGACGCCGTTGGAGCTGGAACGCACCCTGCCGCGCCAGGAGATGAACGCAGCGCGGTGGGCGCTGCTGGCCGGCAATTTCGTGATCGGATGTGGGGTCATGGTGGTGGGCGGCACGCTCAACGACCTGACCCGATCGCTGAACATCAGCGTCACGCAGGGCGGTCACCTGATCGCCATTGCGGCCGTGATGATGGGTGTCGGGGCGCCACTGCTGGCCGCGGCCGTCAGCCACATTGACAGACGCAAGCTGCTCACCTGGGCCATGCTCTGGTATGCGCTGGGGCACGCCTTGTGCGCCATGGCACCCAACCATGAATGGCTGTGGCCAGTGCGCGCCTTGACCGTGCTGTCGGCCGCAGTGTTCACCCCCCAGGCGGCGGCCACCATGGGCTTCATGAGCATACCGGCGCACCGTGGACGCCACATCACCTTTGTGTTCATGGGCTGGTCGATCGCTTCGGTGGCCGGCATGCCGATGGCAGCCTGGATCGGCGAGCGCATGGGCTGGCGCATGGCCATGTTGCTGGTAGCCGCAGGTGGCCTCGTGGCGGCGCGGATGGTGCACACCAGCCTGCCCGTCGGCATACGCCCTCCAGCCTTGTCGATGCGCGCCTGGCGCAAGGTATTTCGCTCACCCCTGTTGATGGCCGTGGTGCTGGTCACAGCCTTCCAGAGCGCCGGGCAGTTCACCGTACTGGCCTATGCGGCGCCGTTGTACAAGTTCGAATTCGGGGCCAACCCGGAACAGATCAGCATCATGTTTGCCTGGTTTGGCTGCCTCGCGCTGGCGGGCAACCTGATCCTCAACCGCATCGTGGACCGCGTGGGTGCAGCCCCCGCCGTCACGATCACGCTCAGCATGATGGCGATCAGCTTGCTGGCCTGGCCACTTGGACATAACCTGCCCTTGCTCGCGCTGATCCTGATTCCCTGGGCATTGAGCGGATTTGCCACCAATTCCGGCCAACAGGCGCGACTGGGCGGCCTGTCGCCACGCCTGGCGCCGGCCCTGATGGCCTTGAACACGTCGGCCATTTACCTGGGGCATGCCGTGGGCGCCTCTGGCGGCGGCTGGATACTGACCCACCACGGCTATGACCAGCTTCACTGGCTTGGGCTCAGCTTGATGCTGGTGGCCTGGGCCTTGAGCTGGTGGGCGCAAAAGATGGCCCTCCCCCGACGCGCCTTCGGTACGCCTCCGCAGTCGGGCGACACAGGCGAACCGGCCTAGCCGGATTCGCAGCTTCTGCGGGGTTGTTCAAGCCAGGCGCTGACGGCGTGCCTCGTACAGGCACACGCCACTGGCCACCGACACGTTCAGGCTGGAGACGCCACCCATCATCGGGATGCTGACCAGTTCGTCGCAGTGCTTGCGGGTCAACTGCCGCATGCCAGAGCCTTCGGCGCCGAGCACCAGGGCGACAGGGCCTTTGAAATCACGGCCTTCGTAGAGGCTGTGCGGCGCATCATCGGAGGTGCCGATGATCCAGATATCGCGCTCCTTGAGTTCGGTCAGCGTACGTGCCAGATTGGTCACCATGAAGTACGGCACGGTTTCAGCAGCGCCGCTGGCCACCTTGGCCACCGTGGCATTCACGCCCACGGCATGATCCTTGGGTGCGATCACGGCATGTGCGCCTGCGCCATCTGCCACGCGCAAGCAGGCACCCAGATTGTGAGGGTCGGTCACACCATCGAGCACCAGCAGCAAGGCCGGTTCGGTCAGCGAATCCAGCAGGTCATCCAGCGAATTGCTTTGCTGAATGGCCTCCACGCGCGCCACCACGCCCTGGTGGCGATGCGTGCCCGCCAGCTTCTGCAACTTGTCGTCATCACTGTCGATGACCTTGAGGCCAGCCTCTTCGGCCTTGGCCAGAAACTGCTTCATGCGCTGATCGCGGCGAGACGCATCAACGTGCAGTTCACGAATGGATTTGGGCGCCACTTTCAGGCGCACCGACACGGCATGGAAGCCAAATAGCAGTTTCAGACTCATGCCGGCATCCTAACCGCTGATTCAGGCCACGACCTGCCCTGCGCTGATGCGGAGCTGGCTGTGACAGCGTTGGGCGATCTGGCTGTCGTGCGTCACCAGGATCAAGGTGGTGCCGTTTTCGCGGTTGAGATCGAACATCAGGTCCATGATGGCCTGCCCGGTGGCGTGGTCCAGGCTGCCGGTGGGCTCATCGGCCATGAGGATGTCGGGGTGCATCACGAAGGCGCGAGCCAGCGCCACCCGTTGCTGCTCCCCGCCGGACAACAAGGCGGGCCGGTGACGCAGGCGCCCGCCCAGGCCGACGCGTTCCAACATGGCCGTGGCCTTCGAGCGCGCATCCTTGTCGCCTCTCAACTCCATCGGCAGCATCACGTTTTCCAGCGCGGACAGGTGCGCGATCAGCTGAAAGCTCTGGAATACGAAGCCGACGTGGCGGGCGCGGTGCGCCGCACGCTCGTCTTCGTTCAGATCGAACAGGCTTTGCCCGCACATGTGCACCTCGCCGCTGCTGGGCACATCCAGGCCGGCCAGCAAGGACAGCAAGGTGCTCTTGCCTGAACCGGACGCCCCGACGATGGCCAGTGACTCCCCGGCAGGCACGGTCATCGTGATGTTGTGCAAAATGGTCAGAGGCCCACTGGAATCTGCCACGACCTTGCTCAGATCTCGTGTCACGATGGCAGGTGCCGCAGCGGCAGTACGAGTGGATTCCAGAGACGACATGTGCATGAACGGATTGAGGCTTTTGGCGCGAACAATGAATCAGATCAAGACCAACTGTACGCGACGCCAGCTTCTCCTGGCCGCAACAGGCCTTTGGGTGGGTATGTCAGGCGCTCGAGCGACCGCGGGCAAGCGCACCACCATCCTGGTCATGGGTGACAGCCTGTCAGCCGAATATGGCCTGCCCAGAGGCACAGGCTGGGTCGCCCTGCTGCAGGCTCGCATGAAGGACCTGGGCGTGCAAGGCGATGTCATCAACGCCAGCCTCAGTGGCGAGACGACCTCCGGCGGCCTGACCCGCCTGGCACCGCTGCTCAAGCAGCATCAGCCCACGCATGTGGTGATCGAACTGGGCGCCAATGACGCGCTGCGTGGCCTGCCGCTCAAGAGCAGTCAGGCCAATCTGCAGGCCATGATCGAAGCCAGCCAGAAGATGGGTGCCAAGGTATTGCTGGTCGGGATGATGGTGCCACCCAACTATGGCAAACGCTACGCCGACGACTTCCAGCGCATGTTCCCCAGCCTGGCACAGGCCCATCACACGGCGCTGGTGCCTTTTCTGCTCAAGGGGATTGCCGACCGGCCGGATGCGCGCGACTGGTTTCAGGCAGACGGCATCCACCCACTGCCCAAGGGGCACCCCATCATGCTGGATCAGGTGTGGGCAGCGCTCAAACCGCAACTGTGACGCGGTTTACTTCTTGGGGGTGAGCCCGGCGCCCAGATTGCCCATGAGGGTCTCGGCCTGCTTGCTCATCTGATCCTGCATCTGGGTGAACATCTGGCGAGACTGCTCGATGTAGCCGCCCATGAAGTTCTGCATCAGGGGGTTCTGCAGGTTCATCACCGAGTTTTCCGTGAGCCGGGACTGCAGATCGATGAAGGACTGGATGTTCTTTTCCAGGTAGTTGCCCATCAAGCCCTGCATGGTGTGCCCATAAAAGCGAATGATCTGGGCCAGAGCCTGCGTGGAGAACATGGGCACGCCAGCCGTTTCTTCTTCCAGGATGATCTGGAACAGGATGCTGCGAGTCAGGTCCTCACCGGATTTGGCATCCAGCACCACAAAGTGCTCGCAAGCCATCACCATGTCCTTCACGTCGGACAGCGTGATGTAGCTGCTGGTGCGGGTGTCGTACAGGCGACGGTTCGGGTACTTCTTGATGACGCGCAAACCAGCTTTTGCCGCAGCCTCTGGCGCCTCGGGGGCCTCGCCTGCGGGGGGCAGTTCATCGCTCTCGTCTGCTTGTGTGCGGCGACTCTTGGGGGCTGCGCTCATGACCGTCTCCTGGTGAATCGTTGCATTGTAGGAGCGGATGGCAGCCGGGCAAGCGCTTTTGTATACCAGCTTCGACACAGAGCGTGACGCACGACAGGTTCAGGGCGCTTCGTTCAAATTCAAAGCCAGCAAAAGCAAGCCTTGAGCCGTGGCATGGAAGTTGGACACCGGGATGGCCGCGTCTGCATCCTTGCCCATCAACTTGAGTTGCACGTATTTGAAGACCCACGGTTGGGCCCAGCGCGGCCAGTACGGAAGCAGCCGCGCGCCAGTCCAGCCCCCGTCCTCACCTTGAGCCTGGATGATGCGCCGCAGCCACACCGGCTTGATCTGATGATCGGGGGCAAACCACTTGATCATCAGCACGCGCTGGATATAGGCATCCTGGTATAGCGGCGCCAACCAGATCTGCTCGCGGATGTCTTCCAGAAGGCTGTCTTCAATCGGCTTCAATTCATGCGCGGTCTTGCAGCCGGACTGCTGGAAGAGCTTGAGCCCCATCAACTGGTGGCTGGAACAGACGCGATCACCCAGCCAGACTTTGCTCACCATTGGCCGACAGGCGTTGCCCTCAAGGTACGCGCCGGTATCAGGATGGTCGTCTCCCGCAGGGACGGCCTGGCAGGTCGCTGCGTGATAGTAGAAATATTGATAGGGCTCCATGCCGTCCGGGAAGCTGTCAAACGGCTTGAACGAGACGGAAGGATCCACCAGCCTGCGCCAGGGAGATTGAGCGGTGTCACCCAGGGCCAGCAAGGTCAGGTAGCGCTGAACCAGGTTGCCCAGGGCCTCATCGTGGCTGCGCTCTGCTGCCACCTTCAGCATCCACCAGAGCGCGACATTGCCATCCGCCAGCACCTCTTGCTCGTGCGACAGCAACCAACCTCGTGCACGCTCGTAGCTGCGCAGCTGTTCGGCACGGCTGAGCGCCGGCTCAGACCGATCGCCTGCCCAGATTTCGTGTACCCACAAGGCCAGCACAACCAGGACCAGCGACAGCAGCAACAGGCTTGCGCGTTTTGCAAGAGTCTTCATGGGCACCCCATTTCGAATATGGCGGGATTGTCACAGGCGAAAGTGCTCCGACAGTGACATCCACGCGACGCTCCAGCATCAGCCTGGGGTCGACTTGCGACGGCCGAAAAGAACGGACGTAAAAAAACCGCCTTGTGAGCGGTTTTCGGTTTTGCCAGCTAAACCCTGGGTAGGGAGGCCGGAAGGGGGGTATCTGGCAATGACATTTTGTGCCCATCACTGAAGTGATGGTAGGCGCGATTGGATTCGAACCAACGACCCCCACCATGTCAAGGTGGTGCTCTAACCAACTGAGCTACGCGCCTGGAAGACCATGACTATAGCACTATTTTCGCCGTGCGCGCAAGACGCCGTTAATTTGCGACACTTTCGCGAGCATGGCGCCCAACTTCGCGGTGTCCCCTGTCTGCACGGTCAGGGTGATGTTGATGCGCTCCTTCACGACCTGGCTGTTGAGTGACAGCACATGGATCTTGCCCTGCGCCAGCACGTCGCACACGTCGCGCAGAAGGCCGGTGCGGTCATGAGCCTCGACCAGCACATCGACCGCGTACTTCGCCGAATCGGCCACGGCCTGACGACCCCATGCCACCGGGATGATGCGTTCGGCGTGACGACCGGCCATCTGGCGGAAGTTGCTGCAATCCGTACGGTGCACCGCCACGCCCTTGCCCCGCGTGACGAAGCCGCCGATGGCATCGGGCGGCGCGGGCTTGCAGCAACGCGCCAGTTGCGTGAGCAAGGAGTCCATGCCCACCACCAGCACCCCGCGCCCGTCGCCACCCAGATCGACCTCGCCTTTGGACAGGCGATGCGTCAGGAACTCGTCGGGATCCGGCTCCGGCTCAGCGGGCCGCAGGTGCTGCTCGATGTTGCGCAGCGAATACTCGTCCTTGCCCACCACGTCGAACAAGGCATCGGCATTGCGAAACCCGAGGCTGCTGGCCAGGTCTTCCAGCTTGGTGGCGGTCTTGCCCTCGCGCTGCAGGAGTTTTTCAACCGCCTCACGGCCACGCGCAATGCAGGCCTGCTGAGCCAGGGCGTTGAACCAGGCCTTGACCTTGGACCGTGCACGGTGGCTGCGCACATAGCCCAGGTCGGGGTTGAGCCAATCCATGGACGGGCCACCATCCTTGATGGCGATCACCTCGATCGTCTGGCCGCTTTGCAAGGCGGTGTTCAGGGGCACCATGACGCCATCCACTTTCGCGCCGCGGCAGCGGTGACCCAGATTGGTGTGCAGCGTGTAGGCGAGATCAATCGGCGTGGCACCGGCGGGCAGGTCGATGATCTCGCCGCCAGGTGTGAAGACGTAGATGCGATCTTCAAACAGACCACTGCCTGCAGCGCCGCTGTGCTCGGTGTCTGCCGCAGCCAGGTCGCGCTCCCAGGCCAGCAACTGGCGCAGCACGGTCTTGCGCGCTTCGGCCACACGGCTTTCGAAATCACCGGCGGCCTGCACACCGGCATAGCCCTTGGTGCCGGCCTCCTTGTAAGCCCAGTGCGCAGCCACACCGCTTTCAGCATGGTCATGCATGGCCTGTGTGCGGATCTGCACCTCGATGAACCTGCCCTGCTCGTCCTTCACAATGGTGTGCAGCGACTGGTAGCCATTGGGCTTGGGCCTGGCGATGTAGTCGGAGAACTCGTCGGCCTGAGCCTGCCAGACTTCGTGCACGCGACTGAGGGCGGCATAGCAGGCGGGCACGTCGTCAACGATCACGCGCAAGGCGCGAATGTCGAAGACCTTGTCGATCGACAGGCCCTTGCCTTGCATCTTCTTCCAGATGCTGTAGAGGTGCTTGGGCCTGCCTTGCACCTGAGCGTGGAGGCCTGCCTCGCGCATCGCGTCAGCCAGTTGTTGGCGCACCTGCTCGATATGGTGTTCGCGCTCCAGCCGCTTTTCCTGCAAGGACCTGGCGATGCCCTTGTAGGCATCGGGCATCAGAAAGCGAAAGGACAGGTCTTCCAGCTCCCACTTGATCTGCCAGATGCCCAGGCGATTGGCCAGCGGCGCAAAGACTTGCATCGATTCACGCGCCAGTGCACGAGGGCACGGCAGCTTGCTTTCGGCGTAGTGCCGCAAGGTCTGCAGGCGCGAGGCCAGACGCAACAGCACCACGCGCAGATCACGCGAGAAAGCCAGCAGCATCTTGCGGATGCGCTCGATCTGCTCGGCCGCGAGCGGGCCTTCGGCGTGGTCACCCAAGGCATCGCGGGCGTTGCGCTGCACCTGCACCAGCTTGCGCGTGTGAGCGACCAACCCTGCCGCGTCGGCGCCGAAAGCACGCGCCACCACATCTTCAGGCTGCGTCAGGTATTCGCTGGCGTAGACCAGGTAGGCGGCCGCTCGCAGGGATGGGGGCGCGCCCACACCTTGCAGAATGAAGCTCACGCCATCTGCATGGGTGAGCGCATCCTCGCCGGTATCGAAACGTTGAGCCAGCAGCAGGGGCTCGGCAAAAGCACGCGCCTTGGCCAGAAGTTGCTCGGAGGCAGAAGCGCCCTGCTGCTGTTCACCCGGCTCTCCACCCGGCGCCATCTCGGCCAGCTCCACGATGGGGGCATGAGCGAGCGCATCCGTTGTTGAGGCGACCGGGTTGAGCAGACCTGTTTTCATGCAAGAAGGAAATTGATCAGCGGTTCAAGCTGTGTCGGGTTGTTGAGCATCGGAGCGTGGCCCACGCCTTCGAATTCGATCAACCGGGCCTTGGGGCCGCGCTGTGTCATGGATGTGGCAGTGTCGATATCCAGCAGATCGGAGTTCTTGCCGCGCAAGAGCAAGACCTGGCACTTCAAGGCGTCATACACCTGCCACAGCATGGCTTCGCCACTGGTGGCGCTTTCCTGCGTGATGGTTTTGAAGGGCTCGGCGAGCGCCGGGTCATAGTGCAGGACCAGGCCGTTGCCATCAGGCGCGGGGCGCAGCAGGGGGCGCGACAGGTTCAGCCACTGCTCGGGTGTGTGTGGCCCGAACCCGGTGGAGATGCTCCAGAGGTAATCGGCAGCCTGCTGCTCGTTGTCAAAGCGCATGGGCTGCCCCAGGTACTCGCCGATGCGCACCATGGCTTCATAGCGCAGCTTCGGACCCACATCGTTGAGCACGAACTTGCGCAGCTTCACGCCGCTGACCTCCGGCGGCAGGGTCGAGAAACCCAGACCGATCAAGCCACCCATGGAGGTGCCCACCCAGTCGATCTCCAGCGGCTCGGTGGCCTTCACCTGAGCGCGCAACTGTTGCATCAAGGCAACCATGTCTGCGACATAAGAGAAGACTTGATAGCCCTTGGGATCAGCCAGCCAGTCCGAATGGCCGCGTCCCACCACATCGGGGCAGATCACCTGATAGCGGTCGCACAGACTGCGCGCGAGGCTGTCGAAGTCCCTGCCCTGGCGGCTCAGCCCGTGCACACAGATCAGGATGCGCGGATTGGACGCGTCACCCCACTGCCAATAAGCCATGCGGTGCGTCTGGGCATCGGTCTTGCTGGCACCCGGACATGTCACATATTGAAGGACCGGCTCCATGCCGGATGCAGATGATGTGTCGTTCTGAATACTGGTCATGGCAATACGTTTGGATGTGTCGTCAGATAATGGGCCAGTCCACATTGTGTTTCTTCTTGCCGACAGGAGGCCCGAGATGTTGAATGGAAAAACCGCCCTCGTGACAGGTTCCACCAGTGGGATCGGTCTGGGAATCGCCGAAAAGCTCGCTGCACAGGGTGCCAACATCATTCTGAACGGATTTGGCGACGTAGACGCGCCCAAGACTTCTGTCGCATCTGCGGGACAGGCACACGGCATCAAGGTCGGCTACCACGGCGCGGACATGTCCAAGCCCGCCGAGATCGAAGCCTTGTTCGCGTATGCGCAAGCCGAGTTTGGCGGCGTGGACATTCTGGTGAACAACGCCGGCATCCAGCACGTGTCCAACATCGAGAACTTTCCCGTCGAGAAGTGGGACGCCATCATCGCCATCAACCTGAGTTCCGCCTTCCACACCATGCGTCTGGCTGTGCCGGGCATGCGTGCGAAGAACTGGGGCCGCATCATCAATCTGGCTTCCGCGCATGGCCTGGTGGCCTCGGCTGGCAAGTCGGCCTACGTGGCGGCCAAACATGGCCTGGTCGGTCTGACCAAGGCGGTCGCGCTGGAAACCGCCACCACCGGCGTGACGGTCAACGCCATCTGCCCCGGCTGGGTGCTGACCCCGCTTGTGCAAAAGCAGATTGATGCCAAGGCAGCCAATGAAGGTGTGTCGCTGGCAGAAGCGCAAAAAGGCTTGCTGGGCGAAAAACAACCGTCCTTGCAGTTTGTGACGCCAGGTCAGTTGGGTGACCTGGCTGTGTTCATGTGCTCGCCGGGTGCCGACAATGTGCGTGGCGTGGCCTGGAACGTGGACGGCGGCTGGGTGGCGCAATAAAGCATGACGGTGGAGCCCGCAACCCTTGGCGAAATGGCCGAGGGTTACGCGGCGGGTGTGCCTTACTCGCCGCTTTACGATGATCTTTACCATGCCGCCGTGGGTGCCTGGGCCCAGGCGCAGCATGTGTTCATGGTGGGCAATGGCCTGCCGGGTCGCTGGCAGGGCCGCACCCGCTTCGTGATCCTGGAGACCGGCTTCGGTCTGGGCAACAACTTCCTGGCGACGTGGGCTGCCTGGCGCGCCGATGCCCAACGTTGCAGCCACCTGGTCTTCATCTCGATCGAGAAGCACCCCTTGCATCGCGAGGATCTGGCCCGGGTGCATGGCCTCTCGGGTGACAAGGTGGTGGACCTGGGCAAGATGTCCGAGAGCGATCGTGCGGCACGTCTGGAACTGGCACAGCGCCTGACAGACGCCTGGCCCGCGTTGACGCCTGGCATGCACACGTTGCACTTTGACGAACCGGCAGATGGCGGCGTCAGCACCAGTCATGCCGACAAGGTGACCAGCCCAGCACCACAGCGTGTCACCCTGTTGCTGGGGCTGGGCGACATCGCCGACCTGCTGCCCAAGTTGATGGCCAGCGTCGACGCTTTCTACCTGGACGGCTTTGCCCCAGCCAAGAATCCGCAGATGTGGGATACCGGGTTGCTGTCGAGGCTGAACCGGCTGGCCGCGCCTGCTTGCACAGCCGCCACCTGGTCATGCGCCCGCCCCGTGCGAGACGCCTTGACCACGGCGGGCTTCAACGTGGAGCGCGTGGAGGGCTTTGCCTACAAGCCGCACATGCTGCGCGCCAGCTACCAGCCCCGCTTCACACCACCACTACAGGCCGGCGGCTGGCACCCGGAACCCGCACGGCCTGACGATCGCCACGCCATCATCATGGGTGCGGGCCTCGCAGGCTGCGCGGCAGCACGGGCACTGTGCCTGGAGGGCTGGCACGTCACGCTGATCGACCAGCACGAAGGGCCAGCCAGAGAAGGCTCCGGCAACCCGGGCGGCATGTTTCACAGCGTGCTGCATGCCGAAGACGGCATCCACGCGCGGGCACACCGGGCTGCGGCCATGGCCACCTGGCGAACGGCCCAGGGCTGGATCAAACAGGGTCATCTCGACGGACAGGTCGACGGCTTGTTGCGGCTCGATGGCAAGACCACAGCCGAACAGGCACTTGAATGGCTTTCGCAGCAAGCCTTGCCTGCAGATCATGTGCAATGGCTGGATCAGGAGCAGGCTCGAACACTGTCGGGCCTGCCTGTGGAAAGTGGTGGCTGGCTGTTTCACCAAGGTGGCTGGCTGCACCCCGCTGGCCTGGCCAGTTTGATGCTGGAATCGGTGGCCTCGCTGACACGCGAAGGGCAGCCTCTCTTGCGCACTGTCTGGGGCCAGCCCGTTACGGCGATCGCGCAGACGAGCTGTGGTGAGTGGCAGGCGCTGTGTGATGAGGTGGTCCTGGCCTCCGCGCCGACGCTGGTGCTGTGCTGCGCCATGCAATCCGGCCGTGTGCTCGACAAGCTGCCCCCTGAACTGGCCGTGCCCCCCCTGCCGCTGAGCGCGGTGCGAGGCCAGATCTCGCGGATGCCGCTGGCATCCACCGAAGGGCTGCTGCGCCCACATCTGCCGGTGGCAGGAAGCGGCTATGTGCTGGCCCTGCCGGATGATCACCTCCTATGCGGCGCCACCACGCAGCACCATGATGACGACCCCGCCGTGCGCGAAACCGACCACCGCCACAACCTGCGTCAGGCCGCCAGATTGGGCGCTTGCCCCGCCTGGCCCGACACCCAAGCCCTGCCCGCACAACTACAGGGACGCACGGCCTGGCGGGCAACCACCCCGGACCGCCTGCCACTGGTCGGCGCCCTGCCCTGGAGTCAGGAACGCCTCGCCGCCGCCCAGACCAACCGCCGGCTGGATCAGGTCAGGCTCGTTCCCCGGCAGCGCGGCGAACGCGGCGGGCTTTTTGCCATGACCGGGCTGGGCTCTCGCGGCATCACCTGGAGCTGCCTGGCGGCCGAGTTGCTTGCGCACTGGGTCACCGGCGGCCCTTGCCCTGTGGAAACCGACCTGCGCGATGCCCTCGATCCTGCCCGCTTCCTGGTCCGCCAGATGACACGCCCACCGAAGGCGCAGTAAAGTTGCCCCAGCAGATGAAAGACGAGAAACGCACCCTCCCTGGCTTGACCGAGCGCCTGCGCCTGGACAAATGGCTCTGGGCCGCCCGCTTCTACAAGACGCGCAGCCTGGCCGCCGACGACATCGACAAGGGCCGCATCCAGGTCAACGAGCTGGTTGCCAAGCCTTCGCGTGAACTCAAGGCGGGCGACCGGGTGGACATCCGCAACGGCGCCCTGACCCGCACCGTGATCGTGCTGGCACTGAGCACCGTGCGTGGCCCGGCACCCCAGGCGCAGCAGCTCTACGAAGAAACCCCAGAGAGCATCCAGCGTCGGGCGAACTTCCAGGCGCAACGCCAACTGGCCAGCGAACCCGCCGATGCCATCGAGCAGGGCCGCCCCACCAAGCGCGATCGGCGCCAGTTGGCGGATTGGCAGCGGTGGTCTGCCAGCGTGGACGAATAAGTGCCCCGGCCATCCCCCAATCGGTCGTCCGAAAAATCAAGTCGCCAGTTTCTCGCCAGATGGCAAAGGCCTGCGACAATCGTCCGTTTGGCGCTGTTACAAATTTCTTCGGCTGGCGGGCTTGAAAAGCCTGGCATCGCCCTGAAATGCGCATGGTTTTCGCATTCCTCCAACCTAATTTCAAGAAGCACGCGAGATGAGCGACACGTCCGCCACCCCAGAGCAACAAGCTGCACCCGGTACCGCAGGTGCACCCGAAGAAGTCGGTTTTGTGCCCGTTGAGCAGCAACTGGCTGAACTGATCGCCAAGCACGCCGAAGTGTCCGACGCCTACCTGCGTGCCAAAGCCGAAGGCGAGAACATCCGCCGTCGTTCGGAAGAAGAGATCAGCAAGGCCCGCAAGTTCGCGGTCGAATCCTTTGCCGAAAGCCTGCTGCCCGTGCGCGACAGCTTGGAAGCTGCCCTGGCCTCCCACGCAGCCAAGCCTGACACCCCCGTCGAAACCGTGCTCGAAGGCGTGCAGATCACCCTGCGCCAGTTGGCCTCCGCCCTGGAGCGCAACAAGGTGCTGGAGATCAACCCGGCTGCCGGCGCCAAGTTCGACCCCCATTTCCACCAGGCCATCAGCATGGTGCCCGCCGACCAGGAGGCCAACACCGTGGTGGGCGTGCTGCAAAAGGGCTACTCCATTGCCGAGCGCGTGCTGCGCCCTGCCCTGGTGACCGTCGCTGCGCCGAAGTAATCAAACCAGTCCGCAACCGTCCTCCAAACCCTGTTTTGTCCGCAAAAAATTGGAACGGGGCCTTGAAAAAAGAACGGTTGTTCACATATCAGTACACAAGCGGAAGCACGAAGCTTCCAAAGCAAATTCGATAGGAGCTATCTAAATGGGCAAGATCATTGGTATCGACCTGGGCACCACCAACTCGTGCGTGGCCATCATGGAAGGCAACACCACCAAGGTGATCGAGAACAGCGAAGGCGCTCGCACCACCCCTTCCATCATCGCGTATCAGGAAGACGGCGAGATCCTCGTGGGCGCCTCGGCCAAGCGCCAGGCTGTGACCAACCCCCGCAACACGCTGTACGCCGTGAAGCGCCTGATTGGCCGCAAGTTCACTGAAAAAGAAGTGCAAAAGGACATCGACCTGATGCCTTACACGATCGCGGCCGCCGACAACGGCGACGCCTGGGTTGAAGTGCGCGGCAAGAAGATGGCGCCTCCCCAAGTGTCGGCCGAAGTGCTGCGCAAGATGAAGAAGACCGCTGAAGACTACCTGGGTGAAGAAGTCACCGAGGCCGTCATCACCGTGCCTGCCTACTTCAACGACGCACAACGTCAAGCCACCAAGGACGCAGGCCGCATCGCCGGCCTGGAAGTCAAGCGCATCATCAACGAACCGACCGCTGCAGCCCTGGCCTTCGGCCTGGACAAGCATGGCGCCGGTGACCGCAAGATCGCCGTGTACGACCTGGGTGGCGGTACCTTCGACGTGTCGATCATCGAAATCGCTGACGTGGACGGCGAAAAGCAGTTCGAAGTGCTGTCTACCAACGGCGACACCTTCCTGGGCGGCGAAGACTTCGACCAGCGCATCATCGACTTCATCATCGCCGAGTTCAAGAAGGAACAAGGTGTTGACCTGTCCAAGGACGTTCTGGCCCTGCAACGCCTGAAGGAGGCCGCTGAAAAGGCCAAGATCGAGCTGTCCAACAGCACGCAGACCGACGTCAACCTGCCCTACATCACGGCTGACGCCACGGGCCCCAAGCACCTGAACATCAAGCTGACCCGCGCCAAGCTGGAAAGCCTGGTCGAAGAGCTGATCGAGCGCACCATCGCGCCGTGCCGCATGGCCATCAAGGACGCTGGCGTCTCCGTGGGCGACATCCAGGACGTGATCCTGGTGGGCGGCATGACCCGCATGCCCAAGGTGCAGGACAAGGTCAAGGAATTCTTCGGCAAGGAACCCCGCAAGGACGTGAACCCTGACGAAGCCGTGGCCGTGGGCGCTGCCGTGCAAGGCCAGGTGCTGGCCGGCGACCGTACCGACGTGCTGCTGCTGGACGTGACCCCGCTGTCCCTGGGTATCGAAACCCTGGGCGGTGTCATGACCAAGATGATCACCAAGAACACGACGATCCCGACGAAGTTCGCACAAACGTTCTCGACCGCCGATGACAACCAGCCTGCCGTGACCATCAAGGTCTACCAGGGTGAGCGTGAAATGGCCTCGGGCAACAAGATGCTGGGCGAATTCAATCTGGAAGGCATCCCACCCGCACCACGCGGCGTGCCCCAGATCGAAGTGGCCTTCGACATCGACGCCAACGGCATCCTGCACGTGAGCGCCAAGGACAAGGGCACCGGCAAGGAAAACAAGATCACCATCAAGGCCAACTCGGGCTTGTCCGAGGAAGAAATCCAGAAGATGGTGAAGGACGCCGAACTGAACGCAGCCGAAGACAAGAAGAAGCTGGAAATCGTTCAGGCCAAGAACCAGGGCGACGGCCTGGTCCACAGCGTGCGCAAGTCCCTGACGGAATACGGCGACAAGCTGGAAGCCGACGAGAAGGACAAGATCGAAGCCGCGATCAAGGATGTGGAAGAAGCCCTCAAGGGCGACGACAAGGACGACATCGAGGCCAAGACCAATGCCCTGATGACCGCCAGCCAGAAGCTGGGCGAAAAGATGTACGCTGACATGCAGGCCCAAGGCGCTGCGGGTGCAGCCGGTGCCGAAGGCGCCGCAGGTGCAGAACAAGCCAAGCCTGCTGACGACAACGTGGTCGACGCCGAGTTCAAGGAAGTCAAGAAGGACTGATCGGGGTATGGGGCACCCCTGTGGTGCCCCCGCTCCAGCAGACAGGGCACAGGCCGTGTGAGCTCCAAGCTCATGCCCTGTGCCTTTGTTGGATCTAGACAGACCAGCACGCGACACACTCGCACAGCCCATCAAGATCATGGCAAAACGCGATTTTTACGAAGTTCTGGGCGTCGCCAAAGGCGCCTCGGACGACGACATCAAGAAGGCCTACCGCAAGCTGGCCATGAAGTTCCACCCTGACCGCAATCAGGGCGAGAAGGCCAAGGAAGCCGAAGAGAAGTTCAAGGAGGTCAAAGAGGCCTACGAGATGCTCTCGGACCCCAAGAAAAAGGCGGCCTACGATCAATATGGTCACGCCGGCGTGGACCCGAACATGGGTGCAGGCCGTGGTGGCCCTGAAGGCTTCGGCGGTTTTGCCGACGCCTTCGGCGACATCTTTGGCGATATCTTCGGCCAGGGTGGTGGTCAACGTCGTGGCGGCGGCCCTCAGGTCTACCGCGGCAGCGACCTCTCCTACGCCATGGAGATCACGCTGGAAGAAGCTGCAGCCGGCAAGGACACGCAGATCCGCATCCCCGCGTGGGACGAGTGTGGCGTCTGCCATGGCTCCGGCGCCAAGCCCGGCACCAGCGCCAAGACCTGCCCGACCTGTAACGGTTCCGGCACGGTGCACATGCGCCAGGGCTTCTTCAGCGTCCAACAGAGCTGCCCGCACTGCCAGGGCACCGGCAAGGTGATCCCCGAGCCCTGCACGGCCTGTCATGGCCAGGGCCGCGTCAAGAAGACCAAGACGCTGGAAGTGAAGATCCCGGCAGGCATCAACGAGGGCATGCGCATCCGCTCGGCTGGCAACGGCGAGCCCGGCACCAATGGCGGCCCTCCTGGCGACCTGTACATCGAGATCCGCATCAAGCAGCACGACATCTTCGAGCGCGATGGCGACGACCTGCACTGCTCGGTGCCCGTCCCCCTGACGTCGGCTGCGCTGGGTGGCAACATCGAGGTACCCACGCTGGGCGGCAAGGCGGAGATCGAGATCCCCGAAGGCACGCAGCACGGCAAGACCTTCCGCCTGCGCGGCAAGGGCATCAAGGGCATCCGCTCCAGCTACCCTGGCGATCTGTATTGCCACATCTCGGTGGAGACGCCGGTCAAGCTCACCGAGCACCAGCGCAAGCTGCTCAAGGAGCTGGACGAGTCCTTCAAGAAGGGCGGCGAAAAGCACTCGCCCAACTCCAAGAGCTGGACGGACCGCGTGAAGAACATCTTCAAGTAAGCGGCTCCCGCATGACGACAAAAAAGGCACCCTGCGGGGTGCCTTTTCCCATTTCCGGACAGGGGTTTCCCCCGTGCATTGCCTCAAGTTTGTGCACATGCTTGCCGAAATGCGAAAAGTACTGGTCCACGCGGGACCGGATCGCCATTTGTCATGCGAGGCGCCATGGCCATTCAATCTTCCCCATCATTTCCCGGCATTCAGGCCCTGATCATCGATGACATGTCGGTGCAGCAGTCCACGCTGAAAAGCCATCTGGGCATGCTGGGCATCGGCAAGGTCGATCTGGCCAGCACTGCTGAAGAAGCCACCAAGCTGATCAAGCAACGGCGCTACAACCTGATCCTCTGCGACTACAACCTCAATCAAAAGACGGACGGACAGCAACTGTTCGAATACCTGCGCGACAACAGCCTGCTGCCGGCCGACTGCCTGTTCTTCATGATCACGGCAGAGAGCACCTATGCCTCGGTCGCTGCGGCAACCGAACACCATCCGGATGCCTACCTGCTCAAGCCCGCCACGGCAGCCGACATCGGTGATCGCCTGAAGAACCAGCTGGAAAAACGCGCCGCCCTGCTGCCCATCTCCCAGAAACAGCTCAAGGACGACCTGCCCGGCGTACTGCTCGAGTGTGACAAGTTGCTGGCCCAGCAGAACCGCTGGTTCATGCAGGCCCT
>NZ_DASUIS010000021.1:0-36243 GCF_036279675.1 Aquabacterium sp. | reverse complement strand
ATGGTTCTGGCCCAGGTGCGAGATTCGGTCTGGCCCAGAGCTTCGTTGAACCAGCTTTCCGTCACGGTGGCGGCACCGGATCGGATGCCCGTCAGCACACCTGTCAAGGCACTGTCGTGCAACAGGTTGAACTGGGCGTCGTAAACGAAAGCAGGGGTCGTCGGCGCCAGAGGTGGGATCACGATGGTTTGATCCCCGTAACCGAGATTCCCCAGATACGGAAGGGTGGCGCCCGCGGCCTGAGCCGAAGTCATCATGGTTGTGCTGGCCACGGCGGCGGCCAGCATCACAGTGGTGATGCGGTACATATGGGTCCCTGAAAGTTGATTTGAATGCGCGCGTCCTGCCTGAACAGGCGCACCAACCCAATGTAGCAACAAAATCGACGATCAGACCTCCGTCAACACCCGGGTGTGGCCGAGCCCCCGCCGCCCGACAATGGCCCCTCAGCCCCTTGCTCGAGCGTTGGGCCCCAGGTTGTCGAGCAAGAATTCAGCGAGCAGGCGCGCCCGCTTGTGCAAATGCCGAGCGCTCGGGTAGACGATGGAAAACGGCCGCGAGCGCCCACCGAACGGCGCCAGCACCTCGATCAGCTCGCCACTGAGCAGCTCCCGCTCGACCAGGAAGCGGCTGGTCTGATACAGGCCACCGCCATGTCGCGCCAGGTGCACGCCGCCGTCGAGCTCTTCCGAGCAGGTGATGCTGCCCCGTGTGCTCACCTCCACGTCCTGCCCGTCGACGATGAAAGACCAGTCCACACACCGCCCTGTTCGCGGCAGCACGAACTGGATGCATTCGTGGCCGCGCAGGTCATCGATGGTCTTGGGCTCGCCGGCGCGGGCCAGGTAACCGGGTGAGGCCACCACCACCAGTTCCGAGTCTTCGATCTTGCGCGCCACCAGGCTGGAATCGGCCTGATGGCGCGCACGCACCGCCAGATCGAAGCGGTCCTTGGCGAAGTCCACGTTGCGGTTGCTGAGCTGGATCTCCAGGCTGATCTCGGGGTGCCGCTGCCGAAAGCGGGGCAAGAGCGGCAGCACCCGATGGCGCCCATAACCTGTCGCCAGGCTCAGCCTCACCACACCCGATGGCTGCGATTGCTGGCGACTCAACTGGCGCTCCACCTCGGTGAGCTGTGACAAGGTCAGGCGGCATTGCGCCAGGTACAGCCGCCCCGGATCGCTCAGGCGAATCTGGCGCGTGGTGCGCATGAACAGACGCACACCCAAACGCGCCTCCAGGCGTGCCACGCTTCGGCTGACCGCACTGGGCGTCATGCCGGTGCGCTCGGCCGCTGCGGTGAAGCTCGCGGCGTCAGCCGCCAACACGAACAGCTCCATGTCACCAAGCTGCGCATCTTCGAACTGTCGGCTCATGTCTTGTCTCTCAAGGTTGGTCACCGGGTCCATTTATGCCCAACAGGCATCAGTCATGTGAACCATAGCCTATTCACATGCGCGGCAAGCATCAATAAGCTGAAAGCCCTGATCAACACAAGGGGCCACGCCCCACTCATCCATCATGAAGCTCTACTACAGCCCCGGCGCCTGCTCGCTCGCCCCTCATGCCCTGCTGATCGACATCGGCCAGCCGTTCGAACTGGTCAAAGTCGACACCGGCAAGGGCCTGACCGAACATGGCCAGCGTTTCAGCGACATCAACCCCAAGGGGGCCGTGCCCTTGCTCGAACTCGATGACGGCCAACGCCTCAGCGAAGGCGTGGTGATCTGCCAGTTCCTTTGCGACCAGGTCGGCCGCACCGACCTCATGCCCGCAGCAGGCACCATGGCGCGCTACCGCGTGATGGAGTGGCAGAACTACATCACCTCCGAACTGCACAAGTCGTTTGCGCCCTTGTTCAACGCGCAGGCCTCCAAGGACACCAAGGCCTTGTTCACCGAGCAACTGCAGCGCAAGTTCGCCTGGGTGTCGTCGCAACTGGCCGATCGCCCCTACCTGACGGGTGAGGCCTACACCGCCGCAGACGCCTACCTGTTTGTCGTCGCGTCCTGGGCGGCGTATGTGCAACTGGACCTGTCGGCGCACACGCATTTGCAGGCTTTCATGGGCCGCGTCAAGGCGCGCCCCGCCATGCTCGCCGCCTTGAAGGCGGAAGGGCTGTTGCAGTAAACGCAAGGAGGCAACACGATCATGCACACCGACACCGCTTTCACCCGCAGGCTGGGGCTGCCGTGGCCCATTGTCCAAGGCCCTTTTGGCGGCGGACTGTCTTCCGTCTCGCTTGTGTCGGCCGTCAACGCCGCAGGCGGCCTGGGCTCCTTCGGTGTGCATCACCTGCATGCGGACCAGATCATGCAGGTCACACGTGACTTGCGTGCAGCCACGGCGGCGCCCTTTGCACTCAATCTGTGGATCCCCTTGCATGACGAAGCGGAGCACCCCGTCATATCCGACACGCAATGGGATCGGGCGGTACGCCGTCTGCAGCCCTTCTTCGACGAGCTCAAGCTGGACCTGCCCGCCCGCCCCAAGCCGTCCGCTGTCTGGCCAGCCTATACGCAACAGATCGAGGCCTTGCTGGAAGCGCGACCCGCGGTGTTCAGCTTCGTGTTCGGCATCCCCTCACCCGCGATCCTGTCTCGCTGTCAGCAACTCGGCATCGTGACGATCGGGGCTGCCACCACGCCACACGAGGCCCGCTTGCTGGAAGACGCTGGCGTGGACATGGTGGTGGCCACGGGCAGCGACGCGGGCGGGCATCGCGTGTCCTTCACCGATACACCGGAAAACCTGCTGACAGGCACCTTCTCGCTGATCCCGCAGGTGCGCGATGCCGTGCGCATCCCCGTGATTGCGGCCGGCGGCATCGCCGACACTCGCGGGGTGAAAGCCGCCATGGCGCTGGGTGCTGATGCGGTCCAGATCGGCACGGCCTTCCTGGCCTGTGAGGAATCCAACGCCGGGCGCCCCCACCAGGCGGCCTTGCACGCACCCGGCCTGCCAGGCACCACCCTCACCAGAGGCTTCAGCGGCCGGCTCTCTCGCGGCCTGCGCAACCGGCTCACCATCGAGCTGGCCCAGGCGCCCGAGGACATCCTGCCCTACCCCTGGCAGAACTGGCTGACGGGCGTGCTCAAGCGCGCGGCGATCGCGCAAGACAGAGCGGATCTGATGTCCTTGTGGTCCGGTCAGGCGGTGGGCCTGGTTCGCCATCAGCGAGTGGCGGATCTCATGCAAAGCCTGACCGGTGAGTCACCGAATCGGCCAGACATTCACTTTGTCGGCCATCCGACGACTCGGGATTACCCGACCGACATTACACGCCAAGCGTCATTGCGCTGACACTTGCGCCCCCCTTGTCTTAGGGGTGAGGGGGATGGCACGGAGGCTTACCCGCCCCTGAAAAAAAACACTGTGTTTCAGACTGCATCACATGGTCCACACAAACCGTTGATGGAGTCAACATGACACTGAATTCACTGATCAAGGCCGCCAGCAAAGCCGTTGGCATCAGCTTGCTGTGCAGCATCGCCGCACAAGCCGCTTATCTGAAGTGGGAAATGGTCGAGCTGCCCGCTTCCAGCGGCGCATCGTGCGGCAATGGCACCCCCTACCGCTTCTTCGTGAACCGCACGCCGTTCACCAGCAAGACCGTGGTGATGTACGAGGGTGGCGGCGCCTGCTGGGAAAAGGGCACCTGCGAAAACAAGGCTGGCACCCTGCTGGGCGCCGTCAACCCCGATGGCATCCCTACCAACTACATGAGCGACTGGAACCGCCAGGCCCACCTGGGTCTGGTCACACCCTTCACCTCGCGCATCGACCCGCTGACCTCCACCCAGACGCAAAGCTGGAACATCGTCTACCTGACCTACTGCACGGGTGACGTGCACGCCGGCAACAAGGTCACCACCTACACGGATGACGCCGGCTCGGTCGCCTGGTTCCACCGCGGCGCGGTGAACGCCAAGGCCGTGTCCAACTGGATGGCAGCCAACCTGCCCAAGCCCGATGTGCTGCTGCTCACCGGTTTCTCGGCTGGCGGTACCGGCTCGACGGTGAACTTCCCCTACATGCGTACCGTGACCAAGGCGAACAAGGCCGCGTTGCTGGCCGATTCGGGCCCGCTGTTCTGGGCACCTCGCAACAGCACGCCAGAGCAATCGCCTTCTTTGCCCCTGCACAACAAGATCCGCGATGTCTGGGGGCTGGACGAGCCCAACGGCCTGGCCACCGAGTTGATCAGCAAGTACCCCACGGCTGGTGACGTCAACAACCTGGGCTCGATGACAGCAGGCCTGAGCAAGATCTTCCCGAACGACCGCATCGGCTACGCGATGTTCCAGGAAGACACGAACTACTCGGCCTTCTCGTATGAGAAGTTCTATCCCGAGATTTCGGGCGCAGCAACGCCTGAAGCACGCCTGGCCGCCCTGAACAGCCGCTGGCGCCAGGACATCAACACGATGGTGGCCCACCTGCCGGCCGGCCCCAACCTGGGCTACTACCTGCCGAACTACCGCGAGATCAATGGTTCGCACTGCCTGACCATCGTGACCTTCGGCGACACCGGCATCAAGGAAGCCAAGTTGGCCGGCGTCGGCACCTTCCTGGACAACCTGCTGGACTTCTCTGGCAAGAAGCCCGTGATTCGCTCACTGGAACTCAGCCGCGAAAAGGCACCTGCCACCTCACTGACCGATCTCGTGGCGCAACTGATCGGCAAGGCCGGCCTGTTCTGATTCTTGCTTCCTCTGGGTGAATGCCCTTCAAAGCGGACCTTCGGGTCCGCTTTTTTTTCGCCAGAAACGCCCTGGCGACAAGGCAAACAAAAACAGCGCCCGAAGGCGCTGTTTTCTTGCAAGCCAGTTGGCTTTGCGCTGAACGACAGATCGATCAGGCAGCCAGACGCTGTTCCAGCTTCGCCTTGGTGGCAGGCATGGCGGCAGGCAGGTTGTAGGCCAGCTGCGTGAACAGTTCGTCGTGCAGCTTCAGTTCTTGAGCCCAGGCAGCCTTGTCGATACCGATGACGGACTGGAACTGGTCCTTCGTGAAGTTCAGGCCGTTCCAGTTGATGTCTTCGTAGTTCGGGCTCAGACCGAAAGCGTTTTCCACGCCATTGGCCTTGCCTTCCAGGCGACCGACCATCCACTCCAGCACGCGCATGTTTTCGCTGTAGCCAGGCCACACGAACTTGCCGTCGGCGCCCTTGCGGAACCAGTTCACGCAATAGATCTTGGGCAAAGCGTGACCGGCGGCTTGCAGCTTGGCGCCCAGGTCCAGCCAGTGCTGGAAGTAGTCGCTCATGTTGTAGCCCATGAAGGGCAACATGGCGAACGGATCGCGGCGCACCACACCTTGCTGGCCGAACGCAGCAGCGGTGGTTTCCGAACCCATGGTGGCGGCCATGTAGACGCCTTCGGTCCAGTCACGGGCTTCGGTCACCAGCGGCACGGTGGTCGAGCGACGGCCGCCGAAGATGAAGGCATCGATCGCCACGCCAGCGGGGTTGTCCCACTCGCTGTCCAGCGCAGGGTTGTTGGTGGCAGCCACGGTGAAGCGGGCGTTGGGGTGGGCAGCCTTGGCGCCCTTTTCCTTGGCGATCTGAGGCGTCCAGTCGTTGCCTTGCCAGTCGATCAGGTGAGCAGGCAGCTCGTCCGTCATCGATTCCCACCACACGTCGCCGTCGTCGGTCAGGGCCACGTTCGTGAAGATCACGTCACGGTCCAGCGACTTCATGCAGTTGAAGTTGGTCAGGGTGTTGGTGCCAGGCGCCACACCGAAGTAACCGGCTTCAGGGTTGATGGCGTACAGCTTGCCGTCGGCAGCAGGCTTGATCCAGGCGATGTCGTCACCGATGGTGGTGACCTTCCAGCCGTTGTAGCCTTCTGGCGGAATCAGCATGGAGAAGTTGGTCTTGCCGCAAGCCGAGGGGAAGGCGGCCGCCACGTGGTACTTCTTGCCTTCAGGATTGGTCACGCCCAGGAGCAGCATGTGCTCGGCCAGCCAGCCTTGATCGCGGCCCATCGTGGAAGCGATACGCAGGGCGAAGCACTTCTTGCCCAGCAGCGCGTTGCCGCCGTAACCGGAACCATACGACCAGATTTCGCGGGTGGCGGGGTAATGGACGATGTACTTGGTGTCAGGGTTGCAAGGCCAGGCCACGTCCTTCTGACCTTCGGCCAGAGGCGCACCCACGGTGTGCACGCAAGGCACGAATTCACCGTCGGCGCCCAGCACGTCGATCACGCCCTTGCCCATGCGGGTCATGAGCTTCATGTTGACGGCCACATAGGCGGAGTCAGACAGCTCGACGCCGATGTGGGCGATGTCGGAACCCAGAGGGCCCATCGAGAAGGGGATCACATACAGCGTGCGGCCCTTCATGGCGCCCTTGAACAGGGCGTTTTCGCCGGTTTGCAGCTTGGCGCGCATTTCAGCGGGCTCGCACCAGTTGTTGGTGGGGCCGGCGTCTTCCTTGCGGTCAGAGCAGATGAAGGTGCGGTCTTCCACGCGGGCCACGTCGGACGGGTGGGTCCAGGCCAGGTAGCTGTTGGGGCGCAGCTCGGGGTTGAGCTTCTTGAACGAGCCGGCAGCCACGAGCTGGGCGCACAGGCGGTCGTATTCTTCGGTCGTGCCGTCACACCAGTAGATGTCCTTGGGCTGAAGCAGCGCGGCCATCTCGGCCACCCAGGCGATCAACTTGGTGTTTTTGACGTAGGCAGGTGCGTTCACCTGTGCAGTAGCAGTCGTCATGAGAAAAAGCTCCAGAAAGTAAAAAACAGGGTCTCGGCAGCGCCAACACAAGCAAGATTCACCTTATGAATCAATAACTTATGACGCTATCGACACCCCGCCATCCTTGTGACATCAAGCCCTCGTGAGGCCGGCAATCCGTGACAGTGGAACCGCGTAGTTTAGTCCACTCGGCGGGCTTTGAGTTCCCCCCTCGGCCGGGGGGGCGGAGACACCCTGGGCTCTCAGGGTGAGACTTGAGTCACGAAGCGCCGATGTTTTTGTATCCTGATACATATTCCGACACCCCTTTGGGGGCGTGCGGCCTCGCCACAGGCACACTGGTCAGCTTGATCTGTTTGCCACATTTTTCACAGTTTTCATTCATGCCCGTGCTGGCCCGTCGTCCCTTTCTGCAGCTGAGCCTTGGTGGCGTGCTGTGCGCATCCACCCTGCATGCTGCCGTGGCGCGTGAACGCGTGCCTGCGCGCGCCGAGAGCCCCAACGTGGGTGTGGACCCGCTGCTGGTGTCCACGGGCCTGACGGGCCGCTGGCAGGCCGCCATGAAGCAGGATCTGGGCTGGGCAGCCCGCTGGACGGCCATGGACACGGGCGTGATCCTGACCGAACTGGAACAAGGCCTGATCGACGCGGGGCTGTTCCTGAGCCACCCGCGGGCAGACGCCCTGGACAAGCAGGGCCTGATCTACAACCGCAAGACCATCGCACTGACCGATGTGCTGCTGCTGGGGCCGCAAGAGGATCTGGCCGGCATCCGCAGCGAGCGAGACCCCTCCCGCGCCCTGTCACAGGTGCTGGCCGCCGCGAGCGCGGGGGCCGCACGCTGGCAGCCCCCCTTGGCTGGCTCGTCGCTGGCCGCTCTGGCTGACCAGTTGACTCAGGGCCTGGCGTCCAGAGGCATCGCCGCCGGTACCCGCCCGCCTGCCGGCAATGCCCCGGCCTACCGGCTCATGAGCCGGGCGCAGTGGGTCAAGACACCCCCTCGCGGCGAGAAGCTCAAGGTCTGGATGGCCGACAGCCCCGCCTTGACCTTGCAGGCCCAGATTGCCTGCTCGTTCCGAGCCCGACACGCTGGTGCCAAGCTCCTGGTGAGCTGGCTGCAGTGGCCCCTGGCGCAAAGCGCCGTCAAAGCCTCGCGCCCAGCCTGGCAACCGATCAAGGAGTGAAGACACCATGTCCTCGTTTGAACTGGAAGCGCTGTCACTGAGCCTGCAGGTGGCCTTGATCACCTTGCTGATTTCCACCCCGCTGGCCCTGGTGCTGGCCACCGTGATGGCCCGCACCCGCTGGCGCGGCAAGCTGGTGCTCGATACCTTGATCCTGCTGCCCATGGGCCTGCCTCCCGCGGTGATCGGATTCGGGCTCCTGATGAGCCTGGGCGGCGATGGCTCGTTTGGCGGCTGGCTGCATGACCTGACCGGCTTCAGCCTGAGCTTCTACCCGGGTGGCGCCATCCTCGCGGCCAGCATCATGACCGTGCCCCTGATGGTGCGCATCCTGCGCCCCGCCCTGGAGGCCACCGACCCCATGCTGCTGCCCGTGGCCCGCACCCTGGGCGCGTCGCAATGGCAGGGCTGGTGGACGATCACCCTGCCCTTGGTGTGGCCAGCCGTCGCATCGGCCATGGCCCTGGGGCTGACGGCAGCCTGGGGCGAGTCCGGCGCCACGCTGGTGCTGGCCGCCGCCCTGCGACCTCACCATGTGGGCGACACCACCGCGCCCGTGGCCTTGGTACAGGCCTTGCTCAACCAACAGGACGGCGAAGACGCCGCCTGGCATCTGGCCCTGATCTCGCTGTGCATCGCCATGGCCGCCATCGTGATCAGTGAATGGGGGCGCCAGCGCTGGCGTCGTCGCTGGCACGCTCGCCTGCGCCCTGTCGGCCTGCCCATCCAATCCGCATGATCGATCAAACGCTTCCCCGCCCGCTCAGCATCGAGCTCAAACTCCAGCACCCGGGGCTCGACATCCGCGCGCAGTTCCGCGTGCTGCCCGGCAAGGTCTGCGCCCTGGTCGGTCGCAGTGGTGCGGGCAAGAGTGCGTTGCTCAAGGCTGCAGCTGGCCTGGCACCGGCACGTGGCGGGCGCATCGCCGTCGGCAACGAGGCCATGTACGACTCGGCCGCCCGCATCAACAAGCCGCCGCACGAACGCCGCCTGACCTGGCTGGACGGGCACACGCATCTGTTTCCGCACCTCAACGTCAAGGCCAACCTGGCATACGGCCTCAAAGGGGTGGGGCTGCGGCGCACCAAGCCGCCCGCCTTCGACAAGGTCGTCAACTGGCTGGACCTGGCTTCGCTGCTGTCTCGCAAGCCGGAGGCGCTCACGATCAGCCAGCGCGTCAAGGTGGCGCTGGCCCGCGCCTTGATCTCCGGCCCGAATGCCTTGCTGCTGGATGACCCGCTGGGTGACGTCCCGCCTCACGAGCAAGAGGCCCTGCTGGAACTGCTGGCCGAGCTGCCCACGCGCTTCCAGGTGCCCATCGTGCTGGTCAGCCCCCGCATGAACGAGGTCATCCGACTGGCCGACGAAGTCGTGATCCTGCATGAAGGCCGCATGGCCAGTGCCGGACCTGCAGCGCAGATCCTGTCCGATGTCTCGCTGTCCACCTTCCTGGAGGGCGTGCACGCCGGCAGCGTGCTGGAAGGCGAGGTCAAGCGCCATGACATCGAATGGCTGCTGAGCGAGGTCGATGTCTCCGGCCAGCGTGTGACGGTGCCGGCCATGCTGCATGGTGTGGGCAGCAAGGTGCGGCTCAAAGTCCGCGCCCGCGACATCACCCTGCACCGCGCCGTCCCCACGGACACCAGTTGCAGCAACCACCTGCGCGGGCGCATCACGCAGATCATGCTGGCGGGCGAACATGGCACCTATGGCGCCGTGGGCATCGAGCTCGATCGCGCGCTGGATGCGGACAGCCTGCAGGTCAAGTCCGGCTCGCCCCTGTGGGCCATGCTCACGCGCAAGTCCATCCAGCAGATGGGCTGGGCGCCAGGGCAACCGGTGGTCGTGGGTTTCAAGGCCATGGCCACCACGGTGTCGTCATGGCGTTGATGGGGGCTTGCCGCAGGCGGCATACTGAGGTGTCCTGACGCCGTTCTGCCTGAATGGCTGCCACCTCTGATTTCAGCCATGCCCAGCCTCCTGCCCCGTCAATTGTTGTCGATCAACGTCGCACAAGCCAGCCCGCTCACCATCGAGGGCCGTCAGATCATGACGGCGATTCGCAAACGCGCCGTGAGCTCGCTGACCGAACCGCATCGCATTGCAGTCAAGCCGCTGGGCCTGGAGGGCGATGACCAGGCCGACATGACCGTGCACGGCGGCCTGAGCAAGGCGGTGTACGCCTACCCGCATGAGCACTACGCTTTCTGGCAAACCGTGAGAGCGCAGGCCAGCGCGCAGGCGTGGGGCGAAGCCATGCCGCACGGCATGCTGGGCGAGAACCTCACGCTCACCGGCCTGCTGGAAGGCGATGTGCATGTCGGCGACATCCTGCAGTTCTCCGACTGCAGCCTGGCCATCAGCGAGCCGCGCCGGCCCTGCTACAAGTTCCAGGCTGTCATGGGCTTTCCGCATGCGGTGAAGATGATGGCCCAATCGGGCTACTGCGGCTTCTACCTCACGGTCAGGCAGCCCGGCACGATCGCTGCGGGTGAGTCGTATGAACTCATTCCCGGCCCCCGCGAAGTCAGCATCGCCGAGTTGTTCAAAGCCAAGATGCACCGCCACATCGATTGAATCCAGCCAGACAGGAGCCCGCCATGACCAGCGAACGCCACGTGATCCTTCACCACGCCCCGCAAACGCGCTCGCGAGGCGTTCTGACCTTGCTGGAGGAACTGGGGGCGGACTACGAACTGCACGTGCTCAACCTGAAAGCCGGGGAACAACGCCAACCCGCCTACCTGGCCATCAACCCCATGGGCAAGGTCCCCGCGCTGCAACATCAAGGCGCACTGATCACGGAACAAGGCGCCATCTACATCTACCTGGCCGATCTGTACGCTGACAAAGGCCTGGCACCGCAAATGGGCGATCCCTTGCGCGGCCCCTACCTTCGCTGGCTCGTGTTCTACGGCTCTTCGTTCGAGCCCGCCGTGGTGGACCGCGCCATGAAGCGCGAACCTGCGCCGCCCTCCACCAGCCCTTATGGCGACTTCGACACCATGCTGTCCACGCTCACCGATCAACTGGCCAAAGGCCCGTATCTGCTGGGTGAACGCTTCAGCGCTGCCGATGTGCTCTGGGGCACCGCCCTGGCCTGGACCACCCACTTTGGCCTGGTCCCACTGACGCCCGTGATTCAGGCCTACATCGAACGCATCACCACACGGCCGGCGGCCTCTCGTGCCACGGCCATCGACGACGAGCTGATCGCCAGACAGGCGGCCTGACATGCGCACGCTCACCCTGACTGTAGACATCAACGTCGAACCCGACGCCGTCATGGCTTACGCGTCCGACCCTCGCCACCTGCCCGAGTGGGCGCCGGGCTTTGCCCGCAGCGTGACACCCGATGGCGACGAGTGGCTGGTGCAGATGAACGATGGCCTGGTGCGCCTGTGGTTCACGCCAGCCAACGCCGACGGCATCCTGGACCACGTCGTGCGCCTGCCCAATGGCGAGGAAGTGATGAACACCATGCGCGTGGTGCCCAAAGGCTGCGGCAGCGAGGTGTCGTTCCTGCTGCATCAACGCCCCGGCATGAGCGAAGCGCAATTCGCAGAAGATGCAGCCCTCGTGCAGGCCGACCTGCAACGGCTCAAGGACCTGCTGGACGACTGATCAGTCCTCGTCGTCCCAGCGCTTGAGGCTGAGCTTGAGCCCGTCAAGCCACTTGCGCACGTCCGCACTCGACGACAAGGTCTGCTTGAGCCATTCAGGCCGTTGACTGGGCCGTTTGGCCAGACTCACCGCCAGCGCAGGCTTCTCGGCAGACGCCGACACGCTCACCTCGATCACGGGCAAGCCTTTCCACTCGAAGCGAATCGGTGTGCCCGTACCCTTTTCAGCCAAAGGCTTGAGCTCACGCAGATCACGCCGCAGCTTGACCAGGGCCTCATCGGCCTTGAAGGGTGGCAGCGCAAAGAAGTCGGACAGTTCGTCGCTCATGGCTTGTCTCCTGCATTGACGATGCCGGCGGCCACATGCCCTGAGGGCACATGCGGCGCGGCGTTTTCAACGTGCCCGGTCTGATCATCGAAAAAGAAATCGGGTTCGAATTCGCGCAGGAACTCGCCCTTGGGCAGGCCGCCCAGAAACAGGGCCTCGTGCACTTCAATGCCCCACTCCATCAGGGTGCGGATGGCGCGCTCGTGGGCTGGCGCCCCCCGTGCCGTGACCAGGGCTGTGCGTATGCGCATGGCATCCGCCCCCTGTGCCGGGTCATGCTGCTGCAGATCATGCAGGGCCATCAGCAAAGGCTTGAACGGGCCGTCAGGCAGGGGCTGGTCGGCCATGGCCACCTCGTGCGCCTGGAAGGCGTCCAGGCCGCCCTTCTGGAAGACACGTTCGGCTTCGTCCGAGAACAGCACGGCGTCGCCGTCGAAGGCGATGCGCACTTCATTCGGATGCGCCTCGCCGGCCCGCGCCGCATGCGGCAACACCCGCGCCGCCGGCACCCCCGCGCCCAGAGCCGAGCGCACATCGTTTTCATTGGCCGACAGGAAGAGATGAGCCTGCAAAGGCTTGAGGTAACGCCACGGGCTTTGCCCACGCGTGAACACGCCGCGCTCGATGGGCAGGCCATAGTGCCTGGCTGACCGGAACACCCGCATGCCGGACACCGGATCATTGCGAGACAGGATCACCACTTCCACGCGGGCCTTGTCTGGCGTATTGAAGGCCAGCAACTTGCGCACCAGCGAAAAGGCCACGCCCGGCTTGGCGGGCTCGTCGACCTTGTCGAGTTGCAGCTTCATGTAGGCGCGATCGTCCACGCCCTCGAACAGGCGGTTTTCTTCTTCGAAGTCGAACAGCGCGCGCGACGAAATCGCGACGACCAATCGCCCGGTCAGGCTGGCTGGCATGGGTGACAAAACCTTCAATGGGGTAGCACAAGGCTTGGAGTTTAGTGGCGAGCCACTCCGGCCACATCACGTTGAGCACACAAGGACAGCCGGGTAACAAAGTGCAATGCCCGTTGCATAAGTGATATATAAATCACTATTATTCGGACACGTGCGCAAGCAACAAGAATTCAGGGAGTACTTCATAAAGAGCACCGACGCCTTGATGGGTGATCGGTACGCCATCAACGCAAGAAGAGGACACGACATGAAAAAGGCATTGGGCGCCATCGCCCTGCTGCTCGCAACAGGGGCACACGCCGCCCCAGAGGTTTTGCTGGAACCAGGTGCCCCCGGTGAGCCCGACAAGACACTGAACTTCGCGTACGCGGTCAAAAACACCAGCACCCCATTTCGCTGGACCGTTCGCATCAAGTCGACTGAATTCAACAGCGTCACGCCCGGCTCGCTGGTCGTTCGTGATGTTGCCAGCAACATCAGCAGAACGATTGCGCTGAACAGCGGGAGCTTCATCGACAAGGTCGTGCACGTTTGCACCTTCCGTGTCGGCACGACCTGCTACTACACCAGCCCCGTCAACTACAAGTTTGCCTCCGGGGTGACGTACTTCACGCCCACGCGCGACACGCAAACCTTCAGCGCCAGTTTCAGCTACACCCCTTCCGGCGGCACGCCGAGAACGGCATCGGCCAGCACGCAGACGGTCGGCGGGCTCGACCGCTTCTGTGGCGGCACGGGCTATGACCAAGGCATGCTGCGTTCGGTCCCCACCGGCACGGCGCCCGCAGGTGGATGGCCAGCTGTGGTCCTCATCCATGGCGGCTTCTGGCGGGATCGTTCTCCCAAGGACATGATCACCTACGCCAACAACCTGAAGGACGCAGGCTACTACGTCATCAACATCGACTATCGCCTCACGCCCTTCACTGGTCGCTTCAACGAGGTTTTCAACGCCACCCACCCCGCCATCGAATGGCCGGAGTTCAAAGCCCAGAACCCGCTGGACACACTCAAGGTGGTTGAGAACGACACGATGAATGCCACGGGCTCACATCTGAGAAACGCGGTCTCGGACGTCAAATGTGCGGTGCGCTATTTGCGCAGTCAGGCATCGACCTTGTCCATCAACCCCAACAAGATCGCGCTGATGGGCTTCTCTGCCGGTGCGCACATGTCGATGCTGGCAGGCCTGACCTCTGACGGCCCCGTCGCCGACTGGGAGAACAAGGGCGGCTATTCAGGCGTATCAACAGCGGTCAAGGCCATTGTCTCGATCTCTGGCCCCTCCGGTCGCTTCGCCGAGCTCTACAACAAGTTCTCTACTGAACTGGTCTGCGACTTCCGCGCCGCATTCAGCATGACCCGAGGGACCTGCTACGAGAACGGCAGCATCCCTGCGCTGACAACCGCAGAAGCGGATGTGTTCAAGGTGTATGAGCCGATCAACGCGAGCTACGTCGGCAAGAGCTTCAATGCCGGCATGCCCTTGTTGATGCTGCAAGGCGCCAAGGATCCCTTGCTGACGGTGCTGGACACCCCCACCAGCCCCAACAGCCTGGTGACGGCCATGATCACAGCCATGAACAACGCGGCCACCGCAGCAGGCAAGACGGGCAACGCCTACGGCAAGATCTACGACAACGGTACGCACGATGACTTCAACGGCGGCGGCTTCTGCGCAGCCGAAGCCTCGACAGCCGCCATTGCCTTCCTCAACGCCTACGTCAAGGGCAGTGGCTCGCCCAGCGAGATCCAGACCTTCGCCAACACGCTGGCGACGCAGTCCGGCACCTGCAACTGATCGGCTTGAAGCCTCAGCTCATTGGACAAACCCGATGGGCTGACGCTTGCCCCCCTGTTCGGGCAGATCACGCACATCCAGCTTGTAACGCCCGTCCAGCTTGGCATTGCCAAAGGCCGTCATCAAGGCCCTGCGCATTTCGCGCGGGGCGTAGTGGCTCATCTCGGTCAGCACGGCTTCACTCAGCTCCGGCTCGAAACGCTGCCCCCAGTCGTGATCGGCGCGGATGCTGCGGTACAGCTTGGAAGCGATCTTGGCAGCCGCCGTTTCATCGGGCATCTCGATGTCGAACACATTCATGCGGTTGAGGATGGGGTCCGGGATGCCACGCAGGTCATTGGCCGTGGCCACCCAGATCACCTGGCTGGCGTCGATCGACACCTCGGCGAACTCATCCGTGAAGTGACCTGCCGTGTCGTGCTCCAGCAGGCTGTAGAGCGAACCCAGCGGGTCATAGGCATGCTCGCCACCGCTCTTGTCGATCTCATCGACCACCATCACCGGGTTGGCGTACTGGCCGTCCACCAGGGTCTCGAACACCTTGCCGGGCCGAGCGCCCTTCCATTGACTGGACGCGCCCGAGAGCACCCAGCCCGCAGTCATCGAGCTCATGGAGATGAAGCCCATGCCCGTGCCCAGCAACTGCGCCACTTCACGTGCAAAGTGGGTCTTGCCGACGCCTGGGGGGCCCAGCAACAGCATGGGTGTGATCTCGAGCGCATCGCGGCTGTCGGTGCACAACGCCAACTGGCGTCGCAGGTCGTCGAGCACCTCGTGGAAATTGGGCAGCTCGTCGTAAAGATGGTCCATCGCCGGCAGGCCGGATGGCTTGACCTGGAAGCGCTCCGGGCCCATCTCCAGCATGCGCTCGTAGGTGGCGCGCAAGGATTCGTGTTCGCGTGGCGGCAGCTTGCCGAGGCGCTTTTCGACCTCGTCGAGCTTGTAGACATGGCGCATGTGCGCAATCGGAATGCGCCCCCTGTAGTTGTCTTGTTGGACGGGAACAAGATCGGTACAGCTGCTCATATCGGCCCTCCAGGCTTCAACACGCTCACCCCATCATGCAACAAAGCCCTGCGAGTCAAAGCCCGTGAACAAGGGGGATGCAGCCATTCATATCATCGAATTCGACACGCACCAAGAGGAGCGGCCCCGATCCGGGGCCGCCTTGCGCATGCATTCAGTGAACTAAGTGGCAGATTGCCGCAGGCCTACTTCACCCAGGTGTTCATCTGCATGATCGGCATCATCACCGACATCACGATCAACATCACCACCAGGCCCATGACCACGATGAGCAGGGGCTCCAGGATGGTCGCAATCGCCAGGGCCTTGCGCTGCACCTCACCGGACAGCTGGTTGGCCGCGCGCTGCAGCATCACAGGCAGCTGGCCGGTCTGCTCACCCAGGCGGGCAAACATCGACAGCAGGCCGGGGAAACGTTTCTTGGCGGCCAGTGCAGACGCCAGCGGCGCCCCTTCGCGCACCTGGATGAGGGCTTCCATCGCATCGGCCCGCATCGCGCGGTTGGACAGCGTTTCAGCCGCGGCCTGCAAGGCCTTCAGGATGGGCACACCCGAGCCCGCCAGCATGGCCAGCGTGCCGGCAAAGCGCGCCGCGTTGTAGCCGCGCGAGAGCTTGCCGATCAGGGGCAACTCGAGCCAGAAGGCATCGAACTTCTGACGGAAGTCTTCATTGCGACGCGCCAGCATCAAGGCCACGGTGCCGCCGATCAACACCAGGGCCAGCAACCAGCCCCAGTTGCGCATGAAGGCACTGAGCGCCAGCATGAACTGCGTGAGCGCAGGCAGCGCCCGCTTGCCACTGGAGAACACCTGCGCCACCTGCGGCACCACGAACACCAGCAAGGCGATCACGATGACGATGGCAAACAGCGACACGATGGCCGGGTACAGCGTCGCGCCAATCAGCTTGGAGGTGAGCGCCTGTTGCTCTTCCAGATCGTTGGCCAGCTTGTCCAGCACCGTGCCCAGCTGACCGCTTTGCTCGCCGGCCGCCACCACGCCGCGGTAGACGTCGTCGAACTCGCGGGGCGAACCCTGCAGTGCACGGGCAAAGGGCGAACCGGCATTCACCTCGGCGCGCAGGTGCGACACCAGCTCACGCTGGCGCGGATCCTCGGCCTCGTCGGCCAGCGCCGTCAAGGCACGCTCCAGCGGCAGCCCCGCCACGACCAGACCCGACAACTGCCGCGTCCAGATCGCCAGCGAGCTCGAATTGAACACCTTGCGAACGAAGATCTGCTTGTTGAGGCCCTCGCCCTCACCCGCCGTGCCCTGCACGACGGTTTCCACCTTCAGGGGCACCAGCTGCTGCAAACGCAATTGCGCCCGTGCGGCCTTGGGGTTGTCGGCCTCGACCAGACCATTGATGGTCTTGCCGGCTGCGTCAAGGGCTTCAAAGCGGAAGGCTGGCATGTGGCGACCTCGTCCTTATTCCCGCGTAACCCGCAGGACTTCTTCGAGAGAGGTCACACCCTCGGCCACCAGGCGGTCGCCGTCATCACGCATGGTGCGCATGCCGGCTTGCTGGGCGCGCTCGAACAGCTTGGCTTCAGAAGCCTGCTCATGGATCAGGGCGCGGATGTCATCGTCGGCCACCATGAGTTCGTACACGCCGGTACGCCCCTTGTAGCCGCTCATGCCGCATTCGCTGCAGCCAACGGGGTGCCACTTGCCGTGATCGTCTTCGCGCTTGCAATGCGGGCACAGCTTGCGCACCAGACGCTGCGCGAGCACGCCCAGCAAGGACGACGACAGCAGGAAGGGCTCGATACCCATGTCAGTCAGGCGGGTGACGGCACTGGGTGCGTCATTGGTGTGCAGCGTGGCCAGCACCAGGTGACCTGTCAACGAAGCCTGCACGGCGATCTGGGCGGTTTCCAGGTCGCGGATTTCACCGATCATGATGACGTCCGGATCCTGACGCAGGATGGCGCGCAGGGCCTTGGCGAAGGTCAGGTCGATCTTCGCGTTGACCTGGGTCTGGCCGATGCCGGGCAGCTCGTATTCGACAGGGTCTTCCACGGTCAGCACATTGGTGGTCTGGGCGTCCACCGTGCTCAAGCCCGCATACAGCGTGGTCGTTTTACCCGAGCCGGTCGGGCCGGTCACCAGCACGATGCCGTGAGGCTGACGCAGCAGGCGCTTGAAGCGATCCAGCGAATCGCCGCTCATGCCCATCGATTCGAGCGTGAACTTGTTGGCGTCGCCCTTGTCCAGCAGACGCAGCACCGCGCGCTCGCCGTGGGCCGAAGGCAGGGTCGAGACCCGCACGTCCACCGCGCGGCCACCGATCCGCAGGCTGATGCGGCCGTCTTGCGGCAGGCGCTTTTCAGAGATGTCCAGCTCGGCCATGATCTTCAGGCGCGAGATCAGGGCCGCGTGCAAGGCCTTGTTGGGCTGCACGACTTCACGCAAGGTGCCGTCCACACGGAAGCGCACGGCAGACGAACGCTCGTAAGGCTCGATGTGGATGTCGGAGGCGCCGTCCTTGGCCGCCTGTGTCAGCAAGGCGTTGAGCATCCGGATGATGGGCGCATCATTGCTGGATTCGAGCAGGTCTTCCACTGCGGGCAGGTCCTGCATCATGCGAGACAGGTCCACCGCGCTTTCGACTTCGCCGACCACGGCCGCCGCACTGCCCTCGCCAGCCGCATAGGCCGTGGCAATGCGTTGCGCCAGGGTCTCGGCAGGCTCCTGCTCGATGGCGTTGACCACGTACAGCCGCATCACCTCGGACAGCGCCGACGGAGACACAGCCGCGCTGGCCCACAGTGTGGTGCGCTCTTCATCGCACTCCAGCAGCAGGCCGTTGGCCTTGGCAAAGGCGTAAGGAAGGGGGTGACGTGCGCCCATGGCTTGCGATCCTTACTTGCCGCTGGAAGGTTGCGGCACCAGCTTGGGTGCGTAGCCTGAGTCAGCGGGCATCACGACCGTCGGGGCAGGTGCATTCGGGTCATCCAGCGGCTGACGCACGGGCGGCATCGACAGCTTGTTGCTGAGCTTGAGCGGATCCATCAGCGGCGCCTCATTGACCGGCAGCACGCTGCTCTTTTCTGGTTGAGACGCCACCTGACGCTGGCGCATGTACTCATAGCGGTCCATGGTCAGGTTGTTGCTGTCGTCTTGCGTGCGCATCACGACGGGGCGCAGGAACACCATCAGGTTCTTCTTGGAATGCTCGCGTGCACGGCTCTTGAACAGGTTGCCGAGGATGGGGATGTCGCCCAACACGGGCACCTTGGTGTCGCCGTCGTTGTACGAGTCGGACAGCAGGCCACCGAGCACCAGGGTCTGACCATCATCGACCACCACGGTGGTTTCGATCGCGCTCTTGTTGGTGGTCAGCCCGCTGGAGGACGACTTGCTGGAAGCATCCACCGACGAGTTCTCCTGGAACACCGTCAGGCGCACGGTACCGCCTTCGCCCACTTGCGGGCGCACACGCAGCGTCAGGCCGACGTCCTTGCGCTCCACGGTGGTGAAGGGGTTGACGGAGCCGGAACTCGACGTGGCACCATTGGTGTATTGCCCGGTCACGAACGGCACGTTCTGACCCACCACGATCTTGGCCTCTTCGTTATCCAACGCCACCATGTTCGGCTTGGACAGCACATTGCCGTCGGCATTCTGCTCAAGGAAGCTGGCCAGCGCGCCCAGGTTGTAGGTGCCATCTGCCATCTTGTGCAGGAAACCGACGTTGAACCCGCTCAAGCCCTGGATGGCCGACTTGGATGTGACGCCAAACAGGCCGGGGATCTTGGACTCCGACGTGCCGGTAGCCAGGCTCGTGCCCGCACCGATCACGTTGTTGTTCCCGGCTGCCGCGGCCCACTGGAAGCCGACCTGGGCCAGTTTGCTCTCGTCAACCTGAACGATCATGGCTTCCACGTAGATCTGCGCACGACGCCCATCGAGCTGGTCGATCACGGCACGCAACTGCTTGTACAGCGCATCCGTGGCGGTGATGATCAGCGAGTTCGTGCTGGGATCAGCCTGGATGAACCCACCCGTGGACGGCCCGGCCGACGCGGCCACAGGGGCCGTCGATTGTTGCGAGGCCCCACCGCTGGAGGCCGTGTTCTGGGCCCCCCCCATGCTGGATGTCGGCATGCCGCTGGCGCCCGAACCGGTGGTCGAGCTGCCACCAGAAGCCCCACCACCAGAACCACCAGCCCCCGGGAAAGCTGCGCGCAGCACCTGCGCCAGCTTCACGGCATCAGCGTTCTTCAGGTAGACCACATGGATGCCGCTGCCGCCCAGGCCTGCCGTACCCGGACGGTCCAGGCGCTGGATCAGGTTGCGCACGAGCGTCATGCGCGCCGCATTGGGTGCGCGCACCATCAGCGTGTTGGTGCGCGAGTCAGACAGCACCATGGTGGTCTGACCACCAGCCGCAGCGAGGGCGCCCGGAGTCTGACCACCACCATCTGCCAGCTTCTGCACCACGGGCGCCAGGTCGGCGGCAATCGCGTACTGCAGCGGGATCGCTTCCATGTCGGTGGCCATGGGGACATCCAGCGCCGCGATCATCTGGCCGATACGCTTGAGGTTGTCGGCGTAATCGGTGATGACCAGGGTATTGGTCGACGCGTTGGCGTTGATCGTGTTGTTCGGGCTGATCAGCGGACGCAGCACCGTCACCAGGTTGTTGGCGTTTTCGTACTGGATGCGGAAAATCTGTGTCAGGACCTGATCACCCGACTGCTTGACCGCGCCAACCTCCACCGTGCCAGTCTGCAGCTTGGCCTCGGCTTCGGGCACGACCTTGAGCAGGCCAGCCACCTCGACGAGGCTGAAGCCCTGACCACGCAAGGCCGCCAGGAAGTTCAGATAGGCCTCGCGTGCGGTCAGTGGTTGATCGCTGTACAGCGTGATGGCCCCCTTCACCCGCGGATCGACCAGGATCTGGCGGTTGATGATGGCCGACATGGCCCGCGCCACGCCTTCGATCTCGGCATTGACGAAGTTGAGCGTGACCATAGGACCAGCCGGCACCTTCTTGGGCGCTGCGGTCGCGGCCACCGCCATGCCAATGGGCAGCAAGCCACCGGGCCCGAAGGTCAATGCCATGGCCACGATGAGCGCGGTAGCACGGGGGCGAGTCAGCTTGGGATGGGTCTTCATGACTTATCCGATCGAAATGACAGAACGGTCGCCTTCGCGGCGCCCGATGATGTTCAACAAATTGTCCAGTGCGCCCTTTTCGGCTTCACTGGCGCGCGCTTCTCCGCGAAAGCGCATGCCGCCGGGGCTCACACCCCCTTGGCCAGACAGCTGCAAAGCGCCGTCTACCGTGATCAGGGACATCTGCAACTGCCCCTGTGCATCACTGCCCAGATCCAGTCGATAGGACCCCAGGCGATCCAGCGTGGTCACGCGCGAAGACACGTTGTCCAGCGCCAGGTCAGCCTGCCCCAGGATGCGTGCGCGCCCTTGCACCACCTCGATGCTCAGGTCACGGGCGGACAGACGCAACACGCCGCCCAGTTGCAAGGTGTTCCAGGGCGTGCCCAGGCCACCCAGCCAGGCCGCGGGCCAATGCCCGATTTCGCCTTGCGACTGCATCGCCGCCACCGACGTGTCGGTGGTGGAGGTCTGCAGACGCACATCGGTCTTGATGCGCCCCAGGCCAAATTCAACCAGCACCACCACCGGGGTGGGCATGCAGCAATCCTGCTGCAGCGTCAGGCGCAAACCCATGCCTTGCAGGCGCATGCGCCAGTTCAGCCGCCCAGGCAGCGCACGGGCATCACGGCTGCCTGTGCCGCCGGTCAGGACGGCCACGGCGTCACCCTTCCAGATCGTGCCCTGCGACTCCGCCAGCAACAGGCGTTTGCCCGTCAACTCGACCACGCCCTGGGCCAGCCAGCTGGCAGGTGCATAAGCCACCATGCCCACCAGCGCACCGATGCCTGCGCCCCACCAGCCCCAGCGGCGACCGGCCTTGCGCATGTTTTCCCAGCGGGCGATTTCCATCGTCGACTCGAGCCAACGCGTGGTCAAGGCGCCCGCCCCCTGCATCCAGGCAGGGCGTTTGTTGAGGAAGGGGATACCAGCCATGCGGATCAGTCCGGCCTCAACGGCCGCCTCCCGCGCCTGGGCCCAGCGCCAGCACGATGCTGCCGGAATACACACCGGGCTCCACCTGCATCAGGCCGGCCTCGGTCGGCTTGGCACGAGCCGCTCCCCGGGCTTCGTCCAGCCATGAGGCCAGCGCGTCGCCCGACACTTTGTTGATCGTGAGCGTCGCCCGGTCACCCTGGATGGCCAACCTGGCGCCCGCGCCCAGCCGATCCGTGGCGGACTTCAGGGCCGCCTCCGATTGCGCAGGCGGCACGGGTGGGCGCAGCTTGAGCATCTGCGTTTCATCCGCCAGCCGGCGCATCTGGTCGAGCTGGCCGTCCAGTTCACGCAATTGTGCAGGCGCGTCGCTCAGGGTGCGCCAGGCGGGACGCACGCCCACCATGATCACCAGCGTCAGGCCAGCCAGCCAGGCGGCCGCCAAGGCAATCTGGCGCTCGCGCGGGGCCATGGCGGCCCACCGGGTCTGCCACTCCTGCTTCAACGCTTGAAATGAGGATGATTGATTCGCCATCTGAATGCTTTCGAGGTTGGCCTCAACCGTTCGTGCGGCGCACGGTCAGCCGGCCATCGCCGGACTCGACCTGAACGCCCGCTGCGCTCAGCTTGCTGCGGAACTGTTCCAGCTCGGCCGGGCCCCAGGAGGCGGGCGGCATCAGCGTGAGGGCATTGCCGTCGTATTGCAGGCCGGCCGTGGGCTGCTCTGGCGGCCAGGCACTGGCCACCGCTGCCATCAGGGCTTCGAGATCGTTGCCGCCGGCCTGACCGGCCATGGCACGCAAGGCCTCGGTTTCGCGACGCATCTGGGCAGGTGCGTCGAGCACGGCCTGGACCTGCGGGTGCGCCTGCTTGAGCAGCGTCACCATGGCGGCCTTTTTGGATTTGACCAGCTGAGATTGCTGCCAGGCCCACAGATTGAGGCCCAGCACCTGTGCGCCCACGAGTGCCAGCAGGCCCATGCGAGCGGGACGCCACTGCGGGCTCATCACGCGACGCCACTGGTCGCTGAGGGCATGCAGCCCCTTGCTGCGCGGCGTCAACTCGAACTGCAGGATGTTCCAGATGGAACGCGCGGCCAGCAGCAGGTGCTCGGCCGGGCTTTGCACCGACACGGCGCGACCCAGCCAGCGCTCGGCCGGCGACGCCACCGGGGGCGTGGCAAAGAAGCGCGCCTGAACCGGCAGCGGATCAGGCAGCAGGCTGCGCGACAGGCTACCCGCCACAGGCCAGGTGGCCACGCCATCACCGGTCGACCAGGTCAGCAGCATGTCGGAGCCGGGCTCCTCGGTGTTGCCTGCGCCATAGTGCTCTTCATGGAAGTAGGCCGTGGGAGGCTCGTCCGGCGCGATGCTGGGCACCACGCGCTCCACGCGGATCTTGGCTTTTTCCAGCGCCATGAGCTGGCTGGTCAGCCAGGTGTGGTCACAGGCCGCGATCCAGGTTGGCGCGCCCACCTTGGGCAAGGGCGCCACCGCCAGATGCAGGTTCTCGGGATCGTCCAGCAAAGCCTCTTCCAGCATGCTGGCCAGTGCCGCACGCAAGCGCGCGGCCGGGGCCTTGGGCAGCGTCACACGATGCCAGCTCAGATCGGTGGGTGCCATGACCGCCACCACGCTGTCCGCCTTGGGCAACATGGGCGCAGAACAGCGCCCCTGACGCGCCACGGACATCCCGTCCACGCTGAGCACATAGCTGTACTCCTTCGCCCCGGATGCCGAAGGCGCGGCACTGGCTTCCGCCGCAGCCGCGTCGGCACTCAGGCGCGCGCGCGCCGGCAGTTGAATGATGAGAATGCTCATGCCCAGACGGTCAGGTTTTCAGAATTTTTCAGCATCCAGCATAGATGCCAGCGCATTGTAGGAGCGCTGGAATAGCGCCCATTTAAGGATTGATACCTGCTTTGACAGTAAAGAATGCCCCTCATCATGGGGTCGCGCCGGCATCCGCAGCCTTGTCGAGTCCGGAAAAACGGGACTGGTGTCGCACGACAACGTCATTTCCACCGCTCGTGCGCTCCACCAGGTGGCGCTGCTCGATGATGTTGTCCTCGAAACGCAGGCGACCTCTGACCTCGAAATAGTCGGATCGGATGGACAGTCGCTTCACGTCCCAATCCGGCGACACCTTGCCGACCACCTCGGTGAAAGCACCGCTGTTGCCACTGAGATCGTCCTTGAACGGCTTGCGTTGCCGCGCCTGAACGATGCGCGCCGCACGCGCCAGATCCAGCCCGGGCACCACGGCCGCGATCACCTCCTTGGCCGCGGTGTTGATATTGACCGTCGACTCGTTGTTGGGCAGCAAGGTGACGTAAGGCCGCAAACGCTCCAGGGTACCCGCGTCCAGCCCCAACCACAAGATCTGATCGAATGTCTGCGGCACCAGCGGCGCCTGGGCACGGCCCTGCTCGCCGCCGAGCTTGTTCAGCGCGTCCGGATCCGACAGGGACGCCACCGCCAGGACCGATTTGCGCAAGGACTCGGCGATGCCGTCGGCCAGCGAAGGCGACATGCTCAATGACTCCAGCAGCCGCTTGAGCACCTTGACCTCCTCCGGATCCACATCCCCCGTGCTGGCCAGCAGCCGCCGCAGGTTGTACTTGGCTTGCGCATCCTCCACCTTGCCGGAGAGGAAGGCCTCGGGCGCGTCCTCGGCATCGGCGCTGTTGTTGTTGCTGTCCGAGGCCAGGAAGGTGGAAAGCCGCGCCTCCGCCAGGGGAATGGCCCAGGGCTCGCCCAGGTGGTCGGACTTGTCCGTCGATTTGGCGTCTTCCCGCAGGATGAGGCGAGCCCAGTCCAGCGCACCGCTGAGCACCCAGCTGGCCTGGGTGCGGATCCGCTCCGCGCCCTCCACCTGGGTCGCGCGCCATTGCTGCCAGACCATGGAGGCGGCCAGCGTGGCCACCAATGTCACGATCACCATGGCCATCAGCAGCGCCGCGCCGCGCTGGTGCGCTCGATGGGGCAAGGAGGGTGTGAAACGGTTCATGGGCGACTCAGTTCTGCGTCGGCTGAGGGGCCAGCATCATGTCGCGGGTCAGGGTGCCGCCAAAACCACTGCCTTCACCCAGCGTCAACTGGCTGCGCAGGGCATTGGGCAACTGTTCACGCAACAAACCGGAAAGGCCGCTTTGCCCTCCCGTAGCACCGGAGGCGGCGCCTTGCGCAGCCGCCGTCTGGGAAAACACATTGCCCGTGGACTGGCAGTTGCTCATGTTGCCGCTGCGGAAGCAGTACACCTGCCATTGCTCCACGCCCTTGAGCGCGGTCAGCGTGCCCGGCTCCTTGCCGCGCAACTGGTAGGAGCTCATCCAGTACTTCTGCAACTCGCCCACCTTGTAGGTGACCGGGCTGCTCCAGCGAAGCAGGCGGCCGCGCTGCACGTACCACACCACGACCTGCACGCCCTCGGCGGTCCGCCGGGTCAGCCGCAGGTGGGCGCCATCAAACTGCAAGCCATTGACGATGACGGTGTCGATCACCTGCCCCAGGTCGGCCTCCATCTGGGTCATCACCGACTGCAGGCGCAGCGTCTGCTTGAGGTTGCCGTCGGCCACCTGGCGGGCCGTGCTGATGCCGTCCATCCCCTTCCAGGCCGTGGCCGCCAGCACCGCCAGGATCAGCAGCGACACCAGCACCTCGATCAGCGTGAAACCGCGCTGGCGTGCAGGGTGGCGAGCACGAGGGGTCGGCATGGCGGTCATCAGAAACGCGGCAGCACGGTGGACAACTTGACGATGGGCTGCTCTTGCTCGTCCATCACCTGCGCATCCACGCGCCGAAAGTTGATATTGGGGGTCGGCCGCACCGTCAGGTGCCCGGGGAAGGTGCGTCCCAGTTGCTGGCAGGAGAAATCGCTGTCGCCGACCGGCGGGTAGATCTTGCCCAGCTTGAGCGCGGTGATCTGGTTTTCAGCGCACCACTGCGCCATGGTCAGATCGCGCATGCGCTGTGCGTTGAGCGTCAGGCCACCGGCGGCCTTGATGCCGGCCGACAGCGTCATGGCCACGATGGCCAGGGCCACCAGTACCTCGATCAGGGTCATGCCCCGGTTCGACGGCGACATGACCAGGCGCACTTCAGCCTGCGGACGCATTGGCGGCCTCCTGCTGTTCAGTGCCATCTTGCTGCTCGGCATCGCCGGTGAGTACATCAAAGGCACCCAGGCCGTCCGTGCTGATGATGATCTGCTTGTCTTCCAGGCGCAAGATCACGCTTTGCGCGCCGATGACGGGCTCGGGGCCCAGCACGATGCTCTTCGCGCCGGCCACTTCCGCCTTCACGTCAGGCTCCAGCCATTTGAGTGGCGGCATGAGTGCAGGCGGCATGCCCAGAAATTGATAGTCCGCCTCGGGCCCGTTGGGCTGCGGCACCCACAGCACGGTCATGGCGCCGGCACGCGCCTGCGTACGGGCCGACTCCAGCAGGGCGATCAGGCGAGCGGCTTCACGCTCCAGGCGCGTCGCCGACGGATCGGGAATCGCAAATGAAACGACAGCGGTGGTGATCGCGATCATCGCCACCACCACCATCAGTTCAAGCAAGGTAAAGCCGCCTGCGCGGCGAGCCTTACTGCCAGGAGCCGATATCGGCATCGCGGCCTTCGCCACCGGCCTGGCCATCCGCACCGAAGCTGAACACATCGACGGCACCCTTCACGCCAGGGTTGACGTATTGATAGGCGCGCCCCCATGGGTCATTGGGCAGCTTTTCCAGATAGGGCTTCCAGTTGTTCGGCACGGGCGAAGCCGTCGGCTTGGTCACCAGGGCCTGCAGGCCTTGTTCACCGGTGGGGAAACGCTGGTTGTCGAGCTTGTACAGCTTGAGTGCCTGCATCAGGTTGCTGACGTCGGTGCGCGCCGCCGTGACGCGGGCATCGTCAGCCCGATCCAGCACATTGGGCACGATCAGGGCGGCCAGCAGCCCGATGATCACCAGCACAACCATCAGTTCGATCAGGGTGAAGCCACGTTGCAAGGCAGAGACGGCCTCCCGGGCACGTTGAGGGGTACGCGCAAACATCGTCATGTGAATTTCCGAAAACAAACTGGCCATGGGACACCGAATTCGGCAACTTGGTTCCCATTGAACAACAAGGGCGCCAGCATGCACGAGGACGGGACCGGTTCGATGCGGGATGAACCCGAGGTTCAAAGGCCACTTTCGGGCGCACGACGCATCGAACACCCATCATAATGGCCGGATCATGGCATCACGCATCTTCGCCCTCATCATTTGGGCCGCCGTCGCGGCGAGTCTGGCGTACTGGGGCCTGCGCTGGTTGGCCCGACCTACGGGTGTACCCGCCAACGCGACACCGGTGTCGCTCGATGGTGGCACGCAGGGCGACCTGCACCGCCTGCTGGCCGGCCCGATCAAGGCCTCGGCGCCCACGGCAGATCCGTCTGCCGCATCCGCCCTGGCCAGCCGCCTCAAGCTGATCGGCGTGGTCGCACCGCGCGTTGAAGGCGACGGTACGGGCGTGGCCCTGCTGTCCATCGACGGCAAGCCCCCTCGCGCCGTGAAGGTCGGTGGCGTGATCGAAGGCGATCTGGTGCTCAAGTCCCTCAGCCAGCGAGGCGCTGCCATCGGCACGATCGATGGCCCCGCCACCACCACGCTGGACCTGCCTTTGTTGCCTGCCCCCATCACAGGCGCCCTGCCCCCGGTCAGCGGCTTCACCACGGAAGGTGGCCCCGGAGCGCCTGGCATGACCCCGCCTCCGCCGCCAAACGGCATGGTGGGTGCAACCGGCTCGCTGGGTGCGCCGGAAGGTGGCCCACCCGGTGGCATGCCGGGCCGCATGATGCCCACAGGTCGCCCGAACTGATCTGATCAGGCCACGCGGCTGACAGGCTCCCCAACAAAAAGCCCTGAGGTGATGCTCAGGGCTTTTTTCATGCGGGCAACGACAACATCAGCGCAGGAACAGTCGGTAAACCGGATTGCGCGTCTCGTCCACGTAGACGTAACCCAGCTTGTCCAGGAAGGGCTTGATGGATTTGGTTTCGGCCTTGGGCACTTGCAGGCCCACGAGGATGCGACCGTAGTCGGCGCCCTGGTTGCGGTAGTGGAACAGGCTGATGTTCCAGCCCGGCGGCAGGCTGGTCAGGAAGGTCATCAAGGCACCGGGGCGCTCCGGGAAGATGAAGCTGTAGAGGCGCTCACCTTCGGCCAGGGAAGAGCGCCCACCCACCATGTGGCGGATATGGGTCTTGGCCAGTTCATCGTGGGTCAGGTCGACCGTCTTGAACCCTTGCGTCTCGAACTGCTTGACGATCTTCCTGGATTCGCCCTTTTCGCTCGTCGTCAGGCCCACGAAAACATGTGCCTGCTTCTCGTCGGAGATGCGGTAGTTGAACTCGGTCACGCTGCGCGGGCCGATGGTTTCGCAGAAACGCTTGAACGAACCGCGCTCCTCGGGGATGGTCACGGCCATCAGGGCCTCGCGCTGCTCACCCACCTCGGCGCGCTCGGCCACGAAGCGCAGCCGGTCGAAGTTCATGTTGGCGCCACAGTTGATGGCAATGTAGGTCTTGCCCTGGCCGCCGTGGCGCTCGGCGTACTGCTTGACCGCGGCCACGCCCTGCGCACCGGCGGGCTCCACGATGGAGCGGGTGTCCTGGTAGATGTCCTTGATGGCGGCGCAGACCTCATCGGTGCTGACGATCACGAAGTCATCGACCAGCGACTGCGTCAGGCGCATGGTCTCTTCGCCCACCAGCTTCACGGCCGTGCCGTCCGAGAACAGGCCGACGTCCTGCAGGGTGACGCGCTTGCCGGCCTTGACCGAGCGCACCATGGCGTCGGAGTCGCTCATCTGCACGCCGATGACCTTGATCTCGGGGCGCACGGCCTTGATGTAGGCGGCCACGCCGCTGATCAGGCCACCACCGCCGATGGCGACGAACACGGCATCGATGGGACCGCTGTGCTGGCGCAGGATTTCCATGGCCACCGTACCCTGGCCGGCGATCACATCCGGATCATCAAATGGGTGCACGAAGGTCATGCCCCGCTTGCGCTCCAGCTCCTTGGCGTGCAGGGCCGCATCCGAGTAGCTCTCGCCATGCAGCACGATCTGCACGTTGTCGCCACCGAAGGCACGCACGGCATCGATCTTCACCTGCGGCGTGGTGGTGGGCATCACGATGGTGGCCTGGCAGCCCAGGCGGCGTGCGCCCATGGCCACGCCTTGCGCGTGGTTGCCCGCCGAGGCGCAGATCACGCCCTTTTCGAGATGCGCGCGGCTCAGGTGCGCCATCTTGTTGTAGGCCCCACGCAGCTTGAAGCTGAACACGGGCTGCTTGTCCTCCCGCTTGAGGAAGACCTGATGACCCAGTCGACGCGACAGGCTGCGGGCTTCGTCCAGCGGGCTTTCAATGGCCACGTCGTAGACCCGGCTGGTCAGGATCTTTTGCAGATAGTCCTGAATGGTCAAAGGCCTGGTCTTGGGTTTGGCAGCAGCCTTCCTGGTCGGGGCCTTGCTGGCAGCCTTGCGCGCGGTGGACATGAATCGGGCTCCGTGGTCGAAGTCTGTGGTTGGAGCCCTACAGTCTATCGTGCCTGCTTCTCATGCTGCGGCGCGCCGCCGGTCAGATGTTGTGGAGGTCGGGCGCCCAGGAGCACCTGAAGGTAGCGCCTTTGCGTGTCGCGCCCTCGTTTCGCCCAGGCCGACAAGCCACCCGGGAGCAGATGGATCAAGGTGGTGCGCATGGCCAGCGGCACCATCATCAGCAAGGGATACCAGGGCAAGGTTGCAGGCAAACCCAGCGCACGCATGCCCGACGTGCCCACGAACCATCGCACCAGGCTCAGATGGCGCGCCTTGTTCATCCGCCCCCGCAAGCCAGGCAGATTGGCATAGTGACGTTGCAGGGGCTCGTCCATGAGTGCGCGCCCCAGCATCACGCTGCTCTCGTCGGCACCGGCCTGGCTCAACACGTTCTGATAGAGCGCCGCCCGGCCTTGTTGCTCGTCGTCACTCAACAAGCCAGGCTCCACCCCCATCAGCCAGCCGATGTAGCGCCACAGGTGCATGACCGCCTGCGACTCCCGCGTCGACAGCCACACCCCTGTGGTCTTCAAGGCCACGATCTGCACCACGCTGAAGGCCAGATAGGTGGCCTGCATGTCCAATTGATTGACAGGCAAGCCCAGCTTGTTCTCGTCCCATTTGCCACCGTGCAGCAATTGATGGCGCACCAGCGCATGCATGACACGCACGCGCAGCGTCATCGTGAAGCCGGCCCCGCCCGGCGCCATACCCCCGTCGTCCGTGCACGCCAGCCACCACGTGGTGGTTTCCGCCACACGACGTTGCGCCCCTTTGTGCAGGGAGCCCGTCATGATGAGGGTCTGGTTGATGGCCGAGGCCTGGTAGCCGGCCATCAGGCCTGCATCACGCAAGACCATCATGCCGTGCAGCCCGGTGGACTGGAGCACACGCGCGCCCAGCGCCAGCTCATCGGCGTCCACCCAGTCGGGCCAACCTTGGGTTGCCTCGATGAAGCGTCGCAAGGGCGCTGGCATGTCCTGCGAATTTGCAGCCCCCGCATGCAAGGCCCGTTCGAACAAGCCCCAGGCGCGGGCCATGCCCAGTTCGTGCATCCAGGCCACCAGATCGTCGGCCAGCTTGTCCCCACGCCACAAGGCGTCGCCCATTGCCTGCCAGGCGGCTTCGTCAGGCTCCGGATTGCCTTTGATCAGCAGGCGCAAACGGCTGGCCATCTGGCGTGCCGCCGGCAGATCGGCACCATGGCGAGAAGGATGGGGCTTGTGAGGAGCGCCTGCGAGCTGGACCTTATCATTGGCCGACATGTGTTGAACTGTCATCATGATGTTGTGCTGAACGTGGTGGAGGTGGGATGCTCACCATGCTGAGGCACAGGCACCGCCGGATCATTGACCGACCATGCACACCGCTTGACCGCAGAACACCTGGGTAACCATGACCATCGCCACCCGCCAGCCTTCAGACAAAGCCTCACGCGGCTTCCAGGCGAGCTTCGTGCGCGTGCTGCCCGATACCGTGAGCGCCCGTGGTCTGTCTGCGGATCCCGTCTGGGCGGCACTCGGCCTTCGGCCCGATCACATCACCGATGGCGCGCGCATACCCGCCGCAGCGCTGAGCCAGGCCCTGGAGATCGCCAGCGAGTTGACGGGCGAGCTGCAAATCGCGCTACACGCTGCCCAGGCCGTGCGCCCCTTGCACCTGGGCAGCCTGGGCTACGCCTTGATGAGCAGCGCGGTGGGCGAGGATGGCTTGAGGATGTTCGAGCGGTTTCAGACCTTGTTGTGCGACGAGTTCCTGGCGCAGCACCGGGTCGTCAAAGGCCTGATCGAGATACGGCACGAGCCCATCGACATTCCCCTGCCTCGGCACGTCGCGTTCTGGTGGTTCCTGGTCGGCGCCCGGCTGAGCTTTGCACGCTGGGTGTACGGCAGGCGGGATCTCGTGCCCGTACGCATTGACCTGCCTTGCCCGCGCCCGGCACCGGCTCAGGCAGACATCTTCGATCGCTTCGTTGGCATCGCCGTTCGCTATGACACGCCCGACTGCCGCGAGCTGATGCCTGCGGACTGGCTGGCCTGGCTCAACCCCAACGCCGACCCCGCCATGCACCAGCTCATGGCAACCCGTACGGCCCAGCAACTTGCACAGCGCCCCTCCGGTGACACCATGTTGATGCGAGCCCGACTGGTGCTGGCCGAGCACATGCGCCAGGGCATCGAGCTGCACCTGGAAGGCGTCACACACGCCGTGGCGGCCAGCGATGCCCAATGGGCTGGTGTGACGCCCAGGCAGCTGCAAAAGCGCCTGGCAGAGCAAGGCCTGAGCTTCAAGGAACTGGTGGAAGAAGTCCGCCGAGAACGTGCGCTGCGCCTGTTGAGAGACACCGCCCGGTCCATTGGCGAGATCGCGCAGGACTGCGGTTACACGGAAGTCAGCCCCTTTCACCGCGCCGTGCGCCGCTGGACGGGCTTGACGCCGCTGCAAGTCAGGCAGCAGGCCTTGAGTGGCCACGATACCGAGCAGACATGAAAAAAGCCCGCGGCAGCGCCAGCGGGCTTCGGGTTGACTGACAGACGGCCGCGGCGAACGCCAGGCCGTTGCGAGTCGAATCAGATCACTTCTTGCGCAGACGGGCGATGGCAGCCAGTTGAGCCACCATGGTGGCCAGCTCGCTTTGAGCCTTGGCCAGATCCAGTTCGCCCTTGGCGTTCTGAACGGCTTCCTGAGCCAGACGCATGGCCTCGTTGGCCTTGGCCTCGTCCAGGTCCTTGCCGCGGATGGCGGTGTCGGCCAGAACGGTCACGCAACCAGGTTGCACTTCCAGAATGCCGCCGGCCACGAAGACAAACTCTTCTTCCTTGTTGTCGGCGCGCTGGATGCGCACGGCGCCCGGCTTGATCCGGGTGATCAGCGGAGCGTGCTTGGGCAGAATGCCCAGCTCGCCCACTTCACCGGGCAGGGACACCAACGTCGCTTCACCCGAAAAGATCGACTCTTCGGCGGAGACAACATCAACGTGAATGGTGGACATGCTTTGTTTCCTTTGACGCTCTATTCAAGCGTGTAAAAAGGACTCAGCACCAAGCGATCGGTTGCCAGGCAAGGCGCCGCGCGCATACATAGCGGAAGCTATGTAGAGCACGGCAACGCCGCATGGCAGCCGAGCGCGCCGGTGCTTAGGCCTTTTTGGCCTTTTCGAAGGCTTCGTCGATGGTCCCGACCATGTAGAAGGCTTGCTCAGGCAGTGCATCGCACTCGCCGTTCACAATCATCTTGAAACCACGGATGGTTTCCTTCAGAGGCACGTACTTGCCAGGCGAGCCCGTGAACACTTCGGCCACGTGGAAAGGCTGCGACAGGAAACGCTGGATCTTACGAGCGCGGGCAACCAGGAGCTTGTCCTCGGGAGCCAGTTCGTCCATACCCAGAATCGCGATGATGTCGCGCAGTTCCTTGTAGCGCTGCAGCGTGTTCTGCACGGCGCGGGCCACGGTGTAGTGCTCTTCGCCCACCACGTTCGGGTCCAGCTGACGCGAAGTCGAGTCCAGCGGGTCCACGGCAGGGTAGATACCCAGCGAAGCGATGTCACGAGACAGCACGACGGTGGAGTCCAAGTGAGCGAAAGTCGTAGCAGGCGACGGGTCGGTCAAGTCGTCCGCAGGGACGTAAACGGCTTGAATCGAGGTGATCGAGCCAACCTTGGTCGAGGTGATGCGCTCTTGCAGACGGCCCATTTCTTCAGCCAGCGTAGGTTGGTAACCCACGGCGGAAGGCATACGACCCAGCAGAGCGGACACTTCGGTACCGGCCAGTGTGTAGCGGTAGATGTTGTCCACGAAGAACAGCACGTCACGGCCTTCGTCACGGAAGGACTCGGCGATCGTCAGACCGGTCAGCGCCACGCGCAGACGGTTGCCTGGAGGTTCGTTCATCTGACCGTAAACCATGGCCACCTTGGACTCGCCCAGGTTCTCCAGGTTCACGACGCCGGAATCGGCCATTTCGTGATAGAAGTCGTTACCTTCACGGGTACGCTCACCCACACCAGCGAACACCGACAGACCCGAGTGAGCCTTGGCGATGTTGTTGATGAGTTCCATCATGTTCACGGTCTTGCCCACACCGGCGCCACCGAACAGACCGACCTTACCGCCCTTGGCGAACGGGCAAACAAGGTCAATCACCTTGATGCCGGTTTCCAGCAGCTCTTGCGAAGGCGACAGTTCGTCGTATGCAGGAGCCTTGCGGTGGATGGGAGCCGTTTGAGCCTGGTCCACAGGACCGCGCTCGTCGATGGGCGTGCCCAGCACGTCCATGATGCGACCCAGGGTAGCCGGGCCCACGGGCACGGTGATCTGGGCGTTGGTGTTGTACACCTGGTTGCCGCGGCGCAGGCCGTCGGAAGAACCCAGCGCGATGGTACGGACGATGCCGTCACCCAGCTGTTGTTGCACTTCCAGGGTCAGGGCGGAGCCGTCCATCTTCAGGGCGTCGTACACCTTGGGCATCTGGTCGCGGGGAAATTCCACGTCCACCACGGCGCCGATACACTGAACGATCTTGCCCACTGTTTGCGTGTCAGCCATTTTTCGTTCCTTCAATCAATTCAAAATCTGCGTGAATCAAACCGCGGCCGCACCGGCGACGATTTCGGACAGTTCCTTCGTGATGGCGGCCTGACGGGTCTTGTTGTAGACCAGCTTCAGTTCCTTGATCACGTTGCCTGCGTTGTCTGTTGCGGCCTTCATGGCCACCATGCGCGCGGATTGCTCCGACGCCATGTTCTCGGCCACAGCCTGATAGACCAACGCTTCGACATAGCGAACCATCAATTCATCAATCACCGCGACAGGGTCCGGCTCATAGATGTAGTCCCACTGGTGCGTGGTTTCGGCTTGCAGCGCGCTCGCGTTCAGCGGCAGCAGCTGCTCGACCATGGGCTCCTGCTTCATCGTGTTGATGAAGCGGGTGAAGCACAGATAGACCGCGCTCAACTCACCAGCTTGATAAGCATCCAGCAGCACCTTGACAGGGCCGATCAGCTTTTCCAGGTGGGGGGTGTCCCCCATCCCGACCACGCTCGACACCACGTTGGCGCCGATGCGGTTGAAAAAGCCTGCAGCCTTGTTGCCGATGGCGACGACGTCAGCCTTGACGCCGCTACCTTCGAGCTCCTTGAGCTTGTTGGTGACAGCGCGCAGCACGTTGGTGTTCAAACCACCGCACAAGCCTTTGTCAGTGCTGACCACGATGAAGCCCACCTTCTTGCCACCGGTGTTGGTGACCATGAAGGGATGGACGTACTCGGGGTTGGCATGAGCCAAGTTCGCCGCGATATTGCGCACCTTTTCAGCGTAAGGACGGGCCGCACGCATGCGGTCCTGTGCCTTGCGCATCTTAGAAGCCGCGACCATTTCCATGGCCTTGGTGATCTTCTTGGTGTTCTCGACGCTCTTGATCTTGCCGCGTATTTCCTTGCCTGCCGCCATGGCGTGCTCCTATTTAGGCGAAGGTCTTCTTGAACGCGACGATGGCCGATTGCATTTCGGCTTCAGCGTCCTTGTCCAGGGCCTTCGAGGCTTCGATCTTGCTCAGCAGCGCAGCGTGGCTGGTCTTCAGGAACTGGTGCAGACCAGATTCGAAGGCCAGGATCTTCTTGACGTCCACGTCGTCCATGAAACCCTTGTTCACGGCAAACAGTGTGGCACCCATCAGGGAGATCGGCAGCGGCGAGTACTGAGCCTGCTTCAGCAGTTCGGTCACGCGGGCACCGCGGTCCAGCTGCTTGCGGGTTGCGGCGTCCAGATCGGAAGCGAACTGCGCGAACGCAGCCAGTTCACGGTACTGCGCCAGGTCGGTACGGATACCGCCGGACAGGCCCTTGATGATCTTGGTCTGAGCAGCACCACCCACGCGGGACACGGAGATACCGGCGTTGATGGCGGGACGGATACCAGCGTTGAACAGCGACGTTTCCAGGAAGATCTGGCCGTCGGTGATCGAGATCACGTTGGTAGGCACGAAAGCGGACACGTCACCGGCTTGCGTTTCAATGATCGGCAAGGCCGTCAGCGAACCCGTCTTGCCCTTGACTTCACCCTTGGTGAAGGCTTCGACGTAGTCGGCGTTCACGCGGGCTGCACGCTCCAGCAGACGCGAGTGGATGTAGAACACGTCGCCGGGGAAAGCTTCACGACCGGGAGGACGACGCAGCAGCAGCGAAACCTGACGATAGGCCACGGCTTGCTTGGACAGGTCGTCGTACACGATCAGGGCGTCTTCACCGCGGTCGCGGAAGTATTCGCCCATGGCGCAACCGGAGTAGGCCGACACGAACTGCATGGCAGCCGAGTCAGAAGCCGAAGCGGCCACGACGATGGTGTACTCCATGGCGCCAGCTTGTTCCAGCGAGCGCACGACGTTCTTGATCGACGAAGCCTTCTGACCGATGGCGACGTAGATACAGGTGACGCCCTGGCCCTTCTGGGCGATGATGGCGTCGATGGCCACAGCCGTTTTACCGGTCTGACGGTCACCAATGATCAGTTCGCGCTGACCACGGCCCACGGGCACCATCGAGTCGATCGACTTGATACCGGTTTGCAGAGGCTGCGACACGGATTCACGGGCGATCACACCAGGGGCGATCTTCTCGATGGGAGAAGACAGCTTGGCGTTGATCGGGCCCTTGCCGTCGATAGGCTGACCCAGCGGGTTCACCACGCGGCCAACCAGCTCGGGACCAACGGGCACTTCCAGAATGCGACCGGTCGTCTTGACGGTGTCGCCTTCGGAGATGTGCTCGTAGGCACCCAGAATCACGGCGCCGACGGAGTCGCGCTCGAGGTTCAGGGCCAGGCCGTAGGTGGGGACGCCGGAGGCGTCAGCGGGGAACTCCAACATTTCGCCCTGCATGGCATCGGACAAACCGTGCACGCGGACGATACCGTCGGTCACGGAGATGACGGTACCTTGGTTGCGAATGTCGGCAGCCGCGCCGAGACCTTCGATGCGGCTCTTGATCAGTTCGGAAATTTCTGCGGGATTCAGTTGCATTGCTTTGCTCCCAG
>NZ_DASUIS010000020.1:0-2528 GCF_036279675.1 Aquabacterium sp. | reverse complement strand
GCGCGCATACGGTGTGGGCAGCATGCGGCGGCCCTGGCGGGTGAAGAGCGGGTCGCCCAGGGTGTCGCGCAGGCGCGCCAGGGCATGGCTGACGGCCGGCTGGCTCAGGTGTAGTTCGCGTGCCGCGGCGGTGAGCGAGCCGGTCTGCACGATGGCGTCAAACACCAGGAACAGGTTCAGATCGATCTTGTTCAGATTCATTTTGTGAATGTATCCGGATTCAGATAATTCATTTGATTCATTCTGTGCTGATTTCTACACTGCGCGCAGCAAAGACTGACCGCCAGAAAGAGAGCAGCCCATGGACTTTGGCCATTCCCCCCGCGCCCTGGAATACATCGAACGCGTCAAGAGCTTCATGCGTGATCACGTGATCCCGGCCGAGGATGCCTATCACGCGCAGATGACCGGCTCGGCAGATTGGCGTCAATGGCGCCAGCCCGCCTTGATGGAAGACCTCAAGGCGAAGGCCAAGGCAGCTGGCCTGTGGAACCTCTTCCTGCCCGATCCGCACCACGGTGCTGGCCTCAAGGTGGTGGAGTACGCCGCCCTGGCCGAACTGATGGGCTACAACACCATGGCCGCCGAGGTGTTCAACTGCAACGCACCTGACACCGGCAACATGGAAGAGCTGCACATGTACGGCTCGCCCGCGCAGCAGGACCGTTGGTTGACACCCTTGCTGGCCGGCGAGATCCGTTCGGCCTTCTGCATGACCGAGCCGGGCGTGGCGTCGTCGGACGCCACCAACATGGAGGCCACGGCGGTGCCCGAAGGCGACGAGGTCGTGATCAATGGGCGCAAGTGGTTCAGCTCTGGCATTGGCCACCCCAATTGCAAGATCCTGATCTTCATGGGGCTGACGGATCCGACCGCCGAGCGTCACAAGCGCCACTCGATGATCCTGGTGCCGCTGGACACACCGGGCGTCAAGATCGAGCGCATGCTGCCGTCGTTCGGCGTGTATGACGAGCCTTTCGGACACGGCGAAGTCACCTTCGACAACGTGCGCGTGCCCAAGGAAAACATCATCGCCGGCCTGGGCCGTGGCTTCGAAATCGCCCAAGGCCGACTGGGCCCTGGCCGCATCCACCACTGCATGCGCTGCATCGGCGGTGCCGAACGTGCGCTGGCCATGATGGCCGAGCGCGGCGACAAGCGCGTGGCATTTGGCAAGCCCTTGAATCAACTGGGCGGCAATGTGGACGTGATCGCCAACGCACGCATGGCCATCGAGCAAGCCCGTTTGCTCACGCAGAAGGCCGCCTGGATGATGGACACGGTGGGTGTGAAGGCCGCCATGAGCGAGATCTCGCAGATCAAGGTGGTTGCGCCTAATATGGCGCAGGTGGTGCTGGACGCGGCCATCCAGATGCACGGCGCATTGGGTGTCACGCTGGATACGCCGCTGAGCACCCTGGCGGCTTATGTGCGCACCATCCGTCTGGCCGATGGTCCGGACGAAGTGCACCGCAAGGTGGTGGCCAAGTTCGAACTGGCCCGCCAGCGCGCCGCACGCGGTGAAGGCTGAGCGCACACAGGTGCCTGGCTGAGAAGTACTCAAGGAGACACAAGCAATGAGCGAGAAGTTGATCGACGCCGCGGGCAAGGTGCGCGCCGGTGAAGAGGTGGATCTGGTCCGCGTGAACGCGTACCTGCGTGCTGCAGGCCTCGCGGTGGAGGGCGAGCCGCAACTCAAGCAGTTCCCGGGCGGGGCCTCGAACCTCACCTACCTGCTGAGTTATGAAAACCGCGACCTGATCCTGCGTCGCCCGCCCTTTGGCCACATCGCCAAATCGGCGCACGACGTGGTGCGCGAGGCCCGCATCATGGAGATGCTCAAGCCCGTGTACCCGGCCGTGCCGAACGTCTACGCCATCTGCGAAGACACCGAGGTGATCGGTGCGCCGTTCTATGTGATGGAGCGCCTGGTGGGTGTGATCCCACGGCAGAACCTGCCTGACGAGCTGGGCCTGGATGCCCCCAGGACGCGACAGCTTTGCATGAACGTGCTGGACAAGCTGATCGACCTGCACATGCTGAATGTGAAGGACGCTGGCCTGGATACGCTGGGCAAGGGCGAAGGTTATGTGGCGCGCCAGATCGAGGGCTGGAGCAAGCGCTTCCGTGCCGCACGCACGGACGATGTGTCCGACTTCGAATCCGTGATGCAGTGGCTGGCCGACAGGCAGCCCAGGCAGGAAGTGGCCATCTGCCTGATCCACAACGACTTCCGCTTCGACAACGTGGTGCTGGACATCGCCGACCCGATGAAGGTGATCGGCGTGCTGGACTGGGAAATGGCCACGCTGGGCGACCCATTGATGGACCTGGGCAGCTCGCTGGCCTATTGGGTGCAGGCCGATGACGACCCCTTCATGCTGGGCTCGCGCCGTCAACCCACGAACGCACCGGGCATGCTGACCCGCAAGGAAGTGATCGAGTACTACGCCCAACGTACCGGCTGGAGCGTGGCCAACTTCGACTTCTACGAGGTCTATGGCCTGTTCCGCCTGGCGGGCATCGTG
>NZ_DASUIS010000019.1:0-64194 GCF_036279675.1 Aquabacterium sp. | reverse complement strand
GGGGCAAAACCCGCGCGCTGAGCGATTCGGTTGCTGGTCGTGTGCTCATAGCCGAACTCCACGAACTCGGCCCCTGCCGCATGCAGCAGCATGGTCTTGGCGTCCTGACCGGGCGTGACATCCTGCTTGGAGGGGCGACCGGTTCGTCGGCGTGGCGGGGCGATATCGCTGTTCATCGGTGGAAGGTCTGTTTCAGCCATTGTTGCAGGGCTTGATGAACCTTGTCTCGATCCGGCTCGCGCAGCAGGTCGTGTTTCAAGCCCGGGAACGCCTGCATGGTGGACAGGTCTGCCGGCAAAGCCTTCATGAAGCGTTCGCAGCCGTCTTTCATGACCAGCCGATCGTCCGGCGTGTAGAGCATCAGGGTCGGGACCGTCCAGCTGGGTGCACGGCGTTGCACGGTCGGACCTTGGCCAGCCAGAAACAGGGCGACTCGTGGCGTGATCTTCTTGTGTGCCAGCGGATCGTTGTTGATCTCGTCAACCACCGCCGGGTCGGAGTTGATCCACTCCGTCTTGAATGCCACGGGGACGGCCACATCCAGAATGAGCCGCCCCATGGTGGACAGCAAGGCCTTCTGCACCAGGCTCATCGTGGGTTGCAGCGCCGGTGCCGACAGGACAAGGCCACTGATACTGCGGGCCCAGGCCACGTCTTCTCTTGGCAGCGCTTGTGCCGACGCGAAACGCGCTGCCAGGGCGCCGCCCATGCTGTGCCCCATCAGGACCCTGGGCAGCCCCGGGCAGGTCCGGTCGATCAGGTCCAGCACCGTGGCCAGATCGTGCAGGAAATCGTCGTCTTGCCGGATGGCGCCCCTGGGGCCTTCGGACAGGCCATTGCCACGCAGATCCGGCGCCAACGTGATCCAGCCTGCTTCATTGATGCGCCGCGCGGTTTCGGCATAACGCTGGCCATGTTCCGACAAGCCATGCAGCAACACGACCACGCCTTTCGGGGCGGTCACCGACCAATATGACAGATGAAGTTTCAAGCCATCGCGCGCAGAAATGTGCGACGGGAATATCGGGTGAGACATCGGGGCGCAGTCTACGACACGCCAGCGCTTGCCAAGATGATCCACCACGAGCCAGTCGGGTGGTCCTCCCTTATTTTCGAATTAATGTGATTTTAGTATCACTTTTTTGTTGGCAAACCGATGCAGTGTCCCTGGCCCCCTTGGTGAGGGGGATCGCCGGGCATAATTTGGGCCTATGCAAGTCTTTCGTGGTTTCAACCATGCGGCGCTGGCCCCAGCCTGCGCGCTGACCATCGGCAATTTCGATGGGGTGCACCGGGGGCATCAGGCCATGCTGGCCCTGTTGCGCAATGAAGCCCAGCACCGTGGTGTTCCCGCCACCGTGCTGACCTTCGAGCCGCACCCGCGTGACTATTTCGCCCAACTGGCCGGCAAGCCTGAGATCGCGCCTGCGCGCATCGCCACCTTGCGTGACAAGCTGTCCGAACTGGAGCGCTGCGGGGTGGACCAGGTGGTCATCCTGCGTTTCGATCGCCACTTTGCCAGCCAGAGCCCGGATGACTTCATCGACAAGGTGCTGGTCCAGGGCTTGAACGCCCGTTACGTCCTGGTGGGCGACGACTTCCGCTTTGGCGCCAAGCGTGCCGGCGACTACAACCTGCTGGATGCCGCCGGCAATGATCACGGCTTCGACGTGGCCCGCATGATGAGCTACGAGGTGCATGGCGTGCGCGTGTCGTCCTCGGTGGTGCGTGACGCGATGGCGGCGGGCGACATGGCCCGTGTCGAGCAGATGCTGGGCCGGCCCTACACCGTCAGCGGCCACGTGGTGCATGGCGCCAAGCTGGGCCGCAGCCTGGATTGCCGCACGCTCAATGTGCGCTTCGGCCACGAGAAACCGGCCACCACGGGCATCTTCGTGGTCCGCACCCACGGCCTGGCCGATCAGCCGATCGAAGGCGTGGCCAGCCTGGGCGTGCGCCCCACGGTGGAGGACGCGGGACGGGTTCTGCTGGAGGTCCATTGCTTCGAATGGCCCGCCAATCTGGGGTCTGAGGGGGGCTACGGTAAAATCGTGCGCGTGGAACTCCTGCACAAACTCCGAGATGAAGCCCGTTACGACGGGCTGGACGCGTTGCAGGCGGCCATCCACAAGGACATCGCCGATGCGAAGTCCTTCTTCCAGGCGCAGCGCCGTCAGACCACGCGCGACCGAATTTGACGCTCACCGTCTGACCGAACCCTAGCCTGGCCGCTTTCCCCGTCGTTGATGACAACGTGCGTGGTGCGCGGCTCACCTGATTCCCAGGAACCCGATGGCAACGGGGCCACATGTGGCCGCCCTGTCGTGTTCCTTTGCCGAGAACGATCATGAGTCAAGACAAGAAGTCTGCTGCCCCCGCCAACACCGCAGGTGAAGGCCAGTACCGCGCCACGCTGAACATGCCCGACACGCCCTTCCCGATGCGGGGCGATCTGCCCAAGCGCGAGCCGGGCTGGGTGGCCGAGTGGGAAAAGACAGGCCTGTACGACAAGCTTCGCGCAGCCCGTCAAGGCGCACCCAAGTTCGTGCTGCACGACGGCCCGCCGTATGCCAACGGCAACATCCACATCGGCCACGCCGTCAACAAGGTCCTCAAGGACATGATCGTCAAGGCGCGCCAACTCAAGGGCATGGACGCCATCTACGTGCCCGGCTGGGACTGCCACGGCCTGCCCATCGAGAACCAGATCGAAAAGACCTTCGGCCGCAACCTCAGCCGCGACGACGTGCAGGCCAAGGCGCGCGTCTACGCCGCCGAGCAGATCGACGGCCAACGCACCGATTTCAAGCGCCTGGGCGTGCTGGCCGACTGGGCCCATCCCTATCGCACCATGGACTTCGGCAACGAAGCCAACGAGATCCGCGCCCTGAAAAAGATCATGGAGCGTGGCTACGTCTACCGTGGCCTCAAGCCCGTGTACTGGTGCTTCGACTGCGGCTCGTCGCTGGCCGAGTTCGAGATCGAATACGCCGACAAGAAGTCGCAGACGCTGGACGTGGCCTTCCTGAGCGCTGAACCCGCTGCATTGGCTGCCGCCTTTGGCCTGAGCACGCTGAGCAAAGACGCCTTCGCCGTGATCTGGACGACCACCGCCTGGACCATCCCCGCCAACCAGGCCTTGAACGTGCACGCCGAGCTGAGCTACGCCCTGGTCGACACGCCCAAGGGCCTGCTGGTGTTGGCGGAATCGCTGGTGGAAAAGGCCGTGGCCCGTTATGGCTTCGAAGCCGATGACTGCAAGGTTGTGGCCACCACAACCGGCGCCAAGCTCGAAGGCCTGAAGTTCAAGCACCCGCTGGCCCATGTGGACAAGGGCTATGACCGCGAAGCGCCCGTCTACCTGGCCGAGTACGTCAGTGCGGAAGACGGCACCGGCATCGTGCACGCCGCGCCTGCCTACGGTGTGGACGACTTCAATTCCTGCATCGCCCACGGCCTGAAGTTCGACGACATCCTCAACCCCGTGCAAGGCAATGGCGTTTACGAAGCCGATCTGCCCCTGTTCGGCGGCCAGCACATCTGGAAGGCCGCTCCGGTGGTGCTGGAGACGCTGCGTGAGCATGGCCGCCTGCTGGCCACCAAGGACATCGTCCACAGCTACCCGCACTGCTGGCGCCACAAGACGCCGGTGATCTTCCGTGCCGCCGCGCAATGGTTCGTGCGCATGGACGAAGGCGAGGGCGTGTTTGCGACCGAGAAGGCTGAGAAGACCCTGCGCCAGACCGCGCTGGACGCCATCGACCACACCACCTTCTACCCCGAGAACGGCCGCACTCGCCTGCGCGACATGATCGCCAACCGCCCTGACTGGTGCATCAGCCGCCAGCGCAACTGGGGCGTGCCCCTGCCTTTCTTCCTGCACAAGGTGACCGGCGAGCTGCACCCCGACACCATGGCGTTCATGGACAAGGCCGCTGACCTGGTTGAAGCCGGCGGCGTGGAAGCCTGGTCCAAGCTGGATCCCGCCGAATGGCTGGGTACGGAAGCCGCCGAGTACAGCAAGTCCACCGACATCCTGGACGTGTGGTTCGACTCCGGCACCTCCTTCTTCCACGTGCTCAACCCGGCGCAAGGTAGCCACCCGACGGCCGGCCACGACGAGTTGCACGAAGCCGATCTGTACCTGGAAGGCCATGACCAGCACCGCGGCTGGTTCCACAGCTCGCTGCTGGCCGCTTGCGCCATCTATGGCCGTGCACCTTACAAGGGCCTGCTGACCCACGGCTTCACCGTGGACGGCCAGGGCCGCAAGATGTCCAAGTCCGTGGGCAACACGGTGGCGCCGCAAGAGATCAGCACCAAGATGGGTGCCGAGATCATCCGCCTGTGGGCCGCTTCCACCGACTATTCGGGCGACCTGGGCATCGACGACAAGATCCTCGCCCGCGTGGTGGACGGCTACCGCCGCATCCGCAACACCCTGCGTTTCCTGCTGGCCAACACGTCTGATTTCAATCCAGAGACGGATGCCGTGCCGCTCAACGAGCTGCTGGAAATCGACCGCTATGCGCTGGCCCGCGCCTCGCAGCTGCAGGAGGACATCCTGGCGCACTACGAGCGCTACGAGTTTCACCCAGTCGTGGCCAAGCTGCAGGTCTACTGCTCGGAAGACCTGGGCGCCTTCTACCTCGATGTGCTCAAGGATCGCCTGTACACCAGCGCCGCCAAGAGCCTGGCCCGCCGCGCCGCGCAGACCGCGCTGTGGCATATCACGAACGGCATGCTGCGCTGGATGGCGCCGTTCCTGAGCTTTACCGCTGAGGAGGCCTGGAAGGTCTTCAACGGCGGCCAGAACAAGGGCGACACGATCTTCACCGAAACCTACTGGGACTTCCACGAGGCTGACAAGGACACCGAACTGCTGGCCAAGTGGTCGCGCATCCGCGCTTTCCGCGAAGAGTGCAACCGCCAGATCGAAGAAGTGCGTACCCGTGGCGAAGTGGGCGCCTCGCTGCAGGCCAACTTGTTCGTCACGATCAATGCGGATGATCAGCGCCTGCTGGCCGATCTGCGCAGCCTGGGCGATGACCTCAAGTTCGTGCTGATCGTGTCTGCCGTCGAGCTGGCTGAAGGCCACTCCACGCAGATCGAAGTCAACCCATCCAAGGCCGTGAAGTGCGAGCGCTGCTGGCACTACCGCGATGACGTTGGCAGCAACCCCGAGCACCCCACCATCTGCGGCCGTTGCGACAGCAACCTGCATGGTGCCGGTGAGCACCGCGTGCACGCCTGATCTGATTCAACATGGCCACCAAAAAGTCCGCATCCGGCACCAGCCAGGGATTGTTGCCCTGGTTGGGCATCGCCTTCATCCTGATCCTGCTGGATCAGTTCACCAAAGTGTTGATCGTGGGCTACTTCCAGTACGGCGACAGCCGTGAGGTGTGGTCCTTCTTCAATGTGGTTCGGGTGCACAACACCGGTGCGGCTTTCTCTTTCCTGGCTCATGCAGGTGGCTGGCAGCGCTGGTTCTTTGTGGGCCTGGCTTTTGTGGCCACCGGCTTCATCATCTATCTGCTGCGCCAGCACCATGGCCAGAGACTGTTCGCCTGGGCCATGTCACTGATCCTGGGTGGGGCCATCGGCAACGTGATCGATCGACTCATCCATGGCTACGTGGTGGACTTCCTGGATTTCCACTGGGCCTTCCTGGCGCCCATGTTTCCTGGCGGCCATTTCCCGGCCTTCAACGTGGCCGACTGCGGCATCACCATCGGTGCAGCCTTGCTGATCCTGGATGAATTGCGGCGAGTTCGTCGCGGATAACGCCGGTTAATCGCATGAATACCGTGTCGAGGACAGGGCATTTGTCCGTTTCCCCGCGTTTTCACCAGTGACGCAGATCAAATCCAGGCGTACTTTTCTCCTACCGAGGCATCCTCGAAGGAGAACTCATGGGTTCGGCTGGTCGTTTGACACATCACGTCCTGGTTTCTCGTCGCCGTACGCATCGGCGCAGGCCCACATTGCGGCGCGTCATGCACTGGCCGGCGCAGGCCGAGGCGGCCAGTTCACAGCTGGAGCTGCCATCGCGTTTCCTGACGCCCATCTCCGAGGCACCGCTCGCTCCCAACATGTCGCTGGGTGCCGCTGCAGGGCAGGTTGATATTGCGCCTGTGATCGAGGCGAGCACGGGCGACGAAGTCCGGCAGCCCAGCGTGCTGGACATGCCGCTCACGCAGTTGAGCTGGCACGACCCTTTCGAATGGCTGTCTCGCGGATGGCACGATTTCAGCCGCGCCCCGCTGGTCGGTGCTTTCTACGGCACCTGCTTCGTGCTCATGGGTTGGTTGCTGGTGGCCTGTTTCCATCAGGCGCCCGAGTACACCCTGGCCTTGTCTGCCGGCTTTCTGTTGTTGGGGCCGTTCCTGTGCCTGGGCCTGTATGACGTCAGTCGCAGGCTGGAGCAGGGTGAGCCTTTGAGCATGTGGTCCTCGCTCACGGCCTGGCGCATCAGCAGCGGGCAACTGGCGATCTTTGCCAGCGTCTTGCTGGTGCTGGAGATGCTGTGGGGCCGCTCGGCCATGATCATGTTCGCCATCAGCTTTGACGGCATGCCTGATTTCAGCGGGCCTTTGTCCTCGATGATGACCGAGGAGTACCTGACCTTCTTTGCGGGCTACATCGCAGTAGGTGCCGTGTTCGCCTCGCTCATCTTTGCCATCAGCGTGATCAGCATGCCCATGATGCTCGACAAGTCGGTGGACGCCATCACGGCCGGGCTGGCCAGCATGCGCCTGGTCAGCACGCAGACTGGCGTGATGTTGCTGTGGGGCGGGCTGATCACACTGGCCATCGTGATGGCCATGCTGCCGGGCTTCCTGGGCCTGGTGGTGGTGGGGCCGGTGATTGGCCACGCGTCTTGGCACGCCTACCGCGCCGCAACCACGCCACGCGATTGATTTCTGGTTCTGGCCGGTTGACCATGTGACCCTTGCCGGGCCGCCCGGCAGGGTGATGGCTCAACCGGCCTTTCGGCTGTTCTAATGGCTGATTACGCCGCCATCCGAACCCAGCCTTGACCCGTCCCGCCTATCTTCAGCCTCGAACACTCGTCCTGCTGATCCTGCCGCCCATGATGTGGGCGGGCAACGCGGTGGTTGGTCGGCTCATGGTTGGCAGCTTGCCGCCTGTGGCCATGAACGCCCTGCGCTGGTTGTTGGTGGGCTTGATGCTCATGCCCTTGTCCATGCGGATCTGGGGGGACATGGCCGCCATCCGTGAGCGATGGGTGTACCTGGCCGCCATCGGCGTGCTGGGTGTGGGCACCTACAACGCCATGCAGTACCTCGCACTGCAGACATCGACCCCCTTGAACGTGACCTTGATCGGCGCCAGCGTGCCGGTCTGGATGATGCTGGTGGGCGCCGTGGCCTACGGGCAGCGCCTGCATGCGCGGCAGTTTCTGGGCGCTGCGCTGTCGATCCTGGGCGTGCTGCTGGTGATCGCGCAGGGGCAATGGGAGGTGTTGCGCCATGTTCGCCTGGTGCCTGGCGACTTGTTGATGTTGCTGGCCAGCCTGGCCTGGGCGCTTTACAGCTGGATGCTGGCCAGGCCGCCAGCGGCCATGCAGGGTGCGGCCCGACCTGATTGGGACTGGGCAGCCTTCCTGCAGATTCAAGTGTTGTTCGGGGTGATCTGGGCCGGGCTTTGCGCGGCCGTCGAGGCGTTCATGGCCGGTGGCGTGCAGCCCCCGGTGTGGCCAGCTACGTGGTCTACATGGGCCGCGATGATTTTCATCGCCGTAGGCCCATCCATCCTGGCCTACCGTTGCTGGGGCCTGGGCGTGCAGGCCGTGGGCCCCACCATGGCCTCGTTCTTTGGCAACCTCACGGCCATTTTCGCGGCCTTGTGGTCGGCGATCTTTCTGGGCCAGCACCCTCGCTGGTATCACCCGGTGGCCCTGCTGCTGATCACGGCAGGCATTGCCGTGTCATCCGCTTCAACGCGACAGGTCAGAAACGGCGCGGGCCACGACGAGGCTTGAACGGCGGCTGCCCGCGCCAGTAGCGCAGCATCAACCAGCCGCCCAGCATGCCGCCCAGGTGGGCAAAGTGGGCAACGCCCGACGAGGTGCCCATCACGCCTTGCAGCAACTCCAGCCCGCCGAACACCGCGACGAACACCTTGGCCTTCATCGGGATCGGGGGGAACAGCGGCATGATCGTGCGATTGGGGAACATCATGCCGAAGGCCAGCAGCAGGCCATAGATGCCCCCGGACGCGCCCACGGTGTAGTTGTTCCAGCCCGCCAGCAGAGACAGGATCAATTGTGCAGCCGCTGCCGTCAGCACACTGGCCAGCAGGAACTCCATGTAGCGCCGAGAGCCCCAGATGCGTTCCAGCTCACTGCCGAACATCCACAAACCCATCATGTTGAAGAAGATGTGGGGCAGGGAGCCGTGAAGGAAGGCGTAGCTCACCACCTGCCAGGGGTAGAAGAAACCACTTTGAATCGGGTAGAGCGCGAAGTAATGCGTCAGCAACCCATTGAGTGGCTCGTCCAGGCAATACATGGCAACGTTGATCAGAATCAGTGCCTGGGTAATGGGGGGCAGCGGCGGCATGCTTGTTCAGCGACGGCAGTGGATGTAGGCGCACATCATAAGGGCCGCGCGTGCAAGCCCGTGCCACATGGATTCCCGTGTCTGGCACCTCATTTCGATACATCTCCGGTGATCCATCACACCCACCTGGCACGCAACTCGCTAAGGTGTAGTCAAGCCTGACCACAGATCGGCGGGCAACTTGATGGAGGTCCATGACCATGTCAGCCCACATCGTATTGACATCTCACCCTGCGCGCCGGCGTGGAGACGAAGCCCTGGCTACGGTGCGCTGGGGTGCACCAACTGCGGCCGAGCGCGGCCCGCTGGTGGCCAGTGTGGCCAACCCGGGCGCGCGCAACGTCATTGGTACCCACTCGGGCGCGTACTCCGTTTACCGGGCTCTGGCCGTCGCCTCGGGTTCCCTCAGCCGGGATCACAAGCCTGATCTGACCAATACGGCCCCGGCCGAGTCCATCGGGCCCCATCCACAATGGGGCGACGCCAGCCGCATCGTGTCGCTGGATCCCTGGGGGCATCTGGTGGCCAGCGAGTTCCAGTCTCAACTGGAGGCCGGGCTGGATGTGCGGCCCACCATTGCCATCACCAAGGCCCACATCAACATGCCTGAACTGGTGGCGGCCATGGCCAGCGGTCGCTTGAAGGCTGATGGTGACATCCTCAATGCCAACGGTGACGTGAAGGTCACCAAGGCCGCCATCGACCCGGTGTGGTACCTGCCAGGCCTGGCCGAGCGCTTCGGCATCAAGGAGAGCGCGCTGCGCCGTCACCTGTTCGAGCAGACCGCCGGCATGTTCCCCGAGCTGGTCACGCGACCCGATCTCAAGGTCTTCCTGCCGCCCATCGGGGGCATGACGCTGTACTTCTTTGGTGAGGTGGCCAAGCTGGGCAAGCCCGAGACGAAGGTGGCGTGCCGGGTACATGACGAGTGCAATGGCTCCGACGTATTCGGGTCGGACATCTGCACCTGCCGGCCCTATCTGGCGCACGGCATCGAGGTCTGCATCGAGATGGCGCAGCAAGGCGGCGTCGGCTTGTGCATCTACAACCGCAAGGAAGGGCGTGCCTTGGGTGAGGTCACCAAGTTCCTTGTCTACAACGCGCGCAAACGCCAGAACGGTGGCGACCGTGCCGAGACTTATTTCGAGCGCACCGAATGCGTGGCAGGCGTGCAGGACATGCGCTTTCAGCAGCTCATGCCCGATGTGTTTCATTGGCTGGGCATCAAGCGCATCGACAAGTGGGCCTCCATGAGCAACATGAAGCACGGCGCCCTGGTCGAGCAAGGTATTGAAGTGGTCGAGCGTGTGCCCATTCCGGATGAATTGATCCCGGCAGACGCGCAGGTGGAGATGGATGCCAAGAAGGCCGCAGGCTATTTCTCCACGTATACGCCGGATGCGGCAGAACTCGCTCAGGCCAAGGGCCGGGGGTTGATGGAATGAGTGCCTTGCAAGTGCCCCAGTCGTCCCTGGCCGACAGCCTGATGAGTGCGCAGGCCGTGCGGCAACACAGCGCGGCCATCATGGCTTTGGCCCAGGCAGGGCAGGCTCGCCATTTCACCTGGCATCCCGAGCGGATGGCCCTGGTGTCGGCCTATGTGAGCAATGTGATCAGGCAGCGCTACCCGGATCTCAAGGTGCCGTATCACAGCCGCTGGCGCCACTTCGAGGCGGGTGGTGTGGACCGGTGGGCCCATGTCGCCCGAGAGCATGGGCTGGATGCCCAGTCAGTCAGACTCGAGCGAGCGCGGGCCAGGGTGGATCTGGCTGTGGTCAGCGTACTGCTGGATGCAGGTGCCGGACCTTCATGGCAATACAAGGACCAGGCCAGCGGACAAACCTTGACGCGCTCCGAAGGCCTGGGCGTGGCCAGCCTGCGCTGGTGGGCCAGTGGGGCGCTGTCGAGCGATCCGCATCAACCTTGTCGCGCTGATGCCGCCGGCCTGGAGCGTGTGTTGACGGCTGACCTGGGCCTTGCTTTCCAGGTGTCTGACACCAACCCCATTGTCGGGCTGGACGGCCGTGCGAACCTGCTGCGTCAACTGGCGCTGGCGCTCAAGAACAACCCGGATGTCTATGGCCGAACAGATGCGCCCGGCCTGTTGCGGCCCGGGCACATCGTGGACACCCTGTTCCGCATGGCACCGACGGGGCAGGTGCGGGCAGCGCATGTGCTGTCCTTGCTGCTCCATACCCTGGGTCATATCTGGCCGGGGCGCCATGAACTGGATGGCGTGCCGCTGGGCGATTGCTGGCGGCACCCGGACGCACCGGATGGCTGGTTGCCTTTCCACAAACTCAGCCAATGGATGACCTATTCCTTGCTGGAGCCCCTGGAAGATGCGGGGCTCAAGGTGGTGGGCCTGGATGAGTTGACCGGCTTGCCCGAGTACCGAAATGGCGGGCTCCTGCTGGATCTGGGCTTGCTGCAGGCGCGAGATCGTGCCTTTCACACCACACGCTGGAGCGTGGATGCCGAGCCCATCGTGGAGTGGCGTGCCCTGACCGTCGCTATCCTTGATCATCTGGCGGAAGCGGTCAGAGGTGAGCTGGGTATGACGCCCGATCAGTTCCCTCTGGCCAGGGTGCTGGAAGGGGGCAGTTGGGCCGCGGGAAGGCAGATTGCGCAGGCGAAGCGGCCTGGTGGCCCGCCCCCGATGCACCTGGACAGCGATGGCACCGTGTTTTGATCTCAGGAGGACGTGATGACGGCAGACTTTCCCAACCTCACCGTGGTCGATCACCCCTTGGTGCAGCACAAGCTGACCTGGTTGCGCAGCGTCGATACCAATACGGACAGCTTCCGCAACCTGCTCCGTGAAGTCAGCCAGATGCTGGTGTACGAAGCCACGCGCGATCTGCCCACCGAGCTGCAGTCCATCACCACGCCGATCACGACGATGGATTCGCCCGTCATCAGTGGCAAGAAGCTGTGCATCATCTCCATCCTGCGGGCGGGCAACGGCATGCTGGATGGCGTGCTGGCACTGCTGCCGCTGGCGCGTGTTGGTCACATCGGCCTGTATCGGGACCCTGAAACACTGGAGCCGGTCGAGTACTACTTCAAGGTGCCCTCCGACATCGCCGACCGCCAGGTCATCGTGGTGGACCCGATGCTGGCTACCGGCAACTCTGCCGTGGCCGCCATCGATCGCATCAAGGAGGCCGGTTGCGGCAGCATCAAGCTGCTCAGCCTGCTGGCTGCACCAGAGGGCGTGGCCAACATGCGCCAGCATCATCCGGATGTGCCCATCGTCACGGCGGCGCTGGACAGCCATCTCAACGAGCATGGCTACATCGTGCCGGGCCTGGGCGACGCGGGCGACCGCATCTTCGGTACGCTCTGAACACATCACGCTGTGCGGTCCGTCACAAATAGGACCCAAACCCCTGATGAATTCAGGCTTATTGCCTGGCGAGCCCCTTTGACAATCCGTTGACATCACCAAACAGGTGCGCCTGCGCTTGTCAACTTGTTGAGGGGGGATTCCCATGCAATGGTTTGCCAATTTGCGTTTGCGCAGAAAGCTGTTGACTTCGTTTGCCGCGGTCCTGCTGCTGACAGCCCTGCTGGGTCTGTTCAGCGTCGCGCGCTTGTCGGCCGTGAACGAGCAGTCCAGTGTCATGGCCACACACTGGATGACCAGCCAGCGGCTTGCGGGCGCCATCAACACCATGACGGGTGATTACCGGGTTTATGAGTTGCTGTATCTCGCCACGCGTGACGAAGGGCAACGTCGCTCGCTCATGCAGCAGATGGCTGCGACGCTGGCGGAGGTCGGCAAGTTGCAATCTGCTTATGAAAAACAGATTGCTGATTCGGAGGAAAAGGCGCTGTGGGCGTCATTCCAGGCTGACTGGCGTGCTTACCAGGCGGAGCACGATACGGTCATCGGCTTGATGACGCTGGGCAACAAGGATGAGGCGTTTTCGCATGCATCGGGTGCTGCGCAAGCTCTGTACGAGAAGTATGGGGAGACGCTCGACAAGCTCATCGAATTCAATGCCAAGGGCGGTCAGGCCGCCAGTGACCAGGGTGATGAACTCTATGGCCACGCCCGTTGGGCCGTCCTGACGGCCGTGCTCGTGGCTGTGATCCTGGGCATGTCGCTGGCCTGGTTGGTCGCGGGTCAGGTGTCACGCCCGGTGGAGCAGGCTGCCGATGTGCTCAAGGCCGTGGCCGAGGGCGACCTGACGCAATCCGTGCACACGGACCGTCGGGACGAGGTCGGTGACATGCAGTCCGCACTGGCCAACATGATCCGAAGCCTCTCCGAGATGGTGCACCAGGTTCGCACGGGCGCCGACTCGGTGGCCACCGCGTCAACCCAGATTGCGCAGGGCAACACCGACCTCAGCGCCCGTACCGAAACCCAGGCATCCAGCCTGGAGGAAACGGCGGCATCGGTGGAAGAAATGGCCGGTACGGTTCGCACCAACGCTGACAATGCCATGCAGGCCAATCAGCTGGCCAGTGCCGCGTCCGAGGTGGCGGCCCAAGGCGGCAGGGTGGTCAGCCAGGTGGTGGAGACCATGAACGGCATCCAGACCGCCAGCCGCAAGATCTCCGACATCATCGGTGTGATCGATGGCATCGCCTTTCAGACCAACATCCTGGCATTGAATGCAGCCGTGGAAGCCGCGCGTGCCGGCGAACAAGGGCGCGGCTTTGCCGTGGTGGCCGGTGAGGTCCGTTCACTGGCGCAGCGCAGCGCACAGGCCGCCCGCGAAATCAAGACCTTGATCAACGACAGCGTCGAGAAGGTCAACTCGGGCAGTCAGCTCGTTGATGCCGCTGGCAGCACCATGAACGATGTGGTGACGCAGGTACGCAAGGTCACTGATCTGGTCGGAGAGATCGCGCACGCCAGTTCCGAGCAAAGTCAGGGCATTGGTCAGATCAACCAGGCGGTCAGCCAGCTGGATGAGGCCACTCAGCAGAACGCGGCACTCGTTGAAGAGAGCATGGCTGCCGCAGAAAGCCTCAAGACCCAGGCGCAGAAGCTGGCTGAAGCGGTCTCCGCATTCCGCATTGATCGCAATCTGGCGACGTCGTCCTGGCAGGGGGCAGCCGAAGTGTCGCTTCGCCAGGCTGTCATTGCCGTGCCCCCTTCAGCCCGATCGTCTGTGCCGGCACCACGCAAAGTGGAGGCGGTGGTGCCTCAATTGCCGTCTCCTGCGGCAGAGCCTGCCAAGGTGTCGGCAGGTGCCGATGATTGGGAAACCTTCTGATCTGTCATCGACCTGAAAGCCTTGCCGGGCAGTTGGTCTGAACCCTGCTAGGCTCGTGGTCAGCGATGCGTGTTGCATCGCCGACAGGAGCCTGCCGTGTTTGATCTGATCGTTCGACATTGCACCTTGCCTGATGGTCGCAGCCATCAGGACATCGGTATCCAGCAAGGCCGCATCGTGGTGGTTCAAGCTGCCCTGGCCGCCAGTGCTGCTCAGGAAATCGATGCAGCCGGGCATCTCGTGAGCCCTCCTTTTGTCGATGCCCATTTCCACATGGATTCGACCCTGAGCTATGGGCAACCGCGCGTCAATCAGTCAGGTACCTTGCTGGAAGGCATTGCCCTGTGGGGTGAACTCAAGCCGCACCTGACGCAAGAGGCCATCGTCGAGCGGGCCTTGCAGTATTGCGACTGGGCGGTGGCCAAAGGCCTGCTGGCCATTCGCTCTCATGTGGACATCTGTGACCCTCGCTTGCTGGCCACGCAAGCCCTGTTGCATGTGCGGCAGAAGGTCAAACCCTATCTGGATCTGCAACTGGTGGCGTTTCCGCAAGATGGTGTGCTGCGCAGCCCGCAGGCACTGAGCCAGCTCAAGCGCGCCTTGGACATGGGCGTGGACGTGGTTGGCGGCATCCCGCATTTCGAGCGCACCATGGCCGATGGTGCCGAGTCGGTGCGCATCCTGTGCGAGCTGGCGGCAGAGCGCGGCTTGCGCGTCGACATGCATTGCGACGAGTCCGATGACCCTTTGTCAAGGCACATCGAGAGCCTCGCCTTTCACGCGCAGAGGCTGGGTCTGCAGGGCAGGGTAGCGGGCTCGCACCTCACCTCCATGCACAGCATGGACAACTACTACGTGAGCAAGCTGCTGCCCTTGATCAGGGAGGCCGGTGTGGCGGCCATCGCCAACCCCCTGATCAACATCACGCTGCAAGGTCGGCACGACACCTATCCCAAACGACGCGGCATGACCCGCGTGCCCGAAATGCTGGCCAGCGGCATCGACGTGGCCTTCGGGCACGACTGCGTGATGGACCCCTGGTACAGCCTGGGCAGTGGCGACATGCTGGAAGTCGCTCACATGGGGCTGCACGTGGCACAGATGACGGGGCAGGCCGCCATGCGCCAGTGCTTTGAGGCCGTGACCACGACACCTGCCCGCATCCTGGGTCTGGACGGCTATGGCCTGGAGCCGGGTTGCCATGCGGATCTGATCTTGTTGCAGGCGAGAGACCCGGTGGAAGCCATTCGCCTGCGTGCCAACCGTCTGGCCGTGATCCGGCGTGGTCAGGTGCTCGCGCGTACGCCGCCCCAGGTGGCCACATTGAGCGTACCGGGGCGGCCCGCGAGCGTGTCGTTCAGCTTGTGAAGCCGATCCGGCATCAAGCCGTCAGGCTGACGCTGCTGGTGTCGCTGCTGAACTGCTGCGCACCCATCTGCTGCATCTTCTCGAACAGCGCCTTCATCTTGTCCTGAAAGCTGCTGACCTCGGTCTTGCTGATGTCGCCGCTCTGATCGCTGTCCATCAGGTTGAAGAGGGCTTGCTGAGCTTCATCTGTCGACGAGCTTGCACTGCTCGATGAGCTGCTGTCCGACGTGCCTGAGGTGCTCAGGCCGAACTCGGTCTTCGTGATGCTGCCATCCTGATCGTTGTCGAGCGCGCTCAGCGAGAAGCCACCACTGTCGCCATCGGGTGGCGGCGGCGGCATGCCTCCCATGCCGTTCATCCCACCCATCCCCATGCCGGCCGCCATCATGGAGGCGAATGACTGCGTGTCCATGCCCATGCCGCCAAAGCCGTTCTGGCTGCTGCTGTCATCGTGCCCGGGCGGTTTCATGCCTTTGTCCAGCTCGGATTGGCTGACGCTGCCATCACCATCGCTGTCGAGCTTGCTGAACAGATCGTCGGTCGAGCCTCTGCCCTGAACGCCTTGCGGCCCTTTGTCGAGCATGGTTTGCAGTTCAGTCTTGTCCAGGCCGCCGCTGCCATCCGCGTCGATGCTGGAAAACGATGGCTTGCCGCCACGGCCCTCCATCCTTGGAGGCGGCATCCCGCCCCAGTTGCTGCTGCCGGAGATGCCACTGGATATGGTCGTCATGGTTGATTCCTTTCAATGACCACGTGTCCATCCCGGCGCGCTGTGGCGAACTTGCCGCACCTCGCCGGGGCTGCCCGAGGCCTGCAGTGCATCGCCACGGGTGGAGGCCATTCTTGGAAGGCGCTGTAGCGCTGGTGTGTAGACATTTGTCAGGTCTGACACAAAGGCCTCGCCAGGCGGAACTGGCCAGCAAACCGCCTCTTTTCGGTGGATCCAGCCTGGGCCTGTGCTATGCTTTCAGTCTTCACACTGGACGCCCTGGTGGTGAAATTGGTAGACGCGCCGGATTCAAAATCCGGTTCCGCAAGGAGTGCCGGTTCGAGTCCGGCCCGGGGCACCACCCAAGCGAACGTTCTGTTCCCGCTTGTTTTTCTCCCTGCACATGCGTTCAAGCCAGCCAGGCTGCAAAGCAGTGGGCCGCAGCAGTGGGCCGCACTAGGTCTTTGTCTGCCTGCGACAATACCGCCATGAACTATCCCACGCTCGAAGACGCCATCGGCAAGACCCCGCTTGTACGACTCCAGCGCGTGCCTGGCGCCGCCTGCGACGCCCGCGGCAACGTGATCCTGGCCAAGCTGGAAGGCAACAACCCGGCTGGCTCGGTCAAGGACCGCCCCGCGATCAACATGATCCGCCGAGCCGAAGAGCGCGGCGAGATCAAGCCCGGCGACACCCTGATCGAAGCGACCTCCGGCAACACGGGCATCGCCCTGGCGATGGCTGCTGCGATCCGTGGCTACCGCATGATCCTGATCATGCCGGAGGACCTCAGCATCGAGCGTGCGCAAACCATGAAGGCCTTCGGCGCCGAGCTCATCCTCACGCCCAAAAGTGGTGGCATGGAATACGCCCGTGATCTGGCTGACCAGATGGTGCGCGAAGGCAAGGGCGTGGTGCTCGATCAGTTCGCCAACCCGGACAACCCGGCCGTTCACTACGACACCACCGGTCCCGAAATCTGGGCCGACACGCATGGTCGCATCACCCACTTCGTGAGTGCCATGGGCACCACCGGCACCATCACTGGCGTCTCTCGTTTCCTCAAGGAAAAGAACCCGGATGTGCGCATTGTGGGTGCACAACCGCAGGATGGCTCACGCATTCCTGGCATCCGCAAGTGGCCCGAAGCCTACCTGCCCAAGATCTACGAGCCCACCCGGGTGGATGAACTCATCTACGTGAGCCAGACCGATGCGGAAGACATGGCGCGTCGCCTGGCGCGCGAAGAAGGGCTGTTCTGTGGCATCTCGGCGGCAGGCGCCTGCTGGGCTGCCCTGCAATTGGCGCAGAATCTCAGCAACGCCACGATCGTGTTCATTGTTTGCGACCGCGGCGACCGCTATCTGTCGACGGGCGTCTTCCCCGCCTGACTGTTGTTGATCATCCGGACTCAGCCATGGACATCCATAAAGAACTCGACGCCCGCGGCCTGACCTGCCCCTTGCCCATCCTGAAGGCCAAGAAAGCCCTGTCGGACATGCACAGCGGGGAAGTGCTCAAGGTGCTGGCCACCGATCCAGGTTCGGTGCGCGACTTCCAGGCCTTTGCCCGCCAGACCGGCAATGACCTGGTCGATCAGCAAGCCCAGCAAAGCGAAGGTCGCGACGAGTACATCCACTATCTGCGTCGTCGCTGAGCCCGACTCCGGCGCTGGCAGTCAGGCTCAGAGGTGATCACACCAGCAGGTCGCCACCTTGTGGCGGTGCCTGCAAACCCAGGTGCCTGAACGCGGCAGCCGTCGCGATGCGGCCACGCGGTGTGCGCTGCAGGAAGCCTTGCTGAATCAGGTAAGGCTCGATCACATCCTCGATCGTTTCGCGCTCCTCGCCAATGGCCGCGGCCAGGTTGTCGAGGCCAACCGGCCCACCGTCAAAGCGGTGGATGATCGCCTCCAGCAGCTTGCGGTCCATCACGTCGAAACCCAGCGGATCCACATCCAGCATGGCCAGGGCCTTGTCGGCCATCTCGCGCGTGATGCGGCCTGTGCCCTTGACCTCGGCGTAGTCGCGCACGCGACGTAGCAGGCGGTTGGCAATCCGTGGCGTACCGCGTGAGCGACGTGCCACTTCGATCGCACCTTCCGGATCGATCGGGGCACCCAGCAAGCCCGCAGAGCGCGTCACGATGCGCTGCAGCTCCTCGGCCGTGTAGAACTCCAGTCGCGCCACGATGCCGAAGCGATCGCGCAGCGGGTTCGTCAGCATGCCGGCGCGGGTGGTGGCACCCACCAGCGTGAACGGTTGCAGATCCAGCTTGATCGAACGCGCGGCAGGGCCTTCGCCAATCATGATGTCGATCTGATAGTCCTCCAGGGCCGGGTAGAGGATTTCCTCGACCACAGGGCTGAGCCGGTGGATTTCGTCGATGAACAGCACATCGTGCCGTTCCAGGTTGGTCAGGATGGCGGCCAGATCCTTGGGCTTTTCCAGCACGGGCCCGGAGGTTTGCCGCAGGTTCACGCCAAGCTCGGTCGCAATGATGTGGCTGAGCGTCGTCTTGCCCAGGCCGGGCGGCCCGAACAACAGGACGTGGTCCAGTGCCTCGCCACGCTTGCGGGCAGCGCCGATGAAGATCTCCAGCTGTTCACGTGCCTTGGCTTGCCCGACGTATTCATCCAGGTCCTTGGGACGCAGGGCCCGCTCGATCGCATCCTCGTTGGGGGATGACACAGATGGCTCCACCACGCGAGCCGGAGCCTCGAAAGGCGAGGACGCTGCTGTGGTTTTGCCTTTGCGAGACGGGCTGAAATCGTCGGTCTGGATGCTCATCGCCCGATTATCCTTCCCAGAGGGATGTTGCGTGAGGGCAACGTTAATCCTTTTGGATTGGGGTTTATGACAACCCTGTCACGACCAAAACAGGAAAAGTCTGCTGCAATGCCATCTAGTTTCAGCGGGCAGCCTGAAGGTTTCGATCTGCAGGCAACGCGAGGTGAATACACCCGCGCCCCATATAACAAACCGCTGAGGCCTCTGGTTCAACTTTGGAGAAGTCAATGAAAAAGACTCTGCTGGCTCTGGCTGCCATGGCTGCCGCTTCTGCCTCTTTCGCTCAATCTTCCGTGACCCTGTACGGCGTGGTCGACGCTTCGCTGGAAAGCGTCAAGGGCGACAAGACCGTGACCCGCGTGTCGTCTGACAACCTGAGCTCTTCGCGCCTGGGTTTCAAGGGCACCGAAGACATCGGTGGTGGTCTGAAGGCCAACTTCGTTCTGGAAACCAACGTCAAGCCTGACACTGGTACACAAGGTCAATCGAACCGTTTCTGGGATCGCGCAGCATGGGTTGGTCTGGCTGGCGGTTTCGGCGACCTGCGTCTGGGCCGCATCGACACCCCTATCGGTGACGTGGCTGGTAACGTTCTGAGCGCCCAAGCCTACGACGACCTGAAGATCGTTGGCACCCGCGCCGGTAACGACTACCGTCGTGCTGACAACGCCATCACCTACTTCCTGCCCACGCTGGTTCCCGGCCTGACTGCTTCGCTGCAGTACACGACCGGTAACGGCACCGCCGGTGCTGGCAACGGTGAAACCGCTGGCAGCAACGTTGGCAAGGCTTACGGCCTGAGCGTCAAGTACGCTGCTGGTCCTCTGTCTGCTGGCCTGGGCTACGAAAACATGAAGGACGAAAGCGCCGCTACCGCTGGTGACCAGAAGGCCAACGCCACTCTGGTGTACGCTGGTTACGACTTCGGTGCTGCCAAGGTCACTGGTTACTACGATGCCGAAACCAACACGGCCAACACCGCAGGTCTGCGTCGCCTGACCGTGCTGGGCGCCAAGGTTGCCGTGCCTTTCACGCCTGAGTTCACCCTGATCGCTGGCCTGTCCACCGCTCGCAACGTGAACGGTGCCGTGGCTGGTGACGACAATGTGCAAATCACCACCGTCAAGGGTATCTACAACCTGTCCAAGCGCACTTCCGTGTACGGCATGCTCACCAACGTGAACAACGACACCAACACCAAGAAGGGTGTGCTGGCTCCTACCGTCAACGACAAGACCACCCGCGGTATCGCTGCTGGTATCCGTCACACCTTCTGATATTCATCAGAACGCGTGATTCCAAAAGGGGCTTCGGCCCCTTTTTTCGTTTCCGAACTGCCCATTTATTTGTCGTCAATCGGCGACACATAGAAGAAACCTGGGGGTGTCTCCGGACTGTTTCAGCAACAATTGGTTGCTCCCCCGATTCAGGGGGTCATCAAGGAGATCAAAGATGCAAAAAACCGTTCTGACCAAGGCAGTCGCGGTTGCTCTGGCTACCCTCGGCGCAAGCGCCACATTTGCGCAATCCAGCCTGACCATTTACGGTAATCTGGACGTGGCCCTGGACAGCGTCCATAAAGGTCAGGGTGATGCTTCCGGTACGTTGTATGCCTCTTCACCTGCACTGACTGCGGCCGTGACGGCGCCGTCCACCACGACACGTCTGACATCCAGCATCTCATCGGTCAACGCACTCGGCTTCAAGGGTACGGAAGACATCGGAGGCGGTTACAAAGGTGGCTTTGTGCTGGAGGGGCAGTTCCAGGTTGATACCGGTGCACAAAGCGGTCAGGACAGCCGTATGTGGGGGCGTCAGGCATTTGTCAGCCTGACCACACCTTACGGTGAAGTTCGCCTGGGTCGTCAATACGCACCCATGTTCTATGCCTTTGCGACGGCAACCGTCGAAGCGCTCGGCGGTGCTGACATCATGGGCTCTGGCTTGATCGTCAACAACCTGCAGGTTCGCCAGGACAACCAGGTCAGCTATTGGCTCAAGGCTGGTGACTTGACTGGTGCACTGTCCTACTCGCCCAATGCCGGTGTCGATCAGAAGATCAGCTCCAACCGTGGCCAAGCTGCAGGTGCAGCCAATGGTCAGATCGTGGGTGGCGCTACGGCAGGTACGGAAGCAGCAGGTACCAACAACCGCGGTCAGTCCGCAGGCCTCTATCTGAACTTTGCCGTTGATCCTGCTTTGATGATCAACGGTTCTGTCCACGTGAACAAGTTTGGCAATGCGCAACTGGTGTCCGGAACCTCTGGTACCGTGCTGGCCAATCTTTCCGCGTACAAGGCATTTTCTCTGGGCACCAAGTACACGATGCCTGGTTCCGCCATTCAGTTGGCTGCCATTTTCCACCGTGGCGAGTTCAAGAACGACGATGGTGATGCCGCAGGCCCGAAGATCAATACGATCGCCCTGGGCGCCAAGATGCCGATCAATCAATTCGCGGTGGGTGCGGAATACGCTTATTCGAAGTTTGCCAACTTCACCAAGGGCAAGGACACGTCCTTGATGCTCATGGGTGATTACAACTTCTCCAAGCGCACGAAGGTATACATCCGTGCGGGCTATGCCAAGGACAGCCGTGGTGAAGTGGCCAGCACGGGTGCTGGTCTGCCTATCGCTGGTGGTCCCTTGCCTCTGCTGACGGGCCTCGGTTCGTTGGAAACTCCATTCTTCTCGGGCGGTGGTGCCAACATCGACGCCACGACCCGTGTCGTTGCGCTGGGTATCCGCCATCAGTTCTGATCCGTCAGAGCCGAGCAACAAAAAACCGCCTTCGGGCGGTTTTTTGTTTGCTGTGCATGTGAGGGTGCTTGCCTTCATCGGCGGCAAGCGCCTCGTGAAGTTCAAGCGGGCAGCAACTTCTCCAGCTTGAACAGGTCTGCCACAGTCTCCCGTTCGCGAATCACCCATACCTGCGTGCCATCCACCATCAACTCGGCTGCCCTGCCGCGGGTGTTGTAGTTGCTGGCCATGGTCATGCCATACGCACCAGCCGACAGCACGGCCAATACGTCGCCGGCCTGAACCGCCAACTGGCGATCACGACCCAGCCAGTCGCCGGATTCGCAGACCGGGCCCACCACGTCCCAGGTTTGGGCTTCACCTTCGCGTTGCTGCGTGTTCACGATGCCCATGTAAGCTTCGTACAAGGCTGGGCGCATCAGGTCGTTCATCGCAGCGTCGACGATGCAGAAGTTCTTCTTCTCGCCCGGCTTGAGGAACATGACCTCGGTCAGCAGTACGCCGGCATTGCCTACCAGCGAGCGGCCTGGTTCGAACACCAGTTCGCGATGGCCGTGTCCACGTGCGTCAATCTTGGCCAGCAACTGGCCAATCAGTTCATCGGCGCCGGGTGGTGTTTCGTCCGTGTAGGTAATGCCCAGTCCGCCACCAAGATCGAGGTGATGGATCTTGACGCCTGCCCCTTCGATGGCTTCGACCAGGTCCAGCACGCGGTCGAGTGCGTCCAGATAAGGCGACACTTCGGTGATCTGCGAGCCGATGTGGCAGTCGATGCCTGCCACCTCGATGCCAGGCAGTGCCGCAGCGCGTTGGTAGGTGGCGATGGCTTGCTCATGGGCCACGCCAAACTTGTTGCCTTTCAGGCCTGTCGAGATGTAGGGGTGCGTGCCTGCGTCCACGTCAGGATTGACGCGCAAGCTCACGCGTGCGCGCTGGCCCAGTTGTGAGGCCACGTCCGACAGCACCTCGAGTTCCGCCGTGCTTTCCACGTTGAAGCAGCGCACGCCCGTCTCGATGGCCAGTTTCATCTCGGCTCGGGTCTTGCCCACGCCAGAGAAGACCACCTTGCCAGGATCACCCCCGGCGGCCAGCACGCGCGCCAGTTCGCCCGCCGAGACAATGTCAAAACCGCAACCGGCCTTGGCAAACGTCTGCAGCACAGCCAGATTGGAATTGGCCTTCACGGCGTAGCAGACCAGGTGGGCTCGCCCAGCCAGTGCGCGCTGATACGGGGCCAGCGCAGCCAGCATGGCGCGACGCGAGTAGACGTACAGCGGGCTCCCGTGTTGGCGAACCAGGTCGCGCAGCGACACGTCGTCCAGGTAGAGGTCGGCGCCTTTGTAGGCCAGGTAGGGTGAGCCGGGCAGGTTCATTTGGATGTGCTGGAAGAGGAGGTGGAGGCGGCGTTGGCGGGGGCCGGGAGGTACAAGGGGCCTTTCTGGCCGCAGGCTGCCAGGTTGGCGCTCACGGCGAGCGTTGCCAGGCAAATGGCCGTGGCAAGGCGGGGTCTGCCTGGCATTTTCCGCTCACAATGCCCAGCAAGCCGCGCGGACTTGGCCTTGTTGCCTAGAATTTGGGTGTTCTGAATCATGTTCACATTCTAAGGAAGTCACCATGTCCCTCACCGACACCCCCTCGGGGTTGACCGACGCCCAGTACAACGCGGCCATCCAGACGGCCCTGGCGCGCATCGAAAGCACGGTGGACAAGTGGCTGGAAGGCGATGTCATCGACATCGACACCGCCCGTTCCGGCGGCATGCTGACCATGACCATGCCCAATCGCAGTCAGCTGATCATCAATGCGCAGCCACCCTTGCATGAGTTGTGGCTGGCCGCGCGTCGCGGGGGCTTCCATTTCAAGCTGGACGCCCAGGGGCGCTGGCTGGATACCCGCAGCGGTGAAGAATTCTTCGCCTTGCTGTCCAGCTGCGCTTGCGAGCAAGGCAAGCCCGGTCTGTCCTTCTGACGATAGCTACTCGGGCTTGCCGCCAAACAGATTGAGGATGCCTTTCTTTTCCTCTTCGGAGACGGCCGGGGCGCCATTGCCGGGAGGCGTGTCGGTGTTGTCCGGGCCCAGTTCCTTCACGCCAGTGCCAGAGGTGTATTCCTCGTAGAACCACTCGCCTCCCACGTTCACCACGCCTTCTGGCGGTGAGGGCTCCTCCACCGGTGCGTTACGCAGCGCCGTGCTCATGAAGTCAATCCAGACGGGCAGGGACAGACCTCCGCCCGTTTCCTTGTCGCCCAGTTTGCGTGGCTGGTCATGACCAATCCAGACCACGGCGACATTGTGGGCGGTGTAGCCGGCAAACCAGGCATCCATCGAGTCGTTGGTGGTGCCGGTCTTGCCGTAAAGATCCGGGCGTTTGAGTGTGGCTTGTGCCTTGGCCGCAGTGCCCGAGCGGGTCACTTCCTGCAAGAGGCTGCTCATGATGAAGGCATTGCGAGCGTCAATGGCACGCATGCTTTCGTCGAGCTGAGCGGGACGGTATTGAGCCAGCGGGTGCCCGCGTGAATCGGTCACCTTGAGGACCAACATGGGGTTCACGCGGTAGCCGCCATTGGCGAACACAGCGTAGGCATTGGCCATCTGCATGGGGGTCACCGAGCCTGCGCCCAGTGCCATGGTCAGGTAGGCGGGGTGCTTGTCGGCCTCGAATCCAAAGCGCGTGATCCAGTCCTGTGCGTACCTGGCGCCAATCGAGCGCAGCACCCGAATGGAAATCATGTTCTTGGATTTGGCCAGGCCGCGGCGCAAGGGCATGGGGCCTTCGAATTTGCCGTCATAGTTTTTCGGCTCCCATGCCTGGCTGCCGGTGGTGCCAGCATCAAAGAACAGCGGGGCATCGTTGACCACGGTTGCTGGTGTGAAGCCCTTTTCCAGTGCGGCGGAGTAGATGAAGGGTTTGAAGCTCGACCCGGGCTGCCGCCAGGCCTGCGTGACGTGATTGAACTTGTTGCGGCCGAAGTCAAAGCCGCCTACCATGGCGCGAATCAGGCCGGTGCGCGGATCCATCGAGACAAACGCGCCTTCGACCTCGGGCAATTGCTGGACGTACCACATGCCCTGCTTGTCCTGGTTGACGCGCAAGACGGCGCCGCGGCGGATCTGTTGTTTTGGGTTGGCCTTGTCGGTCAGCGAGTTGCCGACGGACTTCAAGCCGTCCGGACCGATTTCGATCTGCTCCCCGGATTGCAGCGCCACCACCAGCTTGCGGGGCTCCGCGTGCAGCACCACGGCGGCGCGGATGTCTTCGCTGTCCGGGTGTTCCTCCAGGGCTTCTGCCACGCGCACGTCAATCTGCCTGGGGTCGGCAGGCAGGTCGATGTAGGCCTCGGGGCCTCGCCAGGACTGTCGCCGGTCAAAATCCAGCAGGCCCTTGCGCAACGCCTTGTAGGCGGCCGTCTGCTCGGTCATGTTGATCGAGGTGTAGACGTTCAGCCCCCTTGTGTAGGCTTCATCGCCATACTGTTCGTGCATCAGCGATCGGGCGGCCTCCGCTGCATATTCCGCGTGTATCGGAATGGGGGCCTTGGTGCGGTAATGCAGTTGCTCGACCTTGGCTTCATCGCGTTGCTTGCCATTGATGAAGCCGTTCTCGAACATCCGGTCGATGATGTACTGCTGGCGAATGGTGGCCCGCTTGGGGTTGCGCACCGGGTTGTAGGCCGAGGGGGCTTTGGGCAGGCCGGCCAGCATGGCCGCTTCGGCGACCGTGATGTCCTTGATCGGCTTGTTGAAATACGTGTCGCAGGCGGCCGCAAACCCGTAGGCGCGCTGTCCCAGGTAGATCTGGTTCATGTAGAGCTCCAGGATCTGATCCTTGCTCAACAGGCTTTCGATCTTCAGCGCCAGCAGGATTTCATAGATCTTTCGGGTGAAGGTTTTTTCGGTCGGCAGGTAGAAGTTGCGCGCCACCTGCATCGTGATGGTGGACGCGCCCTGGCTGCGGGCTTCTCCGAAGTTGGCCAGGCCCGCGCGCAGAACGCCGACGTAATCGACGCCGCCGTGTTTGTAAAACCGGGCATCCTCAATCGCCAGCACGGCATCCCGCATCACCTTGGGAATTTCCGCAATCGGCAGGAAATTGCGTTTCTCTTCGCCAAATTCCCCAATCAAAACCTGATCAGCTGAGAAAACCCTCAACGGCATTTTGGGTTGATAGTCGGCCAAACCCCGGACTTCCGGTAAATTGGGATAGGCGACCGCCAGGCCAATACCGGCCAGAAGCAGGGCGCTGAGCGCACCCGCCAACCCCAGTCCGGCTAGAACAAGCAAGGGCTTGACGATCCAAAGCATCCACCAGGCTTGAGCGCGTGACGAGGCCGTATGGCCGGAACGGGGTTGCTTGTTTTGTTGATCGGTATCGCTCATGGGGACTTGCCGTAGAAGGTCCATTGATTATAGAAACCCTTGGCTGTCTCCTCCGTACACCAGCCTGATCTGGCGAATCGATCGCAATTTGTTGGTTTTGCAACCGCTTGTAAGGCGTGTGCATCTCGCAACGAGGTTGGGATTTATCCTGCTTTATTGGGTTTCATTGTGAAAAAGTTTACTGATAGCATTGAAGTGGTTTATTAACTTTCCAGCGCCAGCCTTGGCGCATGGGGGACGGTGTGAGCTTTCTTGACACGCTCTTGGGCCGCAAGCATCCGCCAATGATCGGACTGGACATCAGTTCATCGAGCGTGAAGCTGGTCGAGCTGAGCCAGACTGCGTCTGGCGAATTCATCCTGGATCGGTTTGCGTCCGAGCCCTTCGAAAAGGGCTGGATCGCCGATGGGCAGATCGAAAAATTTGACGAAGTGGCCGAAGCGGTTCGCAAGGTGGTCAACAAAAGCGGCACGCGTACCAAGCATGTGGCCATGGCCATGCCTCAATCAGCGGTGATCACCAAGAAGATCATGCTGCCCGCCGGTTTGCGCGAAGAAGAGATGGAAATGCAGGTCGAGGCCGAGGCCAACCAGTACATTCCCTTTTCGCTCGATGAGGTCAGCCTTGATTTCTGTGTGGTCGGCCCCAGCACCACCTCTGCGGGTGATGTGGAGGTGCTGATCGCGGCTTCTCGCAAGGACCGGGTGCAGGACCGTCAAGGTCTGGCCGAAGCCGCTGGCCTGAAGCCAGCCATTCTCGATATCGAATCGTATGCGTCGCGCCTGGCCATGCAGCGCCTGATTGGTGCCTTGCCAGGCGAGGGCAAGGACGCGCTGGTGGCCTTGTTTGAAATTGGTGCCGAGAACACCAGCCTGAAGGTCTTGCGCGACGACGAGTTGCTTTATGACCGTGACCAGGCTTTCGGGGGGGCGCAACTGACGCAACTGATCTCGCGTCAGTACGGTTTTTCCTTCGAGGAAGCAGAGTTGAAGAAGCTGTCAGGCGATTTGCCTGAAGACTTCCAGAACGCCATCCTGGGCCCATTTGTCGATAGCCTGTCTCAGGAAATCGGTCGAGCGCTGCAGTATTTCTTCACCAGCACCCCGCACCACAAGGTGCATTACGTGATGCTGGCTGGCGGCACCGCGACCCTGCCGGGTCTGAAGGACCGTGTCACTGAACTGACTGGATTTGCCTCCATGGTCGTCAATCCCTTCGAGGGCATGAAACTGGGGTCGGCCGTGCGAGAGAGCAAGCTGCGACGCGAAGCGCCGGCTTACCTGACTGCATGTGGTCTGGCCATGCGGAGGTTCCTCGCATGATCTTGATCAACCTCTTGCCTCACCGCGAGGAAAAGCGGCAACTGCGCAAGCAGGCCTTTTTTGTCGGCGTCGGCGTGTCCGTTCTGGCCGGTGGCCTGATCGTGGCCATGTGGTATGCCGTGCAACTGCGCATGATGGCCACACAGCAAACGCGCAATGAAATCCTGAACAGCGCGATCCACAAGCTGGACGATGAAATCAAGGACGTGTCGGCACTGAAGGCCGAAATCGATTCCTTGAAGGCACGCCAGCGTGCAGTGGAAGACCTGCAGACTGACCGCAACATGCCCGTCTATCTGCTCAATGAACTGGTTTCGCAAACGCCTGAAGGCCTCTATCTGACCGCCATTCACCAGAATGGTCAGACCGTGACGGTGTCTGGCTTCGCCCAGACCAACGAACGTGTTTCCGAGTTCCTGCGCAACACCAACAACAAGTCGACCTGGCTGGAACATCCCGAGCTGATCGAAATCAAGGCCGCGACCAACAACAGCAAGGATGCGCGCGACAACAAGCGCCTGTTTGACTTCGCCATGCGCGTGAGTCTCAAGCGCCCTGGCGAGGTGTCGAGTGCAGCAAGTGCAGCGTCTGCGCCCGGTGCGGCTGCATCCGGGGTCAAGCCACCTCAGTCAGCGGCCTCGGCCCCTGTGAAGTCTGGAGCCTGACGCCATGGCCAATCCAAATATCAATATCGATCTGAATGCCTGGTTTGAAGATGCGCAGCAGCAGTTTCGCGGGCTCAACCCCAACGAGCCAGGGCAATGGCCCATTCTGCCCAAGCTGTTGACCTTCCTGGTCACCGCGATCGTCGTCGTTGGCCTGGGCTGGGTGGCAATGCTGTCAGCACAGAGTGACGAGTTGCAGGCCGAGCGCGACAAGGAGCCTACCTTGAAGGAAGAGTACCGCTCCAAGGTGGCACAGGCCGTGAACCTGAGCGAACTGCGCAAGCAGCGCATTCAGGTTGAAGAGTACGTGAAGCAGCTTGAGAAGCAATTGCCCGGCAAGGCCGACATGGACGACCTGCTGTCCGACATCAACCAGGCGGGCCTGGGGCGTGGTCTCGAGTTTGACCTGTTCCGTCCCGGACAGGTTTCGGTCAAGGATTACTACGCCGAGTTGCCCATCTCCATCCGCGTGACAGGGCGCTTCCACGACATTGGTGCGTTCACCGCCGACATTGCCAATCTGTCGCGTATCGTGACCCTGCACAACCTCGTGATTGCGTCTGCTGCCAAAGACAAGGATCCGCAGGGCAACCTGTACATGGAAGCAACCGCACGAACCTATCGTTATCTGGATCAGGCTGAGATCGATGCCATGCGCGCTGACAAAGCCAAACAGAAGAAAGACAAGGGGGACAAGAAATGAAAAGCCCCCAACGTTGGATGATCGCTGCCGCGGCCCTGTTGTCTTTGACAGCCTGTAGCGGCGAAGAAGATGAATTGCAGGCCTGGATGGACCAGCAGCGTCATGAGGTGCACCCCAGTGTGCAACCCTTGTCGCCACCCCAGAAGTTCAATCCGCAGGTGTACACCGGTGCAGATGGTGTGGAGCCTTTCAGCAACCAGAAGCTGACGGGTGCGCTCAAGCAGGAAGCTCGTCAGCCCAATTCTGCTGTGGCCGCTGAACTCAGTCGGCGCAAGGAGCCTCTGGAGGCATTCCCCTTGGACAGCATGAACATGGTGGGCAGCGTCAATCGCAAGGGCGTGCCCTACGCACTGCTCAAAGTCGACAACCTGCTCTATCAGGTGAAGGTTGGCGAATACCTGGGGCAGAACTACGGGAAGATCACCAAGATCACCGAAACCGAAATCACCTTGCGTGAAATTGTGCAGGACGCCGCTGGCGAATGGATCGAGCGGCCGACGACCTTGCAGTTGCAGGAAGGCGGTAGCCGATGAAAACGAATCTGGAGATGATGACTATGAAACCGTGGCGTGTTGCTTTGGCCGGGCTGACCTTGGCGCTGGTCTCGCCGCTGACCTGGGCCGCCGCGGCGATTCAGGCGATTACCAGCACCCAGCAGGCTGGTTCGGACGTGATCCGTATTGATCTGTCCGAACCCCTTGCGACCGTGCCAGCCGGTTTCGTCGTGCAGACGCCACCTCGTGTGGCAATCGACCTGCCCGGGGTCAGCAATGGTCTGGCACGCAACTCGGTGGAGATCAACCAGGGCAATGTGCGCTCAGTCAATGTGGTGCAGGCTGGAGAGCGTACACGACTGGTGCTCAATTTGCGGCAGTCCACGACGTACCGCGCCCAACTGGAGGGCAAAAGCCTCCTGTTGATTCTGGATTCCGGCGCCAATCAGCCGGCCCCGGCTCCAGTGGCTGCCAACAGTGCTGCTGCGAGTACCGGTGCAGGCAAGGCACCAGCGAAGGCCGATGACACGGTGCGGTTTGCCGAGAACAAGAATGTCAGCCCACTGGCCCTGAAGGACATCGATTTCCGCCGTGGCCAGGATGGCGCCGGTCGTGTGGTCGTTGAATTGCCCAACAACCAGGTCGGCGTGGACATCAAGCAGCAAGGTCAGAGCCTGGTGGTCGAATTCGTTCGCGCCTCGCTGCCCGAGCGTCTGCGTCGTCGCTTTGACGTGATGGACTTCGGCACGCCTGTGCAGTCCGTGTCGGCCAGTCAGGTGGGCGAGCGTGTCAAGCTCGTCGTGGATCCCAAGGGCGACTGGGAGCACTCTGCCTACCAGAGCGATAACCAGTTCGTGCTGGAGGTGCGTCCTCGCAAGGTTGATCCGAACAAGCTGACACAAGGCCCTGGTTACTCGGGCGAAAAGCTCTCGCTGAACTTCCAGAACATTGAAGTGCGTGCGCTGTTGCAGGTCATTGCTGACTTCACCAACTTCAACGTGGTGACCAGCGATACCGTGACGGGCAACGTGACCCTGCGCCTCAAGGACGTGCCTTGGGATCAGGCCCTGGACATCATCATGCAGGCCAAGGGCCTGGGTGTGCGCAAGTCCGGCAATGTGCTGTGGATCGCGCCCAAGGACGAGATCAACGCCAAGGAAAAGATCGACCTGGAGGCCAAGGCTCAGGTGGCTGCGCTCGAGCCTCTGCGTACGCAGTCTTTCCAGTTGAACTACACCAAGGCTGAGGAAATTGCAAAGGGCCTGACTGGCACCAACTCTGGCGGTAGCGGTGGTGGTGGCGGTACTGCGGCCCGCATTCTGTCTCCACGTGGCAGTGTGATTTTCGAGACCCGCACCAACCAGCTGTTTGTCAACGACATTCCCTCGAAGCTGGAAGAAATCCAGCAGATGATCACCAAGATCGATATTCCTGTTCGGCAGGTGTTGATCGAGGCTCGCATTGTCGAGGCCAGCGACACGTTCGGTCGCTCACTTGGTGTGCGTCTGGGTGCGCTGGACATGCGTGGTCTTCGCAGTGGCACGCCTGGCTTCAGTGTGGGGGGCGACAACCGTGTGGCGATCACCGGTACTTATCAAGGGGTTGGCGAGCAGACCTTGCAAGCTGCAGCGACATCTGGCAGCTATACACCCAACTCTTACTTTGTGAACTTGCCCAGCGGTGGGTTCAACGGATACACGGCTTCTTCCGTCGCGTTGTCCTTGTTTGGCGCCAGCGCCAACCGGTTCTTGAATCTGGAGCTTTCCGCGCTGGAGTCGGATGGCAAAGGCAAGATCGTGTCCAGTCCACGGGTGATCACGGCAGACCAGGTCAAGGCCTTGATTGAACAGGGTACTGAACTGCCTTATCAGACAGCTACCTCAAGTGGTGCGACGGCCATCGCCTTCCGCAAAGCCAATCTGAAGCTGGAGGTGACGCCGCAGATCACACCTGAAGGCAGCATCATTCTGGATGTGGATGTGAACAAGGACAGCGTCGGACAAGTGACCAATGCAGGTTACGCGATCGATACCAAGCACGTTCAGACGCAGGTTCTGGTCGAGAACGGCGGTACGGTCGTGATCGGCGGTATTTTCCTGCAAAGTGAAAACAGCACCGATACCAAAGTGCCTTTCCTTGGTGACATTCCCGTGTTGGGCCATCTGTTCAAGTCCAATACCAAACGTGCAGATCGTTCGGAACTGCTGATTTTCCTCACCCCCAAGGTGGTGACGGAGAAGACCGGGATGCGTTGAGTTCCTGCCGTTTGTGATGGCATGATTCCCACAAGGGAGAGATGAATATGAAGTTGAAGACGAGCGTATTGATTTTGGCCGCTGCCGCGGTTTTGTCGGCCTGCGGTGGTGGCGGGGGTTCTCCTGGAACGTCGCCGTTTGGCAGCAAGTCCAGCAGCGGCGCTACGGCGACCAGTGCCGCTGCATCGCTGGCTTTGTCCTTGAGTGCCTCCAGCGTGTTGGACACGGATACCGGTGGGGTGACGGTCACGCTGACCGCCACTGACTCCTCGGGCAAGACTGTGTCTGGCGTCAATGTTTCCTATAAGGTCACCGGCGGTAACTACACCCAGGATTCGTCGACGACCGACAGCAAGGGCGAAAACACCATCACCGTCAAGCTCGGGTCCAACAAGGCGAACCGAACCATCACGATTGTAGGTACTGATGGTACAAATACTGCAACGGCCTATCTGACGGTGACGGGTGCCAAGATCAGTTCAACCGCCAATCCTTCGGTGGTCGCACCTAATGGGTCGGGCAGCGTGATTTTCAGATTGCTGGATGCGAGTTCAAACGCATTGGCGTCACAGGCCATTGAAATCCAGACCACTGCTGGCGCTACGGCGACCGGTACAACAGATGCCAATGGACAGTACACCTACAACTTCCAGGCACCTGCTTCAACTGGGACCTTGACGGTCACTGCCACAGCCGGTGGTGTGACCACGACACAGGATGTTCAGATCCAGTCGTCAGGCAACTCGATCCCAGATTCAAGCACACCCACACAAGCCACTCTTGAGGTCAATCCATCGGTTGTGTCGGTCAATACGACTGGATCTACAGCCAATTCATCGACCATTCGGGCTTTGTTCAAAGGTTCGGCCAACAATGCACTGGCGAACGTGCGTGTGAAATTCGATCTGGCCGGAGACCCTAACTCAGTAGGCGGGTCGTTGAGTGCCTCCGAGGTCTATACCGATGCGGATGGTTATGCCATTACATCCTATGTTCCTGGAACCAGATCATCTCCAACGGATGGCGTGACTGTTCGTGCATGTTGGGGTACTACTGGTGCGCCTTCTGCAGTGGTTTGCTCGTCAGGTAATACGTTGACAAAAACGCTCACTGTGACGTCGGAAGCTGTGTCTGTGACGGTGGGTACCGATGAGAACGTCTATACCGACGTCGACCTGTTGTACTACCGTCGGTTCGTTGTTCAGGTGGTGGACGGTGCCGGGAATCCTCGTGCCGGCGTCACTATTTCGCCCTCTATTGACTTGTTGCGTTACGCGAAAGGCTCATTCAGTAAAACGACGGCTTGGACCCTGGATGGTTTATACGAATGCGTCAATGAGGATCTGAACCGCAATAGCGTCCTTGCTCCATCGGAGGATGTCAACCACGATCAAGTGATGGAACCTCGAAAAGCGGATGTCTCTGTTTCGTTTGAGAACTCGGCTTTGGGTGGAAAGACGGATGCAAACGGTCGCATTGTTCTCCGAGTGATTTATCCACGGACACATGCCAACTGGGTCAAGATGGCATTGAATGTGTCTGGCTCGGTTAACGGCAGTGAAGGTCGAGCAAGCTGGATCGAATGGCTGCCTTATCCTGCGACAGGGCTCACAGGTGCGGGTGCGCCAGCCTTCGTGGTCAGCCCCTACGGTTCGATTTATGCCGATGTGACGCTGTCGGCCTCTCGCACGCTGCCTGATGGCACTGTGAAGAGTTCTGGTGCAGTGTTGACGCCTTGTGAAAATCCTGCGCCACCCAATGAACTGACGCAATGACATTGGCCATAGTGCACGTGGCCTTGCGTGCATGTCGCAAGGCTCGATGTACATGAGTTACTCGCCATGATGAATAGGACGGATCGGCTTGGCCGGTCCGTTTTTTTTGCAGTCAGCACAGCGAATTGGCCTCTGTCTTCATCGATGTTGTGCGATGCATCTTTCTGTCAGGCAGGGTATCAACCCTTTTTTGAACCGAGCAGTTGGTTTTCCGACTACATAACATCGTCCCCAGTGGCCCATTGCCCCTTCGTGGCAGCGGGTGAAGTCCCTGAAAGCAGGGTAGAACTGAAGGGCGAATTGTTATGTTCTGGAAAGCACTTGGTGCCGGTCTTGCCTTGGTCTCTGTCTTGACCGCCTGTGGCGGCGGGGGGGGCAGCAACGCCAGCACGCCGTTGTTCTCGACATCCGGCAGCAGTTCGACTTCCACGGGTTCCAGTGGTACTTCCTCAAGCGGTACGACCACGGTGACATCCAATGCGTCGGGTTCTGTCGTACTGTCCTTGTCCAGCGACACCATCAGTGCCTCACAGCCTGGTACGGTGACAGCAGTGGTCAAGGACTCGGCAGGTCTGCCTATTGCGGGCGCGCTGATTCAGTTCAGTTTGTCTGGTACCGGTGCCACGGCCCTGGCGGGGCTTGCGCCAGAATCAGCGCTGACAGATGCCTCGGGGCAGGCTGCGACCACTTTGACACCGCTTTCTGGTGCCACAACGGGCGCGGCCTATGTCAGTGCCAGTGCCGACACCGCAGCTGGAACCCTCACGGCCAGAAAGGCGTTTTCGGTCAGCGCTACCAACGTGAGTCTGAGTGGCGTGTCCCTCTCGCCATCCAGCATCAATGGCTATAACACTGCTTCCATCAACATCTCGGTGGCGGGGGCCAGCAGCACCACGCCTGTGACCGTGAATGTCTCGTCGACATGCACGACCACGGGCAAAGCCACGATCTCGCCGACGTCCTTGACACTCACGGGCTCGAGTGGCTCAGTGACGTATCAGGACAAGGGCTGTGGCTCTGCCACGGGCAGCGGTAGCGCCACGGATCGCGTGAGTGTGCAGATCGTCGGTACCACCCAGCAACGATATGCCGATCTGACGGTGGCCGCGCCTGTGACGCAGGGCATTCAGTATGTGTCGGTCGACAACCCGACAATCTGTCTGGTCGGTACGGGGTGCCCCAGTGTGGCGAATGTGGTCTTCAAGGTGGTGGACCAGACGGGGGCAGCGCAGCAAGGTGTGCTGGTGGACTTCAGCTTGAGCAACAGCGCCGCGACGCTTGGCTCGACTTCCGGTGTGACGGCTTCTGATGGGCAGGTGTCGGTGGCCGTTGCGAGCAAGAGCACGCCTACGCCAATTCGTGTAGCCGCACTGGTGCATGGAACGAGTCTGCAAACGGTGTCCAACACCCTGACGATTTCCGGTGGCTTGCCCGTTGCCGGTGATGACAGCAGGCATAACGGCATCTCGTTTGCGCCAACGAAGTATGGCTTGAATGGCAATGCGGACGGTGATTACGCCGTACTCAGCCTTCATCTGACGGATCGATATGGTGCGCCAGCAGTCAATGGGACGGTGGTCAACCTGGTGTCGGATGGCGGAACGGTGGTGCCCGCCTATTGCGTGACAACGGACGGTGCGTGCAATGTGAAGCTCGTTGTCACCAACCCCAGACCGCAAACCGGACGCGTTCATGTGGTCGCCTACGCGAACGGCCAGGAGTACTTTGTCGATACCGATGGCGATGGCATTCACGACAACGGTGAGAGCTATGAAGATGTGGCCGCTGCAGTTTGCCTGGACAAGAACGAGAACGACAGTTGCGATGTCACGGAGTTCATCGTGGGCGACATCAACGCGCCGGATGTGGGCAACGGCGCCTGGGACTCGGGTGGTGGTGCGTTCGCCCGCCTGCAAAGAACGCTCTACTTCACGAGCACGGCTTATGCGCCGCGACTGTATGCCGCGAGTGGTGGTGTCTGCACCAATGTCCTGGCGACCAACACGGATCTGACGGTAGCCATGAGTGGTGCCGCGCGCGCTTCCATTCAGTTCTGTGTTCGCGATGCCAATTCGGATGCGGATACGCTTTACGGCGGCAACCCGATTGCAACCGGCTCGACCATCGTCGGTACACCGACCATGGCCAACGCAGAGGTCACCATCAGCAATTCGCCTGTACCTTCCGTGCTCATTGGCCCGACCGTTCACACGCTGACGGTGAAGAACACCTCGACGACCAGCCCTCAACCGGCATTGTCCAGCGGCACGGCGGACCTGACGTTCAATATGGACGGCAATACCTTCACGCTCAGGAATGTCGTTACCATTACCCCTTGATCCTGGTTGATTGAGCGGATGGGCAAATGATCATTTCACTCGTGGGTTTGCCCGGTGGCGGCAAGTCCACCGTAGGTCGGCAACTGGCCAAGCGCATCGGTGCGCGGTTTCTCGACTCCGATGCTGTGTTGGAAGAGCGAATCGGTATGCCGATCCGTCAGTTCTTCGAGCAGTTTGGCGAGGCTGCGTTTCGTGATCACGAGGAAGCGGTGATCGACAGTCTCACGGCTCAGTCCAGTGATGGGGCCCTTGTGTTGGCAACGGGTGGCGGGGCCTTGTTGCGGCCTGTCAATCGCGAGCGGCTCAAGGCCCGCACAACCGTCGTCTACCTGCGCTCCACGCCCGAGGAGCTGTATCGTCGGCTCAAGCACGACACGCAGCGTCCCTTGCTGCAGGTGGCCGATCCGCTGGCCAAGTTGCGCGAGTTGTACGAGCAACGGCATCCCTTGTATGAGCAAACGGCCCATTACTGCGTTGACACGGGGCGGCCCTCGGTGGCCACACTGGTCAACATGATCATGATGCAGCTGGAAGTGGCCGGGGTACTCAGACCCGACGCATGAAAGAAAAAGGGACCTTGATCAAGGTCCCTTTAAGGTGCTGCACTTGCCTGCCTGGCTGAGACTCAGTCCAGCTTGAGTTGCTTGAGGTACGCTCGGAACCATTCACCTACTTGCGCGTGTTGCAGTGCCAGCTCGACGTTGGCCTCCAGGAAGCCCTCCTTGCTGCCGCAGTCGTAGCGCTTGCCTTCGTACTGGTAGGCGAACACCTTCTCGAGGTTCAACAAGCCGGCAATGCCATCGGTCAGCTGGATCTCGTTGCCCACGCCGCGTGGTTGCGAGCGGATCTGTTCGAACACCGCAGGCGTCAGGATGTAGCGGCCGGCCACACCCAGGCGCGACGGCGCATGTTCAGGCGCGGGCTTTTCGACAATCTTGGAGATGGCCATCACGCGCTCGGACACTGGTGTGCCAGCCACAATGCCGTAGCGCTTGGTGTGTTCCGCGGGCACTTCCTGCACAGCCAGGATGGAACCTTGCAGCTCATTGAACTGGTCGACCATCTGCTTGAGGATGGGGGTCTGGCCGACCATCAGGTCGTCGGCCAGCAGCACCGCAAAGGGCTCGCCGCGAACCAGGCGTTCACCACACAGCACGGCGTGGCCCAGGCCCAGGCTCTTGGGCTGGCGCACGAACACGCATTCCATGTCATTGGGCTTGATGGACTGCACGGTCTTGAGCAGTTCCAGCTTGCCAGCGTGCTCCAGTTCGTATTCCAGTTCGAACGCGGTGTCGAAATGGTCTTCGATCGGGCGCTTGTGGCGACCAGTGACGAAAATCATTTCGCGGATGCCCGCGTCATAGGCTTCTTCAACCGCGTACTGGATCAGTGGCTTGTCCACTACAGGCAGCATCTCCTTGGGCTGGGCCTTGGTGGCAGGCAGAAAGCGGGTACCGAGGCCGGCGACTGGGAAGATGGCCTTTGTGATGCACATGAAACTGCTCCTGTGTGACTGGCCGGGATTGTGTCACCGGCATGGTCATGCTGTGTAACGAAGCGTCCCCTGCTTTTTAGGGGGGATGCCTCATTCATGGGGGGCCAAAATGGGCATTCAGCCCAGTCTTTGGAACTGGCTTTGCAGGCGCTCGAGTGTGGCCGTGAAATCCGTCACACGTTGCTTCTCCTGTTCAACGACCGCTGCGGGGGCACGGGCCACGAAGCTTTCGTTGCCGAGCTTGGCGTTGGCCTTGGTGATTTCGCCTTCGAGTCGGGCGATCTCTTTGGACAAGCGTGCCTTCTCGGCTTCAACGTCAATTTCCACGTGCAGGGCCAGGCGGGCTTCGCCTTGCACCGCCACCGGCGCCATGGACGTGGCTGCTGCAAAGGCCGCTTCGTCCAGGATCTTCACTTCACTGAGTTTGCCCAGTGCCTTGAGGATGGGGGCAGCCTGCGTGATGAAGTCGGTGTCACCGGTGGTCAGCATGGGCACGCGCTCGGCGGGTGACAGGTTCATCTCGCCGCGCAGATTGCGGGCGGTGCCAACCAGGGCCTTGAGCTTGCCCATCCAGGCGTCAGACTCGGCGCACACACGCTCCATGTCCGGCACGGGGTAGGGGGCCAGCACGATGCTGTCGTCGGAGTCAGCCTGTTTGCGGCCGGCCACAGGTGCCACCACTTGCCACAGCTCTTCGGTGATGAAGGGGGTGATGGGGTGCAGCAGGCGCAGCACCGTTTCGAGCACACGGATCAGCGTGCGGCGGGTGCCACGTTGCTGCGCTTCGTTGCCCGACTCCTTGGCCACGTTGAGCTGGGTCTTGGCGATTTCGATATACCAGTCGCAGTACTCGTCCCAGACGAACTGGTAGATCGCGTTGGCCACGTTGTCGAGGCGGAACTCCTTGAAGCCTTGCTCGACAGCCGCTTCCACGCGTTGCAATTCGCTGACGATCCAGCGGTCGGCAGGGCTGAAGTACAGATAGCCGTTGGCGGCGCACTGGCCGGGCTCGTGCTTGACGAGGCCACAGTCCTGGCCTTCACAGTTCATCAGCACGAATTTGGTGGCGTTCCAGAGCTTGTTGCAGAAGTTGCGGTAGCCCTCGCAGCGCTTGCTGTCGAAGTTGATGCTGCGGCCCAGGCTGGCCAACGCCGCGAAGGTGAAACGCAGGGCGTCGGCACCGTAGCCCGGGATGCCTTCGGGGAATTCCTTTTCGGTGGCCTTGCGGACCTTCGGCGCAGTCTCGGGCTTGCGCAAGCCGGTGGTGCGCTTGTCCAGCAGCGGGGCCAGTTCGATGCCGTCGATCAGGTCGACCGGGTCGAGCACATTGCCTTCGGACTTGGACATCTTCTGGCCCTGTGCATCGCGCACCAGACCGTGGATGTACACGTGCTTGAACGGCACCTTGCCCGTGAAGTGCTTGGTCATCATGATCATCCGGGCAACCCAGAAGAAGATGATGTCGTAGCCGGTGACCAGCACCGAGGAGGGCAGGAACAGGTCCATCTCCTTGGTCTGTTCGGGCCAGCCCAGTGTGGAGAAGGGTACCAGGGCCGACGAATACCAGGTGTCCAGCACGTCTTCGTCACGCGTCAGTGTGCCTTCGTAGCCGGCGGCCTTGGCGCGCACATGGGCTTCTTCTTCCGTGCGGGCCACGAAGATTTCGCCGTTGCTGCCGTACCAGGCGGGGATCTGATGGCCCCACCACAGCTGGCGCGAGATGCACCAGTCCTGGATGTTCTTCATCCACTGGTTGTAGGTGTTGACCCAGTTCTCGGGGACGAACTTGACCTCGCCGGACTCGACTGCTTCGATGGCCTGTTCGGCGATCGACTTGCCTTGTGCACCGGGCTTGGTCATGGCCACGAACCATTGGTCGGTCAGCATGGGCTCGATGATCTGGCCGGTACGGGCGCAGCGCGGCACCATCAGCTTGTGTTTCTTGACCTCGACCAGCAGGCCTTCGGCTTCGAGCTGGGCGACCAGGGCCTTGCGGGCCACGAAGCGGTCCAGGCCGCGATAGGCCTCTGGAATCTCTTCGAGGTGCGACACCACCTGCGCATCCAGCGTGAAGATGGTGATCATCGGCAGGCCGTGGCGCTGGCCGACCTGGTAGTCGTTGGTGTCGTGCGCGGGCGTGACCTTCACGACACCGGTGCCGAACTCCTTGTCCACGTGCTCGTCGGCGATCACGGGCACCAGTCGGCCGGTGATGGGCAGCTTGACCAGCTTGCCGATCAGGTGGGTGTAGCGCTCGTCTTCGGGGTGGACCATGACGGCGGTGTCGCCCAGCATGGTTTCAGGGCGGGTGGTGGCCACGACCAGGGTCTCACCGCTGCCATCGATCGGATAGCGGATGTGCCACATCGAGCCGTCTTCTTCCTCGCTTTCGACTTCGAGGTCGGACACGGCGGACTTGAGGATCGGGTCCCAGCTCACCAGGCGCTTGCCGCGGTAGATCAGACCTTCTTCGTACAGCTTGACGAAGGTGTCGCTCACCACCTTGGACAGCTTGTCGTCCATGGTGAAGTACTCGTGCTCCCACGAGACCGAGTCACCCATGCGGCGCATCTGCTGAGTGATGGTGGAGCCGCTTTGCTCCTTCCATTCCCACACCTTGGCGACGAAGTTCTTGCGGCCCAGGTCATGACGTGACTGGCCCTTTTCCTGCAACTGGCGCTCCACCACGATCTGCGTGGCGATGCCGGCGTGATCGGTACCGGGCACCCACAGGGTGTTGTGGCCCAGCATGCGGTGGTAGCGCGTCAACGAGTCCATGATGGTCTGGTTGAAGGCGTGGCCCATGTGCAGCGTGCCCGTGACATTGGGCGGCGGCAACTGGATGCAGAAGGATGGCTTGGCGGCATCCAGGGTGGGCTTGTACAGACCGCGCTGCTCCCACTGGGGGCCGTATTTGGCTTCAATCGGGGCGGGGTCGAAGGATTTGGCGAGTTCGGTCATGGTGTTGGAGGCTCGTGGGCGCCATTTCTGGGCCAAACCGCGATTTTAGGTCGGCTCTGGCCTCCGGGGGGCGGTTTGCGAGCGTTCCGTCGCCAAGTAGCTGGCAAATGGGCTGAGCCGGGGCTTCATGTCGCTTTCATGCGGTGGATCAAAAACCATCGGTTTTGATGTCGCAGTGTGGTCTTAGGTGTTGGCGTTGAAAGATTCGCGATCTAGGATGAGGCAAGGTCAGTCAATTGACTGATATGGGAATCCAAGGCGTTAGGAGGCTTTCATGTACGAACATTTGTTGGTGCCCGTGGATGGCAGCGAGTTGTCGAACAAGGCGATCGAGCACAGCATCGGCCTGGCCAAGATGCTGGGTGCGGCCATCACCGGGTTCACGGCCGAACCGCCCTTGCCCGTGCTGGTGGTCGAGCAGGCGGCCGTGGCTTATGACGTGGCCACGTTTCAGGAGCACGAAAAGCGCTGTGAAGCCCATGCCCGCGAAATCCTGGAGGCCTTTGCGGCCAAGGCCAAGGAGGCCGGGGTGCATTTTGATGGTCAGTTCATGATCACCGACAACGTCCAGCAGGGCATCGTGGACACCGCTCAGCGCCAGGGGTGCGATCTGATCATCATGGCCACGCATGGTCGCCATGGCCTGGATGCCCTGATTCACGGTTCTCTGGCCAAGAGCGTGCTGGCGCACAGTCAACTGCCTCTTTTGATCCTACATTGATTTCATCGACTGAAAAAGGAGAGCGACATGAGTGAATTGACAACAGCCCAGAAGGACAAATTGATGGCTGACCTGCAACTGGTGATGGCCGATGCCGAGGCCTTGCTGGCTGCGACGGCGGGTGATGCCGGTGCTGGTGTGGCCGAGTTGCGCAACCGTGTGCAGGCTACCTTGTCCAGCGCCAAGACGGGCCTGATCGAAGCCCAGGCTGCCGTGGTGGACAAGGCCAAGGCAGCCGCCAAGGTGACCGACGAATACGTCCACGAGAACCCCTGGAAGTCCATCAGCATCGCGGCGGGTGCCGGCTTGTTGATCGGGCTGCTGCTGGGACGTCGATGAATGAGTGAGTCACCGCAAGGGGCTGGCGCGGCTGGCGGCGCAGACGGGGCGCGCGGGCGGCTGATGTCGTCCGTGCAGGGGCTGGCCGCCACCTTGACGGCCATCCTGCAGACCCGTCTGGCGTTGCTGGCCACCGAGGTCGAGGAAGAAAAGCAGCGCTTGCTGGGCGTGCTGGCCTGGGGTGCCATCGCCATTCTGATGGGCACGGTGGCCAGCGTCTTTCTGGCCGCTTTCATCACGGTGCTGTTCTGGGACACGCACCCGATGCTGGTCCTGGGCGGTTTGACGCTGGCGTTCGCTGCGGCCTGCCTGTGGGCCGTGAGGCGCGTCAACGCCATCACCAGTTCGCCCGAAGGCATGCTGGCGGCCTCGCTGGCCGAATTGCAGGCCGACCAGGAAGCCTTGTTGGCGGCCGCCAAGGGGCCATCCACAGAAGGCAAGGTGTGAGGATCATGTCGGCTCGCCTGTCTGAACTGGCTCTGAAAAAGCGCATGCTCCAGCAGCGCAGCGCGGTGTTGCGCCACACCTTTGCACTGCAGGTCAACGCCAGGATCGCCCCCATGGCGGACATGGCTGACCGTGCCCTGTCTACGGGCAGGTGGTTGGGCCGGCACCCCTATTGGCTCGTGGCTGCCAGCGTGGCGCTGGCGGTGTGGCGTCCCAAAGGCGTGGCGCGTCTGGCGGGGCGTGGTTTGTGGCTGTGGCAGACCTGGCAGCGCCTGCAGCCTGTGGTGATGCCACTTTTGCTGCGGCTGGATCAGGCCCGCAAGGCGCCACGGGATCACGATGACGACAAGGCATTGAACAAGGTGCCGATCAAGGAATGACAACGATGCGCATGACGTTTTTCGGTGCCACCGCCACGGTGACTGGCTCCAAGACCCTGGTGGAGGTCGGTGGCCTGAAGCTGCTGGTGGACTGTGGCATGTTCCAGGGTTTCAAAACCCTGCGAGAGCGCAACTGGGCACCTTTGCCTTTTGATCCGGCCAGTCTGGATGCCGTCTTGCTGACCCACGCGCACATCGATCACAGTGGCAGCCTGCCGCTGCTGACGAGGCAGGGCTTCAAAGGGCCCATCTGGTCCACCGCCGCCACGGCAGACCTCGCCGAGGTGCTGCTGCAGGACACGGCGCATCTTCAGGAAGAAGAAGCCTACTTCCGCAATCGTCATGGCAAGACGCGCCATCAGCCCGCCGAACCCCTGTATACCGTCAAGGACGTGAAGGCTTGTCTGAAGCACTTCAAGCGTGTGGCCTCGGATGGCGTGATCGACCTGGGGCAGGGCGTGCGTGTGCGCTTTTCTCCGGCTGGCCACATCCTGGGCGCCGCCAGCATCGCCATCGAATACCAGGGCAAGACGGCCTTGTTCTCCGGGGATCTGGGGCGTGACGATGACCTGGTCATGGTGCCGCCGCAGACGGGTTACAAGGCCGATTGGGTGGTCATCGAGTCCACCTACGGTGATCGCCTGCATCCCGCCATGGACCCCATCGAGAAACTGGGGGATGTGGTGCGTCGCACGGCAGCGCGTGGTGGCGTGGTCATCATCCCGGCATTTGCCGTGGGCCGCACGCAAGGGCTGCTGTATGCGCTCTATCGCCTCAAGGAGGCGGGTGCGATCCCGAACATACCGGTGATCCTGGACAGCCCGATGGGGATATCGGCTACGGGCCTGTACGAGCGCCATCGCGCCGAACATCGCCTGACCGAGGCGGAATGCCAGGGCATCCACCACATGACGCGTTTCGTGCGCGACGTGGAGGAGTCCAAGGCGCTGCTGCGTCAGCACTACCCCATGGTCATCATTGCCGGCAGTGGCATGGTGACTGGCGGGCGAGTGCTGCATCACATCGAGCATTACGGGCCTCAGTCACGCAACTCGATCGTGCTCAGTGGCTTTCAGGCCGGCGGCACGCGGGGTGCCTCCCTGGCTGCGGGCGAGACGTCCATCAAGCTGTTTGGCGAGTACGTGCCCATCCGCGCCGAAGTGACACAAATAGAGGGCCTTTCGGCTCATGCCGATCAGGCTGGCTTGCTCAACTGGCTCAAGGGCATGGCGCAAAAACCGGAGCACGTGTTCATCAACCACGGTGAGCCGCAGGCCGCCGATACCTTGCGCCTGCGCATCCAGGAGAAGCTGGGCTTGAACGCGAGTGTCCCGGATTACAAGGATTCGGTGGATCTGACTTGACCTGCCGCAAAGCCGTGGGCGCGTGAGGCCGTTACCTTCTGGGCCATTCCATTTTGAACGATGCCCATGATGCAAGAGACGCTCGATCACGCTGCCACTCCTTCCGCGCACATTGATGCCGCCCTGGCCTGCAAGCTGGGGGACAGCGGGCTCAAGAGCATGAAGCTGGGTGGGCGTGACCTTCTGCCCATCGTTCAAGGTGGCATGGGCATTGGCGTGTCGGCCCATCGGCTGGCGGGCAGTGTGGCGGCCATGGGAGGCATGGGCACCATCTCCTGCGTGGACATCCGTCGCCATCACCCTGACCTGATGGCACGCACGCAAGGCTGGTCATCGCGCGTGGGGCAGGACGACGCCACACGCGACGAGATCAACAAGGCGAATCTGGAAGCGGTCGAGCGCGAGGTCAAGGCTGCACGCAAGCTGTCTGATGGACGCGGCCTGCTCGCCATGAACGTGATGCGCGCCGTGAGTGATTACGCCGGCTATGTGAAGCGCTCGCTGGAGGCTGGCATCGATGCCGTGGTGGTGGGCGCAGGCCTGCCCCTGGATCTGCCGGATCTGGCCCAGGATCATCCCAAGGCCTTGCTCATCCCGATCCTGTCTGATTCACGTGGCGTGCAGCTGATCATCAAGAAGTGGGAGCGCAAGAAGCGTCTGCCTGATGCCATCGTGATCGAGCATCCACGTCTGGCGGGTGGTCACCTGGGCGCGGCAAAGATCGCCGATCTGAATGACCCACGTTTTGACTTCGAGCGTGTGATTCCGGAAGTGCTGGCCTTCATGCGCTCGGCCGGGATCGAGAAAGACATCCCCTTGATTGCCGCGGGCGGCATCCGCACTCGTGAAGACATTCAGCGTGTGCAGGACCTGGGCGCTGCAGGTGTGCAGTTGGGTACGCCCTTCGCGGTCACGACGGAAGGTGACGCGCACCCGGAGTTCAAGCGTGTGCTGGCCGAGGCCCGTGACGAGGACATGGTGGAGTTCACCAGCGTGGCAGGCTTGCCGGCCCGCGCGGTGGCCACCCCCTGGCTCAAGGCCTATTTGAAGATCGAGTCCAGGCTGCAGGCGGTGACCCACGCCAAGAAGCGTTGCACCAAGGCGTTCGATTGCCTGGCGCAATGCGGGCTGCGTGATGGCTTGCCGGGCTGGGGGCAGTTCTGCATCGACAACCAGCTGGCTGCGGCCATGCGGGGCGATATCAAGAAGGGCTTGTTCTTCCGCGGCACAGGCGCCTTGCCTTTTGGCAGTCAGATCCGCAGCGTGCGTGAACTGATGGAGCGCTTGCTGACCCGTGAGGAAGCCATGGCACTGGCTGCGGCGGCCTGATGCGGCTTGGGCAGGCCCTGAGTCTGATGCGTTCAGGGGGCGGCTGGGTCACCCAGGTCGGCTGCCATGAAGCGCGCGATGCGCTCGTCATCTGCGGGGTGGCTGCTGAAGGCAATGCCCAGTTCCTCGCCTGATGGTCGACCAGCCTTCAGCCGCTGAAAGAACACCGCCATCACCGATGGCTTGATCTGATTGTGGCGCATGAAGGCGATGGCGATGTCATCGGCCTCGCGTTCCAGCTCGCGTGAATAGGCCAGGTGCCCCATCAAGGCCGGTGCGCCGGCCAGCCAGGTACTGAAGTCACCAAAGGCCACGCTGCTGACCACACCCAGCAGGCCGGTCTGGATCAGCGAGCGCAGACCATGTCGCAGCCTCACGTGGCCCATTTCGTGCCCGAGGATGCCCAGCAGCACATCCTCCCGGTCTTGCAGCAAGGTCATGAGCTCGTCGGTGATCACGATGCTGCCGTCGGGCAGAGCGAAGGCATTGGGGCCGATGCTGGCGTGCCGAAAGTGGAGCTGGATGGCCGGGTAGGGATGGCCGGTGTCCTGCGGCGACAGGCTGTGATCCTGGCGGGTGGCTTCGTCGAACTTCTGTCGCCAGCGTGCCTGCACCGCCTCGTCCAGCTGGCTGGGATGCAGCCATTTTTCGTCCATGGCCTGCAAGGTGCGCTGCCCGAGCTCCCGATCCACGGACGCCGGTACCAGCGGGGTCAGGGCGCGCGCCGCCATGGGCAGCCCCCACCAGTATCCCAGCACGGCCACCAGCAAGAGCACACAGGTGGCCAGGGCCGTCCAGCGCCAGCTTTGCTGCGCACGCACGACCAGTGGCTCGCCCAACTGCTGGGTCTTCAGCCAGTCATCCCAATGGTTGTTGTCGAGCGACTGCACCAGGCCACCATCGACAAAATGGGCGCAGCGGGTGCCATGGCGTGTGCGCTCGGACCACTGCACCTTGTTGAGTGCGACCTGTCTGAACAGGTCCGGGCCTGTGAGTTGCAGCATGCCCTCGTGTATGCGCATGCTGACCCGATGTGCGCGCGTGGACAGACCATCGAAGTAGTCCACCAGGAGTGGGTTGTCGGAAGCGGACATGGTCACAGCCCGACGTCGATGCCCATCAGGTCTGCGGCGAGATCCCCCGTTGCATCGGATGTGTTGCGACTGGCTTGTGCCAGCAGCAGATCGGGATCCTGCCTGGTGTGGATCACGATGGCCTGCAATCTGGCGCGGGCCAGTGCCACGGCGGCGAAAGGCCAGTACAGGCCCAGCGTCAGCACGATCAACAGCCAGTTCTGCAAGGACAGGCGCGCCATGTGACCCCAGCCCAGGTGGCTCTTGAAACGCACCAGCCGGTTGCCGGTTTGTGTCCAGATCAGGTTTTGCAGGCGGGAGCTGAAGTAGGGCCCTTGTATGACCTGCGTGATCAACAGGTAGGACACGGCCACCACGCCCACGATCACGTTGCCCCAGGACATCAGAGTGCGCGCGTCGGGACGTTGGCCCGCCAGGCTGACACCCATGGTGGCGGCCAGCACGGCCACGATCACGCCGATGCCGATCAGGGCCGCCACGGTCAGCAGGCCGGTTTTCAGAAAGATGCGCAGCACATCACCAAACCTGGCTTTGAAACTGGTCTGCAGTTGCCCCAAAGCGTAATGCTGGTGCTGGTACTGCTTGAGGCGCCACAGCATGTAGGGCCCCAGGCAGGCCAGCCCCACCACCATCACCAGACCGAGGATGACGCCAGTGAGCGCGCGCGGCAACATCACCGCCAGGATCACGCTCAGCAAGCCCACACCGATGCTGACCAGAATGGGCTTGAGGAACACCATGTAGGCGTCCTTGAGCGAGCCGGTGAAATGAAAGCGCAGCCCTCGCCAACTGGTCTGCGCCAGTCGGAATTGCAGCGACGCGCGCATCAAGGCCGGCCAGATGGCAGCCAGGATCAGCGCAGCCACGGAGCCCGCCTCAGGGGAGACCTTGCCAGCCACGGCATACAGCACCATCAGCAGGCTGACCAGCAGGAAGCCGCGCAGCATCTGTTTCGGGTTGCCATGAAAGGCCAGGGGATGGCCGATCACCACCGTGTTGCCATAGAAATACTGCAGCTTGCGGACCTTGGCCCAGGGGTAATAGAGGCCCAGCGTGACCAGCATCAGCAACAGATTGACGATCCAGATGCGGAAATACTCGCTGCCAGAACCGGTGAAACGGATGGTGTGCAGGCTCACCGGGTGGGGTACGAGAGGCAAAGGGGGCTCGCCAGCGTTGTGTGTGATCAATGGCGAAGCAGTCATGCCACCGGCCTGCGGGGCTGACGGACTGGTCTGATGCATGTATTTCCCTGTTTTTTATGGTCGTCGGCTCGTCCTTTGAGGGGGATCGGACTCGCCGTTGATCAAGCGCGCCTACAATTTTTGAATGAATGAGCGCACTGACACCACTGAATTGTTCCCTGAACCGCCCCCCGTGGGCAACTCCCCCATGCTGGTGGGGCTCAATCCGGAGCAATTGGCGGCAGTGACCGCCCCCCCGGGGCCCGCCCTGATCCTGGCCGGGGCAGGTTCGGGCAAGACGCGGGTGCTGACCACCCGCATTGCCTGGTTGCTGCAGACAGGGCAGGTGTCGCCCGCAGGCATCATGGCCGTGACCTTCACCAACAAGGCCGCCAAGGAAATGCAGGCGCGTCTGTCGGCCATGCTGCCGCTCAATACCCGAGCAATGTGGATTGGCACCTTCCACGGGCTGTGCAACCGCTTTTTGCGTGCGCACGCCAAGGTGGCGGGCCTGCCGCAGGCGTTTCAGATTCTGGATACACAGGATCAGTTGTCGGCCGTCAAGCGCATCATCAAGGCGCTGAAGTTCGACGAAGAAAAGTGCATCCCCAAGCAGACGAGCTACTTCATCGCCAACGCGAAGGACGCCGGCCTGCGCCCCAAGGACATCCAGCCACGCGATGAACTCGGTCGCATGCAGTTGGCCGTCTATCAGGCTTATGAAGACCAGTGCCAGCGCGAGGGCGTGGTCGACTTTGCCGAGTTGATGCTGCGCACCTACGAAATCATGCGCGATCACCCCGAGGTGCGCGAGCACTACCAGCGCCGCTTCAAGCACATCCTGGTGGACGAGTTCCAGGACACGAACAACCTGCAGTACCTGTGGCTCAAGATGTTTGCGGGCAACCCCGCCGTGACCGGCAACAGCGTGTTTGCAGTCGGCGATGATGACCAGAGCATCTATGCCTTCCGTGGTGCCCAGGTGGGCAACATGGCTGATTTCGAGCGTGAGTTCCGCGTGCCGCGCGTGATCAAGCTGGAGCAGAACTACCGCAGCTTCGGGCACATCCTGGATGCGGCCAACACGCTGATTGCCCAGAACAGCAAACGCCTGGGCAAGAACCTGCGTACCGATGCCGGGCAGGGCGAGCCCATCCGCATCTACGAGGCCAGCAGCGACTTTGCCGAAGCGGCCTGGGTGGTGGACGAGGCGCGCCAGTTCAAGCGCGAGGGGCAGCCCTTGCATGAGGTGGCGGTGCTGTATCGCAGCAATGCGCAGTCACGGGTGATCGAGTCGGCCTTGTTCAATGCTGGCGTGCCCTACAAGGTGTATGGGGGCTTGCGCTTCTTCGAGCGCGCGGAAGTGAAGCATGCGCTGGCCTACTTGCGCCTGCTTGAGAACCCGAACGACGACACCAGCTTCCTGCGCGTGGTGAACTTCCCGGCCAGAGGCATCGGGGCACGCAGCGTGGAGTTGCTGCAGGACGCGGCCCGCTCGTCGGCACGCAGCCTGAGCCAGAGCGTGACCGCTGTGCCTGGCAAGACGGGTGCCAACCTGCAGGGCTTCGTGGCCTTGATCGATGCCATGCGTGAAGCCACGAGGGGCCTCACGCTGCGCCAGATCATCGAGCATGTGGTGGAAGCATCCGGCCTGGCCGATTTCTATCGCAACGAGAAGGAAGGCCAGGAACGGCTGGAAAACCTGGGCGAACTGGTCAACGCGGCGGAGGCCTTCGTGACCCAGGAAGGCTTCGGCAAGGATGCCGTGGCGCTGCCTGTGGACGAGCCCGCGGGCACCTTGTCGGAAGGGCTGCCGGCGGCGGTGGCCCGCGTCGACACGCTGCCCGATGCAGAGACCGGCGAGATCATCTCGCCCCTGCTGGCCTTCCTGACGCATGCCTCCCTGGAGGCAGGCGACAACCAGGCGCAGGCCGGGCAGGACGCCGTGCAGTTGATGACCATTCACGCGGCCAAGGGCCTGGAGTTCAACAACGTGTTCCTCAGCGGCCTGGAAGAAGGCTTGTTCCCGCATGAGAACTCGCTGAACACGACGGAGGGCCTGGAAGAAGAACGTCGCCTGATGTACGTGGCGATCACGCGTGCGCGCCAGCGCCTGCACATCAGCTTCAGCCAGACGCGCATGTTGCACGGCCAGACGCGCTACAACATCAAGAGCCGTTTCCTCGATGAGTTGCCCGAGGGGGCTTTGAAGTGGCTCACGCCGCGCAATCAGGGCTTTGGCTCGGGCTTTGCCAAGTCGTACAACGATGCCTGGTCCAGTGGCAAGGGCATGGGCTCGATGGTGGGCGCAGGCGCCCAGCCTTATCGCTCGAATCAAGGTTCAGGCGGCTACGGCGGCGGCAGCCGCGGCGGTTATGGCGGCCAGCCCTATGGCGCGAAGAAGGAAGACGATTTCAAGGATCTGACGGCCCCCCTGCCCAGCAAGATGGCGCAAGCCAAGACGGAAGGGGGCTTCCGAGCGGGCCAGAGCGTCTTTCACAACAAGTTTGGCGAGGGTGTGGTGCTCACGGTGGAAGGCAGTGGCCCGGATGCGCGCGTGCAGGTGAACTTCGGCCGACACGGCACCAAGTGGTTGATGCTGAGCGTGGCCAAGCTCACGCCGATCGAGTAAGGGCAGTCGGGGTGAGTCGCCCCGGCAAACGGCTTACACCAGACCGTTGCGAATGGCGTAAACCGTCAATTCCGAATTATTGGTCAGGCCCAGTTTTTCCAGCACGCGGGCGCGGTACACGCTCACGGTCTTGGGGCTGAGCAGCAATTGCTCGGCGATGTCGGACAGGCGCTTGCCTGAAGCGATCATCACCAGGGTCTGCAGCTCGCGGTCGGACAGCTTCTGATGCGCGTCTTCCTGAGCCGGCGTGGTCAGGTTGTCAACCAGCATCTGTGCCATCTCCGGTGTGACGTACTTCTTGCCTTGCGACACGGTCCGTACGGCCGCCACGATCTGCGCCGCGTCACTGCCCTTGTTCAGGTAGCCGGAGGCGCCTGCCTTGAGCGCACGCATGGCGTACTGGTCTTCGGGGTACATGGACACGACCAGCACCTTCAATGTGCTGCCTTCTTCCTTGAGCACATGCAGCACGTCCAGGCCACTGCGACCGGGCAGGTTGATGTCCAGCACCAGCACGTCACAGCTCTTGTCACGCAACAAGGTGCGCAGCTCGCCGTAATCGGCAGCCTCGCCCACGACATCGATGTCCGGCGCATCAGCCAGCGTGTCGCGGATGCCGCGTCGGATCAGGGCGTGGTCGTCGCAAAGAATGACTTTGATCATGGTCGGGCGTGGGTGATCGCTCAGCCCCAAACAGTGGGGTCGTCCGGGTCAGTCTCGTTGCCCGCACCGAGGTTGTCCAGATCGGGCAGGAGACGGTCAATGAAACCATTCTCGGGGCCGGAGAGCGGCACGGACAGGATCAAGGTGGTGCCGTCAGGGTTGCTGCTGATGTCAACCCAGCCGCCTACCGTCTCGGCCCGCTCATGCAGGCCACGGATACCAAAGGACCGGGCCTTGGCCAGATCTTCCGCGCTCAAGCCTCTGCCATTGTCAGTCACTTCGATGGACAAGACGCCACCCGCCTGTGTCAGATCGACGCTGACTTTGCTGGCCTGTGCGTGTTTGGAGACATTGGTGAGCGCTTCCTGAGCAAAACGGTAGGCCACCAGCGGCACGCCAGGTGCGAGCTGAAGCTTTTCGTGGCTGGTGCGGAAGGCCACCTGGAGGCCTGTGCGTTTGGCAAACCGGTCACTCATCCACTGCAGTGCCGCCACGAGGCCTTGCTCCAGGATGGCGGGGCGCAGGTTGTGCATGATGCGCTGGCTGGCCTCGTGGGCGTGGCCGACGGACTCCAGCGCCTGCTGCACGCGCTCGGCGATTTCCGGCGAGCCGGCATGCCGGGCGATCCAGGCCAGATCGAACTTGACAGCCGTCAGCGCACCACCCACATCGTCGTGGATTTCACGCGCGATGGCGGCACGCTCCTGCTCGATGCTGGTCTGCAAGTGCTGAGCGAGCTCGCGCAGTTGCTGGCGTGATCGGCTCAAGGCGTGGTCGGCGCGCTGCTTGGCGATGCGGGTGCGGTTGGCCTCGATCGCCAGCAAGGCCGCGGGGGCCAGGCGGGCCAGGTTGCTCTTGAGCAAGTAGTCGTTGGCGCCATTGCGCATGGCCTGCACGGCGATGTCTTCGCCGATTTCGCCCGAGACCAGAATGAAGGGCACCAGTTTGCCCATCGAGCGAACCTTGTCCAGCGCCGCCAGGCCGGAATAGCCGGGCAGGTTGTAGTCGGACAGGATCAGATCCCACTCCTGATCCAGGGCCTCGATCAGGGCCGCTTCGTTCTCCACCCGGACGATGTCGGCGTTAATGCCACCACGGCGCAGATGGACGGCGACCAGTGCATGGTCTTCGTCATTGTCTTCCAGATGCAGGACGCGCAGCTTCACGGGGGCCATGGTTTGGTTGCCGGCAAAGGTCGGTTCCGGGTTGGGGGGCATGTCGGACACAGGCTCGTCGCTCCTTTGATCTGGCGATTTGCGCCAAGTTTTCCCGTGTCATTGTGAACACCTGACGCCCGGAAATGCGAAAAATTCTAACAACCGGCAAAGCCGTGTGATCTTATTGATATCGGTATTAAGGATCACCCGGATTTGGCCGAAATGGTCCTTGTGCCAAGCCGTCTGGTCAAAGGCGGCCACTTTTGAAACCTGGTTGAGTGGAGCCAAGATGAGCTACGACGACGAATCCGTCGCTTCCCCGCCTCCCGAGATGCCTCTGTTGCTTGCAGCCGAGCTGCAAGACCATTTGATGACCGCGTCCAACGACCTGGAGCGCCTGCAACGCCTCCTGGACGATGCCTGTGTGGTCCTCATGGACGGGTTTCACGGCACGGCAGGGCAGCTGGGCGAGGTCATCGACCTGGGTCACGAGGTCACGCCCCATCTTCAAGCTGTCCGACAGACGCTGTACAAGACCGTGACGGCCTTGCAGTTCCAGGACATGGCGACCCAGTTGATCGCCCACACGAACAAACGCCTGCGAAATTGTGCCGATCAGATCGCCCGGGATGCCCTCGGTGACGACGATCCCGATGGCGCAGCGATTGTGGACGAAGCCCCCATGAAACCGAACCCGGTCACCCAGGACGAGGTGGACGCCGGTTCGGTCGAGTTGTTCTAAAGAAGCCGTCCCACCAGCCGAAATACCGTCCGCCTATTGACTGGTTTACCCCTTTCAGCCTGCTAACAAGCCTTCACTAAGCACCGGAGAGCGACATGCACTCGATTCTTGCCGTCGACGATTCTGCATCCATGCGTCAAATGGTTTCCTTCACGCTCAAGAGCGCTGGCTACAACGTCGTCGAAGCGGTTGACGGCCAGGATGCCTACGAGAAGGCGCAAGGTCGCAGTTTCGATCTGGTGCTGACCGATCAGAACATGCCCCGCATGGACGGCATCAGCCTGACCAAGAAGCTGCGTGAAACCGCTCAGTTCAAGACCACCCCCATCCTCATGCTGACCACCGAGTCGAGCGACCAGATGAAGCAGGCGGGTCGTGCCGCCGGTGCCACTGGCTGGCTGGTGAAACCCTTCGATCCCAACAAGCTGATCGAAGTGATTCAAAAGGTCATCCGCTAAGTCACGCTGACACCTTCAGCGTCACGACGAATTCCAGGAGTCAGAGATGGCAGAAACAAGCACTGACAACAGCTCGGCAGCAGGCATTGACCTGAGCCAGTTCTATCAAGTCTTCTTCGAAGAAGCCGGCGAGAACCTCGAAAACATGGAGCAGCTCCTGCTGGAGCTGGACATCGAGGCGGCTGACGACGAGGAGATGAACGCCATCTTCCGCTGCGCTCACTCGATCAAGGGTGGTGCCGCGACTTTCGGCTTCAGCGATGTGGCCGAGCTGACCCACCAGATGGAGACGTTGCTGGACAAGCTGCGCCGTCACGAGCTGGTGCCCACGCCCCCGATGGTGGACGTGCTGCTGCAATCGGGTGATGCGCTCAAGGCCATGCTGGGCCGCCATCAAGGCTCCGGCGGCGAAGAGGTCGACACCACCGAGTTGCTGTTCAACATCCGCGCCATGGTGGCTGGCGAGGCGCCCCCTGCTGTGGCCAGCGCCCCTGCTGCCGCACCCGTCGTGAAGGCCGAAGCGCCTGCTGCGCCCGCAGCTGCACCGGCCGCTTCGGCTGGTGGTGCCGTGCCGACCACCGGCAAGCGCATCGTCGAGCTGCGTGTTGGCCCGCTGACCGACATGTCTCAGGCCGACAACCTGGTGGACCTGTTCAAGGAAATCACGGATCTGGGCACCATCGAACCGCTGCCCGATGATCCCTCTCTGGCGAATGTGCGCCGCTTCAAGGTGGACACGGCCTCGGCAGAATCCGATCTGATGGACTTGTTCACCTTCCATGTGGCACGTGAACAAGTGGCCTTCGTGGCTTACGGCGATGCCGCTGCGCCCGCCGCTGCTGCGCCGGCCAAGGATCCCGGCTATGGCTTCTTCGAGCCCATCGAGGCGGCAGCCAAGCCGGCAGAGCCTGCTGCGCCGGAGCCTCCAAAGGGCTACGGTTTCTTCGACGATGCCCCAGGCGCCCCCTCTGGCAAACCCGCTGCAGCGGCCGCTGCCGAACCCCAGCAGGCCAAGCCCGCTGCCGTGGCCGCCAAGCCCGCTGCACCCAAGGCAGAGAAGCCCGCTGCGGCCCTGGAAGCCTCCACGATTCGTGTGTCGGTCGAAAAGGTCGACCAGCTCATCAACCTGGTGGGCGAACTGGTGATCACGCAAGCCATGCTGGCGCAGAATAGCCGTGGTCTGGACCCCGTGGTCTACCAGCAACTGGTGACGGGCCTGACCGATCTGGATCGCAATACCCGCGACCTGCAGGAAGCCGTGATGTCGATCCGGATGATTCCGATGTCGACGGTGTTCAGCCGCTTCCCCCGCATGCTGCGCGACCTGGCCAACAAGCTGGGCAAGAAGGTCGAACTGGTCACTCAGGGTGAAGCCACCGAACTGGACAAGGGCCTGGTCGAGAAGATCACCGACCCGCTGACTCATCTGGTGCGCAACTCCTGCGACCATGGCGTCGAAATGCCTGCAGACCGCATTGCCAACGGCAAGCCTGAAGTCGGCACCATCACGCTGGCGGCTTCGCATCAAGGCGGTTCCATCGTGATCGAAGTGCGCGACGATGGTCGTGGCCTGTCTCGCGAGAAGCTGTTGCGCAAGGCCCGTGAGAAGGGCATTGATGCACCCGACAGCCTGACCGATTCCGAAGTCTGGAACCTGATCTTTGCCCCCGGCTTCTCGACAGCCGACGTGGTGACCGACGTGTCTGGCCGCGGTGTCGGCATGGACGTGGTCAAGAAGAACATCACCTCGCTGGGCGGCACGGTGGAAATCGATTCCGCCGAAGGCTACGGCATGCGCGTGGCGGTTCGCCTGCCACTGACGCTGGCCATCATGGACGGCATGAGCGTGGGTGTGGGCGAAGAGGTCTACATCCTGCCGCTGTCGTCGGTGGTCGAGTCCTTCCAGGTCAGCCAGGAGATGGTCAAGACCATCGGCGGCTCGGGCCGCGTGGTGGAAGTACGAGACGAGTACATGCCGGTGATCGAGCTGGAGAAGGTCTTCCAGGTGCCCCGTTTCGACTGGGAGCACAACAGCGGGATCATGGTGGTGGTCGAAGCAGAAAGCGGCCGTGTGGCCCTGCTGGTCGACGAGCTGCTGGGCCAACAGCAGGTGGTGGTCAAGAACCTCGAGACCAACTACCGCAAAGTCAACGATGTATCGGGCGCCACCATCATGGGTGATGGTCGTGTGGCCTTGATTCTGGATGTGGGCAGCCTCGTGCGTCGCTCGCGTCACTGAGTTACACAGGAGACCATGCAATGGGCATGATGGAAAAACTGGACGTGCAGGCCGATCTGGCACGCGAGTACCTGACCTTCCGCCTGGGCGATGAAGAGTACGGCATCGACATCCTGAAGGTGCAGGAAATCCGTGGCTATGAAAACCCCACGCGCATCGCCAATGCACCGCACTTCCTCAAGGGTGTGGTCAACCTGCGCGGCACGATTGTCCCTATTGTCGACCTGCGTATGCGTTTTGGTTGCTCCTCTGCGGAGTACAACGCCTTCACCGTGTCGATCATCCTGCACATCGGTCAACGCACGATCGGCGTGGTGGTGGACTCGGTCAGCGATGTGATGGAAATCCCCGCCGAGGCCATGCGCCCGGCCCCCGAAATGACATCGGCCATCGAGGCCACCTATATCCGTGGTCTGGCACAAGTGGGTGAACGCATGGTCATCCTGCTGGACATCGAGAGCATGTTGATGAGCCAGGACATGGGGCTGGTCGACTGATCGTTTGCCTTTTTCAACCCGAATGCAGGAGATGGATATGAACAAACTCAAGTGTGCTGTTGTGCTGTCCTTGTCCGTGCTGACGGGCATGGCGGTGGCTGCCGATGGCGGTGCCACCAAGGAAGACGCCGTGGCCATGGTCAAGAAGGGCGTGGCCGCGATCAAGTCGGGCGGTGCGGACAAGACTTACGCCGAGATCAGCGACAAGGGCAATGCGACCTGGCATCACCAGGATCTGTACCTGACCGTCTACCAGCTGGACGGTACGGTCAAGGCCCATGGCGCCAACGCCAAAATGATTGGCAAGAATCTGATCGATCTGAAAGACATCGACGGCAAGGCCTTTGTGAAAGAGCGTGTCGATCTGGCCAAGACACACGGCACCTTCTGGCAGGACTACAAGTTCACCAACCCCGAAACCAAGAAGATCGAGCCCAAAAGCATGTATTGCGAGAAGCTGGATGACACCGTGGTTTGTGGTGGTATTTACAAGTAAGCAGTTTTCTTGAAGTCTGGCGCTCCTCACGAGCGCCAGTTGCTTTTCAGGAGTGAACGCATGAAATTGCGCACCCAGTTGTTGACCGCACCGGCCGTGGCCTGTGCGGTCTTGTTTTTGGCCTTGCTGGGTTTTGTCCTGGTGATGACGTCGTTCCAGCAGCGCATCCATCAGTCTCACGACGACAGCACCCATGAGCAGGTGGCCATCACCGGTGCGCAGGAGAAGCTGGCGGACGTTCATGTGATGCTGTACCGGTCCATGGCGATCATGTCCTCACTGGACGATGACAAGGTCAAACAGATTCGGGCCAGCATCCCTGAGCGGGTGTCTCAGGCGCGCCAGGTGGTGATTCAACTGTTGTCAGAGGACGATCGCCAGTCGGATGCGGCCAAGGTGTTCGAGAAGCTGTCGCAGGACTACGTGAAATCGGCCGACATGGCCGTGGACATGGCCGGTGTGGATCCCAATACCGGCGTGGCCGCCATGCAGGCCACCGATGAGCAATACAAGAAAATGATCGCGCAACTGGGGGTGCTGGTGGGCAAGGTGCAGGAGCGCTCGAACCAGGATGCCCAGGCCATGGAGGCCAGCGCCTCCAGGCAGATCTTGCTGATTGCCTTGTTGTGCCTGGTCGGTGCAGGTGGCGCGTTCGCTTACGCGTGGCGGACGCAGGGACGCATCATCCGCGATATCCACCTGGCCGCGCATGCGGCGGAAGAGGTCGCCAAAGGTCACTTCGATCAGAAGATCCAGAGCCTGCGCAACGACGAAGTGGGGCAGTTGCTGGATGCGCTGGGGCGCATGGTGCGCGAGTTGTCGTCGTCGATCATGACGGTGCAGTCGGCGGCGACCTCCATCGGGCAATCATCGTCCGAGATCGCGGCCGGCAACCAGGACTTGAGCAACCGGACAGAGAACACCGCCTCCAGCCTGCAGGAGACCGCCTCGTCCATGGAGCAGTTGACGGGCACGGTGCGGCACACGGTGGAATCCGCCCGCACGGCCAACAGCCTGGTGCACTCCGCTTCGGATGCGGCCAAACGTGGTGGCGATGTCATGGGGCAGGTGGTGTCCAACATGGCGGACATCGATATCGCCTCACGCAAGATCAACGAGATCATCAGCGTGATCGATGGCATCGCGTTTCAGACCAACATCCTGGCTTTGAATGCCGCGGTGGAAGCGGCGCGGGCTGGCGAGCAAGGGCGTGGGTTTGCCGTGGTGGCGGGCGAGGTGCGCTCGCTGGCCAAACGCAGCGCAGATGCCGCGCGGGAGATCAAGTCCCTGATCAACTCGTCGACCGAGCGGGTAGAGGTGGGCACGAAGCTGGTGCAGGAAGCCGGGGCTTCCATGCATGACATCGTGGCCGGTGTGGAGCGCGTGACGCAGATCATCAGCGAGATCACGCAGGCTGCCGAGCAGGAGTCGCACGGCATTGGCCAGATCAATGCGGCCGTGACGCACCTGGATCGGATGACGCAGCAGAACGCCGCGTTGGTCGAAGAGTCGGCCGCTGCGGCCGAGAGCCTGAAGGCGCAGGCTCAGACGCTGACCGAGGTCGTGGGCAAGTTCAGGCTGTAGCCTTCGGGTTGCGGTAGACGTCGATCAGATCGCCCTCCGGGCCGAACAGGCGGGCGCGCCAGGCGTCTTCCAGTGCCTGGGTCTGCTGTTGCCGCGGGTGAAACTTTCGCCGCCAGAACTTGGGCATGTGGCGCAGCACATTGCTGATGAGCGCACCACGCCCGAACAGCGCCCGGTAGCCGCGACGGTTTTCTGCGCGGTTGAACAAGTGCCCCTCCTTGATCAGCAGGCGCAGCCAGGCGGCCACCACGGCCGGCATCACGAAAAGGCCCACCAGCCAGCCGGCCTGTTTGCGCTCCTTCTGGGTGCCGCCAATCAGCTCGAATACGTCATAGGCCACAGACTTGTGCTCCAGCTCTTCCAGCGCATGCCAGTACCAGAGCTTGAGCATCTCCGGATCGGACGATTCGGTCAGCGCCTTGTTGGTGAGCCACTCTTCGGCCAGGTGAGCGGTGAAGTGCTCCATCATCGTGGTGCAGGCCAGTTGCAGGCGCGGTGAGAAGCGTTCCAGCTGGCGCAGGCCGAAACGCACATAGCGTTCAGCCAGATCCACGTCCTGGCCACGCTCGCGGAACAGTTCATTGAGCCGACCGTGCTCGCGGCTGTGCAGGGCTTCCTGGCCCATGAAGCCCGACACCTGGGCCTTCAGAACGGGATCCTGGATCTGGTCACGGAAGTGCCTGACCGACTCCATGAAGAAGCGCTCACCCGGCGGGAAGGCGCCGGAAAACACCACGAACAACAGGCTGGCCAGCGGGTTGTTGTCGTAGAAGAAGTAGCGGTCTGCGTTGCGTGAGAACTTGAAGTCGATGTGGCGGGGCGGGATGCCCACCTGGGCGCCGGTGAGGGAACGTGCTGCGGTGGCTTCTGACATGTTGGCGTCTCCGTACTGAAGGTGGCACGTTTGCTTGACGTGCACGATAATCAGTGCCAGTTTGTTCCGAATGTTTATTCGGATTCAATTCGGATCTTCTGAGTCCGTGAACGCCGGCCACAGGCCCATCGCCCATGCAACGCATTCCCCGACAGCAGCGCGCCAAGTCCACCGTCGAAGCCATCCTGGACGCGGGCTACATCAGCCTGGGGCGCCATGGCCTGGCGGGCACGACCACCACGCACATCGCCGATATCGCAGGCGTCAGCGTCGGTTCGCTGTACGAGTATTTCAAGAACAAGGAAGCGATCTACGAGGCCATGCGGGATCGCTTCGTGCGGGATCTGATCGGTGTCCTGCAGCCCTTGACGCCGCGCATCGTGCGCCTGCCACTGACGCAGGCCATCCCGACCATCCTCTACGACGTGCAGGCCCTGCTGCTGCGGGACGATCAGCGTTACCTGAAGTACGCGCGAGAGGTGTTCAATGCCGATGTGCGCTTCGATCTGACCGATGTGTCGCGCTCATTGGGTGACATCATCGTGCAGTTCCTGCTGCATAACCCGCAGTACGCGGGCATGCAGCGCTTTGCGGCCATGAGCTATATCTTCGTCAACGCGGGGATGTTCACCGTGATCCGTCACATGTCGGATCCGAATCAGCCCATCACCTACGATGAGCTCGTGGACGGGCTGGCTCACATGGTGAGCCACTACGTGCGCATGGAGCGGCAGTTGGCCCGACGGCAGGGAGGCGCGTCGGGCGTCACGGATACGAAGTCTGAGTGAACGTCAGCGCGCCTTGAGGGCGCTGGCCACCAGCGCGTCGAGCTGCTCCAGTGGCATGGCCAGACGCCCGGCGGCGTCGTCTACCTCACGCTGCATGGGGGCCCATACCGGCGCAGGCCAGCGCGCATCCCAGTCATAGCGGGCGATCACGTGCCAGTGCAGGTGTGGCACCACATTGCCCAGCGACGCCAGGTTGATCTTGGCGGGCGACAGCGCCTCGCGCAGCACGGTCTCGACCTTGGCCACCGCCTGCATGATGTGGCTGCGGTCTTCCGGCACCAAGTCGGTCCATTCGGCGACGTGGTCATTCCAGATGACGCGGTAGAAGGCAGGGTGATCCGCATCGATGGCGCGGATCACGCGCAACTTGTCCGTGCGCACGATGAGGACGCCCCCATCCTGCACGCACAGTTCGCATCCCACGACGCGCGATGTATCGAGTTGTCCCATACTCAGACCAGAACGCGTTCGATGCCACCGTTGTTGGCCTTGGCCACGTACTCCGGCATCCAGTTTTCGCCCAGGATCTGGCGAGCCATCTCGACCACGATGTAGTCGGCTTCCAGCAAACCGTTGGCCGTGTCTTCACCGTAGCGGCTCAGGCCTTGCAGGCAGGCCGGGCAGGATGTCAGGATCTTGACGTCTTCCTTCTCGCCGATCAGACCCTTGCCGCGCAGTTCAGCTTCACCCTTGCGGATCTCTTCTTCCTTGCGGAAGCGGATCTGCGTGGAGATATCCGGACGGTTGACGGCCAGGGTGCCGGCTTCGCCGCAGCAGCGGTCGGACTTGATGACACCATCGCCCACCAGGGCCTTGACGGTCTTCATCGGATCCTGCAGCTTCATGGGCGTGTGGCAGGGGTCGTGGTACAGGAAGGCACCCTTGCTGTTGCTCAGCGTGATGCCCTTCTCGAGCAGGTATTCGTGGATGTCGATGATGCGGCAGCCCGGGAAGATCTTGTCGAACTGGTAACCCTGCAACTGGTCATAGCAGGTACCGCAGGACACGACCACCGTCTTGATGTCCAGGTAGTTCAGCGTGTTGGCCACACGGTGGAACAGCACCCGGTTGTCGGTGATCATTTTCTCGGCCTTGTCGAACTGGCCGGCACCACGTTGCGGATAGCCGCAGCACAGGTAGCCCGGTGGCAGCACGGTCTGCACGCCGGCATGCCACAGCATGGCCTGCGTGGCCAGGCCCACTTGCGAGAACAGGCGCTCCGAGCCGCAACCCGGGAAGTAGAACACCGCCTCGGTATCGGCAGTGGTGCCCTTGGGGTTGCGGATGATGGGGACGTAGTCCTTGTCCTCGATGTCCAGCAGGGCGCGGGCGGTCTTCTTGGGCAGGCCGCCCGGCATCTTCTTGTTGATGAAGTGGATGATCTCCTGCTTCAACGGGGCCTTGCCCACCGAGGCGGGCGGCGCATCGGTCTGCTTGCGTGCTACCACCTTCATCACGTCATGCGCCACGCGTTGCAGCGGCATGGCCACATCGACCAGGGCTGTGCGGATCAGCTTGATCGTCTGCGGGTTGTTGGTGTTGAGCATGGCCATGCCCGCTGCACCGGCCGGGCGGAAGCTCTTCTTGCCCAGTTTGTTCAACAGGTTGCGCATGGCCATCGACACATCGCCGAAGTCGATCTTGACCGGGCAGGGCGTCAGGCACTTGTGGCAGACCGTGCAGTGGTCGGCCACGTCCTCGAACTCTTCCCAGTGCTTGATGGACACGCCGCGGCGCGTCTGCTCTTCGTACAGGAAGGCTTCGACCAGCAGCGAGGTAGCCAGGATCTTGTTGCGCGGGCTGTAGAGCAGGTTGGCGCGCGGCACGTGGGTGGCGCACACCGGTTTGCACTTGCCGCAGCGCAGGCAGTCCTTGACGGAGGTGGCGATGTCGCCGATGTCCGACTGCTGCATGATCAGCGACTCATGCCCCATCAGGCCGAACGACGGCGTGTAGGCCTCGGTCAGGTCGGCGGCATGCACGTCATCGCCCAGGGCCTTCAGGGCGGCGCCGCGCAGCAGCTTGCCCTTGTTGAAGCGGCCTTCGGGGTCCACCTTCTGCTTGTAGGCGGTGAAGTTGGCCATCTCGGCTTCCGTCAGGAATTCGAGCTTGGTGATGCCGATGCCGTGTTCGCCAGAGATCACGCCATCGAGCGAGCGGGCCAGCTTCATGATGCGGCCCACGGCTTCGTGCGCCGTCTGCAGCATCTCGTAGTTGTCGCTGTTGACGGGCAGGTTGGTGTGCACATTGCCGTCGCCGGCGTGCATGTGCAGGGCCACCCACACGCGGCCACGCAGCACCTGCTTGTGGATGCGCTTGAGTTCGTCGACGATGGTGCTCAGCGCAGCGCCGTTGAAGATCTTGGCGAGTTCATCGCGGATCTCGCGCTTCCAGCTGGCGCGGATGGACCACGTCTGCAGCAGGTTGAACACGGTGTCGCCATCGGCAGGTGTGTAGGTGCCGTTGCGATGCTGTTCATAGCCCAGTGCGACCAGTTGATCGCCCACTTGTGACAAGGGGCTGTCGATGTGGTCGTACAGGAACTGCCAGCGGGTGCGCACCGTGTTGAGTTGCGCCAGCGCGGCGGCCACCTTCTCGGCGAGCTGCTCGGGGCTGGGCAGCTCCTCGGCGTCTTCAACCTTGCCCATGGGCAGGTTGCCGCCTTGCACGAAGGCGGTCAGCGCGTCGGCAATGGCCAGCTTGTTGCGCAGGCTCAGCTCGATGTTGATGCGCTCGATGCCCAGCGTGTACTCGCCCATGCGAGGCAGCGGAATCACCACGTCTTCGTTCACCTTGAAGGCGTTGGTGTGCTTGGCAATCGCGGCGGTGCGCTTGCGGTCGGCCCAGAACTTCTTGCGGGCATCGGCGCTCACGGCCACGAAGCCTTCACCCGAGCGGCCATTGGCCAGGCGGATGACTTCGCTGGTGGCGCGGGCCACGCGGTCTTCGTCGTCCCCGACGATGTCACCCACGAGCACCATCTTGGGCAGGGTGCCTCGCTTGCTCTTGGTGGCGTAGCCGACGGCGCGCAGATAGCGGTCGTCCAGGTGCTCGAGGCCTGCCAGGATGGCACCGCCAGCCTGCTTCATCTCCTCGAACATGAAGTCCTTGATCTCGACGATCGATGGCACGCCCTCGGTGGGGTTGCCGAAGAACTCCAGGCACACGGTGCGCACGTGCTTGGGCATGCGGTGCACGACCCAGCGGGCGCTGGTGATCAGGCCGTCGCAGCCTTCCTTCTGGATGCCGGGCAGGCCAGCGAGGAACTTGTCGGTGACGTCTTTCCCTAAGCCTTCCTTGCGGAAGACGCGGCCAGGGATATCCAGGCGCTCGGTGCGGATCGGGGTCTTGCCATCGGCCTGGAAGTACTTCAGCTCGAAGCTGGCCGTCTCCACATCATGGATCTTGCCCAGGTTGTGGTTGAGGCGAACCACCTCCAGCCATTCGGCATCTGGCGTGACCATGCGCCACGAGGCGAGGTTGTCCAGCGCGGTGCCCCACAGCACGGCCTTCTTGCCGCCGGCGTTCATGGCGATGTTGCCACCCACGCACGAGGCTTCAGCCGAGGTCGGGTCCACGGCGAACACGAAGCCGCCACGCTCGGCCGCATCGGCCACGCGTTGCGTCACCACGCCAGCGCCTGTCCAGATGGTGGCCACGGGCTTGCTCACGCCGGGCAGGGTCACCATCTCGACTTCGGTCATCTGTTCGAGCTTTTCGGTGTTGATCACCGCGCTCTTCCAGGTCAGTGGCACGGCGCCGCCGGTGTAGCCGGTGCCACCCCCACGCGGGATGATGGTCAGACCTAGTTCGACGCAGCCCTTGACCAGGGCGGCCATTTCTTCTTCGGTGTCCGGCGTCAGCACGACGAAGGGGTATTCGACGCGCCAGTCGGTGGCGTCCGTCACGTGCGAGACGCGGCTGAGGCCATCGAACTTGATGTTGTCGTGGCGGGTGACCTTGCGCAGGACCTTGTTGGTGCGCTCACGCAACTCGCCCATGTGCTCGAAGGTTTTGGCGAAGCGGTCGATCGCGCCACGGGCGGCGTTCAGCAGTTCGCCGACCAGGGTGTCGCGCGAGCTGTCATTACCAGGCGTGCGTCGCTTGTCGACCTCACCCAGGCGGTGATGCAGGGCGTCGATCAACTGGCCGCGGCGCTTGGGGTTGTCCAGCAGGTCGTCCTGCAGATAAGGGTTGCGCTGCACGACCCAGATGTCACCCAGCACTTCGTAGAGCATGCGGGCGGAGCGGCCGGTCTGGCGCTCGGTACGCAGCAGGCTCAGCACCTCCCAGGCACGCTGGCCCAGCAGACGCAGAACGATTTCACGGTCCGAAAAGGAGGTGTAGTTATAGGGGATCTCGCGCAGGCGGGGCTGGCCGTCGCCGTGTGCTTCGGCGGCCTGGGCGGTCATGTGGGTCAACTCGATGGGTGCGTTCATGAGGGCGCCAGACGCGAACAAACCGGTTCAACAAAGAGCAATTCGCCTGGGGTTGATGGTCAACGCCCAGGCACTGCGGGGAGGGTGGTTTTCGCGCCTGAGGCGAGATGTTAACGCAGCAGGTCATGCCCTCGGGCAGAAAAGGGCAACCGACAGGGTCTTCTGGCTTCGTTTAGGCTCATCTCAAATCGGTATTCTGACCACCAGTTCAGAATACTCAGAAGTCGAGTTCGCCATGACCAATACCGGAACCAAAGCCGTTTTCTGGCCATATCCCTGCTGGATTGCTCACCGGGGTGCAGGCAAGCTCGCCCCCGAAAACACCATGGCGGCCTTCCGTCTGGGCGCAGAGCACGGATTTGCCATGTTCGAGTGCGACGTCAAGCTCAGCGCCGACGGGGAGCCCTTCCTCTTGCACGATGCCGAACTGGATCGCACCACCAATGGCCAGGGCGTGGCGGGCGTTCAGAAGTGGGATGCCCTGTCGCGCCTGGATGCCGGCAGCTGGCATGGCCGTACTTATGCAGGCGAGCCTTTGCTGAGGCTGGAGTCCCTGGCGCGCTGGCTGCAGGCGCTGGGGCTGATGGTCAATCTGGAGATCAAGCCCACGCCGGGTGAAGAGGTGCGCACGGGCCGGGTGGTTGCACAACATGTGGCCCGTTTGTGGTCCCAGTCGCAAATCAAACCCTTGTTGAGCTCGTTCAGCGTCGAGGCGCTGAGGGCTGCGCAAGAGGCTCAGCCCGAGTTGCCCCGCGCGCTCCTGCTGGACAAGTGGAACCGCGATGCCGTGGACACGGCGCTCGTTCTGGGCTGCCAGGCGCTGGTGGTCAACCAGACGCAGCTGGACGAAGAGCGGATTGCGGCCGGCCATGCGGGTGGCCTGAAGGTGCTGACCTACACGGTCAATGACGCGTCTCGCGCCAGCACCTTGTGGCT
>NZ_DASUIS010000018.1:0-5284 GCF_036279675.1 Aquabacterium sp. | reverse complement strand
GTCAGGAGCGCTGCGATGGCAGGAGAGGAAATGCGTGTCGCCATCATGGTGGGTTGCAGGCCCCGGTCAGCGGGTCTGGCGGTGAAAACATGGAAGAAGCGGCCGCGCTGAACTCGTCCTGGCCCCGGGGCATGGGGTTGTTGATCCAGTAGGCGATGCGTGCTGCGTTGGCGTCGCTGAGGCTGGCAAAGATCTGCCCGCCGCCGTGTTGCACCAGCAGCAAGGGCTTGGCGAGCAGCCGGCTCTGCGTGGACGAGCCCACCACCACGGCGCCCTGGGCCGAGTAGTAGTTCTTGTACATGTCGCTGGTGCGGATGACGGCCGGCGTATTGGCCGGGTCGCTCATGTCCACCGGCTGCGCACCGGGCACCACACGCAAGGCGCCACCTGCGCCGGTGACGGTGTCATGGCAGCCCGCGCCCGCACAGCTGTTGGTGAAGCCGCCGCCTTGCAAGGCCGGCAACTGGGCCAGCAGGATCGGGTTGATGCATTGCTGGAAATAGACGAAAGACAGCTTCTGCCCACCTGTGTTGACGGGGTTGCTGACCGTGGCCGGATTGCCCAACGGATTGCTGGACCCGCCACTGCCACCACCGCCGCAGGCAACCAGGAGCGATGTCATCACCATGACCATGCCCATACTGCTCGCCACTCGGGCATGCATCACAGATTCTGACAAACGACTCATGGACTCACGCACCCTGTATGCAGCCAGCTGGCGATGGTGTTGTAGGCCGTGCTGCCAACCGGGAGGATGGCCGTGCTGCCGCTGGCGCCTGAAGGATGCGGCACGGTCGAGGGCTTGCTGAGCAGCGCATTGGATGCCGCTGTACAGGCGTCGGAGATCATGGTCAGCGTCACGTTGTAGTCACCTTCGGCATCGCCCGTCAGCACGAAGCGGTTGCCCTGGAACGAGGCGCCAGGTGGCGTGGCGGACGCACTGCTGCCGATGGCCTGGTGACAGCCGCTGGCACAGGTGCTGCGCAGAATCGGGAACACCTGCGAGGTGAAGGTCGTCTGGCTCAGGCCGTTGATCGTGCGCACCCCCGAGTTGGCATCGAAGGGGGTGTTGTAGTACTTGCCACCCAGGTCCATCCATTCGGCCAGCAGGCGTTTCTCGGATGCGTTGAGCAGGGCCGAGTGATCAGGCGCGGTGCCGGGCGGGTTGGGGTGCGCCGTGCGAGCATCGGCGTCTGCCGACAAGGTCTGGCCCCACAGGATCTCGGCCAGACGGCTCTTGCGTGTCAGGCCCAGGGCCTCGCCTTCGCTGGCGGAGGTGTCCACCAGTGCCGGGCCCCGCTCGATCACGGGCACCCCATTGCGGATGCGCGTTCTGGGCAGGCCGGTGACCGTGTCGATGATCGGGTCCCCCACCATCAGTTCCTGATAAGAGGTCATGCGCCCGGTGCCAGACGTGGTGCCTCGCAGATCCAGCTTGGCCGGATCGTTGTGGCAGTTGGTGCAGGTGTTGACACCATTGGTGCCGCGGCTGCGCGTCCACAAGGGCTGGATGTGGTCGGGGTAGTTCACCACGCCATTCGTGGGTGCCGTGGTGCCCAGGCCGCTGTAGCTCAGTGTGATGGCCGGCCGTGCGGTGACGCCGTTGCGGGTGGTGTCTGCCCAGATGTCCGTGTAGATCATGTTGGGCGACAGTTGCATCGCCGTGGGATCCAGCCGCGTGCGGGTGCCTGCCATGGTTTCACCGGGCAGGTGTGCCGCCTGCATGTCGGGCTTGAGCCCGACCGGCGTGCTGTTGACCACGGCGCCCGCGTTGATGGCGCCACCACGACGTGGGCTGTGGCAGCCGTCGCAGGTGCGGCGTTCGCCCGGGCGCACCTGGATCCAGTTGGTGTGCGTCTGGAAGGCGCGGCCGGAGGCATCGACCACGGCCAGCCCGATCGGCGTGTCAGCCGGGATCTGCAGCTTGAAGGAACCATCGGGCTCGATGGGCGCGTAGCCCAGCACCTGCTGCATTTCGAAATCGGTTTCGCCAATGGCACCTCGTGTGCCCGTCATGCCGACCGGCGGGGCGACGGCTCGGAACACACGAATGAACCGGGCCGGTGTACAGCCATAGGCGGGATCGGCCGGGTCCTTCATGCGGGCCAGATCCGGGATCAAGGGGCGGGTGTCCAGCGGGTCGGTGGGCGCGATCTTGGGAATGGCCGTGGTGCAACCAGCGCCCAGATCGACGGGCAGCAGGACAGGGTCACCCATGCGGCCCAGCCCGTCGGTGTCGTACACACTGCGCACCTCGATGATGCCTTTGTCGGCAGCCAACAATGCGTCATCCAGGGCCGTGGGATCCGTGGTGCTGGGCTCGGTGCGTGCCTGCAGGGCCACCGGGTGTGTGTACATGAAGCCGGTCGGTGGCGAGGCCACATTCAGCCAGGTGCTTTTGGCCGGGTCGAACATGTAGACGGCATACGAAGGCGGCACGTTGTCCTGGATCTCGTCGCCTTGCACGTCCGCGACCATGCGGTCTTCCTGGGTGAGGCGCGCTTTCTCTGCATCCGTCAACGTGGCGCACGAGACGACCACACCCTTGCGGCGAACCTGGCAGGGCGTGTAGGACACCAGCACGCGGTCGGTGCCGTCCCACAGCGGGTAGGGTGTGGTGACGCGGCCATACAGCGACAGGCCACGGCCCATGTTGAGCGTTTGCGCCGTCGGTTGGGACTGGCCACCAACAGCGGGCAGATCAGGGCTGATGGGCGTGTTCTGCTCGGAATAGTGCTCGGCATCGACAAACACGAGCGCGCCGCCTTCACGGGTGCCGGACAACGGCATCAGATCGGAAGCCACGAAGCCCTTGTACCGGCCGTTCGGGTCCATCTCGCGTGGATGCAGAAAGCTGTTGCCTTCACTGTGCGCGCCGTACAGCACGAACAGATCGGTGCCGTCGGGTTTGACGCGGAAGATCTTGAAGTGGTTGCGCCCGCCGACGTGGTCCCAGCGCGAGAACATGATCTCGCCGTTCTGGCGCACCACGGGGCTGCGGTCATGGCTCTGGTTGAACGAGATCTGCGTGATGCTGCCGCCATCGGCATCCATGGTGTGCAGGTTGAAAACGCGCTCGCGTTCGTATTCGTCCAGCGCGTAGTAGCTCTGCCCCAAGGCCTGGTTGAGATGCGACTTGGTTTGACGGTTGGAGGTGAAGACCACGCCACGGCCACCAGGCAGGTAGGTAGGGTCCACGTCATCGTCGTTCAGGGAGCCAGTCAGGCGGCGGAAGGTACCACCAGTCAGCCCGCCGCTGCTCATGTCGTATTCCCAGATGTTCCAGCGGCCGGTGCACGCGCGCACCGACACATTGCCCAGGCTGATCATGGCGGTGTTGGTGGTCGGGCAGCGCATGGCGAACAACAGCTTCTTGCCGTCGTAGGACACCTCGGGGCCGGATGCATCGCCCTGGCCCTGGGTAAAGCGCTCGGTGATGTTGTGCTCCGGGGCGCTGGGTGAAGAGCGTTCGCGGATGATCAGGTCCCCGCCGGGTGCCGTGGGTGCGCCGTTGGTGGGGTTGCCCATGATGCTGTTGGCACGCTTGGCATAGGCAATGGGTGTGTCACTGGCCAGTGCACTCGCTGCAGTTGCTTCCGGATCGGTGCTGGAAGATGAGCTGCCTTCCATGCAGGCGCTCAGCGCCAGCAGCGCCGCTATCGCGCAGGGAATGGTGATGTATCGCTTCATGATGTGATGGAGCCTTCCTCAGCGTGTCATGCGTGAACAGCGCCTGAGCGCTGCGCGGGGGCAGCCATCAAGCCAGAAGAAAAATGCAGGGCACCAGCGTCATCGACCACGATGGCGTCCAGGCCGGGTTGCGATTCGATCAAGGCCATGCCCTTGTCGAGTCCCAGCACGAACAAGGACTTCGACATGGCTTCAGTGGTGAGCCCGTCGTCTGCCAGGATGGTCACGCTGTGCACGCTGCGTGGCGACAGGCCCGTGGCAGGGTCGATCAGGTGATGGCAGCGTTCGCCGTCGACATCGAAATAGCGCTCGTAGTCGCCCGAGGTGGAGATGGACACATCCTGCAGGGGCAACACCGCCACCATCTCACCGGGACGGCGCGGATCACGGATGCCAATGCTCCAGGGGCGCCCGCGGTGATCCCCGATCACACGGCTGTCGCCCCCCGCGCTGACGTGGGCATGCGCGATGCCGCGGGCCCGCAGGATGGCGGCGGCGTTGTCGACCGCATGGCCTTTGGCAAAGCCACCCAGATCGATGCGCATGCCGGGCCGACCAAAACGCACTGTCTGCGCCTGCTCGTCCAGCATCAGGTATTGATGGCCCACGGCAGCTCGTGCCTGTTCCAGGGCTTCGAGGCTGGGGCGTATGCCCGCACGGTAGTCATACAACTGGCCCACGGCGGCATAGGTGATGTCGAACGCGCCACCAGACAAGGCCGAGAAGGCTTGAGCCTTGGCGATGAGGCGGGTCATCTCGGCGCTGAGGTGGACGGGACCCGCGCAGGCATCCCGGTTGATGCGGGACAGCTCCGAGTCAGGCCTGTGCGGGCTCATGGTCTGATCGATGCGATGCATCTCGGCCATGACGGCGTCAATGGCCGCTTCGCCTTGCGCCCTGTCATCGCACCACAGCACGACGCTGATGGCCGTGCCCATGATGGCTTCTTCGCGCTGCAGCCAGGCACCCGCGCTCACCGGCTGCATCAGATGCGGGGTGGGACGTGGTTCGCGGCGAAAGGCTTTGAGCGCGCCAAACATGGTGAGGCAGGTTCCGATTGAGGTGGAACCGACGCGCCCTGGTCGCCAGTGCAAGGAGGTGTATTGGCGTGCGTTCCCTGCTAAACGACAGGGCTGGTCACGTCGGTGGCATGCAGTATGCAGTGCCACCCTCGGGCCGGAGTGCGTGCAGATGCTTCAGATGTAAGTAGGAGAAATCGCGACATGGCGCGTCCCACTGTGCCGAGACCTGACGAGGCTCGGGCCTTGTGTGATGGGTGACACACCGAAGTGAGGGGGGTGCAGTTTCAAGCGCAGTGTCGATGTCCGTCTGGCGGGATCGGTCCAGGCGCATGTCGAACACGGTGCTCACATCCCTTTGAAGTGCTTACATCGCGCCAGGCACCCTGGGGAGCCTGCTCGCGCGACGCTCAAAGCACGCGGCGGCCGCTGATGACGTTGAAGACGATCATCACCAGCGCGACCACGAGGAACAGGTGAATGAAGCCACCCAAGGTATAGGACGAGACGAGCCCCAGCGCCCACAGAACAAGAAGAACAACGGCGATCGTGTAGAGCATGGTGATTCCTTTCGA
>NZ_DASUIS010000017.1:0-2416 GCF_036279675.1 Aquabacterium sp. | reverse complement strand
ACCCTGAACGGCCGAGGCATCGGCATGCACCATGTCGTGGCGCAAGCCGAGTTCGGTCGTCCATTGGCTTGTCCAGTTCGCCTCCCATTCGGCAAAGGCGCCCACGCGGTTGCGGATGCCGTTGTCGACGTTCCAGAAGGCACGCGGCCCCATGCTGCCGCCCACAGGCGGCCACCAGTCATACAGGTTGTAGCGCAGCGCTTCCGCTCCCAGCCTGATGGTGCCTTGTTGCGCCATTTCCAGCGAGGTGGTCAGCTGCAGGCCGTCCGTGCTGGCACGTGTGAGCATGGGCATGCCCGTACCGTACTGGTAGCGATCCGGGCCCATGTCCATGGTGTGATGCGTGCGTTGTGTGTAGGCCCGTGCATCCAGATCGCCCCAATCGAAGTCGCCTTTGTAGTGCAGGTTGACCAGCGTGTTGCGGTTGCCTGTCATGTCCATGCGCTGATTGGGAAAGCCCTCGAACAGCACGTGTTGTTCGCCCACCTTGAGTTCCAGCAGGTGCTCGTCCTGCTTCCAGGCGATGTTCACGTCCTGATTGATGAACTTGTAGGCGGACGAGGCGACTTCGTCGGCCGGGATGACGGGGCCGCCTTCCGTGCCTGCCTGTGCTGGTTTGAACTCGCGTGCCGCACTGTAGTTGTCTGCTTGCGCGGTGATGCCGCTGTAGCTCAGGTTCAGCTGGCTGTTGGCATAAGTGCCCGAGGTATGGGCGCTCTGAGCCTTGCCATTGCTGCGCAAGGAGAATCCCAGTTCGCCTTTGAGCAGCAGCGTATCTTCCTCTTTGGCAAACAGGGGAGGGGCGGCGTTCACCTGGATGGTGCCGCCCAGGCTGTCTCCGCCTGCACTGACGGGGGCCACGCCCGCATACACCTTGATTTCACCCACGTTGCTCGGCGCGATGTAGCTCAGCGCCGAGTTCATGTGGTTGGGGCAGGCCGCCTGCAGATCCATGCCATTGACCTGAACGCGCAAGCGGTCATCAGCCAGACCATGGATGGCAGGCAGCGACGAAAGCCCGCCTGCGCCGGTGGTGCTCACCCCTGGCGTCTGTTGCAAGAGCTGGGTGGTATCGGCTTCGCCTGCCTTGAGCCTGTTCAGGCCATTCCTGGCATCCAGTCGGCTTTGGGTTGGCGACTTGCCAGGGCGCTTGGCCGTGACCGTGATCGAAGGCAGATCATCAGGGCTGTCGGCGGCATGTGAGAGCACGGGAGCCAGGCACAGCAACGATCCCAGTGTGCAAACGATGTGGCGTTGATTCATGCGTTTCATGCGGTGAGCGTACCAGCCCGCAGCTTTCCAGCCGCTGCGGGTTGGTGCCGAGTTGATGGTCCGGTCAGGCGGTCTTGCGGCGGCGTGCCAGCCAGGCCACGATGCCTGCGCCCAGCACGGCCATTTCGAGTGAGCCAGCCTCAGGCACGGATGCGGTGATCACCTGTGATGCCGGTACGCCGCTCATCGTGCCAACGGCACCATAACCAGCCAGGCTCGTTCCGGTCATGCACACGGCACCCATCATGCCGCCGGGTGCGCAGTCCGCATAGGCCAGCTTGTCCAGCTGGGCCTGGGTGAGAGGGCTCAGCGGGTCGTTGGGCACAAAGATCAGCGCGTAGGCATTGCCCGGGTTCCTGGCGGCCTTCGGGAAGCCGTCGTACACACCACCAGCGGCGATGCCAGCCTCGGGGCTCCAACCGTCACCGCCCAGGCCCGTCCAGAACGTCCTGGTGTCGGCGTTCTTGAACGTGGCGGCGAACGTGCCGCCCAATGCCGCGTCATACCAGCTCACCAACTGATTGCCCAGGGTGAGCCAGGTCATGCTGTCGTTGGGGTAGCCCACGCTGTTGCCCGTCATCGACTCGCTGAGCTGGCCCTGCAGGTTGGTGATGGCGTGTGTGGTGATGTCGTAGTCGAAGGTGCCGACGAAAATCGAGTCGTTGGGTCGGGTGTCTGGCTCGTACCAGACGGTGGTGACGTTGTAGGTGGCAGTGGCAGCCTGGGCCATGGGCAGGCCTGCCAGCACCAACGTAGCCAAGATCAGAAGTGGCTTGATCATGATGTGGTCCTCTTGTCGTGGTTCTGGTGTGGTTCAGCCTTGACGGTTGCGGCGGCTCAGTCCGACGACAACGCCAAAGCCGGCGAGGACCAGCGCCCAGGTTTCGGGTTCCGGAACGGCTGCCGTGGTCACCTGGGTGATCGGGTAGGTACCTTGCATCGTGCCGCCTGCGAGATTCAGCTTGGCATGGTTGACCCAGCCCGTCATGCAGGTCTTCGTGCTGGACATGCCCATCAGGCTGCCTGTCGTGCAATCTGCGTAGGCCAGCTTGTCGATCTGCGCAGAAGTGAGCGCTGCAGTGGGGTCTGTGGCGTTGACGAAGATGGTGGCGTAGGCGTTCTGGTTGCCGAACTCCTTCATGCC
>NZ_DASUIS010000016.1:0-2273 GCF_036279675.1 Aquabacterium sp. | reverse complement strand
TGGAAGGGGAGGCGCGTGACGTGGGCAAGTTGCATGCGGCCCTGGCCATGCAGGTGGCGCGTCATCAACAGCCCTTTCAAGGGCCTTGCGTGCTGCTCTCAGGCGGAGAGACTACTGTTACGCTGGATGAGCAGGCCGTGGCGCAGGGCAGCGGCGGCCGTTGTTCGGAGCTCCTGCTCGGTGCGGCGCTGGCGCTGCAAGGTGCATCAGGCATCTGGATGCTGGCGGCCGATACCGATGGCATTGACGGCATGAGTGAGGCTGCGGGTGCACTGATCGGGCCGGATACGCTGCAGCGCGCGCAAGCCATGGGGCTCGATGCCCGCACCATGCTGCAAGCGCATGATTCGGGGTGCTTCTTTGCGGCCCTGGGTGATCAGATCCTGACGGGGCCGACCTTCACCAATGTGAATGACTTCCGGGCCGTGTTGATCGCCTGAAGGGCGCGGCGGATGTTGATGGCCGCAGGATCAGGACTCGGGAAACACCAGCCGCTTGCCCAGATCACGCAGGGGTGGGCTGCGTGCGTACAGCTGCTCCGGATCGGTGTAATGGGCGCGCATCACATAGGCGCGCATCTTCTCCATGGACTGGCGCGGCACGGTGGTCACCACCATATTGGCCAGCGACATGGGGATCATGCCGCCCGGGTCGCCGTGGCCTTCCAACTCGATCGCGGTGCGGGTGGGCGACAAGGGGCGCAAGGTCCAGGACGAGGTCATGCGTGGCATGCGCACGTGGCCAGCCTGAGGCGGCAGGATGCCATCGCGGCTTTGCACGTCCACATGGATGACATGGGTGTCCGGATCCTGCCTGACCGCGACATGCGCCACCACATCGCGGGCGCTCACCGGCCAGATGCCGTTGATGGACATGTAGATGAAGGTCTCGCCGGGCTTGGGGCCTGCAATGAAGCGCGCCTCGCGCAGCAGGAAGAACCACTCGTGCATGGTGTTCACATCGGCCAGCGTGGCCACGACCTGCTTCATGGGGGCATCGATCTGCATCATGCCCTTGAAGTCCTTGTAGGTGTTGCCCGGCAGCTTGCGCGTGTAGATGGCAATGCCCTGATCGTCACCTGCCAGTGTCCACACGGATTGGTCTGCCTTTGCAAACAGGGGCAAGATCAGCGCGATGCTCAGCAAGGCGTGTTTCAGGCAGGCAAGGATGGTGGCACGGCTCATGCCTTCATTAACGCCCGACACGGCCCTCCCGGTTGAGCGTGTTTTCCCCAGTCTCTCGCCAGCCCGGGCGTGACTTAGTGCCGCCCGGGGCTCTCCGTGCACGCGACCCGGGTGTCACCCACGCGATCGCATCTTGCGGAAAAGCGGCAGCACGAGCAGGCCGCCGATGGCCATCGCCCAGGTTTCAGGTTCGGGCACGCTGGGTTTGATCACGTCGGCGGTCACGAAGATGCCGTCCTCGGGTTGTGAGGGGAACATGCCCACCGTGCTGACCTCGAACGATGAGCCAGACCAGTGCACGCGGTGCACGGTGTGATACGTCTCCGACGTGACGATGGCATCGCCCAGATAGGGCGTGAAATCGGATGCCGATGCCTTGATCACGTTTTGCGCGTAATTCGCAGCGTAGAAACCTTCGACCGGGTTGCCGCTGCTGCCCAGGTTCAGCGGCACGAAGCTGACCATTTCGGCGCCATAGATGCCGGTCACCGCGCTGGTGATGCTGCCGCCAGGGGTGATGGCACGCAGGGTCCCTGAGCCTTCGGACGCCACGAACAGCGTGCCCTTGGCAAAGTTGCCGAACTGCTGAGGCGCAAAGCTGAGGCCTTCAGCGTCTTCACCCACATTGGCCAGCAAGGTGGCGCTGCCTGTGTTGCTGACCGTGTAGATGTTGCCCGCATTGGTCGCCACAATGAGTTGGTTGCCGTAGAGCCCGTAAGGGTCAAAGGCCAGGCTGCGCACGCCGCCTGTCAGGCCGGTGACGAAGTCCCCCTGCGTGCTGCCATCGTGCGAGACACGCACCACGCGCCCCGCCGCCTCAGAGCCCGCAAAGACATCACGCGGGCCATAGCCGCCAATGCCCAGGGAACTCGTGACGTAGATTTCGCCTGAAAAGCCGGAGATGGCCGAGCCGAACTTGGCCACATTGCCACCGGAGAGGTCGGTCGAGTACAACTGACTGTTGTTGCTGCCGTAGTAGACCGAGCCCACGAACTTGTCGCCCGCGTACGCAAAACCGATCGTCGCATTGTTGCCCAGCGTGTTTTGCAGATCCGTGCTGCTGACGAAGGGGTCGAAGGTGATGGCGGC
>NZ_DASUIS010000015.1:0-14200 GCF_036279675.1 Aquabacterium sp. | reverse complement strand
GCCTTCTGGAACGTCGACAACGGCATCCGCAACCGCGTGGGCGCCTTTGCCGAATGGGAGGCGAACTGGACAAGCCAATGGACGACCGAACTCGGCTTGCGCCACGACATGGTGCATGCCGATGCCTCGGCCGTTCAGGGTTACGACAACGGGGCACTGGCTACCTGGGGGCAGGATGCCGCCGACTTCAATGCCCGCAGCCACAAGCACACCGATCGCAACTGGGACCTTGTGGCCATGACGCGTTACCGCGCCGACGACAGCCAGACGCTCGAGCTCGCCTATGCACGAAAAAGCAAATCGCCCAGCCTGTACCAGCGCTACCCGTGGTCGACACAGGCCATGGCAGCCCTGATGAACAATTTCGTGGGTGACGGCAATGGCTATATCGGCAACGAAGATTTGAAGCCAGAGGTCGCGCATACCTTGAGCGCCTCGACGCAATGGCGAGATGGGGAACGACAAGCGTGGCAATTCAAGCTGACCGGCTATGCCACCTACATTCAGGACTACATCGACGCACAGCGCTGCAACTTCGGTCAATGCAGCCCTGAAAACGTCACCCGAAACAACGGCTTCGTTTTGCTGCAGTACGTCAACCAGCGTGCGCGCCTGCATGGCCTTGACGCATCTGGCGAGATCGAACTGGGGCGCACGGCATCAGTGGGACGCTTCAACGCCACTGCCGTGGTCAATCTGGTGCGCGGGCAGAACACGACAACAGATACGCCGCTCTACAACATCATGCCGGCCAACGCACGGTTGGCACTGGTGCATCAACTGGCGGGCTGGACCAGCACCCTGGAACTGCAAGGCGTACAAGGCAAGCGACGCGTCTCGCCCGTTCGCAACGAAATGCAGACTGCAGGCTATAGCCTTGTCAACATCAAGACCAGTCGCGACTGGGGCATTGTCCAGCTCGACATGGGCGTCGACAACCTGTTCAACCGCTTCTACGAACAGCCGCTGGGTGGTGCCTATGTGGGCCAGGGCCCTTCAATGAGTTCGGACTCCATCCCATGGGGCACCGTGGTCCCCGGCATGGGCAGGGCCATGAAGCTGGCCATGACCATGCGCTACTGACCCCACATGCTCGACTCTGTCCCTGAAAAGCAAGACATGACATCAACTTACACGCAGCCCTCGCGCCTGATCAACCTGATGGCAACCTCGCTCGCCCTGGCATTGACTGCTTGTGGTGGCGGTGGGGGTGGAGCCGAAGTGGAAGCCCGGCCCCAGTCCCTGTCCATCACAGCCAGCCCATCCTCATCCCTGAGCGCCAACAGCTCGGCCACGCTCACCGCGACGGCCAGTTCGGGCTTGCAAGTGACTTACCGCAGCGCCTCGCCGGCCATTTGCACCGTCGGCACGGAGTCAGGTCTGATCACGGCACTGACGGCAGGCACATGCCGCATCATCGCAGCGCAAAGTGGCGATGAACGCTATGCACCTGCGCCGTCGCAAACCATCGAGCTGACCGTGCTGCCGGACCCGCACCAGACCATCACTTTCGGCGCCGCCCCTGCGCTCAGCCTGGGCGGTGCGGCGACTGCCCATGCCTCGGCCAGCTCGGGACTGGCCGTGCGCTACAGCAGCCTGAGCGGTAGTGTGTGCACGGTTGATGAAAACACAGGGGAACTCACGGCACTGACACCAGGCAACTGCGTCGTCGCGGCCAATCAGCCGGGCACAGCCGATATCCTGCCGGCACCGCAAGTCACGCAGACCATCGCAGTCGACATCCCGGCAAGCCTGACCGTGCCCGGCCAACCACAAACAGTCACAGCCACGGCAGGCAGCACACTGCACAGTGTCACGGTCAAGGCGGCATCCGTCACCAGTGGCGGCCTGGCCATCACGCATTACACGGTGACGTCAGTCCCCGCGGGCCTCAGCGTGGACAGCAGCACATTGCCTGCCACGGTGACTTGCCCGGGATCGTGCGCTGGCTATGCCTTCACCATTTCAGCCCACAACGCACTGGGGCAAGGTCCAGCCTCATCGGCAGCACATGTGATGGCACGGTACAACGTGGTCACGACCTTTCACGAACCCGATACCCAGCCCAGCGACTCCATTTTTACCGGCAGCTTCGTGTTCGACGCCACCACCGGCACGGTGTCACAGCTCTCCGGCATGTTGACCGAATCGATGACCGGCTCGGCTTCCGGAGCGGCCCCGTACTACGACATGACGCAAGTTGCACTCAACCATCAGCTGTCTGCGGTGCGAGCCGATGCGCTGGGCGGCGTGTTGGTCACCACCTTCCGCAACAACAACACCAACACGTTCTGGACAGGCACCGGTGGTGATGGCTGGACGCCGGCCGCGGGCGTCGCCGTGGGTGGCATCCACTATGGATTTCCCAGCGGATCAACCGGCATCGCCAACCCGGGCAATGCCTATGCCATGATCTTCGTGAACACGAGCGAGCCGACCACACCATTGACCCAGGCCCAACTGGACAAGCTGGCCTATGCCGACTGTGTCCCAACTGCAGCGGGCGGCATGCAAAACGGTGGCGGCATGATGGGTGCTGCGTGCATGACCGGCACGAGCGTGGCCGGCTATGGCGCTGTGGGCACCATGAGTGGCTACCCCGTCAGCCAGTTGATCACCCGGGCGGCCGATTGAGCCCCCGGGCCATCACGCAGGATCAGATCAACACTTGGAAAAGTCGGGCTTGCGCTTTTCCATCACGGCGCTGATCGCTTCTTTGGCGGCAGGGCCTTGCAGCAGTTGGCCGAAGTGCTTGAGCTCTTCGGTCATCACGGGCGTCAAATGCGTTTGCGCCATCTTCATCAGCGACTTGGTCACGCGCAGCGAGGCCGCGGGCTTGGCGGCCAGCTTGGCGGCCTGGGCCTGCGCGTAGCTGTTCACTTCATGCGGCGGCACGATGCGGTTGATCAGGCCCATCTCCAGCGCCTCTTCGGCGTAGAAGGCCTCGCCCAGCATGAGCTTCTCGGCGGCCTTCGGGTAGCCCACGATCTGCGGCAGCAGCAGGCTGGCGCCAGCTTCAGGGCACAGGCCCAGGTTCACGAAGGGCAGGCTGAAAGCGGCGTTGTCACCAGCGTAGACCAGATCGCAGTGCAGCAGCAGCGTGGTGCCGATGCCCACTGCCGGGCCGGCCACGGCCGCCACGATGGGCTTGGGAAAGTCGCGGATGGCGTTGAGGAAACGCACGACCGGCGGCACCTCGGCACCAGGCTTGCTGATGGGCGGGTTGTGGAGGAAGTCGGCCAGGTCATTGCCGGCGGTGAAGATTTCGACCGCACCTTGAATGACGGCCACACGGACGCTGTCATCCGCCGTTGCAGCTTCCAGCTCTTCAGCCAGGCGGGTGTACATCGCCGTGGTGATGGCGTTCTTCTTGTCCAGACGGTTGAAGGTCAGTGTCAGTACACCAGCTTCACGATGCTGCAGGATCTCGCTCATGGCCCAATGTCTCCAGGTTCTTCCAAGTTCTCGGGAACCCTGAATTAGACGCCACTTTCGGGTGGTTTGCACGACAGCCGCATGCAAGCTTTGGCGACAAAAAGCGCAAAGGCCCGGCAATGCCGGGCCCCGTCGAAGCATCGTGACTTCAGATGCCGAAAAGTGCGTAGAACGCGGTGTTGATCCAGCTGATCAAGGCGATGCCGCTCGGGTTGGGCGTGGTGCGCTGGGTTTCGTAAGCGCGGATCAGCGGCTGGCTGGGATCCAGGAGGTTGTCCACGAACACGCCTACATCGGCCAGGTTGGCTTCCTTGATGCCGGTGCCGGCAAACGAGGCCGTGGTCAGTGTGTGCGCCTTGATGAAGTCTCGGCCGTAAGGGATGTAGTAGCCCGTATTGGCGTACGGCTTCATGGCGTCCACCCAGGCGCCGATCTCCTTGACCCATTTGGCCTTGAGCAAGGCATCGCGCTTGGCGCCTGCCGGCACGGCCGCGATCTCGGGGTAGAACTTGGTGTACGAGAAGGACGAGAACACCGCGTCCGCCTGGAACACCGCATAACCCAGGCGATCCTGCGGGAAGACCTTGGCCAGGCCTGTTGTCAGGCTGCCGAGGTTGTCCACCGTGCCCGCGGTCGGGAAGGTCGCGATCATGCGCGACGCCAGGCCGCTGTCGCCATCGAGGCCCCAGGCCACACGGATCTTGTTGTGCAACAGCACGGAAGGCGCGTCTTCAGGCGATGCATTGCGGTCCACCTGGAACAGCGGGCCGGAATCCGCCAGCATGGCCGACTGCTTGGGCTGGTCGGCCAGGCGGATCAGGCCATACATGGCAGTGGCACCCACGCCGCCAGCCGAGAAGCCCGTGACCAGCAACTGGTCCTGCTTGGGCAGGTAGCGCCCCACCCAGTTGGCCACGGCCTCGCCGTTCTTGAAGCCACGGTGGTAGTAGGTGATGGGGTTGGCCGGGTCGGCATCGCCGTAAGTGGCCACCTTGTTGCCCGTGTGCACGTCACCCGTGCAGTAAGGCACGTAGACGATGTTCCAGCTTTGCGTCTGCACCTTCTGCAAAGGGTGGGTGCGCGAGGTGAACGGCGTGATCAGCCCCCCCAGGGCGAGACCTGTGCTCATGTAGTTGGTGGGAATGCCGTTGTAGTTGGTGGCGCCCAGCAGGCCACCCTTCATCTGGCAGGCGTTCTGCTCCCAGCAGGCGCCGCCGCCCTCGAACATGATCACCGTCTTCTTCGCATTGGCCGCCTTGGTGGTGCGGTTGACGAAGAAGCGATAGGGGGAGCCATTGCCGCAGCTGGCGCCGGATGCGGCCGGGGCCTCGATGGCCTCCCACTTGTTGAAGGTCGTGGGTGCAGGGCCGACGTTGCCCGTGGTGTTGGGCACCCAAGGGGCAGGGGCGGCCCAGGCGGAAGCAGCGATAACGGCGGCAAGGGCGCTCAGGCCCAGGTGCACGGCAAGGCGTGGCATGGATGACTCCGTGAGGGACACGCCGGCGTCATCCACACAGGTCTGGGCAGGGCGTCACGTCAGATTGAATTGACTTGCATTCTGTCGATTCGGTTAACGCGCCGCATCGGGGCTAACGTCATAGCCCGTTCAGGGGGCTGGCTCGCGTTTTCCCTGGGTGGGCTCGCCCTGCAACCAGCCCAGGGCCAGGGGCCACAGGCGTTCGGCAGAGCTGGCCTTGAACAGGCCGAAGTGCCCGATGCGCTTCATGCCCATCTGGTGCGGGTGCAGGTGTTCGAAATGCACCGGGGCCTTCTCATACAGCTGATACAGCTTGCGGATGCCCGCTGGGCTCACGAGCTCATCATCTTCGAGCACCACTGCGGTGATCGGCACTTGCACGCTGGCATAGCGCGCCCGCACGGCGGCCCCTTCGGAGCCGAGGTAATCAGGATGCAGGCACCACTTGCGCCACTGCCACATGGCGGCGGCAGGCAGGTCGCCCACGGCCCCCAGCTTCTTGCCCGGGAAGTAGCCAGCCAGGCCGATACCCACGGGTGCCAGCACCCACCACAGCAAGGGCGCCTGCATGCGCACCTGCGGCGCATTGAGCCGCCAGTAGCCATTGCCACTGGCCACGCTCAGCACGCGCTCGAAACGCTCGGGCTGATCCAGCCAGCCGAACAACTGGCCACCCAGGCTGTGCCCGAGATAGGTCTTCGGCGCATCGGGCCAGCGCGCACAAAAAGCGTCGACCACGGCAGGCAGGTCCTTCGCGGCCCAATCGGTGATGCTGGCCTTGAAGCCACGCAAGCGCCGAGGGGCAGACTCGCCCGTGCCGCGCCAGTCAAAGGTCATCACCCCCACGCCCTGGTGGGACAACCACGTGGCAAAGGCTTCATAGAACCGTTGGGGCACACCCATGGCCGCGCCAATCAGCACAGCGCGCTGAACGACGCCGGCAGGCGCATACACGCGTGCCACCAGTGCATGGCCATCGCGCGTGCTGATCTGAACGGTTTCTGCAGGCATTGGAGGCTCCGGGCTTGCGGATGGGTTGGTTGTCGTCTGTCACATCGCCGTGGCCAAGCCCAACCAGGGCAGACTCATGGCCCAGCCACGCGGGCCGGTCCGGGCATGGAAGAAGTTGAAATGCCCCACGGTGCGAAGACCATGCTTTTCGGGCCGCAGGACCTGAAGATCAACCTGCGTGCCGGTGTAGTGCGCATGCATGGCCTTGACGCCACGCGGGCTGGCCATGGTGTCATCCGTGAACACGACCGCCGTGATGGGCAGCCTCACGTTGGCATAGGCCCGACGGACCTCTTCACCCTCGCTGACGACGAAGTCGGGATGGGCGCACCAGCGCTTCCATTGCGCCACCACGCCGCGCGGCAGGTCGTCCACCGTGCGGATGCGACGGCCTGCAAAATAGCCATGGCGCGCCACACTCAGGGGCACGATCACATGCCAGAAAGCGCCGATCACATAGCGCAAGGGTCGCGCCAGGTGTTCGTGATAACCGCTGCCACTGCCCAAGGTGGCCACGCGGTCGATGCGAGGGTGCTGCGGCATCATGCCGAACAGGATGCCACCCATGCTGTGGCCGAACCAGGTGATGGGCAAGCCGGGGTGACGCTGCGCCACCAGTGCCATCACGGCCGGCGCATCGTGACGCGCCCAGTCCACCAGCCTGGCCTTGTAGCCCACCAGGCTGGGCGGCGCCGACTGCGCCATGCCGCGCCAGTCAAAGGTATAGACCACGCAGCCGTGCTGCACCAGCCAGCTGGCGTAGCGCTCGTAAAAGGTTTGTGGCACGCCCAAGGCGCACGCCACGATCACTGCGCGGCGAACGTTGATGCCACCTTGAGGCCTGAAACAACGGCCTGCCAGCATGTGGCCGTCGTCGGTAAGGATGTGCAGGGTTTCCATGTTCTTGTCTCGCTCGGTGATGGCATGAGGCCGGGGGAGAGGGCGCAAGCCGCCCTCTTTCCCTCCCACTCTCACCCCACCACGGTGTGTCGCGGGGTGGCGGTGGTGTGGGCCTGAGAAGCGACCATTCGCGGTGTCCTGGACAGCGGCAAGGGCAGGCTCGTGTTCAAGAAAAAACGGCGAACAAGCTCGGTGGTGCCCCGCGTCAGGCGCGGATCAGGCCCACGCCACCGCCATCCCGTTGCTCACACCGTCACCCACTACACCCACAAAAAAGCCCGCAAGGATCTCTCCATTGCGGGCTTGTGCCATTCAAGCAGCCATCAATCAGCCCCGTACAAGCGCCCGATCAACAGCCGACTTGAAACAGCTCATCACAGGCTGTCGACGCGCTCGAAGATGCCGGCAGCACCTTGGCCAGTACCGATACACATCGTGACCATGCCGTACTTGCCGCCAGTGCGACGCAGACCGTGCACCACGGTCGCAGCGCGGATGGCACCGGTTGCACCCAGGGGGTGACCCAAGGCGATCGCGCCGCCCATCGGGTTCACCTTGGCGCGGTCCAGCACGTGGCCCTTGCTGTCCAGGTCCTTCAGCACAGCCAGAGACTGCGCAGCGAACGCTTCGTTCAGCTCGACCCAGTCCATGTCCGAAGCCTTCAGGCCGGCATATTCCAGCGCCTTGGGGATGGCTTCGATCGGGCCGATACCCATGATTTCGGGCGGCACGCCCTTGACGGCGAAAGCCACGAACTTGGCCAGAGGCTTCAGACCATACTTCTCGCAAGCTTCCTTCGAAGCCAGGATCAGGCAGCCAGCGCCGTCAGACGTCTGCGACGAGTTACCGGCCGTGACCGAACCCTTGGCAGCGAACACGGGACGCAGCTTGGCCAGACCTTCCACCGAAGTCTCGGGACGAGCGCCTTCGTCGCGGGTGATCGTCTTCTTGGTGATCGTCACTTCGCCTGTTTCCAGGTTGGGCGTACGCACTTCGATTTCGATCGGGGTGGTTTCAGCGTCGAACCAGCCAGCCTGTTGAGCGGCGATGGCGCGGCGGTGCGATTCAGTGGCGAAAGCGTCCTGCTCTTCGCGGGTCACCTTCCACTGCTCGGCCACCTTCTCGGCGGTCATGCCCATGCCGTAGGCGATGCCGACGTTCTCGTCCAGGTCAACGACCTTGGGGTTGAACGAAGGCTTGGAGCCGCCCATGGGGACCATGGACATCGATTCCACGCCACCGGCGATCATGACTTCGGCTTCGCCCACGCGGATGCGGTCAGCAGCCATCGACACGGCGGTGATACCGGCCGCGCAGAAGCGGTTCACGGTGGCACCGGCCACAGTCTTGGGCAGGCCCGACAGCAGCGCGGCGATCTTGGCCACGTTCATGCCTTGTTCGCCTTCAGGCATCGCGCAGCCAACGATGGCGTCTTCGATGGCAGCAGGATCCAGCGTAGGAACTTGCTTGAGGGCGTTCTTGATGGTGGCGACCAGCAGATCGTCAGGGCGGGTGTTCTTGAACACGCCACGGCCAGACTTGCCGATCGGGGTACGGGTGGCGGCAACGACGTAAACGTCGCGGAGTTGCTTAGACATAGATTTGTCTCCGATCGATCAGTTGCGGACAGGCTTGCCGGTCGACAGCATGCCCATGATGCGTTCTTGCGTCTTGGGGTTGTCCAACAGCGTGCAGAAGTGCTTGCGCTCCAGGGCGTGCAGGTATTCCTCGCTCACCAGGGTGCCAGCATCCACGTCGCCACCGGTCAGCACGTCTGCAATGCAGGAGCTGATGTAGTAGTCGTGTTGCGAGATGAAGCCGCCGTCGCGCATGTTGATCAGCGACGATTGCAGCGTGGCCTTCACGTTGCGACCGGCCACAGCGAATTGCTTCTTGGCAGGGGCACGGTAGCCGGACTCGAACATGGCCTTGGCTTGGGCGATGGCCACGTACAGGACTTCGTCCTTGTTGGGCACAACCACGTCGCCTTCCAGCAGGTAGCCGAACTTGCGCGCTTCGATGGCAGACGTTGCCACCTTGGCCATGGCTGCAGCCTGGAAGCCTTCCTTGACGAAGCCCATCAGTTCAGCGCCGACCATGCCGGACACGCCCTTGGAGGCTTCAACTTGTTCAGCAGCACGGCGAGCCAGGTAAGCCAGACCGCCGCCGCCGGGGATCAGACCCACGCCGACTTCGACCAGACCCACATAGGTTTCCATGGCGGCCACACGCTTGGCAGCGTGCACGGCCAGTTCGCAACCACCACCCAGCGCCAGGCCGTGCATCGCAGCAACGGTCGGCACGTTGGAGTAGCGCAGCGACAGCATGAAGTCCTGCAGTTGCTTCTCGAACGGGGCGATGGCCTTGCCACCACCGGCCATGAAGGCGGGCATCATGGATTGCAGGTCGGCACCAGCGGAGAAGGGGCCGTCTTGCGTCCAGATGACCATGCCCTTGTAGCCGGATTCAGCGATTTCCAGACCCTTGGCCAGGCCAGCGGTCACTTCAGCGCTGATGGTGTGCATCTTGGACTTGATCGAAGCGATGACCACTTCGTCGTCCAGGGTCCACAGGCGGATGGCGGCGTCTTCGAACAGGGTCTTGCCAGCGGTGGCAGCGTTCGGGGCTTGCGAGCCCAGGACGTTTTCACGGAAGGCCTGACGCTTGTAGACGGGCAGATCGCGGATGGGCACGTACTTGCCGGTCTTGGGCGACCACGAACCTTCGGCGGTGTGCACACCGTCGCGGCCGTCGAACACCCAGGCGGGCAGCGGCGCCTTCGACAGGGCCTTACCCGCGTCGATGTCGGCCTTCACCCATTCAGCCACTTGCTTCCAGCCGGCTTCTTGCCAGATCTCGAACGGGCCTTGCTTCATGCCGAAGCCCCAGCGCATGGCGAAGTCCACTTCGCGAGCGGATTCGGCGATCGATTCCAGCGTCACGGCTGCGTAGTGGAAGGCGTTGCGCAGCAGAGCCCAGATGAACTGAGCTTGCGGGTGAGCGGACTCACGCAGGGCCTTCACGCGCTCGGCAGCGGGCTTCTTGAGGATGTCGGTGACTTCCTTGTCGGCCTTGGCGCCAGCGGGCACGTACTCGCCGGTTTCAGCGTTGAACTGAAGGATGGTCTTGCCTTCCTTCTTGAAGAAACCAGCCTTGGTCTTCTGGCCGAAGTTGCCCAGGGCCAGCAGCTTGTCCAGCGCCACAGGGTTGGCGAAGCAGCTGTTGAAAGGATCGTCCTTGGCGCCGTTTTGCAGGGTCTTGATGACGTGCGCCATCGTGTCCAGACCCACCACGTCGGCGGTGCGGAAGGTGGCCGACGAAGCGCGGCCCATCTTCTTGCCGGTCAGGTCGTCGACGATGTCGTAGCCCAGGCCCGAACGCTCGACTTCGCGGAAGGTCAGCATCATGCCGGCCACGCCCACGCGGTTGGCGATGAAGTTGGGGGTGTCGTAAGCGCGAACCACGCCCTTGCCCAGCACGGATGCCGAGAACGTCTCCAGCTTGTCGACCACGTCAGGCGAGGTCAGCTCGGTGGGGATCAGTTCCAGCAGGAACATGTAGCGGGGAGGGTTGAAGAAGTGGATGCCCAGGAAGCGCGAACGCAGTTGCTCGGGCAGCACGTTGGCCATCGCGGTGATGGACAGACCGGAGGTGTTGGTGGCCAGGATGGCCTTGTCGTTCACGAAGGGCGCGATCTTCTTGTACAGATCTTCCTTCCAGTCCAGACGCTCGGCGATGGCTTCGATGATCAGGTCGCAGCCACGCAGCGCTTCGAGGTGCTCTTCGTAGTTGGCTTGCTGGATCAGGACAGCATCGTCGGTCACGCCCAGAGGCGAAGGCTTCAGCTTCTTCAGGCCTTCGACAGCCTTGGTCACGATGCCGTTCTTGGGGCCTTCCTTGGCGGGCAGGTCGAACAGAACGACCGGCACCTTGCAGTTGACCAGGTGGGCCGCGATCTGGGCGCCCATGACGCCGGCGCCGAGCACGGCAACCTTGCGCACATTGAATTGACTCATGTTCTCTCCTAGCAGAACTTGGAAAATGGAGATGGAAAAGGGAGGCTGGGCAACAACCTCCCTTTGAACGGCCTGTTGATTAGAACAGGGCCTCGTCCATTTCCATCAGGGGCTTCAGACCGGCCTTGGCCGTGACCATCAGGGTCTCGACTTCAGGCAGCAGCTTGGCGAAGTAGAAGCGGGCCGTGGCCAGCTTGGCGATGTAGAACTTGTCGCCGGAAGCTTGCTTTTCCAGGGCGATCTTGGCCATGCGGGCGAAGAAGTAAGCGTAGACCATGTGGCCCACCACACGCAGGTAGTCGAAAGCGGCGGCGCCGACTTCGTCAGGGTTCTGCATGCCCTTCATGCCGACTTCCATGGTGAAGGCTTGCACCTTCTGGCCCAGGTCAGCCAGAGGCTTGGTGAACTCCTGCATGGCTTCGTTGTCGGCGTTTTCCTTGACGAAACGACCAACCAGCTTGCCGAACTTGGTCAGCTTGGCGCCAGCGTCGCCCAGCACCTTGCGGCCCAGCAGGTCCAGCGATTGCACGGTGTTCGTGCCTTCGTAGATCATGTTGATACGTGCGTCACGCACGAACTGCTCCATGCCCCACTCGTGGATGAAGCCGTGGCCGCCGTAGACCTGTTGGCATTCCACCGTGGCCTTGAAGGCGTTTTCGGTGATGAAGGCCTTGACGATCGGGGTCAGCAGGGCGACGGTGTCGTCGGATTCCTTGCGAACGGCTTCGTCAGGGTGGTTGTGCGACTTGTCCAGTTCGATGGCGGTGAAGTACACCAGCGCGCGAGCGCCTTCAGCGTAGGCACGGGCGGTCAGCAGCATGCGACGCACATCGGGGTGAACGATGATCGGGTCGGCAGGCAGGTCAGGACGCTTGGCGCCGGACAGGGCACGCATCTGCACGCGGTCCTTGGCGTAGGTCACGGCGTTTTCGTAAGCCACTTGGGTCAGACCCAGCGACTGGTTGCCCACGCCCAGACGGGCGCCGTTCATCATCACGAACATGGCAGGCAGACCGCGGTGAGGCTGGCCAACCAGCGTACCGATGGCGTCTTCCAGCACGATCTGTGCGGTGGCGTTGCCGTGGATGCCCATCTTGTGCTCCAGACCGGCGCAGAAGATGCCATTGCGCGAACCCAGCGAACCGTCGGCGTTCACGTTGAACTTGGGCACGGCGAACAGGGAGATGCCCTTGGAACCGGCAGGTGCGTCAGGCAGGCGAGCCAGCACCAGGTGGATGATGTTCTCGGCCATGTCGTGTTCACCAGCCGAGATGAAGATCTTGGCGCCGGTGATCTTGTAGGTGCCGTCAGCTTGAGGCTCGGCCTTGGTGCGCAGCAGGCCCAGGTCGGTACCGCAGTGTGGCTCGGTCAGGCACATCGTGCCGGTCCATTCGCCGCTGGTCAGCTTGGGCAGGTAGGTCTTCTTCTGCTCGGGGGTGCCGTGCACTTCCAGGCAAGCGTGAGCGCCGTGGCTCAGGCCGGGGTACATGGTCCAGGCCTGGTTGGCCGAGTTGTTCATCTCGTAGATGGCCTGGTTGATCAGCTGAGGCAGGCCTTGACCGCCCCACTCAGGATCAGCAGACAGGGCAGACCAGCCGTTTTCGGTGTACTGCTTGTAGGCTTCCTTGAAGCCGTCAGGTGTCTTGACTTCGTGGGTTTCCTTGTTCAGCACGCAGCCTTGCACGTCACCAACCAGGTTCAGGGGGGCGATGACTTGCGAGGCGAACTTGCCACCTTCTTCCAGCACGGCGTTGACGGTGTCTTCGTCCAGATCGGCGTAAGCAGGGATCTGCTTCAGTTCGTCAACGGCGCCCAGCAGTTCGTGCATCACGAATTGCATGTCGCGCAGTGGGGGATTGTAGGAAGGCATCGTGAAGCTCCTCGGTCTTAAAAAAGCACGTTAAACAAGAAAACCTGATCTTGAAAGCCAGGCGACAGGGGGGGTCAAACAGGTGTCAGAGGGGTTTTCGCCCCTCCGACGGTGGCCGCACCCGAAGGCGAGGCCTGTCCAGGCAACGTTACCGGCGCCCCCAGTGCATAGAACTGGAGTACGCGCTCGAACGCGGTGCGAGCCCGATCAATCGCATCTGGCGAGCGCAGGAAGCGCGCATCATGATGAAGCGACAGGATCAGGCCATGGATCTCGAACTGCATTTGCATCGGGTCGGTGTCGGCGCGCAGATGGCCCATGTCGACGGCCATGCGGATGGCGCGCACGAGCGAGCCGTGCCAGGTCACCACCATCCCGGCCAGCGCATCGCGCACAGGGCCCGGACGGTCGTCGAATTCAACCGCACCGCTGATGTAAATGCAACCGGAATCGATTTCCGTCGCCACCTTGGCCACCCAGTTGTCAAACAGGGCGCGCAGGCGCGGCAGCCCACGGGGCTGGCGGATGGCGGGCAGGAAAACTTCCTCTTCAAAACGCTCGTGATATTCCCGGATCACGGAAATCTGCAGTTCCTCTCGGGAGCCGAAGTGGGCAAACACGCCCGACTTGCTCATGCCGGTGACTTCAGCCAGGGCGCCGATGGACAAGCCTTCGATGCCCATCTGGGAGGCCAGGTTCAGTGCCGCCTCCAGGATGGTGGCCCGCGTCTGCTGCCCTTTGTGAGCCCCGCGCCCACGCTCGCGCACCACCTCGGGGGCGGGCTTGGCGTCGTGGGGGAGCAATTCGGACAAGGGCATTCCTCGGAATAAAACGAACGGTCGTGCTATTTTGCAAAAAAAGATGACAGCTGTGTGAGCTTCCCGAAACTTTTTTTTGTGGCATTTCCCGCATTGCGTGCCAACTTGCGTCAACCGGGTGATTGGAAGCCATCCGGCCTAAGGGCTCACCCTGATGTGTTGTGATGCAACACCGACTGGAGGCCATCACATGCCTGAGTGGTTGAGAAAGTCACACAAGCTGCACTATCCTGTTTGCATCATCGCCTTTTGGAGGGTGTATGGACGTGCTGCAGCTCGACGTGTCAGGCCGTCCGCAGGCTTGGCTGTCAGCCAAGGAAGCGGCGGCCCTGTATGCGAATGACGATATAGCCTGGACGCTGGGGGAGCCCTTCATCGTCCTGCGCGGCGGAATCCAGCGCAAGACGGGGCAACAGTCCCGGCTGGAGTTGCACCCCATCGTGGCCGTGCACGGTGCCGTGCCCAGCCGCGCCTGGCGCCATGAACCCGCTTTGTCCAATCCCAAGTTGTTTGCGCGCGACCGCCAGGTCTGCGCCTACTGCGGGAACCGCTTTCACCTCGACGACCTGACGCGCGAGCACATCGTGCCCACCTCGCGCGGCGGGCAGGACAGCTGGACGAACTGCATCACCGCGTGTCGCAGTTGCAACGGCCGCAAGGGCAACCGCACCCT
>NZ_DASUIS010000014.1:0-29177 GCF_036279675.1 Aquabacterium sp. | reverse complement strand
AGGAACGGCACATCCGTATCGGTAAAGCGCCGAAGGACCAAGCCCATGGCTGGCCATGACAACAGCGTCAAGCCCATCAGCAGCGCGCGTTGAGGTCCAGGCAGGTAGCGCACGTCATGAGATTCAGTGCTCAGTTGTGCCATGCCGGGCCGAAGCCACTGCCACCAACCCCAGATGGAGACCGCCACAAACACCAATTGCAAAGACGCCTCACCGTACAACTTGCCACGGGCAAAAAACACCCCATAGAGCAGCGAACTGATGATGGCCAAGGGCCAACCCCAGACGTTGACGCGCAGGTTGCAAGCCACCATCCACAGAGACAGGACGAAGGCGACCAACTCCAGCGAAGTGACTGGCGATTGAAGCAGGCTGAACAGTGGCACCAGGGCCGGATCCGCCCAGGCCAGGTAATCAGCCCAATTGGCTTGGCCCATCAATGGACAGAGGACTCCGTTGCCGCATTGGGTGCGGGCACGCTGGGCAAACGGGTGGTCAGTTGAACGTAGACCTCGTCAGGCTTGACCATGCCAAGCTCGGTACGGGCCTTTTCTTCAACCATTTCCAGACCTTCTTGCAGGTCACGCACCTCAGCGGCCAGGCGCTCGTTGCGGGCTTGTGCCTCGGCATTGATCGACTGCTGATGGTGCACTTGCGAGCGCAATGACCAGACGCGTGGCACGCCGCCCTTACCGAACCACAGCTCAGCATGGACGATGGCCAACATCGCAATCAAGATCAGCGTGACAACTCGCATATTGCTCCATTATCGCCCAAATGAAACAGGGCCCGAAGGCCCTGTTTTCACCTATCAGAGGGAGACCTCTGATCAGCGCAGGTTGTAGAAAGCGCTGCGGCCTGGATAAACGGCCACGTTGCCCAGATCTTCTTCGATGCGCAGCAGCTGGTTGTACTTGCTCATGCGGTCAGAGCGGCTCATCGAACCGGTCTTGATCTGGCCAGCGTTCAGGCCCACGGCGATGTCGGAGATCGTGTTGTCTTCGGTTTCGCCCGAGCGGTGCGAGATCACGGCGGTGTAACCGGCGCGCTTGGCCATTTCGATCGCGGCGAAGGTTTCGGTCAGGGTGCCGATCTGGTTGATCTTGATCAGGATCGAGTTGGCGATGCCCTTTTCGATGCCTTCCTTCAGGATCTTGGTGTTGGTCACGTACAGATCGTCACCCACCAGCTGAACCTTCTTGCCCAGACGCTCGGTCAGGTGCTTCCAGCCAGCCCAGTCGCCTTCGTGCATGCCGACTTCGATGGAGATGATGGGGTACTTGTCGCACCAGGTGGCCAGCATGTCGGTCCACTGCTCGGCGGTCAGGCTCAGGCCTTCGCCTTCGAGGTGGTACTTGCCGTCCTTGAAGAACTCGGACGCAGCGCAGTCCAGGCCCAGCATGATCTGTTCGCCAGCGGTGTAGCCGGCGGCTTCGATGGCTTGCAGGATCAGCTGGATGGCTTCTTCGTGGCTGGCCACGGAAGGCGCGAAACCGCCTTCGTCACCCACGGCTGTGCTGATGTGCTTGTCGTGCAGGATCTTCTTGAGCGCGTGGAAGACTTCAGCGCCGTAACGCAGGGCCTCACGGAAGGTGGGCGCGCCCACGGGCAGGATCATGAATTCCTGGATGTCCAGGTTGTTGTTGGCGTGTGCGCCGCCGTTGATGACGTTCATCATCGGGACGGGCAACTGCACGGCACCCATGCCGCCGAAGTAGCGGTACAGGGGCAGACCAGCTTCTTCAGCAGCGGCACGAGCCACAGCCATTGACACGGCCAGCATGGCGTTGGCGCCCAGGCGGCCCTTGTTGTCGGTACCGTCGAGGTCGATCAGGGTCTTGTCCAGGAAGGCTTGCTCGGAAGCATCCAGGCCCAGCACGGCTTCGGCGATTTCGGTGTTGATGTGCTCGACGGCCTTCAGAACACCCTTGCCCAGGTAACGCGACTTGTCGCCATCGCGCAGCTCGATGGCTTCGCGCGAACCGGTGGACGCGCCGGACGGCACGGCAGCACGGCCCATGACGCCGCTCTCCAGCAGAACGTCGCATTCAACGGTGGGGTTGCCTCGGCTGTCGATGATCTCGCGGCCGATGATGTCAACGATGGCACTCATCTGGGTTTCCTCAGGAAGAAAATGGAAAGATAAGAAAAAACGAAAACAGAAAATTGTGGGGCCTGCGGTAGACCTGCCATATCAGGAGAAGTTCGACTCCAGGAAGCCGTTTTTCTTGGTGATGCGGTCAAGTTCCACCAAAGTCTCGAGCAGCGCCTTCATGTGCTTGAGCGGCACGGCGTTGGGGCCGTCGGACATGGCCTTGGCCGGATCCGGGTGCGTTTCCATGAACAGACCCGAGATGCCCACGGCCACCGCAGCTCGCGACAGCACGGGCACGAACTCTCGCTGGCCGCCGGAAGACGTGCCCTGCCCGCCTGGCAGTTGCACCGAGTGGGTGGCGTCGAACACGACGGGGGCACCGGTCTCGCGCATGATGGCCAGCGAGCGCATGTCGGACACGAGGTTGTTGTAGCCGAAGCTCACACCGCGTTCGCAAGCCATGAAGTTGTCGTCATTGAGCCCCTTGTCGCGTGCGGCGGCACGGGCCTTGTCGATGACGTTCTTCATGTCGCCAGGCGCCAGGAACTGGCCCTTCTTGATGTTCACGGGCTTGCCGCACTGGGCTACCGCGTGGATGAAGTCGGTCTGGCGGCACAGGAAGGCCGGCGTCTGCAGCACGTCCACCACCGCGGCCACCATGGGGATCTCGGCTTCGGTGTGCACGTCCGTCAGGATGGGCACGTTCAACTCGCGCTTGACCTTGGCCAGGATCTCCAGGCCCTTCTCCATGCCAGGGCCACGGAAGGAGGTACCGCTGGAGCGGTTGGCCTTGTCGTAGCTCGACTTGAAGATGAAGGGGATGCCCAAGGCAGAGGTGATCTCCTTGAGCGTGCCCGCCGTGTCCATCTGCAACTGCTCGGACTCGACCACGCAGGGGCCGGCGATCAGAAAGAAGGGATGGCTCAGGCCAACGTCGAATCCGCAGAGCTTCATGGCATGTTTCCTCAGCGCCTTGTTCAGGCTGTCTTGTTGGCGGCCTGGTGGTCCAGGGCAGCCTTGATGTAGCCGGTGAACAGCGGGTGACCGCCCCACGGTGTCGACTTGAACTCGGGATGGAACTGCACGCCGACGTACCAGGGGTGAACCGACTTGGGCAGCTCCACCATTTCAGTGAGCTTCTCGCGCTGCGTGATGGCCGAGATCACCAGACCAGCCTGTTGCAGGCGATCGAGGTAACGCTCGTTGGCTTCATAGCGGTGACGATGGCGCTCGGTCACGACCGGGCCATAGATGTCATGGGCGATGGTGCCGGGCTTCACGTCGGAAGACTGTGCGCCCAGACGCATGGTGCCGCCCAGATCGGAACTGGCATCGCGCTTCTGCACGGTGCCGTCGGCGTCCAGCCACTCGTCGATCAAGGCGATCACGGGGTGTGGCGTGTTGGGCTCGAACTCGGTGGAGTTGGCTTCCGTCAGGCCAGCCTTGTGGCGTGCGTACTCGATCGTGGCGACCTGCATACCCAGGCAGATGCCCAGGTAGGGGATGCCGTTTTCGCGGGCGAACTGGGCCGCGCAGATCTTGCCTTCCACGCCGCGCTTGCCGAAGCCGCCAGGCACCAGGATGGCGTCGAACTGCTTGAGTTGCGAGACGGTTTCAGGCGTCAGCGTTTCGGAGTCCACGTACTCGATGTTGACGCGAGCATGGTTGTGGATGCCGGCATGGCGCAGCGCTTCATTGAGCGACTTGTACGAATCCGACAGGTCGGTGTACTTGCCGCACATGGCGATGGTGACGGTCATCTTCGGGTTCTCGACCTCGTAGACCAGGTTGTCCCAGCGCGACAGGTCGGCGGGCTTGGTCTGGAGCTGCAGCTTGCCGCAGATCAGGTCGTCCAGATGCTGCTCGTGCAGCATGCGGGGCACCTTGTAGATGGTGTCGGCGTCCCACACCGAGATCACGCCGGACTCGGGCACGTTGGTGAACAGCGAAATCTTTTCGCGTTCATCTGCGGGAATGGCGCGATCGGCACGGCACAGCAGCGCATCGGGCTGGATACCGATTTCGCGCAACTTCTGTACGGTGTGCTGGGTCGGCTTGGTCTTGAGCTCGCCAGCAGCCGCGATGAAAGGCACATAGGTCAGGTGCACGAAGGCGGCATTGGTCGGACCGGCCTTCAGGCACAGCTGGCGGGCTGCTTCCATGAACGGCAGGGACTCGATGTCACCCACGGTGCCGCCGATTTCGACGATGGCCACGTCCACGGCATCGGGTGTGCCGACACCTGCGCCACGGCGCACGTAGTCCTGGATCTCATTGGTGATGTGGGGAATGACCTGCACGGTCTTGCCCAGGTAATCACCACGACGCTCCTTTTCGAGAACGCTCTTGTAGATCTGACCGGTGGTGAAGTTGTTGGCCTTCTTCATCCGCGTGGTGATGAAGCGTTCGTAGTGGCCCAGATCCAGGTCGGTTTCAGCACCGTCGTCGGTCACGAAGACCTCGCCGTGCTGGAAAGGAGACATCGTGCCAGGATCGACGTTGATGTACGGATCCAGCTTGATCAGGGTAACTTTGAGGCCACGAGATTCGAGAATGGCGGCCAGTGACGCGGCGGCGATGCCCTTGCCTAGCGAGGACACCACACCGCCCGTGACGAAGACAAACTTGGTCATTGCGCAAAAGCGCCCGCGGATGAAGCGGGCGCTGCGGTGGTAAAGCGGCATTATAGGGGCTTCAACGGGGTTTGAACCGTGGATTGCGCCACATCAACCCCCTCGATACTGAGGCCCGGTTAACCCAATGCAGTCTTCTATACTGCGCGGCTTTTGCGTCCCGGCATTTTTTCGCATCGCGCCGCCACCACCCCGGACCTGGCCTTTCATGACCAACAACATCTACACGGGGCGCCCCTCCGCGCTCACCAACGTCGACCCCGCCCTTTTTGACCAGATCGAGAAGGAGATTGACGACATCAAGCAGCGATATCGCGCCAAGCTGGGCCCCAAGGATATCGCCTATATCAAGGGACTTCGCCGTAATTCACGTATTTTCGAGGTCATTGGCCGCGGATTGCTGTGGGTGAGCCCCGAACCGATCACCTTCTCGCTGGGTGTGTTCTTCACCTGGTTGCACCGCAACATCGAGGCCATCGAAATCGGGCACAACGTGTTGCACGGGCAATATGACTACTTCCCGGAGATCCCGCAGTTCCACGCGCACAACTTCAAATGGAAGGCGCCCGTGGACGAGGAAGGCTGGCGCCGCGAGCACAATGGCCTGCACCACGTGCATACCAATGTGTTCGAAATGGACCCGGACCTGAACCACGGCATCCTGCGTACCAACGAACTGACACCCTGGAACAAGCGCCACCTGTTTCAGGTGCCTGTGTACCTGTTCGGTGCCTACCCGACGATGCTGTACCAGTTCAACGCGCAGAACCTGGGCTTCGGCCAGAAGTTCCGCGAGCGGGCCTTCCCCGAGGGCAACAAGGGCTACGCCATGGTGGACACGGCTGGCGAGTCCGACGAGGCCTTGGCCAGACGCAACAGCCGCTCCATCTGGCGCGTTCTGACAAAAGAGTACATCGTGTTCCCGCTGCTGGCAGCAGCCACAGGCTTCTCAGGCCTGAAGGTGCTGCTGGGCAACGCGCTGGCTGACGTGATCAACAACTACTGGGTCAGCATGACGATCCAGGCCACGCACTTCACCGAACCCCTGCAATCGGCTGACGCACTCAAGCACAAGGGCCACTGGTACCTGTCGCAACTGGAGTCTTCCGTGAACTTCAAGGGCAGCCGCCGCATGAGCATCCTGTGGGGCCACCTCAACTACCAGATCGAGCACCACCTGTTCCCAGACATCCCCTCGCACCACTACCCCGACATGGCCAAGGAAGTGAAGGCCGTGTGCAAGAAGTACGGTGTGGACTACAAATGCAACCCAAGCTGGGGCCGCGCCATCCGCAACTACATGTCGGTGATGTGGAAGCACTCCTTCCCCCCCGCCGCCCAAACCCAAGCGTCCAACGCCGGGACCGGTCATGCTTGAGGCCCTGCTCTCCCGCCTGAACCGCTGGGCAGTCAAGCACATCGGTCGCGACTGGCTGGACTACGTCGCCAGCAACACCATGACGGACTTCAACCGTCGCTGGAATGACTTCATCTGGACTTACGAGTTGCAGGCGATCGTGGTGGGCGTCAAGGACGAAGCTCCCGACGTCAAGACCCTGACCCTGATGCCCAACCAACTGTGGAGGGGGGCCGAGCCCGGCCAGTACATCCCGCTGCACATCCACATCAACGGCGAAACCGTCACCCGCTACTACAGCCTGTCTCCGATGGAAGACGACTGCTTCACCATCACCATCAAACGGGTGAAAGGCGGCAAGGTCTCCAACTGGGTGCACGAACAGGTGAAGCCCGGCATGGTGCTTGGCATTGGCCAGCCGCAAGGCCACTTCTGCTATCGCCAGCAATCGAAGATTCTGTTCATCAGTGCCGGCGCCGGCATCACGCCCGCCTACTCGATGATCAAGGCCTTGATGGCGTATCACATCCGCCCTGACATGGCGATGTATGCCCAGTTTGCTTCCGCACAGGACGTGATCTTCAAGGACACCCTGCAGCGCTGGCGCAGCGAAGGCCTGGCCCTGACCACCGCCCTCAGTCGGCCCACGCCCGAAGACAAGGCCTCTGGCCGCTTCGCGCCGACACTCGATGTCAGCAACATCGACACGCTGGTGCCGGACTTCCGCGAGCGAGACATCTACCTGTGCGGCCCGCAAGGTTTCATGGACAAGGTGATCAATATCCTGAAGGAAAAGGGCTACGACCTGGGCAAGCTCGACAGCGAGCGCTTTGTGGCGCATGAGATCAAGCCCCTGACACCTGAGGACTTCAAGGCCGCGCAGGCCGAGATCTACTTCCGCCATCTGGACCGTCGCCTGCAGTTGACCGAAGAAGACCAGGGCCTGAGCCTCATGCAGATTGCGGAGCGCCATCAGGTGCCCATCGAAACCGGCTGCCGTCAAGGCATGTGTGGCACTTGCAAACTGACACTCAGAGAAGGTGACGTCGTCGGCAATATGCTGGGAAATGCGGTGTATCTTTGCACCGCTTTCCCCGCGTCGAACAAATTGGTGCTCGACGCCTGATGGCGCTCACACGCGCCCGTTGACGCACTTCAAGGTTTAGTCATGCTTCTGCCCTTGCGCATGCTGTTGTTATGCGTGCATTTCGTGCTGGCCAGCCTGCTTGGCTTGCTGGTCAGCATCTGCCGCCCGTTCAACCCCGACAACAGTCGCATTGCCGCGCGCTTCTACGCCGTGCCTGCCACCTTCATCATGGGCATGAAGATGCGACTGGACATTGACGGCGTGCTCAAGCACAAGCGACCGGCCGTGATCGTGGCCAACCACTTGTCGAACTACGACCTCTTCGTGTTCGGGCATGCGGTGCCGCCCCGCACCGTCACGCTGGGCAAGACGAGCCTGAAGTGGATCCCGTTCTTCGGTCAGCTCTACTGGCTGGCGGGCAATGTGCTGATCGAGCGAGGCAATGCGGTTCAGGCCAAGAAGGCCATGATGACCACCACGGACACGCTGCAGCACAAGGACATGACCATCTGGGTGTTTGCCGAAGGCACACGCGGCCACGGCAAAGGCTTTGCGCCGCTCAAGAAGGGTGCCTTTCAGATGGCCATCAACGCGGGCGTGCCCATCATTCCCCTGTGCGCCAACAACTATGTCCGGACCATGGACCTCAAGCGCCTGCGGGGCGGCACGGTGATGATGCGGGCCCTTGAGCCCATCCCCACCGCGGGCCTGACACTCGATGACATGCCTGAACTGATGGCCAGGTGTCATGCGCAGATGAAGGCCTGCATCGACGAACTGGACCGCGAAGCCGGCACCACTGCAGCCCAGGCATGAGCGCGCCCGAGCAGAACAGCCAGGGGCAACGCATTGCCTTGCTGACCGGCCTGTACACCGCGCAAGGCATCCCGTTCGGTTTCTTCACGCTGGCCTTGCCCGTGTTGATGCGTGATGCGGGCTGGTCGCTGACAGCCATCGGCTTCCTGCAATTCCTGGCCTTGCCCTGGGGCATCAAGTTCCTGTGGGCGCCAGCGCTGGACCACCACGGTTCGCGGCGTAGCTGGTTGATGTTCTTCCAGTGCAGCGCCTGCCTGATGGCGCTGATCCTGTCGCAACTGGACTTGAAAGCCGGCAGCCTGATCCTGTTTGCGGCCGTCTTCCTGTTCAACATGATCGCGGCATCGCAGGATATCGTAACGGATGGTCTGGCCGTTCGGTTGCTGGGGGCCAAGGAGCGAGGTCTGGCCAACGCGATCCAGGTAGGGGCATATCGCCTGGGCATGATCCTGGGTGGCGGGCTGCTCTTGTGGATCTTCGCGCACGAAGGCTGGCAGGTGATGTTCATGTGCATGGCCGGTCTGCTGGGGCTCACCGTGTTACCGGTGTTGCGTCTCAAGGAGCCTCCGGCGCACACGCACGCCTCGAACAGACCGCAAGGGCTGGCCTTGGTCATGGGCTGGCTGCATCGTGCGCTGGCGCCAGGCATGCTCGTGTTCTTCGGCCTGATCTTCTGCTTTCGCTTCGGTGACCAGATCCTGAACTCGCTGCTGCCCCCCTTCCTGCTGGACCACGGCGTGAGCAAGAGCACCATCGCCTTGATGAAAGGTGGCGTGGGTTCGGCCACCAGCCTGCTGGGTGCCAGCATCGGCGGTTGGCTGGTCTACAGACTGGGGCGCCGCAAGGCGATGCTGTTGGCAGGCTTGTCGCAAGCCGCCGGATTTGGCCTGTACGTGGCAGTGGCGTTCCGAATGGGGGGCGTCGAGCTCCTGTGGGCTGCCACCATCCTCGAAGGCATCGTGGGCACCATGGCCACAGTGGCCCTGTTCACGCTGATGATGGACGCCTCTGACCCGGGCCATGCCGGCACCGACTACACCCTGCTGGCCAGCGTGGTGGTGGCCGTCAGCAGCCTGGGCAGCCTCACAGGCGGCGTGCTGGGCGACAAGCTGGGCTATGGCCCTACCTTCCTCATCGCCACAGGTCTGGCGGTCGCGGGCACCTTGTTCGTGGTCTGGTGGCTGGACCGCCACCCCGGCAATGAACGGATCGCCGAGGCCTGGCGCTGAGCTCAGCCGTTAGGGGCCGTGATCTTGCTCAGGGGGTTCATGGCCTGAGGCTGAGTCGCCGACGCGTTGGTGGACAGATCAGGCTGTTGACCATCCCACGTCGGGTCCGGAATGGAATCGAACACCTGACGCAGGCGTTGCCCCCAGCTGTTGCGAATCATGCGGAAGTAGGCATTGGTCTCGTCGATGTTGATGAGCTGATCCACCTGCAAGGCATCAGCGTCATACACCATCAGGTCCAGCGGCAGGCCCACCGACAGGTTGGACTTCAATGTCGAATCCATCGAGATCAGCGCACACTTGGCGGCCTCCTGCAAGGGCGTGACGGGCGTGACCACACGGTCGATCACCGGCTTGCCGTATTTGGATTCGCCGATCTGGAAGTAGCACACGCCATCGATGCCGGCTTCAACGAAATTGCCTGCAGCATAGACGTTGAACAGGCGCATGGTCTCGCCCTTGATCTGGCCGCCGATGATCAGGCTGCAGTTGAAATCGATGCCGTGTTTTTTCAGGGCCTCGGCATCGCGCGCATGCACCTTGCGCACGGCACTGCCCACGATGCGGGCCACATCGAACAGGCTCTTGGCCGTCCAGATCGTGCACGGCTCGCCGTCCGAGCCCTCTATGGTCTCGCTGCCCAGCAACTGCTTGACGGCCTGTGTGATGGCCAGGTTGCCCGCAGACAGCAGCACGAGCACGCGCTCGCCCGCTTTTTCGTACACCGTCATCTTGCGGAAGGTGCTGATCTGGTCCATGCCCGCGTTGGTACGCGAGTCAGACAGGAAAACGAGTCCGGCATTGAGCCGCATGGCCACACAGTAGGTCATGATGAAATCACCGATTTGAGTTTGTACAGCGCGTCCAGCGCTTCACGAGGGGTCAGGGTATCCGGGTCGATGCTGGCCAGCAAGCTCAAAGTTTGCGCTTCGGCGGGTGTCAGCGTTTCACCTTGTGCATCAGCAAGTACCGCGCCACCTCGGGCGGCGGCATGGGCGGCCAGTTCATCCAGGTTGATGCCGCCGGGCGACTCGACCTGCGCAAACAGGTCGATCTGGTCGTCCGAATGGCGCTGCTGGGCTTCCAGCGACTCCAGCGTGGCGCGTGCCTGGCGGATCAGCGAATGCGGCATGCCGGCGAGTCTGGCCACCTGCACACCATAGCTGCGGCTGGCGGGGCCATGCTGCAGTTCATGCAGGAAGATGATGTCGTCGCCCGACTCGGCCACGCCGACGTGCACGTTCAGGGCTCGCGGGTGCTTCTCGGGCAGCGCCGTGAGCTCGAAGTAATGGGTCGCAAACAGGCAGAAGGACTTGTTCTTGTCGTGCAGATGGCTGGCGATGGCGCCGGCCAGGGCCAGGCCGTCAAACGTGGAGGTGCCGCGCCCGATTTCGTCCATCAGCACGAGGGACTGCTCGGTGGCCGTGTGCACGATGGCTGCGGCCTCGGTCATCTCCATCATGAAGGTGGACTGGGCGTTGGCGAGGTCGTCTGCCGCGCCGATGCGGGTGTGGATCGCGTCGATCGGCCCGATGCGGCAGGACGCAGCCGGCACGTAGGAGCCCATGGCCGCCAGCAGCACGATCAACGCCACCTGGCGCATGAAGGTCGATTTACCACCCATGTTGGGGCCGGTCACGATCATCATGCGGCGGTTGGCATCAAAGCGGCAGTCATTGGGAATGAAAGCGGCGCCACTGGTTTCCATCAAGCGGGCTTCAACCACCGGGTGGCGACCCTTTTCGATCTCGATGCAGGGATGCGGGCTGAAGTCAGGGCGCATCCAGCCCAGGGTGGCCGCACGCTCGGCCAGGGCGGCCAGGCCATCCAGCGTGGACAAGGCCCGCGCCAGGGCACCCAGCACGGCAATGTGCGACTGCAGGAAATCGATCAGTTGATCGAACAGGAGCTTCTCGCGAGCCAGCGCTCGATCTTGCGCCGACAAGGCCTTGTCTTCAAAGGCCTTGAGTTCGGGCGTGATGAAGCGCTCGGCGTTCTTGAGGGTCTGGCGGCGCTGGTAGTCCAGCGGCACCTTCTCGGCCTGGCTTTGCGTGACTTCGATGTAGAAGCCATGCACCTTGTTGTACTGCACGCGCAGGTTGTGGATGCCGGTGCGTTCGCGCTCGCGGGCCTCCAGCTCCAACAGGAAGGCGTCGCAGTTCTGCGAAATGGCGCGCAGCTCGTCCAGATCGGCGTCAAAGCCCGTGGCGATCACGCCGCCATCGCGCAAGAGCACAGCGGGCGTTTCCATCAGCATGGCTTGCAACTGGTGCGCGATGCCCGCATCGGGCTGCAAGGCGGTGTGCAGTTGGGCCAGCAAGGGCGCAGCATCGGGCACACGCTCGCGCAAGGCGGGCAAGGTCAGCAGGGTGTCGCGCAGGCCGGCCAGCTCGCGCGGGCGTACCTGGCGCAAGGCCACACGCGCGGTGATGCGCTCCACATCGCTCATCTGGCGCAGCGCCTCACGCACGGATTCGTAGCCCTGCTCCATGGCCGGCGGGGTCAGCAGGCAGGCGATGGCATCGTGGCGGGCGCGAGCCGTGGCGCGGTCACGCAAGGGCTGCGTCAGCCACTGGCGCAAGGCGCGGCTGCCCATGCCGGTGCGGCAGGTGTCCAGCAGGGACAGAAGCGTGGGCGAATCCTCGCCACGCAAGGTCTGGGTCAGCTCCAGATTGCGCAGGGTGGCGGGCGGCAAATCCAGCAGATCGGTCGTGCGCGGCACCTCCAGCGAGGCCACGTGTGACAACGCCCTGCCCTGCGTGTGTTCGGCAAAGCTCAGCAAGGCGGCGGCGGCGGCATGGGCCAGGCTCAGATCCTGGGCACCATAGGCCTGCAGGCTGCTCACCTGCAGTTGTTCGCACAGCTTGCGCAGGCCCAGACCCGGATCGAACTGCCAGGTGGGGCGGCTGGTCATGGCCACGCTCTTGCCGCCTTGTGTCAGCAAGGGCTGCAGCGTGGGCGGAATGCGCTCGCGGTCAAACAGGATTTCGGCGGGTTGCAGGCGCGCCAGCCAGCCGGCCAGATCGCGCTCGGTGCACTCGGTCAGGCCCAGCTTGCCACTGGACAGCCCCAGCCAGGCCAGGGCGCAAGGCACGGCGTGCTCGGCATGGCGGCCGCGCTTGTCCATGACCACGGCCAGCAGCAAGGCATCCGCGCGTTCGTTCAGCAGTTCGGTGTCGGTCAGCGTGCCGGGTGTCACCACACGTACAACCTTGCGCTCCACCGGCCCCTTGCTGGCGCCCACCTCGCCCACCTGCTCGGCAATGGCCACGGATTCACCCAGGCGGATCAGTTTGGCGAGATACGTTTCGACCGCGTGCACCGGCACGCCGGCCATCACCACAGGCTCGCCAGCGGATTGGCCGCGCACCGTCAGGGTGATGTCGATCAGGCGATTGGCCTTGCGGGCATCGTCATAGAAGAGTTCATAGAAATCTCCCATGCGGTAGAACACGAGCGTGTCCGGGTGCTCCGCTTTGATGCGGAGGTACTGCTGCATCATCGGCGTGTGGCCGGCAAACGCAGTGTCCGCAATTGGCTGAATCTCTGGGCTATTCTTCATTTTCTCTGTACAAATCTTCCCGAAATCTGGCGTTCGGGCACGGGATCCGCATGCTGGAGGCCTGGGCATTCGGCAGGTGCAGCCACACCCGGTACGAATTTCAAGCCAAACGAGCACCTTACCACTGAAGCACGCCTTGGCCAGCGGGCCCATCCCTCGCAAGCGAGGGGCGTGTACGGTTTAACCAGCAGACCTACTCGGGGCGATCCAGCTTGGTCGACAGGACGATCGTCGAAAAGGTATCGAGCACGCCTTGCACATTGCGGATGCGGTCGATCACCGCATCCAGCTCCTGCGTGGAGTCTGTGAGCAGCATGGCGCACAGGTCATAGCGGCCGCTCACCGAATACAGCTTGGTGATCTCGTGGCGCTTGGCCAGCTCGCGCATCACGCTGGGCTCATGGCGGGACTCGATCGAGATCAGCACCATGGCACGGATCACATTGGGCCCGCGCGTGCTGCTCACGCTCACCGTGTAGCCGGTGATGACGCCGGCATCTTCCAGCGCCTTGAGCCGCAATTGCGCCGTGCTGCGCGCACAGCCCAAAGCCTTGGCGATGTTCACCAGCGGCAGGCGCGCGTTGACCTTCAACAGCTCGATGAGCTGGTGGTCCAGATCGTCCAGCACGATCCGGCTGGCAGGACTGGGCCCCTTGGGGGATGCTGACTTGCTCATGTCGCCATTATCCGCATCAAAACGACTGATTTGCTCACCATATTTCAGTCAGATTGATGGTTTTCATCGGCGCATTCCCTTCCTAGACTGATACCCATGGACGGCGGCCAAGCCCGTCGCGAGCCTCGCCAGCAGGCCCCGCCCTCCGATTGCAGGAGCGCCACCATGCCGCACGTTCTAGAGGCCCCTCAGACTGAAGCCCCGTTGGCCGAAATCCCGATCAGCTTCGCTCCAGGCAGGCAAGCCCTTCCAGCGCCCGCGTCCTGCAGCACCTCGCCCCGAAAGCTCTTGAGCTGGGATGAACTCCAGGCCTATGACCCCGAGAGCGAACCCTGGCAGAAGCAGTTCTCTCGGCGCTACACCCACCACCAGGAGCTGATGGGCGTGCTGCACAAGGTCGAAGACGTGGACCACACCGTGTATGACAAATTCGCCATCTCCGTCACGCCCTATATGGCGCAGCTGATGGACCGCGATGACCCGAACTGCCCCATCCGCCTGCAGTACCTGCCCTCCTTCCACGAACAGACCCAGCCCGGCTTTGCCACCATGCTGGACGAACTGGGCGAGGAGCGCGACACCATCCCCGGGACCAGCGTGGTACACCGCTATCCGCGCCGTGTGCTCTTCCTGGTCAGCAACACGTGTGCGGCGCTGTGCCGCTTCTGCACGCGCAAGCGCATGGTGTCGCAGCCATCAGGCTCGGTTCACAAGGACGAGATCGAAGCCTCGATCGACTACATCGCCAGCAACAAGCACATCGAAGATGTGCTGCTGTCTGGTGGAGACCCGCTGACCTTCACCGACGAGCGCCTCGACGAGATCCTGGGCGCCATCCGCAGCCGCGCGCCGCATGTGCGCTTCCTGCGCATCGGCTCGCGCATGGTGGTGCAACTGCCCACCCGCATCACGCCAGAGTTGTGCGCCGTGCTGGAAAAGCACCGCGTGCAGATGGTCAACATCCACATCAACCACCACAAGGAGATCACGCCCCTGCTGCGCCAGCGCGTGAAGATGCTGCAGAAGGCCGGGATCATGATGGGCCTGCAGAGCGTGTGCCTCAAGGGCGTGAACGACAGCGTGGAGGTGATGCGCGAGCTGTTCATGCAGGCCATCGAGATGGGCGTACGCCCTTACTACGTTTACTCCACCGACATGGTGGAAGGTGCCCACCACTTCATCGTGCCGCATCGCCGCATGCTGGAGCTGTACGAAGGCCTGCGCGGCTGGATCAGCGGCCCGGCCGTGCCCACCTTCATCGTGGATGGCCTGGGTGGCTTGGGCAAGCTGCCCATCATCCCCAGCTATGTGCGCGAAGAGGCCCTGCCAGACGGCAGCGGGACCACCATCCACTGCCGCAACTATGCCGGCAAGACGGTCGAAATGCCGGGCCTGGGGCAGCACTTCAGCCTGCCCTCTCAAAGCAACTGACAGGAGGGCCAGGCCATGTGCGCTCAACTGCTCCATGCCACCCCAGCCATGCCGCATGTGCTGATGCATGCCGGCCAGCACGGATGCCCCTATGGCACGCACCGCGTGCTGCAACCTGCCGGGGTGCTGCCGCAACCCGCCTGGCGCATCGACAACACCATGGCAACGTACGACAACGAGATCCTGATCGACGTTCAGGCCCTCAACGTGGACGCGGCCAGCTTCACGCAGATCAAGCTGGCATCACAAGGTGATCCGGATCGCATCGCCGCCACCATCCTCGACATCGTGGCGCAGCGCGGCAAGCTGCACAACCCGGTGACGGGATCGGGCGGCATGTTGATCGGGCGCGTGGCGGCCATCGGCGCAGCCCTGGCTGGCCGGATCGATCTGGCCGTGGGCGACCGCATCGCCACCATGGTGTCACTGTCGCTGACACCACTGCATATCGAGCGCATCCACCACGTGCACCTGGCGCAGGATCAGGTGGACATCAGCGGCCAGGCCATCTTGTTTGAAAGCGGCCTGTACGCCAAACTGCCCGATGACATCCCCGAGAAGGTGGCGCTGGCCATCCTGGATGTGGCCGGTGCGCCCGCGCAGACGGCGCGCCTGGTTCAGCCCGGTGACACGGTGGTCGTGGTGGGCGGAGGCGGCAAGTCAGGCACCTTGTGCGTGTACGAGGCCAGAAAGCGCGCCGGGCCTGATGGCTGCGTGATCGGCATCTCGCCTTTCGAGAAGGATTGCGAACGCATGCGTGAACTGGGCTGGGTCGACCATGCCCTGCGTGTGGACGCCACCGACGCCGTGGCCATGGCACAAGCCGTATCCACGGCTACACAAGGCAGGCTGGCCGATGTGCTGATCAACTGCGTGAACCTGCCGCATACCGAGATGGGCAGCATCCTGGCCACCCGCGATCGCGGCCGCATCTACTTCTTCTCGATGGCCACGAGCTTCACCGCGGCCTCACTGGGCGCCGAGGGCGTGGGCAAGGATGTGGACATGCTGATGGGCAATGGTCATGCGAAGGGCAACGCAGACTACGCCCTCTCCTTGCTGCGCGAGTCGGCCAGCTTGCGGCACTTGTTCGAGACGCTGTACGTCTGACGCGAGGCGCAACCATGTCTGGCCATCTCACCCCGCCGTGCCCCTTGTGGCAAGGGCTGCGTGCACAGCAGGTGCACACGGTGGCCGTCATGGGCATGACCAAGAACACCGGCAAAACGGTGAGCCTCAACCACCTGTTGACGCAGGCCCAGGCCGAGCGCCTGACAGTGGGCCTCACCTCCATCGGGCGCGACGGCGAAGCACGCGATCAGGTTTACGCCATACCCAAGCCGCCGGTGATGGTCACGCCAGGCAATCTGGTGGCCACGGCCAGTGACACCCTCGTGCGCGCCAAGGCCCGCATCAAGTTGATCGACACCACGGGCGTGAGCAGCCCCATGGGCGAGATCCTCATCGTCAAGGTGATCGAGGCTGGCGAGATGGAGGTGGCCGGTGCCTCACTCAACCACGACCAGCACAAGGTGATCGCCCTGCTCCGGCAATGCGGCGCCGACATCGTTCTGCTCGACGGCGCACTGGGCCGCAGCCACCATGCGTCGCCCGCCATGGCCGATGGCGTGGTGCTGGCCACGGGCGCGGCGATCGGGGGCAGCATGGGCGATGTGATGCGCAAGACGCACGACAGGCTGGCCATCCTGGGCATCCCGCCTGCACCTGCCGAGATACTGGCCCGCACCCGGGCGGTCTGGGCGCAGGGTGGCGTGGGCGCCTGGGATCACCATGGCAACTGCCTGTTTCACGATTACATCGCCACCATCAACGCCGCGCCAACCTTGTTGGCCAACGATCTGAAGGCCGTCTCGACGGTGGCCGTATCGGGCGCCGTGGGCAAGCGCTTGTGGCAGGCCCTGCAACTCATCGCGCAACACCAGCCAGGCTTGACCTTGGTCGTGGCGGATGGCACCAGGCTGTTCGTCGATGCCACCGATCTGCACGCTTTCGAACGCCAGGGTGGCCAGGTGATGGCGCAACGCCCGATCCGCATGCTGGGCATCACGCTCAACCCCCTCTCACCTTTTGGCGGCAACTTCAACGCACGCGAATTCCTGGCGCTGGCCCGCCAGACCTTCCCGCAACACCTCGTGACCGACGTCCTGCTGACGAAGGAGGGAACATGAGCCACCTCGCCCTGGATCAAGCGCAGATCGACCGCGCCCGGACCGCTGCCCGACGCATCGCCCAACAGGTCTACGATGACATGCACCGCTTCACGACCACGGCCGTCGAGCGGGCCACGCTGCGCCTGATGGGCGTGGACGGTGTCGATGACAACCAGGTGCCCCTGCCCAATCGCCTGGTGAGCCATCTGCAAGACCAAGGTCTGCTGCAACACGGCGCGGCTGCCATCGTGGCGGGCGCCATGAGCACGCATGGCATGCGCATCCAGCAAGTGGCCCAGGCCGTGGTCGATGGCCAACTGGCTCTGCAGCGCCCGAGCGACGAAGCCGCCGCACGCAGGCAGGCACGCACCATGGCACAGCAGATGTGCGCCCACATCACACGGCATCGCGCCACGCGAGACGCTGCCATCGGTGAAACCGGCGAAGCCCCAACGCCCTGGCTCTACCTCATCGTCGCCACGGGCAACATCCACGAGGACATCACCCAGGCTTGCGCTGCCGCCGAGCAAGGCGCCGACATCATCGCCGTGATCCGCTCCACCGGCCAGAGCCTGCTGGACTACGTACCCTATGGCGCCACCACCGAGGGCTTCGGTGGCACCTATGCCACGCAGGAGAACTTCAAACTCATGCGCGCGGCCCTGGACGAGGTCGGCCGCCGAACAGGCCGCTACATCCGCCTGACCAATTACTGCTCGGGCCTGTGCATGCCGGAGATCGCCGCCATGGGCGCCATGGAGCGCCTGGACATGATGCTCAACGACTCGATGTACGGGATCATCTTCCGCGACATCAACATGCAGCGCACCTTCATTGACCAGTTCTTCTCGCGCATGGTCAATGGCTACGCCGGCATCATCATCAACACGGGCGAAGACAACTACCTCACCACGGCGGACGCCTATGAAGCCGCCCACACCGTGCTGGCCTCGCAGCTCATCAACGAGCAGTTCGCCTACCTGTCGGGCCTGAAGCCCGACCAGATGGGCCTGGGCCATGCCTTCGAGATCAACCCGGGGCTGGACAACGGCTTCCTGTGGGAGCTGGCCCATGCGCAACTGGTGCGCCAGGTCTTCCCCGAGGCCTGCCTCAAGTACATGCCGCCCACCAAGCACATGACGGGCAACATCTTCAAAGGCCACGTACAGGATGCGCTGTTCAACGTCGTGAGCGTGCTCACGCAGCAGAACATCCACCTGCTGGGCATGATGACGGAAGCCATCCACACGCCCTTCATCCAGGATCGCTTCCTCGCCATCCAGAACGCGAAGTACGTGTTCGGCACCATGCGCGAGTTGCATGCAGAGATCAGCTTCACCCCGGGTGGCCAGATCGAGCGCCGGGCCCAGCAGGTGCTGGCAGAAACCACCGAGCTGCTGAGCCAGATCGAGCACACAGGCCTGCCCGCAGCCATTGCCAAAGGCACCTTCGCCGACATCTCTCGCACGTTGACGGGTGGCAAAGGCCTGGACGGTGTCGTCGCCAAGTCAACCGACTACTTCAACCCCTTCCCTGAGCTGATGCTGCCCGGCATGAACGAGGAACGCGCATCATGAACGACGCACAGCAACACACACCCAGATGGGTCAAGCCCTATGGCGACACCATGGATGACGGGCGCGTGCAAGTCTCCTTCACGCTGCCTGTGGCGCTGGATGAGAACAGCAAGGAGGCCGCGCGGCAACTGGCCCTTCAGATGGGCCTGGATGAGCCCGCCGTGGTGCACAGCGAAGCCATGGGCCCCGGCTTTTCCTTCTACGTGGTCTATGGCCAGTGCAAACACCGCGTGGACCTGAGCGGCATCAAGGTGGCCAAGCCCGAATTCGAGGTGCTTGACAAAGAGACCATCAACCAGAAGATCGCCACGCTCATGGGACGCAAGATGGTGGTGGTGGGCGCCTGCATCGAAACCGACGCACACACCGTGGGCATTGACGCCATCATGAACATGAAGGGCTACAACGGGCACAAGGGGCTGGAGAGCTACCACGAGATGCGCGCCATCAACCTGGGTGCCCAGGTGGACTCCGAAGAACTGGTGGCCCGCGCCATCGAAGAAAAGGCCGACGTGATCCTGGTGTCGCAGGTGGTCACGCAAAAGAACATCCACCTCGACAACCTGACACGCCTGTCCGACATCCTCGAAGCCGAGGGCCTGCGTGAGCACGTCATCCTCATTGTGGGAGGGCCACGCATCAGCCACGAACTGGCCAAGGAGCTGGGCTATGACGCGGGCTTTGGCACGGGTTGTTATGCCGAGAACGTGGCCTCGTTTGCCATCGATGAATGGGCTCGGCGCCATGCGTCCCACCACGCAAGCGACCACACACGCTGAAACACACAGGCAACCCAGGAGAGCCCATCATGGACAACCCCATCACGAGCCTCATCCGACTGCGCATCAGCGCCCACGAAGCGCACTACGCCGGCAACCTGGTTGACGGCGCACGCATGCTGCAACTGTTTGGCGACGTCGCCACCGAACTGCTGATCCGCAGCGATGGTGACGAGGGCCTGTTCGTCGCATACGACAAGGTCGAGTTCCTCGCACCCGTGCATGCAGGCGACTACATCGAGGCCGTCGGCCGCATTGAATCCATGGGCAAGACCTCTCGCAAGATGGTGTTCGAGGCGCGCAAGGTCATCGCAGCGGTCAACGTCCCCGGCCAGCCCTCTGCATGCGATGTACTGCCCGAGCCCGTGGTCGTTTGCCGTGCATCCGGGACCTGCGTGGTGCCCGCTGCCTGCCAGCGAGGCCAAACCAGAAGCTGAGCCAGGAGCGCCACCATGGACAAGCTCATCATCACGGCAGCCTTGACGGGTGCCGAAGTCAGCCGGTATCAACAGCCCGCCCTGCCCATCACGCCCGAAGAGATCGGCATCGCTGCCGCAGCCTGTGCAGAAGCCGGCGCCAGCATCGTGCACGTTCATGCGCGTTGGCCGGACGGCGCGCCCACCCAGGACAAGGGCGTCTACCACCAGATCATGGACGAGGTGCGACAGCGCTGCGATGCGATCGTGCAGATCTCGACTGGCGGCGCCGTGGGCATGAGCGCGCAAGAGCGCCTGGCGCCAGTTGCCCTTCGCCCGGAGATGGCCACGCTGTCCATGGGCTCGGTCAACTTTGGTGGCGATGTGTTCTACAACCACCCTGCCGACATCGACGCCTTCGCTCGCGAAATGCAGTTGCAGGGTGTGAAGCCTGAACTGGAAATCTTCGACAGCGGCATGCTGGCCACGGCCAAACGATGGCTGGCCAAAGGCGCACTGCCCAGCCCAGCCCACTTCGATCTGGTCATGGGCGTGCCAGGTGGCATGGCCGGCACGTCACAAGCCTTGATGTACATGCTGAGCGAACTGCCTCCAGATGCCACCTGGACGGTGGCCGGCATCGGCGCCACGCAACTGCCGCTGACCACCATGGCCATCCTGCTGGGCGGCCATGTGCGCGTGGGCTTCGAAGACAACATCTTCTACCGCAAGGGCGAGCTGGCCCTCAGCAATGCCCAGCTGGTGGCACGCGTGGCCCGCATCGCTGGTGAACTGGAGCGCCCTGTGGCCACGCCCGCCGAGGCCAGGCAGATCCTGCGCCTGGGGCAGGCCTGATCAGTCCGGCGCCTTGTAGATCAGCACCTTGAGTGCCCGCTCTGGCTGCAGATCGGCAAACACCGGCGGATTGGGCAGGCGCTCGACGAAGCTCAAGGCCGGGGCCTCGGTCTGCATGAGGTCCTGCAGAAAGTCCGGCCCCAGCTTGGGCGAGTTCAGGCACAACATCGCGTGGCCGCCCGGCATCAGCAAGTCCGGCAGACGCCGCATCAGCCGCGCGTAATCCTTCTCGGCGATGAAGCTGCCCTTCTGATACGTGGGCGGGTCCGCGATGATCAGGTCATAAGGCCCGCTGCGGTTGATCTTGCCCCAGGAACTGAAGATGTCATGGGGCAGAAAGCTGGCGCCTGCCGACACACCATTGAGATGATGGTTCTGCTTGCCAATGCCCAAGGCGCCACCACTCATGTCCATGTTGATCACGTGGCGGGCCCCTGCCTGCAAGGCCACCACGGAAAACGCACAGGTGTAGGCAAACAGGTTGAGCACCTTGAGGCCCGGCCTGGCGGCCACGTGCTCACGTACCCAGCGGCGCCCTTCGGCCATGTCCAGAAACAGGCCGTGGTTCTGCCCTCTGAGCAGATGCACCCGAAAGTTCCCGCCGTTTGCCGTCACCACATGCGGATCTGGCACGCTGCCGGCCATCAAGCGCGTATCGGCCTGCACCTCGTGCCGGTACTGGAAGACCCAGTTCAGTGGCGTATCGGGCGACAAGGCCTGCCAACGCGCCGACAAGGCTTCATGCAGGATGGCCAGTTCCTCATCGCTGACGGGCTGAAAGCTGGTCACCACCCAGACAGGCGGATAGGCATCCAGCGTCCATTGCTCGCATCCGGGGTACAAGCCGCCTCGGCCGTGAAAGATGCGCTGGGCGTCGAGGGGCATGCGCATCGTGGCGATGGCATCGAGCAAGGCTTGCATGGTGTGTGTGGGCTGGCGGTATCGCTGTGAAGGCCGCCATTCTCACCGACATTACTGCAAGAGCACGAAACCGGAAGACGCAAAACCCGTGCTGGCGTACACCGAAGTCATCAGAATGGCCCGGCCGTCGGGCAAGGCGCGCATCGCCTGGTAGTGGAAGCTGCCATTTCCATACAAAGGTGTGATGGCCTTCAAGCCAGACCAGCCCCCAGCCGCCGACAAGGTGCCCGCCACGGTGTCCACGCCGATGTCGCAATGGGTCACCAGGCCGTTGCCGAACTGGTCGATGGCCACATCCACCGCGGCAAACCCGCCCCAGGTGTTGGCCTTCACCGGCGAGGCCATCCAGCCCGCCGCGGGGCTGTAGTTGCTGACGTACATGAAGTACGACAAGCGTGTCTTGTCATCCATCGCCATGGCGACAAAGGCCTTGCCATCATCATTGACGGCAATCAACGGCAAGGCATAGGCCAGGCTGTTGTTGGTCTGGAGCGCCGTGATGGCGCTCCAGGTGCCGCCGTCGCTCAGGCGGGCATAGGCGTTGGACAAGCTACCGTCGCCGGATTGCGACCACGCCACACCGGCATATTGCCCCGCAGGTGCCAGCGAATACGACAGCGAAAACGTGCTGCCGAAGGATGTCGTGGGCAACACCGCAGAGACGGGCTCTGGTGCGGCCCAACCGCTGTCCGGCAGATGCCTGAACATCACCACCTGCGACTTGCCGACCTCGCTCGGCGATGGCATCAGGCCCACCGCATGGATGGCCGAACTCGCGTTGTCGATGGCCACGTCAAACCCGCGGGCCAGTTGCAGCCCCGCCCCCGTGTAGCCCACCATCGAACTGCATCGCGCGCTGATCTGCTGGGGTACCGACACCACCATGCTGCCACGAGTGACCTTGACCACCTGCGCGCCCCCGGCTGTGCAATAGGCAATGGCGCCATCGCCGGCATCGTTCACGGCCACCTTGATGGTTGCCGACGATGGCGACACGGCAGTCTGGATGGGCAGGCTCCACCCGCCTTCAGGCGTGCGAAGCGCATACCAGAGCGACGAGCCCGCCACCCAGGCGACGAGCACCTTGCCTTGCGGTGACACAGCCAGATCGAGTGGCCCGATGCGCGGAGACGAGACCAGGTTGTTGAAGGTCACAGGCGTGCCGCCAAATGGGATCAGGCCCTCCAGCGTCCAGGCTTTCTCGGTGACGCTGTCCAGGCGGCCAGATGCCACGCCCGAGCCGCTACCCAGGTTCTGCAACCAGGCACCGTAGACCTTGCCGTCCGTGGCCAGGCCGCCCAGGGGATAGATGGACGTGTTGTGGGTGTCGACCGTCTGATAGGTGGACCAGGCCCGCCCCAGGAAGCCGTGAGGTGTCAAGGGTGTGACCGTCACGGTGATGGGCAAGGTGCTCAAGGTCTGCTTCGTGCCTGAGTCCGTGCAACTCACGCTGACCGAGTACTGCCCGGGGCTGGCATAGATATGCGCATTGGTGTTGCTGAGCTTGGTCCCATCACCAAAGCTCCAGGACACGGTGAGCACACCACTGCCACCCGTGCACTGCCCACCGCCAAACTGGATGGACGTGCCCGTTTCCACGGTGGTGGGTGCAGTGGGGTCGCTCAGTTGAAGTGGCATGACCACGGTCGCCGCACCAGAGCCGGCAGGCGTCGCACCGGCATCACTGCCACCGGAACCACCTCCACCGCACGCGGTCAACGACAGCGCACACAGGACTCCCACACAACTGCTGAATTTCATGGCCAGACTCACTCCCTTGTGTGAGCAAGTCTTCCAGTCGTGGAGTTCAGCCCGAGCTACGCCCCACGTGTGAGGGGGTGACCACGCAAGCCAACTGCATGACCTGCAAAGCCGTCATCCCAAGTGTGCCAAGGGATTTCCCGACTCGCTTGCCAGCGTTGAACTCTCCGCATCCAGCTTTGCATGGAAAATCCACATCACAAAACCAAGGAGCCCCTCATGTTGATTTCCATCGTCAACCGTTCCCGCAGCATCAGCGATGGCGAGCTGCAAACCGTCATCCGCGCCATCAATCGCCAGATCAAGGACGACTTCGAACCCTACTGGAGCTTCGGTGCCACGCTGAGGCTGGAAGGCGCCATCGGCAGCAAGCCAGACAAGAACGCCCCCGCCGAATTGCGCGGTGACGCCATCATCTACCTGTGGGATGAGGTCGACGTCGACGGCGCGGTGGGCTACCACGACACCAACGCCCGAGGCATCCCATATGGCTTCGTGTTCACCAAGCTGTCCAAGGAGCTGGGCGAGAACTGGACGGTCACGCTGTCACACGAAGCGCTGGAACTGATCGGGGATCCGCAGGGCAATCTGCTGGTTCAAGGCCCCCACCCGACCAAGCCCGGCGTCGAGGTGTTCCACTGGTTCGAAATGTGCGATGCCGTTCAGAGCCAGACCTACACGGTGGACGGCGTGGAAGTGGCCAACTTCGTGTTGCCCTTGTACTTCACGCCCGAAGAACAGGAAGGGGGGCGCAACGACTTCCTGGGCCAGCTCGACAGCAAGAAGAAAGGTCTGCCCTCGTTTGGTGTGAGCAAGGGCGGCTACATCGGCTTCTACGACCCACGCAAGCGAGCCCACGAAACCTACGCCAATGACCAGGACGCCAAGGCCCGCAAACGCATGGCCATCAAGGCCGACCACATGTATGGCCGAGGTTATCTGCGCAAGCACAGCGAATCGTCCGTGCCTCGCGAAGATGCCCACCTGCGCATGCTCGGCGGCGAGTCCTTCATCAAGGCCTCGGCCACCCCAAGCAATGATCCGATCAAGCATGTGGTCGTGCTGATGCTGGAAAACCGTTCCTTCGACCAGATGCTGGGCGGCATGACGCGCTTCAACAAGGACGTGGAAGGCATCCCGCAAAAAGGCACGCCGCGCAGCAACAAGACATCGAAAGGCTATGTGGCCCAGCAAAAGCCAGGCGCGGCCTGGGTGCTGGAGAAAGGCCGAGACCCGAACCACGAGCACGACGCCACCATGCAGCAACTCGGCACCGCTGCGGCGCCCATGTCTGGCTTTGCGGAGAGCTTCCTGCAACGCTACCCGGATGCCACGCCGGCCGAGCTCGATCAGGTCATGGCCTACTTCGACTTTGGCGCCACCCCCAAGGACGACACGCTGCCCGCCCTGCACACCCTGGCACGCAACTTCACCGTGTGCGATCACTGGTTCTCGTCCATGCCGGGCCCGACCTGGCAGAACCGCTTCTTCATCCACAGTGGCACCTGCCTGGGGCACCTGACCATGCCGTCGATGAAAGAGCCGCAGAACATGCGCATCTACTACCAGGACACGATCTTCGATCGCCTGTCTGACGGGCGCGTGAACTGGAAGATCTTCCACGCAGGCATCCCGCAAAGCATCGTGATGACCCGCCTGCTGACGCGATACCTCACCTTCCGCGGCTATGCCGACATGGACGATTTCTATGAGATGGCCGCGGGTGACGCCAGCAAGTTCCCCGAGTACGCCTTCATCGAACCCCAGTACTTCGGCAAGGATGAAAACGACCAGCACCCGCCCTCCGACATCCGCAAGGGCGAGATGCTGCTGGCCAACGTCTACAACGCCCTGCGCAGCAATGAGGAACTGTGGAAATCAACCCTGTTCGTGGTGACCTATGACGAACACGGCGGCTTCTATGATCACGTGAGCCCGCCTGCCACGGTGCCGCCTGACAACCACACCGCCGACTGGAGCTTCGACCGACTCGGTGTACGCGTGCCCACCATCCTGGTGTCGCCCTGGCTGGATGCCAAGGTCAATGCCACCGTGTTCGATCACACCAGCCTGTTGCGCTATCTGTGCGAGAAATGGAAGCTTGATCCGCTGGGCCAGCGCATGCAGGCCGGTGCCGGTGCCTTGCGCGCCAACAGCCTGGCCGACGCGCTGCAGTTCCGCAAGACACCGCGCAACGACACGCCCGTGAAGATCACCGTGCCCCAGATCAAGGGTGCGCTCACCTCGCAGGTCGAGCCGCCGATCGAGGGCTCGCGCGAATCGCTGTTGATGTACGTGGCGCAGCTGCCAGAGGCCGGTGCCGAACAGCCGCTGACAGCCGCCACCGTGAAGGGCAAGTCGAGCGGCAAGAAAGCCGCACCGAAGCGCGCCAGGCCCAAGGCATCACCCATGGACGCCGATGCCGCGCAAGCCAAGCTGGAGAGGCTGCGCAGCGGCAACACGCCGTCCTGACGCATCAAGAAAAAGGGGCGCTCCGATCGGGCGCCCCTTTTATTCATCGGTCATCAACTGCAGCACCACATCGGGTGCCCGGCATCAGAAGGGTGCGTCGTCCTTGCCTTCACGCACTTCAGCTGCCTTGGCAGCCGCCGTGATGCGGGTGCGCTTGGGCTTCTCGGGCTCGGCGGCGGCCTTGGCAGCTTGCGCAGCATCTTCAGCCTCTTGCAAGGACTGGATCAGGGCGTCGTCTTCCGGATCGGCTTCACCTTCTTCACCACCAGCAGCGGCAGCGGCGGCCGCATCGGCGTCAGAGATCACGCGGGTGTACGGTGCCAGCGTCTTGACCATCTGACCGTAGATGCGGGGGGTGCCAGCCAGGATTTCGCGCTGGTACAGGAAGTCGGGCTCACCCGTGAAATTGCCCACCAGGCCACCGGCCTCGGTGATGATCAGCGCGCCTGCGGCCACGTCCCAGGGGCTCAGGCCGGTCTCAAAGAAAGCATCGTAGAAGCCGGCTGCCACGTAGCAAAGGTCCAGCGAAGCCGCGCCCGGGCGGCGCACGCCAGCGCACTGCACCATGACGTCTTCGAACATCTTCATGTAGCGCTGGAAGTTGTCGCCCTTGCGGAAGGGGAAGCCCGTGCCGATCAGGGAGTCCAGCATGCGGGTGCGCTTGGACACGCGGATGCGGCGGTCGTTCATGTAGGCGCCCTTGCCCTTGGACGCATAGAACAGGTCATTGCGGCTCGGGTCGTACACGACGGCTTGCTGGATCTGGCCACGGAAGGTCAGCGCAATGGACACCGCGTAGACCGGGAAGCCGTGGATGAAGTTGGTGGTGCCGTCGAGCGGATCGATGATCCAGACGTAGTCGCTGTGGCGAGCGCCGTGTTCGCGCCCCGATTCTTCGGCCAGGATGCCGTGGCCAGGATAGGCCTCCAGGATCGTGCCGATGATCGCGTCTTCTGCCGCCTTGTCCACCTCGGTCACGAAGTCGTTGTGAGACTTCGAGATCACAGTCAGTCGCTCGATGTCGAGCGAGGCCCGGTTGATGATCGCACCGGCTGCGCGAGCAGCTTTGATGGCGATGTTGAGCATGGGATGCAGGGCTTGAGACATGTTTAACCTTGGAAACCGATAAACCACCTGAGACGAATGACAGAGCGACAGTGCAAGGCGACAAACCGATCATCAACCCATTGGAAACGGGGGAGATCCAGGCAAGTCAGCAAGGCAGTCAGCACCGGCCAGGCACAGTCCAGGCAGGGGATGGGGGGCGCAGCAGTGATCAAAGAACGAGCGAGAATCGAGCATTCTATAGAAGCCTGTTGCTTTTTGCACCCCCTTTTTCAGCGATTCCGATCAGAATCAAGGGCTTATCGCGCATTCATGCCGTACATCCTGAAGTTTTCATGACCTCTGCCCCGCTTTCAGTGCCTGCTTCCCCCCCTGTTGCGGCCCCCGCCGACCCCACCCGCTTCATCCTGATCGGCACCAGCCATCCGGGCAATGTGGGCGCCACGGCGCGTGCGATGAAGGTCATGGGCTTTTCCGATCTCGTGCTGGTGCGCCCCCGCTTTGAGGACGTGCTGATCCAGGAGGAAACCGTGGCGCTGGCCAGCGGTGCCGCCGACATCCTCGTGCGTGCCCGCGTGGTCGACACCCTGGCCGAAGCGCTGGATGGCATCACCTATGCCATCGGCACCGCCATGACACCGCGCGACTTCGGCCCGCCCACCATCACCCCGCGCGAAGGCCTGGGCGAACTGGCCCGCCACGATCCCGCCCACCGCGTGGGCTTCGTCTTCGGCAGTGAACGCTACGGCATGGCCAATGAAGACGTGTACCGCTGCCATGCCGTGATCAGCATCCCCACCAACCCCCACTACGGTTCGCTCAACCTGTCGCAGGCCGTGCAGGTGCTGGCCTATGAGTGGCGCCAGGCGCTGGGTGGCTTCCCGGTGGAGGCGCGCACGCCAGACGTTGATCTGGCCAGTGGCGCGGCCGTGCAAGGCGCGCTGGACCATTGGGAAAAGGCGCTGGTGCAGCTGGGTTTTCTGGATCCCGCCGCGCCCAAGAAGCTGATGCCGCGCCTCAACCAGTTGCTCAACCGCGCCGAGTTGCGCCAGGAAGAGATTCACATCCTGCGTGGCATCGCCAAGGCCATCATGGACAAGCCACGCTGATCCACATCAGATCAAGCACAGATGCAGCGGCCCTGCCCGGCCATGGTCTTTGTGTCTGCCCGGTAAACTCCGGGGCCTGATTCGAAAAACGCATAAGCTCATTCTTCATGCTCTTTGCCCGACTGCGAGAAGACATCGCCTGCATCCTGGAACGCGACCCTGCGGCCCGCACCGCCTGGGAAGTGCTGACCTGTTACCCCGGTCTGCACGCCCTGGCCATGCACCGCGTCGCGCACTGGTGCTGGACGCATCACCTCAAGTGGCTGGGCCGCTGGATCTCCCATTGGGGCCGCTTCTTCACCGGCATCGAGATCCACCCGGGCGCCACCGTGGGCCGACGCGTCTTCATCGACCATGGCATGGGTGTCGTGGTGGGCGAAACCGCCGAGATCGGCGATGGCTGCACCATCTACCAGGGCGTGACCCTGGGCGGCACCTCCTTGAGCAAAGGTACCAAGCGCCACCCCACCCTGGGCCGTGGCGTGATCGTGGGCGCCAATGCGCAGGTGCTGGGCGGCTTCACCGTGGGCGATGGGGCTCGCGTGGGCTCCAACGCCGTGGTGACCAAGCCGGTGCCTCCTGGCGCCACGGCTGTGGGCAACCCGGCTCGCATCATCGTGGCCAAGGCCACCGTGATGGACGAGAAACAGGCCGAACGCGAGGCCATCGCGGCCAAGCTGGGCTTCTCGGCCTATGGCGTGACCGAGGGCGATGACCCGCTGTCGCAAGCCTTGCGTGGCCTGATCGACAACGCCTCCGGCCACGAGCACCAGATCACCTTGTTGTGGCAGGCCATCGGCAAGCTGGCAAAGGAAGCGCAAAGCGAAGATGCCCGCACGTGTCTCCCCACCGATGCGCAAACACAAGAGCACTTTGATGCCGAAGGCCTCAACCGGCTGGTGAAGTAGCCCTCATCGGCTCAAGTGATCTCGTCACGCGATCAGATAACCGCCATCCACATTGAGGCAAGCTCCCGTGGTGTAGCTGGCCGCATCGCTGGCCAGGTACAAGGCCGCGCCTGCCATCTCCTTGGGGTCCGCCACACGGTTCAAGGGCGTGTGCGCCATCACCACCTTCAGGATGGCGTCATTGGTGGTCAGGGCCGATGCGAACTTGGTATCAGTGGCACCTGGCAGGATGGCGTTGACACGCACCTTCATCGACG
>NZ_DASUIS010000013.1:0-21250 GCF_036279675.1 Aquabacterium sp. | reverse complement strand
GCTTGCGCCTCGGCCGTCTTGCGCTGGCTCTCGACCGAGAAGCGGTCTTGCGCCTCGCGGCTGATCTGGTAGCGCCGGGCCACGATGTCGGCGGTTTCGATCATGGCCATGTACAAGGCCGGCTTGCGCTCGACGATCCAGGGGTCCATACCCGAGTCACCGTCTTCACGGGTCTTGATGCCCGAGATGCTCTCCACACCGCCCGCGATCATGGCGGGCGCACCATCGACGATGATGCGGCTGGCGGCCATGGCGATGGCTTGCAGGCCCGATGCGCAGAAGCGGTTGACCGTGGTGCCGGCGATGCTGATGGGCAGGCCGCTGCGGATGATGGCCTGGCGCGCGATGTTGCGGCCCGTGGTGCCCTCCGGATAGCCACAGCCCAGGATCGCGTCTTCGATCAGGGCAGGGTCGATGCCCGCACGTTCAACGGCCGCCTTGACAGCGAACGAAGCCAGCGTTGGCCCGGGCGTGATGTTGAGCTCGCCCCGGTGTGATTTGGTCAGCGGGGTGCGGGCGGTGGATACGATGACGGCTTCACGCATGGTTGTTGTCTCCTTTGTTCAGGCTGTCGAAATCGCGGCCTTCTGCCACCAGCTGGATCAGCAAGGTGGCGGGCTGCCAGAACAGCGGGTCTTCCTTGGCGAATTCGCGGATGTCGGCCAGGATCGCGGGCAGGCCGACCATGTCGGCGTACTTCATGGGGCCGCCGCGATAACGCGGGAAGCCGTAGCCATGCACCAGGGTCACATCCACATCCAGCGGGCGCAGCGCGATGCCTTCTTCCACGACCTTGGCGCCTTCGTTGATCATGGCCGCCAGATAGCGGCGCTGCAACTCATCAGGCGTGAATGTCCTTGGCTTGACCCCGGCTTTGGCGCGTTCCTCTTCAACGATGGCGAGCACCTCGGGATCGGGTGTGCCTGTGCGGGCACCGTTGGGGTAGAGGTAATAGCCGCGGCCGGTCTTCTGGCCGAACCAGCCACGCTCGCACAGCTGATCGGCGATGTGCACATAGCGAGCGCGTGGATCCCGCGTGGCTGCGCGGCGTTTGCGCGTGGCCCAGCCGATGTCGCCACCGGCCAGGTCGCTCACTTCATACGGGCCCATGGGGTAACCGAAGGCACGGGCCATCTGGTCGATCTCGTAGGGTGAGGCGCCGTCTTCCATCAAGTGGTCGGCAGCCGTTCGGTAGGTGGCCAGGATGCGGTTGCCGATGAAGCCATCGCACACACCGGCGCGCACCGGCACTTTCTTCAGTCGCTTGGCCAGCTCGAAGCCGGTGGCCACCACATCGGCACTGACCTTGGCCGGCACCACGATCTCCAGCAACTTCATGATGTTGGCTGGCGAGAAGAAGTGCAGGCCGATCACATCCTGCGGGCGGAACACGCTGGCGGCGATCTCGTTGATGTCCAGGTAGGAGGTGTTGGTGGCCAGCACGGCGCCAGGCTTGCAGACCTTGTCGAGCTGTGCAAACACAGCGTGCTTGACGGCCATGTCTTCGAACACGGCCTCGACCACGAGATCGGCCTCGGCCAGCGCCGCGTAGTCCACCGCGCCCACGAAGCGGGCCATCACGATGGCCTTGCCTTCGCTGCTGATGCGCCCTTTGGCGATCAGGCCGTCATACACCTTCTCAACGCGGGCGCGGCCCTGCGCCAGGGCCTGGTCATCGCGCTCGATCATGGTCACGTGCAGGCCCGTATCCAGCATGGCCACGGCAATGCCGGCCCCCATGGTGCCGCCACCGATCACCCCAACCTTGTTCAGGGCGCGTGGTTTGGCGGATTTGGTTTCCGGCGCTTTGAGCACCTCGCGCTCGGCGAAGAAGGCGTGGATCAGGCCGGCGCGTTGCGGGCTGGCCAGGCATTGCTCGAACAAGGCGCGCTCGGTACGCAGGCCTTCGTCAAAAGGCAGATCCAATGCGGCCTGCACGGCATCGACGATCTTCTCGGGCGAGAACAGGCCGCGCTTCTTGCGTACCTCGGTGCGCGCAGCGTCGATGGCCACGCCTTGTGCGCGCTTGTCTGCAAGGGCCTCGGTCAGGTCGCGCGTGCGGCGCACCTGGGCACCTTCCCCCAGCACGTGTCGCACATAGGCCAGGCCTTCTGCCTGCACGTCGTCGCTGGTGGCGATGTGGTCGATCAGGCCCATGCGCAAGGCTTCTGCCGCGCCGATGTGGCGGCCGCTGAGCATCAGGTCCAGGGCGGCTTGTGCGCCCACCAGGCGGGGCGCACGCTGGGTGCCCCCTGCGCCGGGCAGCAAGCCCAGCTGCACTTCCGGCAAGCCGAGTCTGGCGCTGTCAGTGGCCAGGCGATAGTGGGCCGACATGGCCACCTCCAGCCCACCACCCAGCGCCGGGCCATGGATGGCCGCGATCACCGGCTTGCTGCAGGCTTCGATGGCGTTGCACACATCGGGCAGCGAGGGCGCTTGCGGTGGCTGGCCGAACTCGCGGATATCGGCGCCCGCGATGAAGGCCTTGCCCTGGCCGACGATCAGCACGGCGTGCACGCGATCGTCCGCCTCGGCCTGCGCGATGGCCTGCTGCAGGCCCCGGCGTACCGCCACGCCAAGCGCGTTGACGGGCGGGTTGTCGATGCTGACCAGGGCGACATGGTTGTGCACGCTCAGGTGGACGGCGGGGGCTTGGCTCATGGGACGGGCGCTTTCTGCGGTTCGGATCGGCTGCACGGCAGGCCGGGGCCCATCGTGGAACGGACATTGTTCGAAAACAAGTGCGCCTTGACAATCCCTGTATCTATTGACAGACTGTCAAATCAATTTGAACAATCAAAGGACAACACCATGCCCAAAGGTCAACGCAACGGCAAGGAAGTGAAAAAGCCGAAGAAGGACACTTCACCCTCCAAGCCCATCTCTGCGGGCGTGGTCATGCCCACCAAGGTCACGGTGGTGCCCGAGCGCAGCAAGAAGAAATAAGGCGGCGCCTGTCGGGGCGCCTGAACCATCGCCATCACGTGTTCAGACATGGACCTTCAATCACTGACCCTGCTTGTCGAGATCCTGGACGCCGGCAACCTGAGCGAGGCGGCCCGCCGCCTCAAGATGAGCCGCGCCAATGTGAGCTACCACCTGGGCACCTTCGAGCGCAGCGTGGGGCAGCAACTGGTGCGCCGCACCACCCGCCGCATCGAACCGACTGAAATCGGCCTGCAGCTGTACGAGCACGGCCGCAAGATCCGCAACGAGCTGGACGCGGCGCGCGAGTCGGTGGCCACGCTGGGCCAGAGCCTGCAGGGCCGCGTGCGCCTGAGTGTGCCCAGCGGTTACGGCCAGATGGTGATGCTGCCCTGGCTGATCGATTTCAAGCGTGCCTACCCGGGCATCGTGATGGACGTGGCGTTCGAAAACCGCGTGGTTGACCTGCTGCGCGATGAGGTCGACATCGCCGTGCGCGTGATGTCCGACCCGCCTGATCACCTGGTGGCACGTGACATGGGGCCGGTGCGCTATGTGGCCTGCGCGTCTGCGGACTACGCCAAGGCCCATGGCATGCCCCACCAGCTGGAGGATCTGGATCAGTTGCCTGTGATCACCTCCGGCGTGGTGGGCAGGCAGCTGCGCCTGTCGGCCTACCTGCACGGTGAGCGCCACGAGGTGCCGCTGTCACCCACGCTGATGTCGGAGAACTTCGGTTTTCTGCGCGAAGCCATCCTGGCCGGGCTGGGCGTGGGCCTGGTGCCTGACTACGTGGTGCACGACGAGGTGCAGGCCGGGCGTGTGCAGACCGCGCTCAATGACTGGAAGCTCAGCATCTTTGGCACGCAGATGTACATGCTGTACATGCCCAACCGGCATCACACACGGGCCGCGTCCACCTTCATCGAGTTCATGCTGGAGCGGGCTCGCCAGCAGGCCTGACGCGCCCTGGCGATGCGCTACCAGCGCTTGCGTATGGGCGCCACATGCGCCTGCGGGTACATCAGGGTGAAGCTGTGCACCTTGACCACACCCAGGATCCGGCCGCGATTGAGGTCCGGGAACAGCACTGGATCAAAGCTGGTGGCGCGAATCGAGCCCAGTTGCACGATGCCATCGGCCTCGGGCGTGACGATGTACTCGTTGCCCTCCCATTGCTGGGCCAGCGTGCGCAGGAATTTGGGGATCACGGTGGCGTCGAAGTGCATGGAAGGGCCTCGGCCCTTGAACGACATCTCGGCGATGACATGCCCATGGCGTGACACGCAGACATGGTCCACGCCGTCATTGCCATAGCGCACCTTGAAATCGGCCTTGTCCATGGGGATGCCCCAGTTGCGGCGCCCGTTGACCACCGAGTTGTAGCTCGACACGAAGATGCGCGTGATGGAGCGGTGCCGGTGCTCGTTGAACTGCATGGGCCCGGGGATGTAGAGCAGCTCCTGGTACTGGCCGCAAGGCGCTTCGTGGTAATCGACAAACATCATCAGGGCCAGCCGCCCGCGATGAGATCTCGCCAGCAGAGGCGGCAAAAAGGCATTGTCGATGACGTCGCGCGGCATCCACGCGGCCACGATGTAGCCGTTGCCTGTGATGCGCCAGGGGGCCGGCGCGAGGGGAACGTGCGGGAGCGCCTCACTCGCCTCCAGCACCAGAATTTCATTGCTCATTTAGGGGTGTATCTTGCCGCAAGCCGGGGTGGTATCGCGTGGTGATACTGGATGTTGCACAAACTGGAACCTCGGCGAAATCGCTGGCGCAGGGCGAGGTCGAAGATCAAGCTGCACGCCTGTTTGTCAACGGGAGTCCTTCATGCCCTATTTCCTGCCGCCTCCGCAGCCGGTGGCCCAATTGTCTCAACAGGTTCAGGTGGGTGATGTCGTCTTCATCCGCGTGCCCGCCAGGCCCTTCAGGGAGGTGGCCGATGCCACCCAGTCATGGACCAATCATGTGGGCGTGGTGGTAGCTCGGGAAGGCGGGGATCCGGTGGTGGCCGAGAGCACTTTTCCTCTCTCGCGCTTCACGACGCTGTCCCGGTTTGTCGCGCGCTCGGAGGATCACCGCGTGGCGGTGGCACGGTTGAACGCACCGCTCACGAATGCCCAGAGAGCGGCCTTGTATGAGGCAGCCCGCCAGCGCACCGGGGTCTTGTATGACACAGGCTTCAACCTGCGTTCCAGCCGACAGTTCTGTTCCAAATACGTGCGTGAAGTGGTGGCGCAGGCCACAGGCCAGCAGCTCGGCGAGGTGGAGAACTTCTCGATGCTGCTCGCGCACAATCCGGACGTCAACCTGGGTTTCTGGCGGGTCTGGTACTTCGGTCGCATTCCATGGCAGCGAGAAACCGTTTCGCCGGCCAGCTTGCTGCAAAGCCCTCGGCTTCAGACCGTGTTCGACGGGATGGTCACCACAGGTCCAGCAACCACTGGTTGATGTCCTGCACCTCTTCCAGGCACAGGCTGTGGGCCATGGGGTAGTCGTGCCAGTCGACGCGGTAGGCCCATTGCTGGAGCTGGTCGCGCGCAGCCAGACCTCGGCTCATCAGCACCACGTCATCGTGCTGGCCGTGTGCCATGAAGATGGGCGTGTGCTGGTTGGCCGCATGGCGCTCTGCCTGTGTGAACTGAGGCAAGGGCAGGTAGCCCGACAAGGCGATGATGCCGCCCAGCGCCTGCGGATAACGCAGGCCGGCCATCAGCGCCATGGCGCAGCCTTGTGAAAAGCCCATCAGCACGATGCGCTCCGGCGCGACGCCGCGTTGCACCTCGCGCTCGATCAAGGCGTTGATGGCGAGGTGTGAGCGGCGCAGGCTGGCCTCGTCTTCACGACGCGTGGGGTCATTGGTGGGCAGGATGTCGTACCAGGCGCGCATCTCGTAGCCACCATTGATGCTCACGGGCATCACGGGGGCACTGGGCATCACGAAGCGCACAGGCCCGATGGCCGAGAGGTTCAGCTCCTCGCAGACGGGCACGAAGTCGCTGCCATCGGCGCCCAGGCCGTGCAGGATGATGATGCTGGTCGCGGGCGATGGTGCGGTGTCGATCTCGATGGCTTCAAGTTGCATGGCGGGGCCTTTGCAATGTGGGGGCATGAAGGGGTGAGGCTGGCGCAGAGGCTTCAGGCCAGCCACTCGATGCCAGGCAGTCTCGCGCATTCCTGGCCGATGATGTCGGCCATGTCCTGCATATACGGGCGGCTGGCGATGGCTTTCGGGCAAATGGCGTGCAGTTCGCTCCACAGCCCCTTGGGACCGATGGGCACGGCCTTCACATAGTCATGCTCCAGGTAGCTTTGCAAACCCCAGCTCGGCAGGGCGGCGATGCCGCGGCGGCTGGCCACCAGTTGCACGATGGCGACTGTCAGCTCGGCAGTACGGCGTGGCAGTTCCACGCCTGCGGGTTTGAGCACCTCGCGGATCAGGTCGATGCGCGGCTCGGGCACGGGGTAGGTGATCAGCGTCTGGTCGGCCATGTCCCTGGCGGTGAGGAAGCGTTTGTGGCGCAGCGGGTGATCATTGGCCAGCACGGCCAGGATCTCGAAGCGGAACAGCGGCCGCACCGACCAGGCACGTGGCGCTTTGGGGCGCGAGCCAATGACCAGATCGGCGCGGCCTTCCTTGAGCAAGGCGAGCGGATCGGCATGGAAGCCCGCCACCAGATCCACCTCTACCTCCGGCCAGCGCAGGCGGAAGGCGTGCATCACCGGCAGCAGCCAATCGAAGCAGGTGTGGCATTCCAGGGCTATGCGCAGTTCACCCTGGGTGTCTCCCTTCATGCGTTGCAGGTCGCGCTCGGCTGCGCTCACCTCGCTGAGCACGGTGCGTGCCAACGCCAACAGCCGTTCACCAGCAGGCGTGAAGCGCAGGCCCTGGCGGGTGCGTTCGAACAAGGGCGTGGCGTAGTGTTCCTCCACGGCCCGCACCTGATGTGACAAGGCCGACTGCGTGAGGTGCACACGATCGGCGGCGGTAGCCAGCTTTCCGGTGTCGGCGATGGCCATCAAGGAGCGGAGGTGGCGGATTTCAATCATGAGCACCATGTTAACCATGCGGTACTGTCTGGCGATGCGGTGGGCGACGAAGAGGTAACAAGACGGATATCTGATCCATTCTTCACGACCATTCCTGTTGGAATGGATGCGGGCTTGGGGCTATCCTTGTCTCAAGGGATCATCCAGAAGCATGGATGTCGAGTCCCGTACAAGCTCAGGCGCAACGCAACCGATCTATCTACCCGTGCACCATAAGGCATCGACGGGGTTCTGATGAAAGCGCAAAGATGACCGACAAACTCACCAAGTTGTCATGGTTGGAAGAGCTGTACATGCTCAGCCAGACTGCAGCGTCGGTGACCGATCTGGAGGAAGCGCTCAATTTGATGCTCAGGCATATCGCAGATGGGTTTTCTGCAGGCAGTGGCACCCTGGCGCTTGTCCAGGTTGATCAGCAGGTACTGGAGATCGCCGCAGGTACCGATTTGCCCCGGGAGGCTATCGGTCGGCATATCCTTTATGGCCAGGGCGTGTTGGGCAAGGTGGCGCAAGAGGGGGAGCCCATGCTGATCAACGGGACGTTGGATGCATCCAAGACCAGTCGCCCATCCGGTCCTTTGACGAGGCGCGTGCCGTCGTCGTCCATGTGCTGGCCGTTGAAACTCAAGGGCAATGTCATGGGCGTGTTGGCAGTCAATCGCTTCGAGCCTCAACAAGGGTTTGACGACAAAGACCTGCAACGCGGAGGCATCATGGTCAACATGTTGGCCCTGGTCATCGAAAACCTGAGGATGCATCGAGAACAAAAGCAGCGAATCGCTCATTTGTCAGATCTCAACGAGAAGATGTTGGAGATGAATCGCCAGCTGGCCAATACGCAAGCTCAGTTGCTGCAGCAGGAGAAGTTGGCTTCGATCGGGCAATTGGCCGCAGGCATCGCACACGAGATCAACAACCCGTTGGGATTTGTCTCATCGAACTTGCGTAGTCTCAACGGCTATGTAGAGGCCCTCATTGGACGGGTGCTGGCCCAGCCCTCGACGATGACGTCGGATGAGGAGCTTCAATATCTGATGGAGGATGTCCCCATTCTGGTGAAGGAAACCTCAGAAGGTCTGGAACGGGTTCGTCGGATCGTGCAAGATCTACGCGATTTTTCTCGAATTGACGCTGCAGACCAATGGGAGTTCGCCGATATCAATGCTCATCTGCAGAGCGCAATCAACCTGGGCTTGACGGAGTTCAAAGATCGCATTGATATTCAGACCGACTACGGCGACATACCTCATGTGCAGTGTCTGTTGGCGCAATTGAATCAGGTATTCCTCTGTCTGATGATAAATGGGGTGCAGGCCATCGCCGGAAAGGGAACGATGACGATCAGCACGGGCGTGGATTCATCGAGGCAGCAGGTGTGGATCAGCGTCAGCGACAGCGGATGCGGTATCCCGTCTGAAAACATGACACGGATCTTTGAGCCATTTTTTACGACCAAGCCGATTGGCAAAGGCATTGGTCTGGGTTTGTCTCTGGCCTATTCCATCGTCAAGAAGCATGATGGGCTTCTGACTGTGTCGAGTTCTGAAGGACATGGTTCCACGTTTGAAGTCCGCTTGCCAATCAGGCATTGACGCGCGAGGTTCTCCGGCTTTTATTGCGTGAGTCGGGCGTTGGTGTCAACGCAATGCTGATGCGTTGCGGTATTTTTCAGGAGTCCTGTTGTGCTCGATAGGCGACAGATGCAATACGAGCCCGTGGTTCAACTCTCCGGTGGCGGGGTGGACCATGTACAGGCGCATTTGTGCTTGAGCGATGCAACGGCGCCTGCAGTTCGGCACGATCCTGACATGCGTTCGCTCCTCCCCATCGAAGAGGCATGGAGTGATTTCGCCTGGACGCTGGAGCGGGCCTGCATCCAGGCCATGAGTTGGTCACGCATGGGTTGCGCCATCCGTCGTGTCTATGTTGCGCTGCCGCTTGTGCTTTCTCAACAGCCTGGCATGGTGCGCCGGGTTGAGCGCATGCTGGCCGATTCCTGCGTTGATACACGGTTGATGGGCATCGCACTGTCTGACATGGCCTGGCATGAGCACATGGACCAGATGCATCAGGCATTGCGGCAATTCAAGGCCATGGGGTTGGAGGTGGTATTGGATGACTTTGGTCGAGGCTTTTGGAATCCTTCGCTTCTGGCTACATTGCCAGTAGACATGGTCCGCATTTCATCGGAACTGATCGGGGGCATCGGCGTATCCGGTGGTCGTGCGTGTGTGGCACAAGCGTTGATGAGCACGGCGCAGGCGCTGTGCATGCGCGTGGTGGTCAAGCACGCGCAGGATGAGCAGACGCTCAGGATCCTCGCAAGGGAGAAGGTTCCTTATGCCATGGGGCCATGTGTCGCGTCTCCCATGCGTGACTTTGAACTGACCGAGCTCCTTCACAGTGCGAAGTTGCAATGTCCAGTCACCCCTGAAGGACCTTGTCGCACTTTGCTGCTCGTGGATGATGAAGCCAATATCCTGGCTTCTCTCAAGCGCTTGCTCCGACGGCAGGGGTACAACATACTGACCGCCAACAGCGGCAAAGAAGGGCTGGATCGCATGCAAGAGGCAGCGGTCGACGTCATCATCTCGGACCAACGGATGCCGGGCATGACGGGCGTCGATTTTCTTCGGCAAGCGAAGGCGCTGTACCCGGACACGATGCGCATTGTCTTGTCGGGCTATACGGAGTTGCAATCCATCACCGACGCGATTAACGAAGGCTCCATATACAAGTTCCTGACCAAGCCCTGGGATGATGAACTGCTCAAGGCTCAGATAGATGAGGCCTTTCGCCAGAAGGAAATGCAAGACGACAACCGGCGACTTTCTCAGCGTGTCAAAGACATGAACGCGGAGTTGGAGAAGGCCAATGCCAGGTTGTCCTCGCTGGTTCAGGAACAGGACGCAAAAATAGAGCGAGATGAGGCCCAATTGCTGGTCTCGCATGAGGTTCTGGAAAGCATTCCCTGCCCCATGATCGGACTGGATGCGGATGGCATGGTCGCCTTCGTCAACGCGGATGCCGAGCAGGCGTTGGGCCTCAACGTTGGCCTGGTCCTGGGGGAGCATGGCGCCGGGGTGCTGCCCGATTCGCTGTGGGCCCTGCTCGAACAGGTCGATTCGGATGGCCTGCGGTTGGAGGTGCGAGGCCGAACCTTTCTGGCGAGTGCAAGGCGACTGCCAGCTGCGGGTGGCGCCTGCGGTCATCTGCTGGTTCTGTTGCCTGGCCAACAGGAGTGCGAGGGGGGCGACTGCCATGCGTCATGACATGAACAAGGTCGGTGGTCAGGCGACTCAACAGTCCTCGCCAATCCAGCATGGTTTGATGAGTGGGCAGACCAGAGAGACCGAGCGGATCGAGTATCTGTTTCGGGCATGTGCGCGCGAATCCAGGGTGCATCCGCTCAAGGATTTGTTGATCCGTTATGTGGCAAGAGCCAAGAAATGAGTGCCGTCACGACTGAGCAAGTCATCGCGGGCATCAAGGATTTGCCCGCGATGCCCGCTGTCGTCAGTGAGATATTGGGAAGCTTGGGTCGAGAGTCCTTGAGTGCAGAGGATCTGGCACGCAAGTTGAGTTGCGATCAGGGCTTGATGGCCAAGGTGCTCCGGTTGGCCAACTCGCCGTTTTTTGGGGTATCAAGGAGAGTCGTATCTGCTCAGGAGGCCGTTGCCATTCTCGGACTCCGATCGATTCGCTCCATTGTTGTCGCGTCGGCGGTCGTAGGCGCCATCAAGCAACCGGCAGATTCGGTTCTGGATTTCCATTCATTCTGGCGGCACAGCCTGGCAACTGCACTTTGCGCCGAACTCATCGCGCGCGAGGTCGGGCAGTCACAGGAACTCGCCTTTGTATCGGGCTTGTTGCACGATGTCGGCAGAATGGCTTTGGCTCTGGCCAGCCCGCATTCCTTTGCCCTGGCCCAAGCATATCGGGACGAGCATGATTGCTCTCTGCAAGACGCCGAAAGCCAGGCTCTGGGGTTGGACCATGCCCGGTTGGGCGCATGTCTTGCAGAACATTGGAAGTTCCCTCCAGAGATCGTTCGTGCGGTGGCGGCACACCACTCACCGGATGTAGATCGCGGCGTCAGCCTGGCCGCGGTCCTGAGTGTGTCAGACAACCTCGTGCATGCACTGGATCTTGTGGGTGATCCGAGAGAGATCGTTTCGCCCATGGACTCGATGGCATGGTTTGTTCTTGATTTGAAGGACGACCAGTACATGCAGATCTTTGAGCGCCTGCCGACTCAATTGAACGAGATTTGCACAAGTCTCCTGACATAGGGGTGTCGATATATGGAAGCGCCTGCATTGCAAACCCTCGATGAGTCTGGCAAGTGGACGTTGCTGTGTGTTGATGATGAGCCCAACATCCTGTCTTCATTGCGGCGTTTGTTTCGTGCATCAGGCTACAAGGTCTTGACCGCTGAGGGAGGCGATCAAGCCTTGGCCTTGTTGGCCGAGCAGTCGGTTGACCTGGTGATCTCCGACATGAGGATGCCCCACATGGACGGGGCCCAGCTACTTGAGCAAATCAAGGATCGCTGGCCATCGATCACCCGCTTGTTGCTGACGGGTTATGCCGATGTGGCATCGACCATCGCCGCGATCAACCGGGGGCAGATTCATCGTTATATGAACAAGCCTTGGAACGATGACGAGGTTCTCCTGATCGTCAAGGAGTCCTTTGAGCGCAAGCAGCTCGAGCGCGACAAGCAGCGCCTGGAGTTGTTGACGCAGCGGCAGAACGAGGAGCTCAAGGACCTCAATGCCAACCTCGAATTCAAAGTCGAGCAACGGACAGCTGAATTGGGGCAGGCCAATGATCGTCTCAAAAAGGGATACATGGCCACCATCAAGGCGTTTTCCAGCCTGATTGAGCAACGTGGGCCACATCTGGTCGGGCACGCGCGGAAAGTGGCGGATGTGTCGCGGCGTATCGCCATGGCCATGAACCTGGATGAGCAAACCGTTGGCGACGTGTTCATCGCGGGTTTGCTGCACGATGTTGGCCAGGTCAGTCTGCCCGATGTCGTGCTGGTCAAGCCGGTTCCCAAGATGGCAGATGATGAGCTCAAGCAATATCGGATGCATCCGTTGCGCGGGGAGCAAACGTTGATGTCCCTGGACGACCTGCAAGGGGTTTCCATGCTGATTCGCTCACATCACGAGCGCTATGACGGACAAGGCTTCCCTGACAGGCTGACGGGTGAGGCCATTCCTCTCGGTGCCCGTATCCTGGCGGTTGCGGAGACCTATGACGATCTGCAGTCAGGGCACTTGGGGTCCACGGGGCTCAGCCCCTCTGAGGCGCGCGTTTTGATCGAGAAGAGCCATGCGCAGTTCGATCCCATCGTTGTGTCGGCCTTCCTTGGGCTTTTCAAGAGACCTGTGGTGGAGTCGACGCGTCCCTTGTCTCTGACCATGGGGGAGTTGCGGCCCGGCATGGTTTTGGCCAAGGACTTCATGTCTGATGAAGGTGTGGTCTTGTTGGCTGCGGACTTTGTTCTGACTGCAGACATGATTGCCCGTTTGCGGGCGTTCGAACGCAAGCTGAATCGAAGCCTGCTGTTGTCCGTCAGGCCTGCCTCGGCTTCTGAACCGGGAGTATCGAATGCCTAGATTGCTGATCCTGGACGATGAATCCAATGTGATTGCCGCGTTGAGGCGATTGATTCGCCAGCACTATCAGAACAGTTTGGAGGTCATGGCATTTGTCGATCCCCTGGAAGCACTCGACAGGGTGAGAGATACGGCCTTCAATGTGGTGATGTCTGACTTCCGAATGCCTGCGATGACGGGGCTGGCGTTTCTGGAGCAGGTCAGGTTGGTGCAGCCTCATGCGATCAGGATGATCCTCAGTGCTTCATATGACTTTGACATCATCCAGAAGGCGGTCAATGACGTCGAGGTATTTCGCTATATGGCCAAACCTTGGGACGAGCGGGAACTGTTGACTCAGATCCAGGCCGGGCTCGATAAGTCCACCCTGGGCCAGCAAGAGCGTGCACTGGCTGATGCCATGCGCCTTCAGCAGGGGGCCATGAGTCCTGCCGACCTGGAGTTGAAGAGACTGGAAGAGCAGGAGCCGGGTATCACGGTGGTGGACTGGGGCCCCAATGGCGAGGTCATCATGCCGGATGGCTTGCTTGACTCGGATATCGAACCAAAGACGAGGAGGTCGTGATATGAACGTCGCTCAAATGGTGTGGCAGGTCTCGACAGGATGGGTGGAGACCGTGGCGGCAACCTGCTCAGATAGGCCGCAATTGATCCTTGCTTTTGGTACTCGCAGCTTGCTGGCGCGGCCGGATGTCATGACCCCCCTTCGTGTCAGGTATCCAGATGCGGTGGTCGTCGGGTGCACCACTGCAGGAGAGATCGAGGATGTGCGTGTTCATGATGCGAGCATTGTGGCGACCGCCATTCATTTTGAACAAACGACATTGCGAATGGCAACCGGTGAAGTGCTGTGCGCTGAAGACAGTTTCAATGTTGGGATGAACCTGGCCCGGACGCTGGATGAGCCGGGGTTGCGTCATGTTCTGGTCTTTTCTGATGGATTGAACGTGAACGGAACGGCACTGGCCAAGGCATTTCGAGATCATCTGCCGGTCAACGTGTCGGTGACTGGCGGGCTGGCTGGCGATGGGGACAGATTCCAGCAGACCGGCGTGCTGATCAATGGCGAACTGAAGGAGAAGCAAGTTGTCGCAGTCGGACTCTATGGCGAGCGACTCGTTGTGGGATATGGCTCTTTGGGCGGCTGGGACCCCTTTGGTCCTCAGCGATTGGTGACCAGGTCTGTTGGCAACGTGTTGTATGAGCTCGATGGAGAGTGTGCACTGGATCTATATAGGCGCTATCTCGGGCCACATGCATCTGACTTGCCGGGTAGCGCCTTGATGTTCCCTTTGGCCATTCAATCAGAGGGTGAGGACCACAGCCTGGTTCGTACGGTCCTGAGTATCAACGAGGCGGAGCGGTCCATGACTTTCGCCGGGGATATCCCGCAAGGAAGCCATGCTCATTTGATGAAGGCCAACATTGACAGATTGGTGGATGGTGCGGTGGGCGCGGCTGTCGAGGGGCGTCACTGTTTGGGTCAGAACGAGCCGCAGTTGACGATCTTGATCAGCTGTGTCGGTCGCAAGCTGGTTCTCAAACAGCGAGTGGAAGAGGAAGTTGACGCAGTGAGAGATGCCATGGGGCGCGGTACGGTTATCGCTGGCTTTTACTCATATGGTGAGATCTGCCCCAATGGAGAGTTGACAAGATGTGAGTTGCACAACCAGACCATGACCATCACCACGCTGGCGGAATCGTGAACCATCACAAGCTACTTGCACGTCAGCTGCGTCGTTGCTGGCCCGATCCGAGCCTGATGCCGCCATCCTGTGAAGCTCTGTTTGCCTTGGTTGATCAGGCATACAAGGACTTCGACGAGGATCGAACGGCTATCGAGCGTACCCTGGATCTGATGTCTCAGGAGCTGACGCAGCGCAACGCCGAGCTTCGTCACGAGTTGGCTCAAAAGCAACTTGTTCAGGATGCACTGATTGCCGAGAAGAATGAGCAACTCGCATTGATCAAGAAGCTGGAGGAAGCGCACAACCAGCTTCTTCAGTCAGAGAAGCTGGCCTCCATTGGACAACTGGCGGCAGGCGTGGCGCACGAAATCAACAATCCCATTGGCTTTGTTTCTTCGAATCTGACGACCTTGCGGAACTACGTCAACAGTTTCCTGGAGGCCACTGCCGTCTATGACGGATTGATGGGGGATGTATCGGATGCGGGGCGTCAGCAAGTTGCAGCCATGAGGGCCAAGCTGGATCTCGACTTCATGAAGGATGATGCGGTTTCATTGCTGGAGGAGTCTGCAGAGGGCATCCGCCGGGTTCGGCAGATTGTTCAGGACCTGAAGGACTTCTCTCATGTGGATGAGGCGCAGTGGCAATGGGCCGATTTGCACAAGGGCCTCAACAGCACGCTCAATATCGTCAACAACGAGATCAAATATGTTGCCGATGTGGTCAAGGACTATGGCCTGATCCCGGAGGTGCAATGTCTGGCGTCTCAGTTGAACCAGGTGTTCCTGAACATGCTGATCAATGCGTCGCATGCTTTCAAGGGAAAACGGGGTGTGATCACCATCAGGACTGGTCAGCTGGATGGCGAGTCCGTTTTCGTCGAAATTGCGGACAACGGTTGCGGCATGGCGCCCGAGGTCGTGGGCCGAATCTTTGATCCTTTTTTCACGACCAAGCCTGTGGGCCAGGGAACAGGGCTCGGGCTGTCTCTGGCCTACAGCATCATGAAGAAGCACCAGGGCCGAATCGACGTGAAAAGCCAGGTCGGTGAAGGTACGACGTTTCGCATGACATTGCCCATCCAGCAGGAGGAGGTCCTGCCTTAGAGCGAAGGTCACCCGACCTGGGTGCCGCTGGTGGCAAGTGATCAAGGCTTGATGTAGAGCGAGTTGTTGTAGGCACTCTCCAGCACGCCCTTGGCGCCGCCACCGCCGGTGATGTTGGAATTGATGAACAGCACGCCCAGCACGCGGGGGCCGGTCACCGGGCCAAACATGGCCACCGATGTGGTGATGTTGTCGCACACGCCGTTGGCATCGCAGGCTGCGCCCCAGCCGCCGTTCTTCTCCAGCTCGGTGTTGGTGTCCACGTCCCAACCCAGGCCGCGCTGGCGCATGGTCTCGAACAGGTCCTTGCCATTGGAGGCTGCCAGGATCTTGCCGTCCTTGGCGTTGAGGCTCAGCATCACCTTGGCCATGTCTTCAACGGACAGGTACCAGCCGGCTGCGCCACAGATCAAGGAGACATCACCCCAGTTGGTGCCGCCCGAGTTGTCGGATGGGCCCTTGTAGGCGTAGGCGAAGTTCGTGCTGTTGACCGGGGGCTTGCAGCTCACGCCATTTTGGCCGACCAGGTTGAACACGTTCTGCTGAACCAGCTGCGTGTATTGGTTGGCCAGGGTTTGCGGGCGTGTGGCCTGGTTGGCATCTTCGGCAAAGCCGGCCACCTTGGGCAGCAGCACACGCATGATGGCGAAGTTGTAGTTGCTGTAGCACCAGCCCTGGTTGTTCACGTTGATCGGGTTGGCCGGGTTGACCACACCGGAGCCCTGGCACATGGTGTTGGCGTTCGTGTTGACCGCTTGAGAGAAGAAGGACTTGAGCTTGGCGTAGTCCATCGAGACATTACCGTAGTCCTTGATGCCGCTGCGTTGGCCCAGCAGTTGGGCGAAGGTGATGTTCTTGACGTAGTTGCTTTGAACGTTCCAGTCGGAAGGCAGGTAGGCGCCAATGGCGGTGTCCAGGCTGATGCCCTTCTGATCGAGCAGGCGCACTGCAGCGATGGTGGTCACCAGCTTGCTGACGCTGGCCACGGTGATCTTGGTGTTGGACTTGAAGTCGGTTTCGGGCGCATCGGCCGAGGTGCGGGCGTCACCATAACTGCCGAACTTGGGGTACTGGCCCACGAAGAAGCTGTAGCCGGTGACCTTGCCGTCCAGTTGCGCACGGATCTTCTTTTCGATGTCACACACCTTCACGCACTGGTTGCCCGAGCAGATGGGCACGCTGGGCGGTACCTTGGCATAGTCGCTCCAGCCTTCCTTGACCAGCAGCGATTCTCGATGAGGATCCATCGGGGTCTGGGCCTGAGGGCCGCGCCAATCCAGCACGCTGCTGAACTGCGGGCCGCACACATTGCGGTATTGCGCGTTCCACTGGCTGTACTGCTGGTCTTCAGGCAGTTGCGATTGCGCGGCGGGCAGGATGGCATCCAGGTGCACGCTGACGGTGGTCGACGCGCCGGGTTGCAGCGTGGGGATGCTCACGCCGTAGGTGTTCTGCTTCATCAACTGGTTGCCATCCTTCACCGACAGCCAGGCCGGATCCGAGACCGTCTTGCTGGTGTTGGTTAGCTTCAGGGTCACGTCGGCGCCGGCATAGTGAATCTGCGTGTAGGGCACCACGCCGATCTTTTCCTCATAGCTGAGGATCTCGACCTTGGGGAAGTTGGCACTGGAGCCGAACACGATGGACGAGGTGTTGACCGTGGTGACGGGCGTCGTGTTGGTGGTGGGCGTGGTGGTGGTCGAGGTGGTACCGATGACGGGCGTACCGCTGGCTGCCATCGCGTGCAGTGGCACGAAGGTCGCGGCGAAGCCGGCCGCAAAGCTGGCCAGGGTGAAGGCGCCGTAGCGGATGCGTTGGCGGGTTGAAACTTTCATTTGAATCTCCAGGGAAAGAAAAATCGGGTTGCACGGGGCAGCGTGTGGGGCGGTGTGGCTTGTTGCCAGGGCGCCGGTCCGTGCTGACAGGTCGCCATTGAATGCGTCTGGCCGCCTGCTCGCATCCCCCCAAGGTGGGTTTTCACCATCGAGAGGGGCCATGGCGGATGTCGCTGCGCGATTGCGTGTGCTGCGCGTTTTCGCTGTGTTTCAGGCCGCACCCTGCAGCGCTTTGTGGGGCGCCGTGGCGGCTTTGGTACACTCTCGCCTGTCATTCGGGAGTAGCTGCGCCTCGTCACGAGGCGGCCCGCGTCAACATATTTGGCTCCACAGAGCCATGGCGCTGGCGGTTACGGCCCTGGGCTGCTCAACAGCCCCGGCTTTTTCTTGGCAAGACGTCTGACCATGTGCTGCTTCACGGCTGGTGGGCGGCTCGTGGTCATGCGTACACACCAGCCAAGGACCTCCAGATGGAATCCCTACTCGTATCGACCGGCGTGGTCGCCCTGGCAGAAATTGGCGACAAGACCCAGTTGCTCGCCTTCATCCTGGCCGCGCGTTTCAAGCGCCCCGTGCCCATCATCCTGGGCATCCTGGCCGCCACCCTGGTCAACCATGGCCTTGCGGGCGCCCTGGGCACCTGGATCACCTCGGTGGTGTCGCCGCAAGCCATGCGCTGGGTGCTGGGCCTGAGCTTCATCGGCATGGCCATCTGGACCCTGATCCCCGACGAAATCGAAGAGGAAGAGACCAAGGTGGCACACAAGCTGGGCGTGTTCGGCGCCACGCTGGTGACCTTCTTCCTCGCCGAGATGGGCGACAAGACGCAGCTGGCCACGGTGGCCCTGGCCGCGCACTATGTTTCACCTGTCATGGTGGTGGCAGGCACGACCCTGGGTATGCTGATTGCCGATGTGCCTGCTGTTTTTGTCGGCAACCGGTTTGCCGAGAAAATCCCGATGAAGCTGGTGCACGGCATTGCCGCTGCGATCTTTGCCGTGATGGGCGTGCTCACGCTGCTCCAGATCGACAAGTTGTTCGCCTGATCGATGCTGATCGGCACACACAAAGGCCCAGGTATGAGAGACACGGAATTGTCTGAATGGATCCACGATCACGTCTTCGATGAGGGCAGCCAGCAGGCCGAGACCCGCACGAGGCTGGTGATGTGGATCACGCTGGCCACCATGGTCATCGAGATCACGGCGGGTTGGTGGTTCAACTCGATGGCCTTGCTGGCCGATGGCTGGCACATGAGCTCGCACGCCGTGGCCATCGGCCTGAGCGCCTTTGCCTATGCGGCTGCACGCCGTTATGCGAAGGACCCGCGCTTTGCCTTTGGCACCTGGAAGGTCGAGGTGCTGGCAGGCTTTGCCAGCGCCGTGTTCCTGGTGGGCGTGGCAGGCCTGATGATCTTCGGCTCGGTCGAGCGGCTGCTGACGCCTGAGCCTATTCACTACCGCGAGGCCTTGATCGTGGCCGCGCTGGGGCTGAGTGTGAACCTGATCTGTGCCTTCATCCTGGGTGGGGTGCATGACCACGACCATGCGGGGCATGGGCATCACCACGACCAACACGGCCATCATCATGATGATCATGGCCATCAGCACGACCTGAACCTGAAGTCGGCCTATGTGCACGTGCTGGCCGATGCCGCCACGTCCGTGCTGGCCATCCTGGCGCTGATCGGCGGCTGGATGTACGGCTGGTCCTGGCTGGACCCGGTGATGGGCCTGGTCGGTGCCGTGCTGGTGGCCGTGTGGGCCAAGGGCCTGGTGATCGAGACGGGCAAGGTACTGCTGGACCGCGAGATGGATCACCCGGTGGTCGAAGAGATTCGCGAGGTGATCGCCGAGCTGGATGCCCATGAGGATAGCCATCTGACCGATCTGCACGTGTGGCGCGTGGGTAAGGCCGTGTACTCATGCGCCTTGACCGTGGTCACGCGTGATGAGGCCCTGACGCCCGCCTTGATCCGCGAGGCCCTGAAGGTGCATGAAGAGATCGTGCACGCCACGATCGAGGTGCACTACATTCGTTGATGTGATCCTTGGAGGCAACCATGTTCGGCAAGCTGATCTTCCGGCAACTGTTTGATGCCGCTTCGTCAACCTATACCTATCTCCTGGGCTGTCCCGCCACGCGGCAGGCCGTGATCATCGACACGGTGTTCGAGCAGCACCTGCGTGATCGCGCCTTGATCGAAGAGCTGGGGCTCACGCTGCTGGCGGCGCTGGACACGCATTGCCACGCCGATCACGTGACCGGCGCCTGGTTGATGCAGCAGGCTACCGCATGCCGCATTGGCATTTCGAGGCGCTATGGCGAGGCGCTGCAAGGCGCCGATTGGCTGCTCGACCATGGCGACAAGGTCGTGTTCGGCGAGCGCCACCTGGCGGTGCGGGCCACGCCGGGGCACACCGATGGCTGCATCTCGTATGTGCTGGATGATCAGCAAATGGCCTTCACGGGTGACAGCCTGCTGATCCGTGGCGCAGGCCGTTGTGACTTCCAGCAAGGGCACGCGGGCACCTTGTTCCGCTCGATCACGCAGCAGTTGTTCAGCCTGCCCGAAGATTGCCTGATCTTCCCGGGGCACGACTACGCGGGCCGGACGATGTCATCGGTGGCCGAAGAGCGCGCGCACAACCCTCGCATCGGCGGGCAGGCGGACGAGCGCGATTTCGTCGGCTTCATGCAGAACCTGCATCTGCCGCATCCCAAGCAGCTGGCGGTGGCGCTGCCGGCCAATCTGCGCTCGGGGCAGCCGGCCGATGGCAAGGTGCCGCAACTGGCGGACTGGGGCCCCGTGCGGCAAACGTATGCGGGCTTGCTGGAGATCGAGCCGGAGTGGGTGTCCGAGCACCTGGACGAGGTGCTGGTGCTGGATGTACGCCAGCCGCAAGAGGTGGACGAGCGCCTGGGCCGCATCCAGGGGGCACGCATCCTGCCTTTGAGCGAGCTGAAGGCCGCGCTGGCTCAGATCCCGCAGGGCAAGCCCGTGGTCACCGTGTGCCACGCCGGCATGCGCTCTGGGCAGGCCACCGTCATCCTGCGCCAGGGTGGCTTCACGCGTGTGGCCAATATGCGCGGCGGCATGCTGACCTGGCAGCAACTGGGGCTGCCGGTCAGTTCATCGCCTTCAGCTTGAGGCCTGCACCACGCATTCGCGCCGCAGCAGGGCCAGGGCGTCGTTGTGCGAGGTCACGGCATCGCTGAGCAGCAGGGGCTGTGCCTCCTGCAGGAACAGGCGCCACAGTGCGAGATAGCCTTCGCGCAAGGCGGCCGGCGCATGGGCCTGGATGAAGGCCTGGGCGCGCTCCGGATGCAGGCCTGACTTGCGGATCTTGCGGATCAGCGTGGCGGCGCTCTTGTCGGTCATGCTGATCTTGGCCGCACTGCCTGCGGCGATGTGCAGGAACACGGTCAGCAGCGCGTCTTCGTCGGTCTGGCCTTGTGTGGCCTTGCGCCATTCGTTGGAGGCACTGCGCTCGTGGTGGTCGATCTCGGCCAGCGCGTCTTCGATCCAGAAGTAGCGGCCCATGAAGGCCGTGGTCTGCATGAAGAGCTTGCGCGGCGAGAGGTTCGCATCCAGGATGCGGGGCATGTCAGCCAGCAGGGATTGGCGCACCGTTTCAACCGCACCGTGCAGGTGGGCGGGCAGCTCATCGGGCACCACGATGCCTTCTTCGCTGGCCAGCATGGGTTGGCGGCGCAGCACGCCGATGGTTTTCTCGAAGCCGATCCAGTCGGGCAGGGCGTCGCGGCCCACGGCTTCGATCAGCAAGGCGGTGCGGATCACGGCTTCGGCTTCGGCACCGAACTCTTCCAGCTCGTCGTCGCTGGTGTCGAGCTGGGCGGCCATCCAGGTCGCGGCTTCGATCAGGTCGGCGGCATGGCGGCGGGTGGCCAGCTCGGCGCGGTAGTCGGCCAGCGGGCGCAAGGTCCACTTGGCCAGGTGCGGGATCATGTCGTCGGTGAAGCCCTTGCGCTCGCTCATGCCGAAGTGCGAG
>NZ_DASUIS010000012.1:0-31983 GCF_036279675.1 Aquabacterium sp. | reverse complement strand
GACCTGGCGGCGCCAGGCGCTGATATTGGGTTCGGACACGCCGGTCCACTTCTCCAGGAATTGCAGGATGGAGGTGTGATCGAAGGTCTCGCTGGCCACCCAGCCACCGCGGCTCCAGGGTGAGCACACGATGGTGGGCACCCGGAAACCCAAGCCGATGGATTCGCCGTTGACGAATTCGTCTGCCGTGCCTGGCAGGGGGACAGGCGGGCTCACGTGGTCGTAGAAACCACCGTTTTCGTCATACGTCAGGATGAAGACGGTCTTGGCCCACACGGCGGGGTTGGAAGCCAAGGCGTCCAGATACTGGTTGACGTAGTGGGCGCCGGCATTGGGCTGGCCGCGCGGGTGCTCGGACAAGGCTTCGGGCGCGATGATCCATGACACGGCCGGCAGCTGGTCGTTCATCACGTCATTGCGGAAGTCGGCGATGGTACGACGGCGCATGCCGTTTTCGTACAGCGGGGAACCTGGTTGCGCGGTCTTGAACTGCTTGAACCAGGCCAGCGCGTTGTCGTCGTAGTTGTCCTGCTCCTGGTACATGCGCCAGGAGATGCCGGCAGCTTGCAGGCGCTCGGGGTAGGTGGTCCAGGTCAGGTCGCCAAAACTGTTGCTGGTGGCCGGGCCGCCGTTGCGGCCTTGCGGGTCCAGCGTGCCGCTCATCAGGTAGAGGCGGTTGGGGTCGGTGCTGGTGCGGGTGGAGCAGAAGTAGTGGTCGCACAGCGTGAAGGCATCGGCCAGCGCGTAGTGCCAGGGGATGTCCGTGCGCTTGTAGTAGCCCATGGTGAACGGTCCCTTGGCGATCAGCCAGGCGTCCATGCGGCCATGGTTGTAGGCGGTGTTCTGTGTGCTCCAGTCATGCGCGACGTCATACACGCAACTGGTGTCGAGGTGGAAGGGTGCTCGGGTCAATCCGGCGCCGACCAGGTCCTGCTGCATGAACACGGACTGGTTACCGCTGTTCTGGCGCAGCATGGGGTGGTCGTCGCCAAAGCCGCGCACGCCCTTCATGCTGCCGAAGTAGTGGTCGAACGAACGGTTCTCCTGCGAGAAGATGACCACGTGGGCGATGGAGCCCAGTGTGCCGCCTTGGGCCGGGGCGGCCAGGGCGCGTTGAACGCTCAGGGGCAGGACGCTGGCGCCCAGGGCAGCGCCGGCGTGGCGCACGAATTGACGACGGTTGATGCGAGACACGGTGATCCTCGTGAGACAGCGAGGATCGCAAGATTAGGCATCCGGTGTGACGCCCGCCAGCGTTCATGTCCTGAGTCGATCGGGTCAGGAATGGCGGTTTTCGTCAAGCAGTGTCGCAACTTCACGGCCGCTTAAATTGGCTGCGTATGTCGCGCCACAAAAAAAGCGGGGTCCCGAAGGACCCCGTTTGAAGGCACTCAGGTGCAGTGCCGCTAGGAGGAGACAAGCAATGAAAACGAACGCAGGAAAACAAATTCAGTAAACAGGGGCCAGGCAGATCAGTGCATCTGGATGGCGCCAGCGGCCTTGCCCTTGCCGGCACGTGCGGGTGGGTTGCACAGGCCGCAGACAAAGTGACGCGAGATTTCGTGTGGGTGGCTGACGAAGTGGCCGCCGCACTTGGAGCACTTGGTCATGGTCAGCATGCCGTTGTCGATGAACTTGACCAGGCGCCAGGCGCGGGTCACGGACAGCAGGGGCTCCAGGCCTTGGGATTCGGTTTGCTCCAGGTACAGCTGGTAGGCCTTGATGACGACGTCGATCTCGTCCATCTCGGCGGCCTTGTTCAGGTACTCGTGGATGTTGAGGAACAGCGAAGCGTGGATATTGGGCTGCCAGGTCATGAACCAGTCGGTCGAGAAGGGCAGCTGACCCTTGGAAGGCGATTTGCCGGAGACTTCCTTATAGAGGCGCAGCAGGCGTTCGTAAGACATGTCGGTTTCCGACTCCAGGACCTGCAGGCGGGCACCCAGGTTGATCAGGGTCACGGCGCGGTCGATTTGCTTGGCTTCGGTCAACAGGCTCTTGGTACGCATGGTGGTTTCTCCGGCTTGTCTGTAGATAGGGGTGTTCGGTTCGGGCGGGGGGCTGATTCAGGCAGCTTCCTGATGCTTGCCGGCCAGCAGGATCGAGGCATGCAGGCGGGAGGCGCCATCGCTGCCGGCACCCTTGCCGTGGTTGGTCAGCAGGGACCAGACCAGGTCATCGTCGACACGCATGCGGCACACCAGGGTGTTGCTCGATGCGACCTTCAGGAGCTGGGCGGGAGACAGGGAGGCCAGGCGGTCGGCGGCGGCTTCTGTCAGGCCCAGGCGAAACAGCGCCTGGTCACGGTCGTTGCGGATCAGGGTCTGAGCCAGCATCAGGTAGGACAGGTTGGTTTCGCGGATTTCCATCAGGATCTGGTCGGCGTTCATGTCTGTGTTCCTTTGTTTGACTCGTTGCGGTTTCGCGTTGTCGATGGAGTCATTGTGCAAAGAGATCCCAAATTCCTTGATAGGTAAGCGGCTGTAAGACGGGTCGGTTTGCGGCTACACGTCTTGTAGGAATTCATCTGACAAAAAGCCCGAATTGGGAGGGTGTGACGGTTCAGACAAATGGTTTGTAAACAAGCTGTAATTGAGCTCAAGCTGTCAGAAATTCACTAGGACTCCCTGGGGCAGCGTCTTAATCTGGCTTCTCGTTCATGCACGCCCTGTCAGGCGAAGGATCAAGAAGATGCAGTTCTCACGCACCGTGTTGTCCGGGGTGGCCTTGCTGGCCTTGTCGGTTTGGAGTGGCCAGGGCATCGCGGCCGTGGATCCTGCTGGCGTCTCGGGGCGGGGCCTGGAGATCAACAGCCCGCTCAAGCTGGATGCGAAGAGCCTGATGGGCATGAAGACCGGCCAGAAGGTGGAGATCAACTTCCCCTTCATCGGCAGGAAGACGGTGGTGTTCGAGACCACGACCAAGGGCCTGGACGGCCTGAACTACTGGCATGGCAGCCTGGACGGCAGCCCGCGTGACCGCGTCTTCCTCAAGCAGGTCAAGGAAGGTTTCGTCGGGGCGATTCGCTTCAGCGGGCACCAGCTTGCCTTCAAGCAGCAACCAACGGGTGAGCTCAAGGCCGTGCAGGATGTCGGCCCTGTTCAGGGGCAGGCCTACGCACTGGGCGCCACCACGGACAAGGGCGTGCGCGACGTGAAGGGCAACTTTGCGGCGCTGGCGCAGGCTGAAGAAGGCGCCGAAATCGCCCTGCCCCTGCCCAACGGCCAGACCGAAGTGGCCATCGTGACCCATCGCGAGCTGGATCAGGACGGCTTCCTGCAGATTCAGGGTGTCAGCCGCATGGACGGTTCTGGCTCGCCCACCGTGGTGACGGTTGGCAAGGATGCCGTTTTCGGCACGGTGATGAGCAATGGCAACGAGTACCAGATCGTCACCCGCCAGGGCAAGACGCAGATCGTGGATCCGGTCACCGCGGGCTGGAACCGTTTGCGTGGGCCCGATCACGTGGATGCCGGTTCCGCAGACGAGACGCAGGCTGCTGCTGGTGGTGCGACCTCTCAGGCCGCCGGCGCGGTCAGCACGGCTGCCACGGTCCCGGTGCCGCTGGCCGCAGGCAAGATCGACACCACCATCACGGTGTTCATGACCTACAGCGCCACCTATGTGGCCCAGTGGGGCACGGAGGCTGTGGCGCGCACACGCTTGTCCAACCTGGTTCAGGTGGCCAACTCGGCTTACGCCAACAGCGGCACCGGCATCGCCTTCAAGATCGTGGGCTGGGCCAAGGTGGCGCAGGCCGATACCACGCCCCAGATCGTGCTGCCTGCCATGCGCGGGGATACCGGCGCCTTCAAGGGTATCTCGGCACTGAGGCGCAACGCCGGGGGTGCCATGACCGTGTTCTTCTCGCCCTTCAACACCGCCACCGGCAAGACCAACACCTGCGGCCTGGCTTATGTTCCGGGTGGCGGGGCGGGCGGCATGAGCTTGTACAAGGCCCAGGTGGGCACGTCGCTGTTCGCGGCGCTCAATGACGGGCAGTCCAACGGCTACTACTGCGAATCACTCACATTGGCGCATGAACTCGGCCATAACCTGGGCAACGCCCATGACAAGGCCAATTCGTCCTTCCCGGGCGTGTTCAGCTACAGCTACGGCAAAGGCATCTCGGGCCAGTTCGGCACGGTGATGTCCTACATCTCGCCGCGTGTGGCCTTGTTCTCTTCGCCCAAGCTGACCTGCACGGCCTCCAAGCAGCCTTGTGGCACCGATACGGAAAACGTGGTGGCGACCATGCTGCAGACCAAGGGGACTGTCGCGGCGCTGGGGAACGCAGCCAAGGCATCGGTGTCCACCGAGGGCTCTACCGTGGTGGCCGGGTGGCTGCTCAATGCGAACGGCACGCCCTTCACCACCGCAGCCACGGTCAAGGCAACGGATGCGCGCATCTCCTGCGGAGCCGGCACGACCGGGCTGTATGTATGCACGGTGCCCAATTCCGTTGGGTCGGTCACGCTCAGTGTGACGGCGACCGGCAAGGTCGCCGCCCCCGCAGTGGGTTCCTTCACGGTCAACAGGTCATCCAACACGCCGGTGAACGGCACACGTTTTTACCTGAGCGCGGCTCCTGCTCCTGCCCCAACCCCAGTCAAGAGCACAGTCAAGAAGTAAGTACCGACTCTCCTGTTTCCCGCCAGGTTGGCAGGCCTGGCGGGATTTTTTTCGTCTATGGCATGACAATTTGCCAATAGCCCCCGCCAATCGTCAGTATTTGATCAATCAATTCGCTATATGGCATGAGCTGGCCTAAGATTCACCCTGTTGTCTCACCAACTCAACCTCTCAACAGGAACAAGCCATGTCTCTGATCAACACGCAAGTCCAGCCATTCAAGACCCAAGCTTTCGTCAACCGCGGCGGCAAGGGCGAGTTCATTGAAGTCTCCGACGAAAGCCTGAAGGGCAAGTGGTCCGTCCTGATCTTCATGCCGGCTGCCTTCACCTTCAACTGCCCCACCGAAATCGAAGACGCTGCCAACAGCTACGCCGAATTCCAGAAGGCTGGCGCCGAGGTCTACATCGTCACGACCGACACCCACTTCTCGCACAAGGTGTGGCACGAAACCTCCCCCGCCGTGGGCAAGGCCAAGTTCCCCCTGGTTGGCGACCCCACTCACAAGCTGACCCACGCTTTTGACGTGCACATCGAAGAAGAAGGCCTGTCGCTGCGCGGCACCTTCATCATCAACCCCGAAGGCGTGATCAAGACTGCTGAAATCCACAGCAACGAAATCGCCCGCGACGTGTCGGAAACCCTGCGCAAGCTCAAGGCTGCCCAGTTCACCGCCGCCAACCCCAACCAGGTTTGCCCCGCCAAGTGGAAGGAAGGCGCCGCCGCCCTGACCCCTTCGCTGGACCTGGTCGGCAAGATCTGAGACTTCACCAAGTCTTGACCTGTGTTGAGGTCTGACCTCACCACTTCGTTGAACACTCTCTCCCTGCGGGCTCACAAAGCCCGCCGGGGTGGATGCTGGTCGCTTTCTGAATCTGGAAGGAGGCCGGTTCTCACAGTCGCTTAATCGCTCATCAAGAAAAAGGATGCACACCATGCTGGACGACAACCTCAAGGCCCAACTCGGCGCTTATCTGGAACGCGTGCAACAGCCCTTCGAGATCACCGCATCCCTGAGCGACTCTGAGAACTCCCGCGAGATGCTGGCGCTGTTGCAGACCATCGCCGGTCTGCGCAGCGACAAGATCACGCTCAAGACCGATGGTCAGGATGCGCGCAAGCCGTCCTCCACCTTGCAGCGCACGGGTAGCGACACCTCGCTGCGCTTTGCTGGCCTGCCCCTGGGCCACGAGTTCACCTCGCTGGTGCTGGCCCTGCTGTGGACGGGTGGCCACCCCCCGAAGGAAGAAGCCGAGGTGCTGGACAACATCCGTGCACTTGATGGTGATTTCAACTTCGAGGTCTACATGTCCCTGAGCTGCCACAACTGCCCGGACGTGGTGCAGGCCTTGTCGCTCATGGCCATCCTCAACCCGAAGATCAAGACCACGATCATCGAAGGTGGTGCCTTCCAGGAAGAAGTGGAAAAGCGCGAGATCATGGCTGTGCCCATGGTCTTCCTCAACGGCCAGATGTTCGCCTCGGGCAAGATGACCGTGGCCGAGATCGTCGCCAAGCTGGACACCAATTCCGACGCCAGGGAGGCCGCCAGGATCGACGCCAAGGCGCCTTATGACGTCCTGATCGTTGGTGGTGGCCCTGCTGGTGCAGCCGCCGCTGTGTACGCCGCTCGCAAGGGCATCCGCACCGGTGTGGCCGCCGAGCGCTTTGGTGGCCAGGTCAATGACACCCTGGCGATCGAGAACTACATCTCGGTGCTGGAGACCGATGGCCCCAAGTTCGCCGCAGCGCTGGAAGCACACACCCGTGCTTACGACGTGGACATCATGAACCTGCAGCGCGCCGAAGCCATCGTGCCGGCCGCGCAAGCCGGTGGCCTGATCGAGGTGAAACTGGCCAATGGTGGCGTGCTCAAGAGCAAGACCGTGATCCTCTCGACCGGCGCGCGCTGGCGCAACGTCAATGTGCCTGGCGAGGCCGAGTACAAGAACAAGGGCGTGGCCTATTGCCCGCACTGCGATGGCCCCCTGTTCAAGGGCAAGCGCACGGCCGTGATCGGTGGCGGCAACTCGGGCGTCGAAGCCGCGATTGACCTGGCGGGCATCGTGGCGCACGTGACCCTGGTCGAGTTTGCCGAGCAGCTCAAGGCCGATGCCGTGCTGGTCAACAAGCTCAAGAGCCTGCCCAACGTCACCATCCACACCAATGCGCAGACGACCGAGATCACCGGCGCCGAGGGCAAGGTCAACGGCCTGAAGTACAAGGACCGCGCCACGGGCGAAGAACACACGGTGCCGCTGGAAGGCGTCTTCGTGCAGATCGGGCTGGTGCCCAATACCGAATGGCTCAAGGGCACGGTCGAGCTGAGCAAGTTCGGCGAGATCATCGTGGATGCCAAGGGCCACACCAATGTGCCCGGCGTGTTCGCTGCGGGTGACTGCACCACCGTGCCTTACAAGCAGATCGTGATCGCAGCAGGCGATGGTGCCAAGGCCGCGCTCAGCGCTTTTGATCACCTGATCCGCATGCCTGCGGTAGCCTGAGCCGCTTATCGGTCTGGCTTGAGCACGAAGCCGCGATAGACCTTGCTGCCATTGACCATCCAGCCGGTGATCTGCCCCTGATCGTTGATGGCCTTGGCCTGAACGAAGGTGAAGCCGGCGGGTGGCATGGCCAGCGTATTGAGGTCTTGCCTTACGCCATTGGTCCAGACCACGGCACGGCAGCCGTGGATGTCCTGGTCGGTGCGGCAATGGCTGCCTGCCACCTGGCCTGCGGCATTCACACCGTAGGCCACGCTGCTGTAGCCGGTGTCAGTAGGCAGCGCTTGCGCGCGCCCTTGAAACCAGACATAGGCGCGGTTGCCTTGCTTGCTGGCCGGGGCCCAGTAGAAGCCGGCCACATGGCCTGCCGTGCTCAAGGCTTGCGCGTACACATAGTTCTCCGCGCCATCTACCGTGCGCAAGGTGTGGGTCGCGCCGCCCAGCGTCCACAGGATCACGCCGGACTGGCCGCCACGGTCGTATTGCCCATCCCCAACGGCCATGGTGGCATTGATCGCCTTGGCCTTGACCGACAGCGCGCCCGCCGCAGGCAGCACGGAGGCCAGGCCGTCTCGCAAGAGGAATGCGTAGTCGCTCGCCTGAGCGCTTGCTGACTGTGCGCGGCCCAACACCCAGCCTTGATCATTGATGCCGACTGCTCGCGCAGCCGTGTAGGCCGGCAGGCCTTGCAACTGAGCGCTCAGGTCTACCGGGCTGTCATCGGGGCTCAGCCACAACACCGGTCGGGTCTGTACCTCGAAAGCGCCTTTGGGCGCGTAGCTGCGGCCCACCATCACGCCGCGCGCATTCATGCCCTCGACCTCGCAGGGCATGTCCCAACTTGTTGACATGCTGATCCTGTTACTCAGGCACTGCAGCAAGATGGGTTGACCACCCGCAGCCGACCACCACGCTGCACGCGGCTGACGGGGCACGTAGCCATCCATCAGGCAGTTCATCCACTGGCTGACAGGGCAGTTCTGCCGCACATAGGCCTCGCCCAGGCTGGCGCCTTGTGCATTGATGCGTTCGCCAAAGCTGTCATGGGCCTCATGCAGCGGCGCCAGCGCCAGGACGGCATAGCCGGCCTGGGCAGGCATGGACAACAACGCCAGCAGCGAGCCACTCAGCAGCGCTGCGAACGATGTGATCCGGGTCGTCATGCGTGGGGCTCCTTGAATGCGGGCTCCACATTAATCGCAGCCGAGCCTGCATCGCCGTAATCATTCGTAAATGCCGGACCAGAGCGCAACAGGACCTGCGTCATGTACGGGTTCGCCCGGAGCTGAAGCGCAACATGTAGTCACCCGGTGTGACGCCCAGTACCTGCTTGAAGGTGCGCCGCAGGTTGTACTCGCTGCCGAAGCCGGTTTGCTGCACGATGCGCTTGAGGGGTGCCCTGCCCCCCTCGAGCAGGGCACAGGCTTTCTCCAGTCTCAGCCGGGCCAGCAAGCGCGCCGGGCTTTGCCCGGTCTGGTCCATCAGCTGGCGGTGCAAGGTTCGCTCGGACATGGACACGGCACTGGCCATGTCGGCGACGCTGATCGTCTGCTTCAAGCGGGGCTGGAGCCAGCTGGTCAGCCGACTGGCGAGGTCGTTCCCATCGGTGTCCTGCGCCAGCAAGGCGGCGCTGAATTGACGTTGCCCGCCCGCTCGCCGCAATGGCACGACCATGCGTTTGGCCACGCGCAGGGACAGGGCGCGATCGTGGTCGGCCTCGACCAGGCTGAGGCTCAGGTCGATACCCGCCGTGACACCCGCCGAGGTATGCAGATGGCCATCGTGCACATGGATGGCGTCATCCAGCATGGCCACCCGCGGGAAGCGCTGCCTGAACAGGGGCGCGTCCTGCCAGTGCGTGACGGCGCGCCGCCCGTCCAGCAAGCCTGCCTGAGCCAGCACGAATGCGCCCGTGCAGATCGAGCAGCAACGGCCCACGTGGTGAACGGCAAGTTGCAGCCAGCGAATCAGGCGTTTGTCCTGCATGGCGCGCTCGGTGCCCTCGCCACCCGCCACGAACAGCGTGGCGCCTTTCAGGCTGGCTGGGCGCGGCAAGGGGGTGGTTTGAACGGCCAGGCCGCTGGAGGAGGTGATCAAGCCGCCTTCGCGCGATACCGTGCGCAAGCGGTACCGAGGCGAGCGGCCCGCCTTGGCCGCTTCCTGATCCGCCATGGAGAAGACCTGCAGAGGCCCGGTGGCGTCCAGCAGCAGGAAGTCGGGGAAGACGACCATGACGATGTCGATGATGGGGCGATTGGCTGAGCGCATGGGCTGAATCTCTGATTGGCAGATTTTCAATGTAATTTGACATTCACGCCATCCCGGCATTCTCAAGAATGTCGTGCACGTCTTCATGACCGGCTTGACGCCACGAGAGGAACCAACATGACGCACATCGGCCTGCTGCTCTTTCCCCAACTGACCGTACTGGATCTGATCGGTCCTTACGAGGTGTTCTGCCGCTTGCCTGACGCACGCGTGGACCTGATCTGGCACAGCCTGGATCCGGTTATCACCGAGCATGGCCTGCCCTTGACACCTACATTGCGATGCGATGAGGTGGCGAAGCTGGATGTGCTGTGTGTCCCAGGTGGCTACGGTGTCACGCCCTTGCTGAACGACAGGCCGACGATCGACTTCATCCGGCGTGCTGGTGCCCAGGCCTCGTACGTGACCTCGGTGTGCTCCGGGGCGCTGTTGCTGGGGGCGGCGGGCCTGTTGCAGGGGCGTCGCGCCACCACGCACTGGATGTCGCTGGCCATGTTGCGTGAGCTGGGCGCCGTCCCCACCGACGCGCGCATCGTGCACGACGGCAAGGTGATCACTGGCGGTGGTGTGACGGCAGGTATCGATTTCGCGTTGTACCTGGCTGCGCAGTTGCGTGGTCAGGACGTGGCCGAGTCCATTCAACTGGCCATCGAGTACAACCCCGATCCGCCTTTCGACGCGGGCCATCCGTCACGCGCGCGAACGGAACTGGTGGCGCAACTCCGCCATCGTGCCCGGGACGCCCAGACAAGGCGTGCCGCGCTGCTGTCCCAGGCTGCGCAGGGCCTACTCCAAACAGGGGGGATGCGTGTGGGTGCCACCACAGGTTTGACGAGTTAGGGATAGCGGCGTGCGTATCGCGTCGGCAGGATCTCCCGGATTGGAAAATCTGGGAGTGGTATTTCCATGGACTTCATTGAACAAATTCTGGGCTGGTCGCCCGATGATGGCAGCGGCTGGTTCGAAGCCTTGCTGTTTGCGATTCCTGTTTGCGGCATCCTGATGATCTGGCGCCACCGGCGCATGCAAGGTCAGTCAGGGCGCCAGCAAACGCGACAAGACAAGAACAAACATCACTGAGCGAGGGCTTTCACATGGCTGTCGCTCAGACCGGGCCCTTCAGGCTGTCGCCCAAGCGCCGTTTCGAACTGGCGCCTCGCATGGACGAGGTATCGATGGCCGCGGCCATCGCGCGTCGCCTGTCCCCCCCTTCGTCCTTGCCCGCCAAGGGCTTCGGCTTTCCACCTGCGGTGGTCTGGACCGATGCTGGCGACGACATCCTGCTGCATCTGAGCTCTCTGCGCGTGGTGCTCCGCAGCGGCTTGATCGTGGTCTCGCTGGATCTGGCGTGCGACCAGACCGGCCGTGAGGCCCTGGTCATGCCTTTCTCCGTGGCGGCCAGCCGGGATCAGGCCGGCTTGCTGGCGGTGACCGAGGAGCTGCCTCGCGGGCAGGGCTTGCTGGTCGGGCGTTGGGGCAAGCTCTTGCAGGACGCTGTCTGGGCGGCCTTGCTGAGCATCGTGCAGGAGTACGCCGGTCGGCTCAACAAGCTGCCCTTCGGCCTGGCTGCCGAGCACGGGGTGTTGTCGCTGCATGTGGCCGACCCCGCCGAGGCCGCCTTGTTGCAGCGCCATGTGCTGGCCGCGCGCGCGGCGGCACCCGATGTGGCCACCGATCCCGTCTCCGATTCCCGCTGAAGCCTCTTGAGCTCGAGATCCGGTGTGACCTCGGGCTGCACGCGCTTTCATCCCACCGAACACACTCACCGAGGACCGCCTCATGAGCCTCAGTCCCGAGCTGATCGACGCAGCCAAGGCCCTGGGCCTGTTCAACGCCCAGGGCGACTTTGACAGCACCTGGTTTGAACATGCTTTCGACAGACTGCAACGCATCCTGAGCAACCCCACGCAACGCGATGCGCTGCTGTCCCTGCTCGATCGCGTGGTGCCGCCCGCTGCCATCAGCGGCTTGCCCGCTGGCGAGAAGTGGCACCCCCTGCTGGGCACGCAGACCCGCGGCAATGCCTATGTCACGGTCAAGCCCGTGAGTGGCGGTGTGGTGCTGGGTCTGGCTGGCGAGGTGCACGGGGAGGCGGCTGGAGGCCACCCTGGCGCGGCGCTCAAGGTGCACGTGCCCTTGATGAAGTTCGGCGCGGCGGCGCCAGAGCTGGTGGCCGGTCTGGCCTCGGCCCCCTTGTCGCTGAACCTGCGTGTGGCCCTGGGCCTGCATCGGCCGGCCGATCCCATCACCTTGTCGGCCATCCGTGTGGGGCTGGTGTGGGCACCGCAGGCCGGCACGGATCCGCACCTCGAGATCGTCATGGAAGGCATGGGCCTGGACGACGGTGGCACGCGCGATCTCAAGCTCGACCCCGCCACGCTGGGCTCCGACGCGGTGGAGCTCGTGCTGGCCCTGGTGCGCCAGCAACTCAGTGGTTTGCCTGCTGCGGCGGTGGTCATGCATGTGCTGGGCCTGCTGGGCGTGGGCGACAGCAATGTGCCGGCCTTCCCCTTCGCGCAGATCACGCAGGGGCCGGCTGCCTTGCAAAGCTGGCTGGGCAGTGTGCTCGATGGCGGGCACCTGACTGCATGGTTGGGGCATTTCTCTGCCCTGTTTGGTGCCGTGCAGGTGCCGGAAGGCGCCGGCACGCTGGCCTCGCCAACCTCGCTCTTGCTGGCCAACCTGGGCAGTGTGGGCAAGCTGAAGCTGGCCCTGGCGAAGGGCGATGGTCGCATGCATGTGTCGCTGGGCTTGCGTCTGGCTCCCGCGGTGCCCGCGCCGCCAGCTCGGCTGGATGCGATGGTGACCTTGCTGGCCATTCCCCTGTCCGGCATGGGCACCACCAAGGTGCTGCCTGCCGCCCGTTTGATGGTCAGCTCGCCTGGCGGTACGGGCGATCTCCTGCCGGCAGGATCGGCTTTGCCCATCCAGCGCGCCCAGGCCGGTGTGGTGTGGGACGGCACCACCAACCAGCTCAAGCCTGTGCTGGAGCTGCTGAACGTGACCTTCCAGGGCACCACGCACGAGCGCATTGACCTGACCCATGCGGATTCGGTGGCCAATGCGGCCAACGCGGCTTTGCAGACGGCCTTGCGCGAATTGCTGGGGCACGGCCAGTCGCCCTTTGCCAATGCCTTGCTGGCCTTGATCGGCATGGGGCAGCCTGGCTCTGCGGCCTCGTGGCCGCATCAGTTGAACCTGCAGGATCTGGTCGCCTCGCCGACGCGTGCGCTCGGGCAGTTTCACCGGGCGGTGCTGACGCACCCCACTGCACACTGGGGCCACCTGCTCAATGAGCTGGCCGGTCTGGCAGGGCTGGCGGGGGGCTTCACAGGTTCTGGCACACCGGCTTCACCGTGGCTGATCACGCTGGCCAGTGCAGGCCCCTTGACCGTGTCGCTGGCCGCCTGGAATCACACGCCAGGCGATCCCACCGCGCGCCTGCGGGTGGGGTTGCGTTTGAACGCAGCGGCGGCGGGCTGGTTGTTGAACTGGCGTGCCGATGTGCTGGGCTTTGACTTGCCCGCCTCGGGGGCTGGGCAGGTCTGGTTGATGGGGGGCCAGGAGGCCTCGGTGGGCTTGTCGCCCTTGCCCACGGCCAACATCGATGGGCTGGGCTTGTCTGCGTCCAGCATCGGGCTCGTCGCTCGCTGGCAACCGGGTACCGGCCTGGTGGCCAACGCCCGGCTCGATGGCCTGGCCCTGACACTGGGCCCCGATACCCACGTGATCGGTAACCTGGTGCTGCCACCTGCCGTGCCCTACAACCTGGCTGTGCCCGCCACCTTGCCGCTGCCCATGGGCGCGTTGCAAGATACCTTGAGCGCCTTCATCTATGCGGGCCTGCGCCAGTGGAGCGGGCCGGCCGGTGAAGTGGTGGGTGGGCTGATGGGCTTGCATCGTCGCTTGCCGGGCATGCCCGCCGACTGGCCTTTGCTGTTTGACCCCGCTCAACCGCAACTGGCCTTCACCAACCCGGCGGCCGCCTTGCGTGGCTACCTGGATCGCATCGTGCAAGGCGCGGGTGCGCAAGGCCCGAATCTGACGCTGCTGTTGCGCTGGTTGAGTGGGCTGCTGGCCGCCGAAGTACCTGGCGGTACGAGCGAGCTGGCTTCCGCCCTGCCGCGTTTGAAGGGATCGGGGCTGTATGACGACCCCTGGCGCTTGTCCTTGCAGCACGCGGGCATCACGCCGCATGCCGAGCTGCTGCTGTGGATGGACCCGCAAGGCGCACCCGCCAGCTGGGCCGGGGCGCTGGCGTCGGCCATCATCAGCACGGGCAGCGGTGAGACGCTGTTGCGCGCTGCGCAGCCGCTCGTCGCGCTGGTGCCCGCCCTGGCCGATGCGCTGACCGGTGCCGACATCGCGCGCCTGGGCTCAGGCCTGGATGGCCTCGTCCAATCCCTGCAAGAGACGGATGGCCTGGTGCCCATCGGTTCCCAGCAACCTGACCCGGCGGACGCCCCCGGCTGGTCTGTCGGTGCCACGGTGCCGCTGGTGGCGCATCACCTGCAGCCATCGCATGCAGCGCTGATCGATCAGGCGCTGGACCAGATCGCCGTGTGGGAGCCCGTCGCGGCCAACCGGGTGGTCCTGCTCGTGCACCCGGCTTTTGCGCAGGCCAGTACCTGGTCGGCGTTCAAGGCCGAAGCACAAGTGCGTGATCCGGGCTCGGTGGTGGCGGGCACGCATTTCAATCTGCGTCAGCCCGGCGTGGATCCCTTGACCATCGCATTGGATGGTGTCACCGCCGTGGGGCGCGTCTACACGGCCGATCTGCAGGACGACGGTGTGGGCAACCACCCGCAACTGGCGGCGCAGATCGATCGGATCGTGACGCGACTGAGCCAGCTGCGCCCGGGCGCCAGGCTGTTCATCGTGGCGCACTCCACCGCCGGCATCGCCGCGCGCCACTTTGCGGCCACGCAGCCTGCGAAGCTGTCGGGTCTGATCACCATCGGCACGCCGCACCGGGGTGCGGCACTCACGGCCTTGCGTGATCCTGCTGTGGCCCAGGCCCTGCGCGTGGTCGGCAAATGGCTGCCCTCTCTGGCAGCGGGGCCGACCAGGGATGCGCTGACACGCCTGCTCGCCGCCCTGGATGGCTGGCAGGCTGCGGCGGCGCCAGGCGATCTGCCCGTGCCGGACGTGTTCCCCATCGGCAGTTTTGCGCCCACGGATTCACTGGCCACGGGCGGCGTGCCGGCCCTGGCGCTCGGCAGCCGTGTGGGCGGCAACGCCTTCAGTGTGATCCAGCAGGGGCTGCAAAGCCTGGCCAGTGGCGCAGGGGCAGGTGCCACCTTGCCCACGCACCTTGGCGTGGGTGTGCAGTTGGCGCTGGGCGAACGACTGGATGCCCAGGCGCAGGCCCGCGTGCTCGTGCGCGCCGATCTGGCGCGTTGGGCCTTGCGGTCTGGCGTGGCCGAACCGAGCAGGCCTGCGCAGAGCCTGAGCGCCAGGCTGGTCCTGGAGGATCCCAACGGCGGCTATGTGCTGGGGGCGCCGCAGTCGCATCAAGGCCTGGGTCAGGCCATCGGTGACGTGCGCCTGAGGCGGGCCGAGCTGGGTCTGCGCATCGTGCGCGGCCCCGATGGCCAGTTGCATCCGAGCGTGCAGGTGCTGGCGCAGGATGCGGCCTTCCACACACCGACGCTGCCACGGCTGGACGCCGCTCACCCCCTGGCCCTGCCGGTACTGGGCGCGGCGGTCGAGTCCTTGTTCAACAGCGTGGCGGTGGGATCGTGGATGGACGAGCTGGGCGATGCGCTGCAGTCCATCGGCTTGCTGGCCGTGAACGCGCAGGGTCGACTGGGCTTGTCGCTGGACGCCTTGAGCGCCATCGAAGCCGATGCCTTTGGCTTCCTGAAGCCGCGCCTCATGGCGGCCATGAGCTCGCTGGTGGGCTGGCTGGGCCTGCGCGCCGATCCCGCGCTGGGCTTTGTCCTGCCGCTGGGCGCCTTCAAGGCGCACGCCAGAGATCTCGGTGGTGCGCTGGGTTGGCAGGTCGGCCTTCAAGGCGAGCGGCACTGGAACACCCCTGTCAATCCGACCGGCCCGGATCTGCGCATCGGCTTTGATGTGGGCCTGAAGCTCAAGACCATGGCGCCCCAGGGGCAGTGCCAGGCCACATTGGGTGCCGTGACCCTGGCTGTGGATGTCGGCAACGCCGAGGTGGCTGTGGCGGCCTCGCCCTGGTTGGCCACGCCCTTCACCGTATGGCCTGCGCCCAGCGCCACGGCGGTGCAAGGCCTGCTGTCGGATCTCTTGCCGAGGTTCCTGCTGTCCTCAGGCGTGTCGCTGATGCTGCGTGGGGTGCTGGGCGCCCAGCATCGCATTGCGGCGCTCGACACCCTGGTGGCCGATCCGGCGGGCTTCTTCTCGCGCGCGGGCTCGTTCGGCAATGGCAGCGGGGGCCTGGATGGCACGCGCCTGGCCACCTTGCTCAATGCCATCGCCAAGGCCTTGGGCCAGGCTGGCCCGAATCTGCAATTGCCGGGTGGCCTGAGCCTGAGCGTGTCAGGCACGACGCAGCCGCAGTTCTCGCTGGCCACCGGTTCTCCGCTGGGCGGTGTGCTGGGCCTCAATGCCCAGTTGACCATCGACGAGTTGCTGCACCCCCACCCCGGTGGCAGCATCAGCCTGAGCATCCCCGCGGTCGGGTCCTTCCCCGGCCTGGCGATCGCCTTCGGGGTGGACGCCATGGCGCGCGTCACCCTGGCCGTGACGCCCACAGGTGGCGCCACCATCCAACTGCTGCCTCAGTTCAGTGGCTTCGGGGCCCTGCTGGCCGGCATAGGCCAGAGCCTGCTGCCTTCGGTGCTGGACCAGCTCAACACGGCGCTGGGCAATGGCGGGGCCATCAAGCCCACGGCGCTGCAAGTGGCTGCCGCACTGAATCTGTATGACACTGCAAGCGGCACCTTTGTGGCGCGCTCGCAGCAATGGGGGCAGTTGCTGGCGGGGGGCTCCATCGGCAGCATCACCGGCAGCGTGCGCACCGCCTTCCTGGGCGCAGCACCGGGCCTGCTCAATGCGGTTGTGGGGGCGGCGCAGTTCTCGATCGCGCCGGGCAGCAACCTCATCACCTGGACGCCACCCAGCCTGGCCACGCTGGGGCTCAGTGGCGGCACCTTGCAGATGAGCCTGGGTTGGGATGCCAGTGGCCCGGCATTTGCGATCGGTGCCACGGCGCTGCAGTTCAGTGCCTCGGCGCCAGTGGTGCTCAGCTTCTCTGGTGGCTTTGCCATGGGCGCGCCGGCCATGACGATCGCGGCCGGCGTGAAGCTGTTGACGCTCACAGGCATCGATGCCACGCCGGGCTTGCGTGTGGCCCTGGGTGCATCAGGGCTGGACGTGCGCGTGAGGCCCTTTGATGTCGATGCGGCCGCTCCGCTGGAAATCAACCTGCTCAAGGCGCCGCATCTGATCACGACCAGCGATCTGGCCAGCAACCTGGCGACAGACTGGCTGCTGCCGCTGGTGACGCAGGTGCTGGTGCGTGCCACCAAGCCACAGCAGAGTGTGCACCTGTGGGCCTCGGGCCCCACCATCGGCACCATCCTGCAGTCGGCCGGGCTGACCGATGGCAGTGGCAATCCGAAGATGGCCTTGCCTGATCTGCCCGTGTTGATCAGCGGCATCCTGCAGGGCTTGCTGTCGGGCCTGAGCATCAAGGTGGACGACAAGCTCACCATCGGCTTCTCGCCCACGGCGGGCAAGCTGGGCGTGCGCCTCAGCGGCCACCTGCCCATCGAGGTGGGCGACTACAAGCTCACCATCTACGCCGGCGAGATGCCCGGCGGCAAGGTTCGCCCCGCGCCGGACAACGGTGGCCTGGTCTTCGACATTTTCAAACTCGCGCCCTTCACTTTCCAGCCCGAACTCAAGGTGCTGGGCCTGGGTGTGGGCTTTGCCGACAAGAACGACAAGCCGCTGGTCGACAGCGTGGTGCGCCTGGGTGAAGTAGCCGCCTTCGTCTTCTTCAATGCCAGGCTGCACAGCGGCTTTCAGACCAGTGGCTGGGGCTTCGAGGCCGATATCGCCCGCTTTGGTCTGCCCTTGTCTCAGGGCATGTCGGGCGGTGGCAGCGGCGGGGGCGGCAACCCGGTGGCCTCCAGCTTGCTGAGCTCGGATGGTGGCAGCGGCGGTGGCGACAAACAGGCCGTCAGCCCCGAGACCGATGTGCTGGTCGGCTACCGCGATGGCAAGGGCTTCTACCTTGATTTCGGTGGCCAGTCGGGTGCCTTGTGGATCACGGTACAGAAGAAGTTCGGCCCCATCTACATCGAACAGATTGGCGTCAAGAAGTTCGAGGGCGACAAGAAGATCGGCCTGCTGCTCGATGGCGGCGTGAAGGTCAGCAGCCTGGCTGTTCAGGTCGATGACCTGACCTTGCTCATCCCCATCACCAAGCTGGGTGATGCCTCGCAGTGGGGGCTCGATCTGGCGGGCATGGCCGTGGCCCTGGAGGCTGGTCCCGTCAAGCTGTCGGGTGGCCTGCTCAAGAACTTCGGGCCACCGGTGTCCTATGACGGTGCCCTGATGGTGGACGTGTGCGGGCGTGGCTTCACCGCCATCGGCTCGTATGCCCGCCCCAGTGACGAGCTGGGCGAATACGTCTCTTTCTTTGTCTTCGTGTCCTTGCCCATTCCCCTGGGCGGGCCGCCGTACTTTTTCGTGCTGGGGCTGGGTGGTGGCGTGGGCCTCAACCGGGCGCTCATCCCGCCTTCGGATCTCAATTTGCTGCCCAGCTTCCCGCTGGTGGCCGCCATCGACAACAGCGCGTTTGCCAATGACCCCATGTCTGCCCTGCGCGACATGGGCACCAGCATCCCGCCACGTCGCGGCAGCTTCTGGTTGGCAGCAGGCCTGAAGTTCTCGACCTTTGCCCTGGTCAACTCGACGGCCGTGCTGTACGTGGCGCTGGACCGTGGCCTGGAGATCGGCCTGCTGGGGCTCAGCCGCATGTCCCTGCCATCGGCCGACTTCGCCATCGCGCAGATCGAGCTGGCTCTGAAGGCGCGCTTCTCGACGGAGGAAGGGCTGCTGTCCGTGCAGGCCCAGCTGACAGACCGCTCCTACCTCTTCCATCCTTCCTGCCAGCTCACGGGCGGCTTCGCCTTCTTCCTGTGGTTCCGCACGGGCCGCTTCGTGCTCACCTTGGGCGGCTATCACAAGGCCTTCAACAAGCCAGCCGACTTCCCCGTGGTGCCGAGACTGGGCTTCCGCTGGTCGGTGAGTGACGCCATCGTCATCAAGGGCGAAAACTACTTCGCGCTGACCACCACGGCCGTGATGGCCGGTGGGCGTCTGGAAGCCAGCTTCCATGGTGGCCCCGTCAAGGCCTGGTTCAAGACCTGGCTGGATGTGCTGGTGGCCTGGGACCCCTTCTATTACATGTTCGATGCCGGCATCGAAATCGGGGCCTCGGTCGACACCGGCATCTTCGGTGAAGTGGGTGTCAGCCTGGGTGCCAGCGTGCACATCGAAGGGCCACCGCTGCAAGGCTATGTCGAAGTCGAGATCCTCATCGTCACGGTGCACATCGACTTCGGCGACAAGGCCCACAAGATCAACTACATCGAAGATTTCAATGTCTTCAAGGCCAAGTACCTCACGTCCGACGACACGCGTTCGGCCGTGGATGTGCAACTGCGCGCCGGTTTGCTGCCCACGGATCCCCCTGGGGCCGAGCCTGCACCGGGCACCCTGGAGGCCCCATGGCGCATCGGCGTGGAGTTCGCGTTCGAATCCGAATCCACCATCGCGGCCAACCGCTTCCGCTGGCAGGATGGCATCGTCAAGAGCCCTGCGGGCTTGAGCGGCCCGATCTCGCTGGCGCCGATGAACCCGCAGTCGTATGCCGATGTCACCAGCATCCACGAGTTGCGCATCGTCAAGGTGGTGGGCAATGCCATCCAGACCATCACGCTCGACAGCGACCGCTTCATCATCGAACCGGTGGCGGGCCACTTCCCTGAGGCCACCTGGCACTGGGTGGACCCGCGCCATGTGAAGGCGGCGGCCAACAACATCGATCGCCTGCAAGGCCTCAAGGTGCAGGGTGTCGCGGAGTTCGTGCGTCGCAGTGCGGTCATCCAGATCAGCAAGGCGGTGGACGATCTGCCTGATCACTACGCCTTGCCCTTGCCTTTCAGGCATCCGGAAGACTTCCTCTTCCTGGAGATGATCCCGATCGGTGTGGCGGCCAACAAGCTGCTCGACCTCACGGTGGGCTGGGACCCGGTGCGCCGCAACAAGGCTGTTCAACAGCTCTTGAGCCAGCCCGAGATGGCACAGGCTCGACAGGGTGTGGGCCTCAGCGGACAAGGCTTGAGCGCGCTGGCACAACGTCAGTTGCGCACACGGTCGGCGCCGGCACGCGTGGTGCCCTTGTCTGCAGGCTTGACCTTGGCCGAGCCCGCACAGGCGGCGCCGGTGCTGTTCGAAGCCAAACGCAACATGGCCGAGCACCTGCGCGTGCCCCGCCTCCTGACCGTGATGCGCCGCCGCGTGGCCCCGACCTCGGATGCCCCTGCTGCCTTGCGCACCACGGTGTTCAAGGTCGAGCAGGCCAAGACGGCACCGCGCATGAATGCACCGCATGCCAGACCGTCGATGGTGGGTGCGCGCCTGCATCGCGCCGCGCATCCGCAGGTTGCCGCGCCCACGCGCATGGCCCAGGGTGCACGCACCTTGCACCATCCGGCCATCGCGAGTGCGGGCCAACGTCATGCCGAAGCGTTCGAGCAAGCGTCGAAGCAGATCATGGGTGAAGGCCTGGTGATCCCGGCTGGCACCACGCAGTTGTGGGAGCTGCCGGAAACCGAACAAGGTGCCCATGTGCGCGTCAGCCTCCAGCTCAGCGGCGTCGGCGCCGTGCGCGTGGTGTGGCTGGACCGTCGCGGCCGCGTCATCGCCGATCAGGAAATGGCCACCCTGCGGGGTGCCGCCCTGAGCATGCCGGAAGGGGCGGCACGGGTTGCCGTCAGCGCCCTGGGCCGGGCATCGGGCCTGCTGGCGCAGCGCCTGCCCAAGCAGGGCGATGTCACCTTGATGCTGGCGCCAGCCGGTCATACACCGGCGGTGGGCTGGCAGACAGGCATGCTGCTGGAGCAGGTCGGCGCGCACACCCTGCTGGGCCGTGGCGCTTCACTGCACACGGCGCAGGTGGTCACGGCACCGCTCAAGACGCTCAGCAGCACGGGCCTGATCGCGGCAGAACGCGCTGTGGCCGATCAGACCGCGGTCACCACGCGCCTGCCATCGACCGTGACCGTGGTGGCCTTCCTGCTGGAGCAGGTGGACGCCACCGCCGCCTTCGATGGCGACCTGGCCGTGACGGCCGAGGGCGCCGTCATGAGCCTGCCACCTGTGGCTGTGATCGGTGGCACACGCCGCACCGTGCTGTATGACGTGCGCGCCACCCAGGAGGCCCAGGCCCAGGGCTGGTTCGAGATCAGCGTGGCCAGCGAAAAGGGCTGGCGTCTCGGCGGTGTCATCGGCCTGCAAGGCAAGGCAGATGACTGGGCCGATCGCCTGGACGGCGATGCCCCGCCCACCTTCATCGACGACCGCGCCCTGTCGGCCGATGGCGACGTGCGCGCACGTTTTGCCATCGCGCCTGATACCAGCATTCCTCAGACAAGGATCCTGTCATGACCGACATGAGCAAGCCACCCAAGGGCTCGATGGTCCTCTACGACTACGCCCTGCCGCCACTCAAGCCTGGCAACTACCGCCTGCAGGTGTCCGGCGAGATTCAAGCCGGCACGCACAACCACGAGCTGAGCAACGAGCGCCACTTCGTGGTCGATGGGCCGCGCTTCGCGCTCAACCCGGGTGACATCGCTGGCGTGTGCCCGCCCAACAATGCGCAGGGCCCGTTTGGCAGCGTGTTGCCGCAGATCGTGATGCGCCGACGCACCCTGCCCTGGGAGCGCGACATCGCCGAGACCCTGCCCGCACCGAGCAACCCCAAGGCCCTGAGCAACCAGCAACCCGAGTACCCCACACCCTGGTTTGCCCTGCTGCTGCTGCAAGAGGGCGAGGACTACCTGCTCAAGCAAGGTGTGGCGCTGGAGCAGGTCCTGCCATCCAAGGTTTTCACGGCGATCGGCGCACCGGCCAACATCCTGGTGGACGCTCTGGACATCGATGCCACCTTGCTCAAGGACATCCTGCCCTCGCGCGAAGAGTTGCAGTTGCTCACCCACGTGCGCCAGGTTGACCCGGATGACCGCGAGTTGTCTGTGGAGGGCAGCGATGGCTTCTTTGCCGTGCAAGTCTGCAACCGGTTGCCCACGCCGGGCTTGAAAGCGCAGATGGTGCTGGTGTCGCTGGAGGGGCGCACCGACCTGCTGCAGGCCGATCCCCCAGCCGAGATGCGCGGTGGCCTGTATGGTGAATACGTGGTTGATGGCAACATCCTGCTCAACCCGGTGGTGTTCAACCCGCTGGTGGCCAACACGGGCAACAACCTCATGGCCGTGACCACCCCGGCCGTGAAGGCCTTGCAGCAGGCACCGGAGTTCACCGGCCTGAGCGAAACGCAATCCCGCATGGATGCGCCCCGCATGTTCCAGAAGGCCGACGAGCATGTTCGTGCCACACACAAGGCCGAGACAGGGCGACTGACGATGCCCGTCAAGCCGCGCAAGCGCCTGGTGGTGCTGCACAAATGGAGCTTCGAGTGCGAAGGCGAGGGTGACTTTCAGGGGCTGATGCAGCGTCTGGACGTGGGCCTGATCGGCAAGGTCAAAGGACCCTTCCCCAAGGTGTCGGACAGCGGCCATCTGCCCGTGCCGCTGGGCACCCGTGCGGGCACGCAGGAAGAGGCGCTCTACCGCGGGCCACTGGTCTCGTTCCCGCTCACGCGTGATCCCGCAGGCCCCTATCACAGTGCCGATCAGGCCAGGCGCGTGTCGCCAGAGACGGGGGTGGAAGACATCTCTTATGCCGCAGCCTTTGAGGTGGGGCGACTGCTGGCATCCGCAGACGGCCGCCTCGCGCAGGAGTTGATGCGCTGGCGGCGCACGTCCTACCGGCTCACGGCGCGCCTGGGCACGCTCAAGGCCATCGAGACGCTGGTGTCCGTGGACCTTGGTGCCAACCTGGCGCACAAGCTCACCAGCCCGGTCCTGCCCATGGCCTCGATCAAGCTGATCGACGGCATCGCCCAGCACGCACCCCGCATGGGTGATGTCTGGGGGCTGGGCCAGATAAAGCAGGTGGTGGGATTGCAGGCCGAGGCGGTGGCCGCCGCCTATCAACTCAAGGACGTGGCCATGGCCGAACACATGCTCACGGGCATGGCCACCCCGCTGGGCACCAGCGTCACACCCCAGGCGGTCAACCTGGGTGCGTCGACCACGCTGGAGGCCGTGCTGGCCGATACCGCCGGCCTGGCCCATCTGAATCTGCAGCGCGCAGGCGTCATGGACAACGTCAAGGTGCGCATGGATGCCGATGTGGTCGTCTCCACCCATCTCACAGGAGGCTTGTGATGCGCTCTCCATGGATCCAAGGCAAGGCCACGCTGGCCGAACGCATGACGGCGCATGAGCAGATCGGGGCACCCGTGCCCGATGCCCAGATGCCACCCTATATGGAAAGCTTCCTGTCGCATCTGCGCTTGCTGGTCGGGGTGCCCTTCGACTACCTGGTGCCCGATGCGCGCATGTTGCCGCCCGAGTCGATCCGCTTCTTCTACCTCGATCGCTCCTGGACGGATCGCCTCGTGGACGGTGCCATTGCGGTCGGCAAGATCGGCTCGCGCGAGCAGGCCCATCATCAGGCGCAGGCGCCGCAGGTATCCCGCCAGCTTGATCTGACGGAACGCCAGGTGCGTGGCTTGCAGCGCGGCAAGATCAGCTTCGAGGTGGCACGCGAAACGCCGATCACGGGCTCGGCCCAGGTCATCACAGGCTTCTTGCTGAGATCGAAGGCGGTGTCAGGCTGGCCGCACATGGACGTGCGTGCTTATGACAAGGTGCTGGATCGCAACTTCGATCCCGATTCGGCAGACGCGAAGAGCCATCAGCTTCGTACCTTGCGCCTGGAGCGCCTGGCCCCTGCCGTGATGCTGGCCCTGTTCGAAGGCATCCCCCGCATGGTGATGTGCGAAGAGCCGCATCACGGTGTGCAGTTCGGGGTCAGCGGCGAGGGCAACAAGCTCACGTTGCTGAGGCGCAACCAGGCCGGCGTGGCGTTTGATCTGCCCAAGTCCAAGGAAGTGGTGGTGCCCCTGCGTGCGGGTGGCAAGCGTGTGGTGCATGTGGCGGCCTTGCGCCAGGCGCTCACTGAGGCGGCCACACAGCCGATCCCCGCAGGTGCCGGTACAGGCAGCATGCCCGCGCAGAACGGTGCCGGTGCCATGGCCATCGAGATGCTGGACCTGCCCTGGCGTCAACGCTTCCAGGGCGATGGTGCCAAGCCGGAATTCACAGGCAACGGGCTGTACGTCAGCGACTTCAAGGTCGTGGCCCGTGCTTTGGAACCAGAAGTGATGTTGACCGTGAAAGGAGCGGGCCTGTGAGCACGAACTCCCGTATTGCCTTTGGCGCCAACGCGGCGCAAGGCATCTCCATGCAAATGGCCCGTACCTGGTCCGAGACCCTGGTGCGTGATCCTCGCTTGCTCGTGCCTGTGCACCTCGATGTGCTGATGGTGCGCCAGGAGGGCGGCACCTGGGCTCGCACAGGCCTGTTCCTCAACGACGCGCAACAGTGGCAACAGCCCGCGCCCTTCACCGACCTGGACCAGCCTCGCCCCAAAGGCGCTTACCTGATGTGGGCACCACCAGATGCGCTGGCGCGTGGCCGTCAGGCGCCCGGGGATACGCAGGGCCCGCTGCAGTTTGCGGGCTTGCCTGACCGTTGGCTGGTCTTGCGCGTGGCGCCTTCCGCGCGCGACAGCGCCCGCCGCACGGTGCGTGGCTGGGTGGTGCGTGGCGATCAGCCGCAACTGCCGCCCGTGCCGCTGGACCAATACCGCGAGACCGATCTGCCCGCAGACGGCAAGCTGTCGCCGCCCGTCACGGTGATGGGCCCGGACCAGGTCAAGCAGCTCAACTGGGTGGGCTATTTCGACAATGCCAAGGGCGTGATGGCGTTTCACGATCCCTTGAGCGATGTGAAGGAGGGCACGGTCTCCTACCTGGTCTGCGGCTGGTACCACGATCCGGACAACGATCCGCTGGCTGACCCCGATCTGCGCTCGCTCAAGGACTTCAAACAAAGGCTGGCCGATTACCGCTGGAGCCTGCCTGACGCCATGCTCAAGGAGGCGCAGGCCCACGCCGTGCGCCACAGTGACACGCTCACCCACATGGGCCTGAACGTGCGTGCCGACACCAAGGCCACGCGCCGCATGAGCAGCCCGCTGGATGCGAGCGCGGGCAAGGTGGGGCGCATGGAGGCACACACTGGTGTGAAGGTCAGTGCCGCTGCCTGGTGGCCACGCCATTCCCTGTACCACGGTGCCGTGGTGGGGCTGGGCTGGCCCACCGCCAAACTGGGTGGCAGCAAGCGCTCCTTGCTGGATGCACAGGGCCATGAAGTGGGTGGGCCACCTGCGGCCAGCACCGTCAAGGTGGCGCTGGGCCAGACCCTGAGCGAAACGCTGGGGGCCGTGGTGGCGCGCCGGCAAGGTGAGCCAGAACTGGAGCGCCTGTTCCAGGCCTTCCAGCTGGGTGCCATCAACGAGCTGGACGAACCCGATGGCCGTGCCCGTGTGGATGCCCTGTTGCATGCCACCACCTTCGCATCCGCACCGGGCGGCAGCACCACCGAACGCGTGTGGCAGCCACCCTTGGGAGAGCCCGAGCAGGAAGGGGGCATCAAACAGCCAGGCAAAGGCGTGTTTGACCGCTACTACCACCAGGAAGAGAAGGGCGTGAGCCGCCAGACGGCGAACATTGGCAGCAAGGCCGGCAAGACCAGCCGTGCCGTGATGGACGAAGGGCGCAGCTACAAGGTTGAAGTCGCGGCGCCCAAGGCCAAATTCGAGACGCTGCATTTCAAGGGCAAGGCCCTGGCGGCAGAAGAGCGCGTCGAGCAAGGTGGTATCAGCGCGGCCTTGAAGAACCTCGGCCTGGGCAGTGGCAAGACGCCCTATCGACCAGGCCGCTGGGTGGACCGTGATCGTCCCCTGCCTCGCCTGTACAACCCGCAAGATCCTGTCTTCGTGCTCGAGGGCATCAAGCGCCCCTATCACCACAACGGTGATGGCCGCTTCAGCCAGGACGCCATGCTCGGATGCCGCCTCACGGGCAGCTGGGTCAAGTCCTACCGCAGCCCGGCGCTCAACCGCAGCTTCAATGCCGAAGACATCCTTGATCGCGGTGTGATGAATGGCAGCGTGCCGCCCGAATGCGAAAACCTGCTCAACGAGCTGATCCTCTTGTGCCCGGGTAGTGCCCCCTCGTTTGTCAAGGCCGCCAACAAGACGGCCAAGCGCTCGATGAGCAGCGCCGTGCAGACTGCGGAAACACAGCGCGTGATGGTGCACCAGACCAACTGGTGGGGTGCACGTGATCCCCGTGTGGACAGCAGCGAGATGATCAGCCGCTCTCCTTACGGCGGCACCTTGCCATCTTCGGTCGCCTTCGCGCCGCCTGCCCGTCCCTGGAACCCTCTGCACCTGGATTGGCGCGTGGAGTTCACCCCATCGCCCAAGGGCATCGACGACTGGGACTTTGGCGAGTGTGACTTCAACGAGGCCGCGCCCAAGGTGCCAGCCAAAGGCAGCGTCCAGCCCATCGTGATCGAAGGCCGCAGCTACCTGGCTGCCGGTGCGGGCAAGACCATGGCGAGCGCCATCCGGCAAACCCTGTCTGATGCGCTGCGCATCGGTGACAGCGGCACGCTGGATGTGGAGGCTGTGCACGCCTATGCGAGCGACATCGGCCGCGAGGTGAGCCGCTTCATCTCCAACATCGTGCCCAAGTCGGCCGAAGAAGGCCTCAACGCCCAGGAGCGTGCGGCCCTGGGCGACATCGCCACGGCACTGGAGCACATGGACGTGCTCAGCGGTGGCTTCGATGGCCTGCACAAGGCCATGCGCGATCCGGCGCAACTGCAGGTGCTGCGTGCAGGCTTCATGCGCATCGTCCGCATGCGGGTGGTCGATGGTTTCGGGCAAGTGCTTGATCTGGCCGGCTCCAGCGCCACCAAAGAGGCACAGCCCGCCCAGATCGGCCGCAGCACGGCGCTGGAAGTCACCGGGCGCCCGGATCTGCTGGCCTTGCCGCCACGGTTCACCGCACCCTCGCGCCTGCTGTTGCGTTTCACCGATGCCAAGGGTGGCCCCGATGAGGCTCGCTCCGCGACCGACAAGGACGCCGAAGTCAGCCCCATCTGTGGCTACCTCATGCCCAACCATCTGGACGATGCCCTGCTTTTCTTCAACCCGGACGGGCAGGACGTGGGCGTGGTGCGGCGCGACGAAAGCGACCGCATCGTCTGGGAGGACGCACCGGGTTCGCCTTCGCACGTCGGTGCCTCGCCCGCGCAGGCCATCAGCAACCCCTTCCTGGCCGACATGGCCCAGGGCCTGCTGGACTGGGGCGTGGCCGATGCCGGCTTGAACGCCTTGCCCAATGACACCGCCTTGCGCGCCATGATGCGCGTGATCGACACCACCCGCTGGTCCACTGATCCTTTCGGGCATCAAGGCGAAGAGCATCTGGCCCTGCTGGTCGGGCATCCCGTGGTCGTCGTGCGGGCCGTCCTGCGGCTGGAGGTGCAGGAAACGCTGGACGAGGACAAGGCCAATGAACAGGTCGTCCCGGTGCGCCTGGGCTCCCTGTCGCAATGGCAGGACGGCTTGCTGGGCTACTTCGTGCAGGACAACTTCCACAAGCTGCGCTGCTCTGAAGGGGCGGTGGGCGAGCTGGCGCGCGCCTTTGGTCAGCAGGAGGGCTTCCTTCAATCTGTGGAGGATGTGCCGGCCTATGCCGATGACCTCAACAAGCCCGCGGCCCTGCAGCCCATCACCCATCACTACGTGGACCGCAGCGGCGAGATCTACGTCAGGCCCAATCAGGATGTCAACCTGATCCTGCTGGTGGAGCCGCATACGCTGGTGCACGCCACCTGCGGCGTGCTGCCTCGCAAGGAAGTGGGGCTCAAGCGCGAGTGGACGCAGGATGCGTTGGCCAGGCTGTCGCCTACCTTCCGGTTCGGCCCTGTGCTGATCGACCCCAAGAATGTGCGCATGCCCATCGCTGCCGAGCTCAATGGCAGCTGGAGCTGGGACCATCGCAAGGACGTGAGCACCTGGGAGAACCTGCCCGTGACCCATGCCACGCAGGAGGCCCTGCTGCCGCAGGATCCACCCGTGGCCAGCGAAGGCTGGTTGCGCCTGCGACCCCATGATGACGCTGCACAGGCAGCCGCACCAGGAGGCCAGCCATGAGCGGCACCAACAAGTGGACCCCGCTGGGGCCGGACTGCATCATCGACGGCCAGATGGACGAGGGTGGTGGCCGGGCGCCGATATCGGGCCGCGTCACCAGCATCGTGCTGGACGGTGGCAACGTGTACGTGGGCACGGCCGGCGGTGGCGTGTGGTTCAGCGATGACCTGGGCGTCAAATGGACACCGCTGGATGACAGGCAGGCCTGCCTCGCCGTGGGTGCCATGGTGCTCGACCCGGCTACCAAGTGCCTCTACATCGGCACGGGTGAAGGCAACAGTGGTGGCCGCATGCAGCATGGCCAGGGTCTGCTGATCTATGACACGCAGACCAAGGCCTTCAAGCCACGTGTCACGGCCATCCCCAGCCCGGTGCCGGGCGACCCGACAGTGGTCACGCGCTACAAGATGCTGCGCACCAGTGCCATGCTGCTGGAGCCCGCCACACCAGGCAACCCCAAGCGGCTGTGGATGGGCACGACCAACGGCCTTTTCTACTCGATCGACGATGGTCAACACTGGCTGACATCTTCGCTCAACGTCGCAGCTAACCAGATCGTGTCATCGCTGGCGCTGGTGCAGGACGCCGGCGGCCAACAGGTGCTGGCTGCATGGTGGGGCACCAGTGATTCGTACGACAACGGGGCTGGCGGCACCGTGACCGTGCGCTACAACGGTGGCGTGTTCCGCAAGAAGGGCGATCAGACCTTCGACGCCTTGCCCAGAGACACCGAACCCAGCAACAAGCTGCCCAACAAGCCGGTGGGGCGAGTGGGCATGGCCGTGGCGCCCAGCAATGCCCAATGCGTGTACGTGTTGATGGCCTCCAATGGCACGGATGACTTCTTTGGCCTGTACCGATCCGATGACGGTGGGCAGACCTGGAGCAAGCGACAACTGCCGGGGGACTCGTCCCGCAAGCTCAAGCAATCGAATTACAACCTCGCGCTCGCGGTTCACCCCACCACGCCCGATACCTTGATCCTCGGTGAAAAGGCCTTGTGGCGCAGCACCGATGGCGGTCAGAACTGGACCTGCATTTCTGCACCTCATGGCGATTGCCCTGGCACGCACTCCGACCAGCACGCCGTGGTCTACGACCCCGCGCACCCTGATCGCGTGTGGCTCGGCAATGACGGTGGCGTGTGGTTGTCTGAAGATGGCGGCACCACCTGGAAGCAGCGCAACCGCGGGCTCAACACCTTGCAGTACTACGCCATGGTGCACCACACAGGCGCGGAATCCGTGCTGCTGGCGGGGGCCCAGGACAACGGCACGCAGCGTTTTGCGGGCCATGCCGGCTGGAATCTGGTCGGCTATGGAGACGGCTTTTTCTGCGGCATCGATGCGCAAGATCCGCGCTATTGGTACTCGAGCTACTGCTACCGCAACGGCGCGGGCGATCTCAGCGGCATCAAACGTTCGGATGAAGCCGGCGCCATCACCTCCTGGTCCAACGTGACCGATGGCATCGATGGCGCCGAATACGCCAGCCAGGGTGACGAGCCCTTCTACGTGCCCTTCATCCTGGACCCCGTCAACGCCAGCACGCTGTACCTGGGCACCACGCGCCTGTGGCGCAGCCACAATCGTGGCACCAGCTGGCATGCCGTGGCCCAGGCCGATGGCACCGTGTTCACGACTGCCACATCGGTCTTGCCCAAGAAGCCCACCCAGCACCAGGGCATCTCCGCCGTCTGTGTGGACCCGAACGACCCCAAGATCATCTACGTGGGCGCACGTGATGGCCGCATCTTCCAGGTGGTGCTCAAGACCTTCGATGCCGATGGCAAGGTGACGGATGCGTCCTGGTCCGCTGCGACATCGCCAGCCAACCCGCCAGCACTGGATGTGGTGGCGGACGGCGACCCTGGGCAGTTCCTGCGCTCCTACTGCACCGACCTGGCCGTGCCCAAGCTCACTGGGCCTGCGCCACTGCCCAATCGCCCGGTGTATGTGGCCTATGGCAGTGACTACCTCTCGTGGAACCTGCCACAGCACATCTGCCAGGGTCGCGTCTGGAAGGTGGACTTCACCAATGTGGCCACACCGGTCTGGACACCGCTGGGCACCAACGGGCTGGAGGGCAAGTTCCCCGAGCCACCGCACCTGATCCATCAACAGAACTTCGCCAACGCGCTGGCCATCGACCCGCAGGACCCGCTGCACATCTTTGTGGGCTGTCACATCGGCGTGTACGAAAGCAAGGACGGCGGCACCAGCTGGCAACCCTTCCTCGATGGCCTGCCCAATGTGCCGGTGGTGGACCTGCAGTTCCATCCCACCAAGCGGCTGCTGCGTGCCGCCACCATGGGCCGCAGCGTGTGGGAGCGACCTGTTGCAGACGTCCCGGTACCAGACCAGACCGACGCCGACGTCTTCATCCGCGACAACATCGTGGACCTGGGGCGTTACGCGACCAACGCCACAGCCGATGACCCCTTGAACCCACCCAACCAGATCAAGTGGCTGGATGGTGTGGACATCAAGGTCGACAGCAAGAGCCTGCTGGGCAATCTGGAAACACCACTGAGCACGCAGGACTACAGCGGCAGCGGCCCCATCGACTACATCGCCTTCCAGCAACTGGAGCACGAAACGTTCGTGCGGGGGCGTCAGTCACGCATCTATGTGCAGATGAGCAACCGCGGGCCGCTCAAGGCCACCGAGGTGGTGGTTCGCCTGTATTGGGCCCGTATGACAGGGGACACCATCCCACCCTTGCCTGCCAATTTCTGGGCGGGCTATCCGGACGCCAACCCGGGGATCTCGGATGTCTGGCAGGCGGTGGCTCCCAAAGGCACCCTGGGCGAGCTGCCCGCTGGTTCGCCTCGTGTGCTGCATTTTGATTTCTCGCCACCGGACGAATCCGTGGACCTGGCTCTGATGGCCGTGATGAGCAGCAAGGAAGACCCTGTCAATGGCAGTGGCACCGATGTGGCCACCATTGCCCAGACCAACAAACGCGTGGTGGTGCGGCGCGTACCGGTGGGTTACAGCACGGCAGAGATCGTGATCACCATCCTGGCTGTGGCCGGTTTGGTGGCTGGTGTCACGGCTGCGGCTGTTGCGGCAAGCTGAGGCCATCAGCTCTTCAGTAGGGGGGCTTCATGCCCCCCTAGCCTGACCCCACCTGGCCCCCCAAGGTTTGGGAAGCGCTGCCAGGCGCCTGCTCCTAGAGTCAAGTCAGAGGTCGATGCCATGTTGCATCGATCTGTGTGATGCCTGACTCAGGAGCATGGCCATGAACCCCAAAGACACCGCTTCCCCATTGACGATCCAGATCCAGGCACAGCTGCTGGATGTGGCCCGAAGCACGCAGAAGGTGGAGGCCATGGCCTACGCCTTCAGTTCCGAAGCGCGCTTTCTGGGCAGTGCGCCGCTCAACGACAAGGGCGAAGCCAGGCTGCCTGTGCAGGCCACGGTACCCGCAGACACCTTGCGTGTGCTCGTGGGGCCCCGCCTGTCAGACAAGGAGCCCGACTTCGCCGAATTGATGCGCCGTGGCGCCATCGAACAGCACCTGAGCTACAACCCGCGCTTGCGCGAGCTCAAGGCGGACTTCGTCATCTACGAGCCCATCTGGTTGTGCTGGTTGCGCAGCGCCGTGTTCGTGCAGGGCCAGCTGCTCAAGAAGGTCACGATTGGTGGCGCGGTGGTGGACTTCCCCGTGTGCAACGCCACGGTCGAGATCTACGAGGTGGACCCGCTCTACATCCTCATCCCCAAGCTGCCCGTGCTGGTGCTCGATCGCCTGCGCGACATCATCGCCAACGCCCGCATCAAGGATCCCATCATCACGGTGCCGGAGCGTGTGCCTGGCCCCATCCCGGAGCCTGGGCCGGGCCCTTTGCCCTTGTCCGTCACCGGTGCTTCCTTGCGGAGGTTGAACACCACCACCCTGGCCGCACAAAGCCATGCCTTGACGGCAGACAGCGCCGCCACACTGACCAAGCTGAGCGAAGCCACCGAACTGCGTTACCTGGCGCAAGCCGGCAGCGCCTTGCAGTTCCAGCAGGCCCTGATTCAGAACCCCGTGTTGATCAGGCCTTTGCTGTGCTGGCTGTTCCCGCGCTTCGTGACCATGCAGCGCGTGGGCACGGCCATCACCGACAGCTGCGGCCACTTCCGCACCGTGTTCTTCCAGGGCTGCCACAACCACG
>NZ_DASUIS010000011.1:0-15437 GCF_036279675.1 Aquabacterium sp. | reverse complement strand
TCTGAATTCGATTGTTGTACCCACCATGTTCGAGAGACTCGACCGCAGCCGTACCGACGTCGTGCTCATCGTGGACGATGTGCCGGACAACCTGTCGCTGCTGCATGACGCCCTGGATGACGAAGGCTACACCGTGCTGGTGGCCACGCATGGCGAGGCGGCCTTGCAGCGCGCCAGCCAGGCCGTGCCCGACATCATCTTGCTGGACGCGATCATGCCGGGCATGGATGGCTTCGAGGTGGCGCGCCGTCTGAAGGCGCAACCCGAGACCAGCCACATCCCCATCATCTTCATGACGGGCCTGAGCGAAACCGAGCATGTGGTGGCCGCGTTTGCCGCCGGCAGCGTGGATTACGTGGTCAAGCCCATTCGGCCGCGCGAGGTGATGGCCCGCATTGCCGCGCACATGCAAAGCGCGCGTCAGGCCAGACAGGCGCGCAATGCCTTGGACGCATTTGGCCATGCCTCGATCACCGTGCGTGTCAGCGATGGCCGAGTGCTCTGGCAGACACCGCTGGCGCGCAAGCTCCTGCAAACCTACTTCGATACGCCCGAGGCGGTGGCGCCACTGGAGCTGGCCGCCTGGTTGAGCCATACCGCGCCTGCCCTGGCCAAGGACATCGCCGATGGACGTGCCCCGGTGAACGCGCCCGTCTGGGCCGTGAACCAGGCAGGTCGACGGTTGAGCTTCACGCTGCACCAGCCCACGGGTGAAGACGAGTGGTTGCTGGTCATGCAGGAAAGCTCCGATCAGGCCGCCATGGATGCCCTGAGCCAGGAGTTCAAGCTCACGGCCCGGGAGGGGGAAGTGCTCTACTGGGTGGTGAAGGGCAAGACCAACCGCGACATCGGCGACATCCTGGGCAGCAGCCCTGCCACGGTCAAGAAACAGCTGGAGCACATCTTCGCCAAGCTCGGTGTGGAGACGCGCACAGCTGCTGCCGGGTTGGCCATGAGCCGCGTGTCGCAGTTGAAGGCTCGTTGAACCCCGTCTATCACATTGGTTTGAAGAGATGAGCGTAACTGCGACTGACCGTCAGGCGTTCATGTCGGCCGCGCAGGTGGAGGTATATGCGGCCGGTGTCTTCTCGAATCACCCGGTCAATCAAGGTTGTGCGCACTACGGTGCCACGGTGAATCTGCGTGAATGCCTGGGCATCGAGTCTGGGCATGAGGTCGCGCAGTGGTGTACGAATCAGCAGTGCGCGATCGTGGGTCACCACGCGAACATACTTGTCGTCGGCTTCGAAATAGTGGATGTCCGTCACAGGCACCATATGGACCGTAGAGCCCAGTCCCGCCTGGATGATGCTCAGTGGTGGCAGAGCCGGCTGCGGTCCTGCGGATACCCTGCGCAGGGCCTGCAGTGACGCCACTGAGTGCGTTTCATCACCATGCATTTCCAACAGGCGGGAGGTTAAGCGCTCGCATGTCTTCTCCAGGCGTTGCCCCTCTACCGGTTTGAGCACGTAGTCCACCGCAGCGCGTTCGAATGCATCGACGGCAAAGCGGTCAAATGCGGTGACAAACACGATCAGCGGCAGCACAGCGTCCATCGGCCAGTTGTCGACGATGCACTCGGCCGCATCAAGGCCATTGAGCACAGGCATCTGAATGTCCAGGAAGATGATGTCCGGCCTGTGCTGGCTGGCCGCGACCGTTGCTTCTTCGCCGTCGTGAACGATGGCCTTGATCTGCAGGGCTGGCCAGAGTTTGCCCAGCATTTTGGCCAGGGCCCTGGCCAGAACGGGTTCGTCTTCGGCAATGATGGCCGTGGCAGGGGGGCAGTTCATGAGGTGCTGGCCTCAAAGGCAAGTGGCAGATGCAGCGTGACCTCGGTGGTGTCATTGACGTGGTCGTGGTGCATGTCAAGGTGGCCGTTGTCGCCGTAAAGCGTACGCAAACGGTCTCGAATGTAATGCAAGCCAAAACCGGTCCCGCTTGGTGGTACGGTTCCAATCGCCATGTCGACATCCGAGGTGTTCACGCCGGAGTTGAGCACGTGCAGCACGAGTTGGCCCTCCCGCACGCAAGCGTCAACCTTCAGCGTGCCACCTTGTTTTCTGCGCTCCAGCCCGTGCCGGATGGCATTTTCGATCAAAGGTTGCAGCAGCATGGCGGGGATACGAGCCCCGCCCAATTCCTCGGGAAGAGAGAGCGTGCTGTGCAGGCGATCACCCATGCGGATCTTCATGATGGACAGGTAGTCAGCCGCGAGCTTGAATTCTTCGGACAGCGCGTGCTCGCTGGCCCGACTCCCGGTGAGGGTGGTACGCAGGAAGCCGATCAGGTGCAGCAGCATCTGGCGGGCCTGCTGCGGGCTATCGTCAATCAGCTCATAAAGATTGGACAGCGTGTTGAACAGCATGTGAGGATCCAGTTGCGAGCGCAGTAGATTGAGTTGCGCCTGGGCTGTGAGCTTTTGTGCCATGCGCTCCCTTGCCTCACTGAGTGCAGCCCTGTCCTGAAAGTACTCGAATACGTAGACGGACAGGGTGCCGTAACAGGCATTGAAGAACGTGATCTTGTAGACAGGATAGGTCTGAGGTAGCCAGGCCCGCCCCCAATCGGACGTTTGAATGGCAATGAAGGTTTGTTGGGCCAACCAGGATCCGAGCGCCAGGCACAGGATGGTCGTCAACAAAAGTTGCCACTTGACGCTGGTTGGCAGCCCCCTGTAGAGACCCTCTCGTTCATAAGTTGCCTGTGCATCGGGCATCTTCCGCCAACCATGGCGGGCCACCAGCAGCATGGCATTGGCCGTGATCAGCAGGCCGAACAGGCCGATGCACTGCAACCAGGCGAGGTAATACAGCAGTCCCTGAGTCTGAGGGTGTTGGGGTGACAACACATCCGTGGCATGCAGGGACAGCGCCCCCACCAGCAGCAGGACCTGATTGAGGATGACCAACCTGGGCATCACACGTCGCCAGGTCAGATTGGGTGGGTATGCGGCCGGAGCTTTGGCCTTGACGGAAAACATGGCTGCTAGCGTACTGCACGGGAGAGCGTGACAAGGCTGCACGGGGTGAGCGGCAGATGTGTGGAGCGAATGGCAGATGTGCGGTGTAGACGACCAGTCGACCCGAACGGCCCCCCTGCGGCTGATCCAGGTGCCGTTCACGCGGTCGATCTGCTGTTGGCCGGCAGGCGCTGCTGAACATCGCATCGGGCTGGTGGCCGCGAGTACGCCTGCCTAGATTGTTCTCCTGATGACATGCGAGCCTCATCAGCTCAAACAAGAGGAACAAAGCAATGAAAAAAGGACGAATCAAGTGGCGGGTGATGGCAGGGGCCTTGGCTGCCTTGAGTATGGGGATCGCGCAGGCTCAGACTGGGCCGACAGTACGCCTGACGGTGGGGGATCTTGTGGGCGTTACGCAAGATGGCGTGGATCAATACCGAGGTATCCCGTATGCGCGGCCTCCTGTTGGGGCTTTGCGTTGGGCTGCGCCGCAGCCCGCACCATCATGGGCAGGATCAAAAGATGCAAGTCAGTTTGGCGCAGCCTGCCCGCAGGCGCCCGAGCCCTTTGGGGATAACGCCCAAAACAGTGAAGACTGCCTCTTCCTCAATGTCTTTGTGCCGCCGTCCGCCAAGGTGGGGCAACGGCCTGTCATCGTTTGGATCCCCGGTAGTGGTCAGGTGCTGGGATCGGGGCGTCTATACGATGCCAGCAAGCTGGCCCAAGCCACGCAGGCGGTGGTCGTGACGATGAACTACCGCCTGGGCGCCTTGGGGTGGCTGTGGACATCTGGCATGGCGGCCGAGCGCAAAGGGCACAACTTCGCCCTGCAGGATCAACAAGAGGCGATGCGGTGGGTCAAGCGCCACATTGGCAACTTTGGCGGAGATACCGATCGCATCACAATGGCGGGGGTGTCTGTGGGCTCGATCTCGGCATCGTTGCACCTGGTGTCGCCCACCGCAGCCGGGCTTTTCCATCGGGCCATTCTGGCCAGCGGCGTTGAGCCCCCAGGTTTGCTGACATCGGCCAAGGCTTCCGAGTTGGGCGATGCGTTTGCAGCCAAGCTGGGCTGTGCCGCTGGGGCTGATCAATTGGCGTGTCTGCGCAGCAAATCGCCTCAGGAACTGTTGAAGGTATCCCCGACCTACGCAGACATTGGCAAGGATGGCCTGGGCTGGCGACACTTTATCGACGGCGAGATGATCACGAGTGACGTGTTTGCGGCCTTGTCCAAGGGCAACTTCAACAAGGTGCCTGTGATGGTGGGCTCGGTCAAGGACGAGGGCAGGGGCTTCATCCCGCTGTCGTTTGACCTGGACGGCTCGCCCATGACGCAGGATGAGTACGTCACTGCCACCAACAAGTTCATTGGCAGCTTCATACAGCCGGTGTTGACCGGTTTGATGTACCCCAGCAGCAAGTGGGGTAGCCCGGCACAGGCCTACTCGCAGCTCGTGACCGATGGCTGGTTCGCTTGCCAGGCCAACGAAGTGGCGAACCGCGCAAGTACCCAGGTTCCCACATATGCCTACGAGTTCGCTGACCGCACCGCGCCGGAATACGTGAAGGATCCGTTCATGGCGTCAGGTGCTTTCCATGCATCGGATGTCTTGTACTGGTTCCAATCGCCAATTGGTAGTACGCCTTTGACTTTGAGTGCGGCCCAGAAGCGTTTGTCCGATCAGATGCAGGCCTACTGGAAGCAGTTCGCCGAAACGGGCAATCCCAACGGCGCAGCCGGTACAGCGAACTGGCCGAAGTTCAACAAGCTGAGCACGCCGTATCTGACGCTGGTGCCAGATGACATTTCTGTTCAAGACTGGGGTGCATTCCAGCACGCGCACCAGTGCACGGCCTGGTCGCTGCTCTACAGCATGCGCGCGTTGGGATTGTCTTGATGCCCCGCTCAGAGCTTGGGTAAGTCCATTGCCTGGGGCTGGTGGCCTTGCGTGATCAACCAGTCACGCAAGGCCAGGCCGGTGGCTGCGGGCCAGTAGCGCGCCTTCGCAGGCTCGATGCGCTTGTAGTCCACCAGCTCGTCATTCAGCACGATCTCGCCTGTGGCGGGCACGTGGTAGGCAATGATGATCTGGTTGTGACGCGGGAAAACGTAGTGGCCGATGAAGTTGGCGGACTGGGCCTGGAGGTTCAATTCCTCCTGGACTTCGCGCATGACGGCTTCTTCCGGACTGGGGTCGGTCTTCTCCAGAAAGCCGGTGATCAGTGCATAGAAGGGCACCGGCCAGGCGCGGTTGCGAGCCAGGATGATGTGGCCTTCATGCTCCACCACGGCGGCGACCACCGGGGTCGGGTTGTCCCAGTGCACGTAACCGCAGGACTCGTCCGGGCAGGCGTTGCGGCTGATGCCTTCATCGATTCTGGCTTGCAGCGGTTTGGCGCATTGCGGGCAGAAGTTGAATGCCATCTGACGGTCTCTCCTTGATTGATCTCGCCTGGCGCAAGCCCGCAGTCGCTCAATCGCGAACCGAGTGGGCGTTCATGCCGCAGGCGGTGCCGACAGCCTAACCGACTTGAGCAGGGCGCGCTGGAACCGGCTGGAGCTCACGGCCAGGATTTCCTGGTGGATGGGCGCCAGCGCCGACCAGTTGGCCTCGAATTGCGAGAGGCCTTGGGTCAGCCCCTCCAGCGAGCCGGCGATGGCGATGTCATTGCCGCCTTCGTCCGATTCCGCTGAAATCACGCCACCGGAAAAGGCCTTGCTCAGACGGCGCATCACCTCGCGCGTCTGTTCGGTGTCGGCCTGCACATTGGCCACGAGCCAGCCGTTCGGCGCCAGGGCAGCGCGGCAGTGTTGGTAGAAACTGCGCGAGCAGAGTGCCTCCGGCAAGCCCTGGCCGGTGAAGCCGTCCACGAGGATCACGTCATAGGCCTGAGGCGGTTTGCGCACAAATCGCGCGCCGTCGTCGCACACGATGCGCAGCGTGTCGCTGTCGGGCGGGATGAGGAACTCATGCCGCATGTCGATCACGTCCTGGTTGATCTCGACGGCGGTCAGATCGGTGCCAGGCAGGTGCTTGTGCAGGTACTTCAGCATCGAGCCGCCACCCAGACCAATCATCAGGACCGAGCGGGGTGCCGGGTTGAAGAGCAGAAAGCCCATCATCGCCCGGGTGTAGTCCAGCACGAGTTCGTCGGGCGCATCCAGGCGCATGCAGCTCTGGATCAGCGAAGACTCGAAACTCAAAGAGACGGTCTGGCTGTTGGTATGGAGGCGGGGCCTCTCGATGGGGGTGTCATTCACGATGGGGCCCGAGTGTAGGTCATCTCGGGTTTGCCCTTTCGTAACCTATCAACTGGTATGATAAGCTGACCTGATGGAAAAGTTGTTGGACCCCATCCTCAGGCAGCCCTTGTCGGATGCGCTTTATGTGCAACTCAAGGGCAAGATCATTGACGGCGAGTTGAAGCCAGGCGACCGCCTGCCTTCCGAGCGCGTACTCAGCGAGGAGTCCGGTGTCAACCGGGGCGCCGTGCGTGAGGCGATCAAGCGCTTGCAGCAGGCCGGGCTGGTGGTGGTGAAGCAGGGCGGCAAGCACGAGGTGCTGGATTACCGCCAGCAAGGCAGTCTGGAGTTGCTGCCCAGCCTGCTGATCAATAGCAAGGGCATGGTTGATCCCAAGGTCGTGCGCGACATCATGGGCATGCGCTCGGCGCTGGCGCCAGAGATCGCGGCGGAGGCCGCGCGCCTGGGCGGGCCTGCGCTGGCCGAGAAGCTGGGCCCCGTGCTGTGCGTGATGGAAGGCAGCCTGCACGATCTGGCCGCCTTGCAGGTGGGCGCCATGCATTTCTGGCAGACCCTGGCCATCGCCAGCGACAACATCGCTTATCAGCTGGCTTTCAACTCGATGCGCCGCACTTATCACAAAGCCTGGGAGAAATTGACGTACGTGATGGCGCGCGAGTTCCAGGATCTGGACAATCTCAGAGCCATCGCGACGGCTGTCGAGCGTTCGGATCCCGACGCGGCGCGCGTGGCTGCCCGTGCACATGTGGAGTTGGGGCGTCAGGCCCTGGATGCCGTGTTCTCGGCCGTTTGATTGCGAGGAGTTCCCCATGTCTGCATTGCGCGCTACCGACACGGTCATGCCTACGGCCGAGGACACGGTCCATCGCAATCCCATGCGGCCACCGCCTGATTCCCCGCGAACGGCCGGTGAAGCGGTGAGGGTGTTCTTTCGCCACCCCAGTCCGCTCATCCTGCTGGTGACGCTGCTCGGCCTGGGCGCGATGCGCTGGCAAGCCGGTGGTTTCGCCTGGCAGGACGCCGCCATCGCCTTGGGGGTCTGGATGTACTTCCCGTTCAATGAATGGCTGATCCACAAGTTCATCCTGCATTACCGCCCGCGGCAGATTCTGGGGCGGACGGTGGACTTCTACCTGCCCAAGACCCATCGACGCCATCACGCAGACCCCTGGAACCTCACCTGGGTGTTCGTGCCGCGCCACGTGCATGCCCTGGTGTTGTCCTTTCTGGCCGTGGTCTACCTGCTGGCATCGTCGTGGCGGCCAGAGTTGCTGACCTTCGGTTTTGTCTACCTGCTGTTCGGGTTGCACTACGAGTGGGTGCATTACCTGACACACATCACCTGGTGCCCGCCGCTGGCGTATTACGAGCGCCGCGTGCTGGAGCACCGCTGGCACCACTTCCGCAACGAGAACTACTGGTGGGGCGTCTCCTTCGGCACCGGTGATCGTGTTTTGGGTACGGCGCCGGACGCCAAGGACATCGCCCGCTCGGGCACCAACCGGGATCTGGGTCTGAAGCGCTGAGCGCCGAATCCTGTACGCCGCTTGTACGCCACGCATACGCCAGGTGGCGTATTTCGCACTTTGAAGCCTCTGGGCACACTGAACGCATCGGATCTGAAAACAGCCTTCAAAGCTGACCAGAGACGTGACAAGCAAGAGTCAAGCGTTCAAAACCCCACCGCTTCAAAGGAGCGAAATCCATGAGCATTTCTCGTCGCAGCGCCGTTCAAACCCTGTCCGCCGTCGCCCTGGGCGTCGCCGGTCTGGCCTTCAGCACCATGGCCCAAGCCGCCGACACCATCAAGGTTGGCGTGCTGCACTCTCTGTCGGGCACCATGGCCATTTCCGAGACCGTTCTGAAGGACACCGTCCTGATGGCGATCGACGAGATCAATGCCAAGGGTGGTCTGCTGGGCAAGAAGCTGGAGCCTGTGGTTGTCGACCCCGCCTCCAACTGGCCTCTGTTTGCTGAAAAGGCCAAGCAACTGCTGACACAAGACAAGGTTGCAGTGACCTTCGGTTGCTGGACTTCCGTGTCGCGCAAGTCGGTGCTGCCTGTTTACAAGGAAAACAACGGCCTGCTGTTCTACCCCGTGCAGTACGAAGGTGAAGAGCTTGAAAAGAACGTGTTCTACACGGGCGCTGCACCTAACCAGCAAGCCATTCCCGCTGTTGAATACCTGATGAGCAAGGACGGTGGCTCCGCCAAGCGCTTCGTGCTGCTGGGCACCGACTACGTCTACCCACGTACCACCAACAAGATCCTGCGTGCCTTCCTGAAGTCCAAGGGTGTGGCTGAAGCCGACATCATGGAGGAGTACACCCCCTTCGGTCACTCCGACTATCAGACCATCATCGCCAAGATCAAGAAGTTCGCTTCTGAAGGCAAGAAGACCGCTGTGGTCTCCACCATCAACGGTGACTCCAACGTGCCTTTCTACAAGGAACTGGGCAACCAGGGTCTGAAGGCCAAGGACGTGCCCGTGGTCGCCTTCTCGGTGGGTGAAGAAGAGCTGCGCGGTGTGGACACCAAGCCTCTGGTCGGCCACCTGGCTGCCTGGAACTACTTCATGTCCATCAAGAACCCGACCAACGACGAGTTCATCAAGAAGTGGTCGGCATACGCCAAGGCCAAGGGCATCGCTGGTCACAAGGACAAGCCTCTGACCAATGACCCGATGGAAGCCACCTACATCGGCATCAACATGTGGGCCCAGGCTGTGAAGAAGGCCGGTTCCACCGATACCGACAAGGTGATCGCCGCCATGGCTGGTCAGACCTTCAAGGCACCTGGTGGTTTCATGTCCACGATGGACCCCAAGAACCACCACCTGCACAAGCCCGTGTTCATCGGCGAAGTCAAGGCTGATGGTCAGTTCAAGGTGGTGTGGAAGACCCCTGGTCCTGTCAAGGCTCAACCTTGGAGCCCCTTCATCGAAGGCAACGACAAGAAGAAGGACGAGCCTGAAACCAAGTGATCGATTGATCACGCGAGTGCCCGTCCTCGCCATCTGCCAGCCAGTCAGTTGTTGGGCTGCTGGTGGGCAGACCTGACGGGATGAACCATGAGCAGAGCGGTTCGCCCCGTTGGGGTCACCAACGGGGCGTTTTTTTATTCCTGCTGACATCCTGAGACAGGACATGCCTGTGAAGACACACCACGCTGAGATCCACCCGAGCGGGAAGACGACGATCAAGTCGCGCCTGAGCAGGGCCATGTCAGCCACCTTGCTGACCCTGACCATGGGTGCAACCCTGGGGCTGACCATCGGGCAACAAGAAGCCCACGCGCTGACGGCCGAAGAGGCCTATTCGATTGCCGGCGGCGACAACGATGCACGTATCGCTGCCCTTCAGAAGCTGGTCGCCAAAGGTGATCCAGCCTTGCCCGCATTCCTGGAGGCCCTGGCTGCCGACACCGTGAAGGTGGCTGGCAACAAGGCCTACATCGTCTACGGCGACGACGTGAAAGACGCCGCGACCGGCGCGCCCGCCAAGCTGCCCGAGGGCGCTGAAGACGTGGTCAACAACAACCGGATGAGCAGCGAGATCGACGCTGCACTGGCTGCCGGCAAACTGGCCTCGCCGGATGTGGCCGCACGCGCCGAAGCGATTGATGCCTTGTCCAAGGCGGCCGATGAGTCCAAGCTGCCAGTGATTGACAAGGCCCTGGCCGCCGAGACCGATCCCAAACTCAAGACCTTGCTCAAGGCCGTGCGGGCCAAGGCCATGCTGAGCGCGTCAGATGCTGCCACGCGCATTGAAGCAACCAAGGCTCTGGCGGAAGATGCCACGCCTGAAGCCCGTGCACTCCTGATGGAGCGCATGGCCGGCACGGACGAGACCGATCCTGCCGTCAAGGGTTCCTTGCAGCTTGCGCTCGACAAGGTCAATCGCAAGCTGGCCTGGGGTGAGTACGCCGGCGTGCTGTTCACGGGCGTCAGCCTGGGTTCGATCCTCTTGCTGGCTGCGCTCGGCCTGGCCATCACCTACGGCCTGATGGGCGTGATCAACATGGCCCACGGCGAGTTGATGATGATTGGCGCCTACGCCACCTTCGCGGTGCAGAACGTGTTCCGCACCCACTTCCCGGGTGCCTTCGACTGGTACATCGTGCTGGCGGTGCCGGCCTCCTTCCTGGCAGCCGCTCTGGTAGGCGCGGTGCTGGAGCGCGGCGTGTTCCGCTTTCTCTATGGTCGCCCGCTGGAAACCCTGCTGGCCTCCTGGGGCGTGAGCCTGATGCTGATGCAAGGCGTGCGCAGCCTGTTTGGCGCGCAGAACGTGCAGGTGGAAAACCCCTCGTGGATGTCGGGTGGCTTTGACATCCTGAGCAACCTGACGCTGCCATACAACCGCCTGGTCATCATCGCTTTTGCGGCGCTGGTGCTGGTCGGCATGACCCTGCTGATCGCCAGGACCCGTCTGGGCCTGTTCGTGCGCAGCGTGACACAGAACCGCCCGATGGCGTCCTGCATGGGCGTTAACACCGCGCGTGTGGACACCATGGCCTTCTCGCTGGGCGCAGGCATCGCTGGCCTGGCTGGTTGCGCGCTCTCACAGATCGGCAATGTGGGCCCCGACCTCGGCCAGAACTACATCGTGGACTCGTTCATGGTGGTGGTGCTGGGCGGCGTCGGCCAGATTGCAGGCACGGTGTACGCCGCCATGGGCCTGGGCCTGATCAACAAGTTTCTGGAAGGGTGGGCTGGTGCCGTGCTCGCCAAGATCATGGTGCTGGTCATCGTGGTGATCTTCATCCAGAAACGTCCGCAGGGCCTGTTCGCCATGAAGGGCCGCAGTGCGGAAGCTTGATCCACCCCCTACACGCTTCGCGTGCCCCCTCAAGGGGGCGCCGCTGACGGCCCGGCCAAGCCGGATCCGTGGCGGCCGCTGATGAAGCGCCAGTGGTATGCGTAGATAAATTGCTTAAGTGAAGAACACCATGACGATAAGTTCTGTTCTCAATATGCCGTCGATGCCCGGGATCGCGGTCCCGCGCAGTGCGCTGGGTTCCAAAGGCTGGACCGCCGTGGCCGCCGCCGTGATCACGGTGATGGTGCTGGTGCCCATGCTCAATCTGCTGGTGCCGGCCGGTTCTGCCCTGCATCTGTCCGACTATGCGGTGGCCTTGATCGGCAAGATCATGTGCTATGCCATCTGTGCCTTGGCCATGGACCTGATCTGGGGCTACACCGGCATCCTGTCGCTGGGTCACGGGCTGTTCTTTGCGCTGGGTGGTTACGGCATGGGCATGTACCTGATGCGTCAGATCGGTCGTGACGGCAGCTACCACTCGGATCTGCCAGACTTCATGGTCTTCCTGGACTGGAAGACCGTGCCCTGGCACTGGACCTTCAGCGAATCCTTCATCGCCCAGATGATCCTGGTGGTGCTGGTGCCTGGCCTGCTGGCCTTCGTGTTTGGCTTCTTTGCCTTCCGATCGCGAATCAAGGGTGTGTATTTCTCGATCATCACCCAGGCGATGACGTTCGCGGCCATGCTGCTGTTCTTCCGCAATGAAACCGGCTTTGGCGGCAACAACGGCTTCACCGATTTCAAGCGCATCCTGGGTATTCCCATCGCGCAGCCTTCCACCCGGATGGTGCTGTTCGTGCTCACCGGCATGACGCTGATCGGCTTCTACCTGATGGCCCGCTGGCTGGTGAATACCAAGTTCGGTCGCGTGCTGCAAGCCATCCGAGATGCAGAGAACCGTGTCATGTTCTGCGGCTACAACCCGCTGGCCTACAAGCTCGCCATCTGGACGCTGTCGGCCGTGATGTGCGCCATTGCCGGTGCGCTGTACGTGCCACAGGTCGGCATCATCAACCCCAGCGAGATGTCGGCGGCATCGGGCATCGAGATCGCCATCTGGACGGCAGTCGGTGGCCGTGCCAGCCTGATCGGCCCGATCATCGGCGCCTTCTTCGTCAACGGGGCCAAGAGCTGGTTCACGCAGGCTTTCCCTGAGTTCTGGCTGTACTTCCTGGGTGCCCTGTTCATCCTTGTGACCCTCTACTTGCCACACGGCATCGTCGGTGGTGTGAAGAAACTGCTCAACAAGAACGCCGAGGTGAAAGCATGACCCCAGAATTGATGGAAGCGGGCACCGAAGCCCTGAACAAGGCCAAGGGCCTGCCCGGCAATGCGGGCGAGTCAGGCGGCCGCGAGGCGTCTTACGGGCGCGTGGTGGAACCCGATCAACTGGATGTGCGCCATGGCTCCATCCTGTACCTGGATGACATCTCGGTGAGCTTCGATGGCTTCAAGGCCTTGAACAAACTGAGCCTGGACATCGCCGTGGGCGAGATGCGCTGCATCATCGGCCCCAATGGTGCAGGCAAGACCACGATGATGGACGTCATCACGGGCAAGACCAGGCCCGATTCCGGCTCGGCCTTCTTTGGCTCGACCATCGACCTGCTGGCGCGCCGTGAAAACGAGATCGCCCAGATCGGCATCGGGCGCAAGTTCCAGAAGCCGACCGTGTTCGAGCAACTCAGCGTGTTCGAAAACCTGGAGCTGGCCTTGAAGGCTGATCGCCGCGCCCGTGCTTCGGTGTTCTTCAAGCTCAACAGCGAACAGCTCGATCGCATTGGCGACATGCTCAAGCTGATCCATCTGAAAGATCAGGCGCAGCGCACGGCGGGCTTGTTGTCGCACGGTCAGAAACAGTGGCTGGAAATCGGCATGCTGCTGATGCAGGACCCCAAGCTCCTGTTGCTGGACGAGCCTGTGGCCGGCATGACCGATGAAGAGACCGAGCGAACGGCCGAGCTGTTCCTGTCGCTGGAGGGCGCGCACTCCCTGGTGGTGGTGGAGCACGACATGAAGTTCATTGGCGAGCTGACCACGCAAGGCATCAATGCTGCGAAGAAGAAGGTCACGGTGTTGCACGAAGGCTCGGTGCTGGCAGAAGGCACCCTGGCTGATGTGCAGGCCAACGAGAAGGTCGTTGAGGTTTACCTCGGTCGTTGATCGGCTTTGATTCAAGGAACAAGAAGATGCTGAACGTAGAAGCCGTCAACCAGTATTACGGTGGCTCGCACATCCTGCGTGGTCTGGATTTCGAGGCCAAGGTGGGCGAGGTCACCGTGGTGCTGGGCCGCAATGGCGTGGGCAAGACCACGCTGCTCAAGAGCCTGATGGGGCTGGTGCCGATCAAGTCTGGCGCGATCAAGCTGGGCGGCGAGGTCATCGACAAGCTCAAGCCTTATGAGCGAGTGCGCCTGGGTGTGGGCTATGTGCCGCAAGGGCGCGAGATTTTTGGCCGCCTGACCGTGGCCGAGAACCTGCAGATGGGCCTGGCCAGCAAGCCGGGCAGCGCCAAGGTGCCCGAGCAACTGTTCGAGCTGTTTCCAGTACTCAAGCAGATGATGCACCGCCGTGGTGGTGACCTGTCTGGTGGTCAGCAGCAGCAACTGGCCATTGCGCGCGCGCTGGCTGCCGGCCCGAAAATCCTGATCCTGGATGAGCCGACGGAAGGCATTCAGCCCAGCATCATCAAGGACATCGGGCGCGCCATCCGCAAGCTGGCCGATGAAGGCTTGAACGGCCAGAAGATGGCCGTCGTGCTGGTCGAGCAGTTCTATGACTTCGCAGCCGAACTGGCTGATCAATACCTTGTCATGGAACGAGGCGAGATCATCAAGCGCGGCCGCGGTGCGGACATGGAAGCAGATGGCGTGCGCCAGCTCATGTCCATCTGAGCAATGGCATCAGGTGTTCAGCTTGCCCGTATCTGCTCGCGAGGCAGGTTGAACACCTTGGTGCGGATCAACAGGTCGAAGTTGAGCAGCGCATTGAGTGCCATGGTGCTGCCGCCACCGTGGGCTGCACGTCGCGCGGCGCGTTCCGCCTCAATGCCCTCCTGTACCAAGGCTTGCAGCGCCTTGGGGTCGAGATTGTCTGTGGGCTTGCCGAGCAGCTGACCAAGCTGGACGCGGATGTCTTGAACGAGATCTTCACTCATCACGGGCTCCTATCGGTTAACAGAGAAGGTGTGAGTCACTATAGATCTGGATCAAACTAAGTGCAGTGATCAACTAATTCGAGCCGCGTTCAGCTCGGCCTGTCATGGCATCAGGCGGACTGTGTCAGGCGGGCCGTGAGCAAGGGCCGTACTTGTGCCACCCATGTGTCCAGACGCTCGTCGGTATACATGCCTTGCGTGCGCTGATCGATGACCAGGCCCACGAAGCGCCCGTCGATCACGGAGGCCGAGTGCTCGAAGGTATAGCCTTGTGCGCTCCAGTCGCCCACGATCTCCGCGCCGAAGTCCACGAGCGTGTCATGCAGGCGCCGCAGCGAGCTGGCAAAGCGTTCGCTGTAGCGCTCCTGTGCGCCCAGACCAAACAAGGCCACGCGCTTGCCACGGAAGTCCCCCTGGGGCATCTTGGCCAGAAACTCCTCCCAGTTGGACTCCAGGCAGCCTGCGGTGTGCCCAGGTATCTGGCCCACGCCATAGCTCGGCGTGCCGAGAATCAAGGCGTCGTAGCGCAACATGTCGGCCGGCTCGATCCGGTTCACATTCACAGGCTTGTCGGCGATCTCGTCGCCCAGGCGTTTGTGAATCTTCTTGGCAATCAGTCGAGTGGTGCCGGTTTCGGTTCCGAAGAAGATGCCGATCTTGCTCATGGTGTGCCCTCAATGAGGTGAAGTGGCGCCAGTTGGCGGGAATGTCGCCAAAGCGACGAGCCAGCACCATGCGGATCCATGCAGACGCGACAATTCGCGCCAGATGGGGTGATGTGGCCTTGCTCGATACGGGCAGTGCAAAAAACGTGCGCTGCTTCAGCGCCAGGTCACGCCCATGCTCCTGGCCAGGTGCACGTAGTCGTACAGGTCGCTGAGCATGAAGTGGCGGTTCTGGACGTCGCCCATGTGGCGCAAGGTAGCGGCATCGCCCTCCAGCCATTGCCGTGCGGTGCGTCTGAACTCCTGCGGCATGTCGAGGTTGAACGGCGAGGCCACGATCAAAAGCTGACAGACTTGTTCGAACAGCAAGCGGTAGCGTTCGTCGTCCGTGCCTTTGTAGACGTCACCAAAGTCGCGACCTTCCCGAGGGCCGATGTCTTCACGCAGCATGGTGTGCCATCGGTCGAACAGACGCAGGTAGTCTTCAGCCGAGGGGCTGCTGGCACGTTGGAGGGGCTTGTCCATGGCGACATGTTGGACGAAGTCGCCGCTTTGTGCAGGG
>NZ_DASUIS010000010.1:0-3894 GCF_036279675.1 Aquabacterium sp. | reverse complement strand
AAAGAGAACTCACCGATCTGAGCCAGGCTGGCCCCGACCGTCAAGGCGGTATTGAGCGGGTAACGAAACAGCAGCACCAGCGCCACGGCAGCCAGTGTCTTGCCCAGCAGGATCACGGCCACGGTGGCGGCCAGCTTGCCGGGTGAATGCCACAGGACAGTCGGATCGAACAGCATGCCGACCGACACGAAAAACAGGACGGCAAACGCATCACGCAAGGGCAATGACTCGTCTGCAGCCCGGTGGCTGAATTCCGACTCCTGCATCATCATCCCGGCGAAAAAAGCCCCCAGCGCAAACGACACATCAAAAAGCTTGGCCGCACCGAATGCCACACCGACGGCGGCGGCCACCACACTCAGGGTGAACAGCTCACGCGAGCCCGTGCGGGCCACCCACCACAACATCCTGGGCAACACGCGCCGCCCGATCAGCAGCATGGTGGCGATGAAGGCCATGACCTTGGCCAGCGTCAGCGCCAGCGAAAGCCACAGGGGTTGGCCAGCACTCGCGGTTGCAGCGGGCTTGTCCGACAACATCCCGGCCACCGCAGGCATGAGCACGAGCACCAGCACCATGACGAGGTCTTCGACCACCAGCCAGCCAATCGCAATGCGCCCGTTGACGGTCTCGATCAGCCCCCTGGCCTCCAGCGCCTTGAGCAGTACCACCGTACTGGCCACCGACAGACACAGGCCAAACACCAGCGCAGGCCCGATGCCCCATCCCCAGGCATGGGCCAGCCCCATGCCCATGGCCACCGCCACCACGATCTGAACCACAGCACCTGGAATGGCAATGCGCCGCACAGCCATGAGATCAGACAGGGAAAAGTGCAGCCCCACACCGAACATCAGCAACATCACGCCGATTTCAGCGAGTTGCCCGGCCAGGTGCATGTCGGCCACAAAGCCCGGTGTGGCCGGCCCGATCACCACCCCTGCCAGCAAATAGCCCACCAGCGGCGGCATGCGCAAACGCGTGGCGGCGTAGCCCAGAACCAATGCCAGACCGAAGCCACACGCGATGGTCGAAATCAGGCTGATGTCATGGGGCATGCGGGCGGGTGGTTGCAGAGAGACACCGCACCGATTCTAGTGACACAACGCCCACGCGTCCCGATACACCCACTGCGTCAACTGGCACGGAACTTGGGCATGCTGAACTCCCCCTTCAGGAAGTTGCCGACCAAGTAAGTCAGGGCAACCTTCAGCACCGACTCGTTCGGCCGCGCCTGCCCTTCGCGCGCGATGCGCATCAACTGATGGCTGTACCAGATCACCTCCATCATGCGTGAGCGGTCGATGTAGCCGATGCCGCTGACACGTGGCGAGACGGCGTACTGCGGATCCAGCCCGGCCAGCAGGCGCTGTGGGGTCGCTGCATCCATGCACATCAGACGCCCCAGGCCGATGAAGTCCAGCGAACCGGATGCCAGCGCGTCACGCATGCCCGCCACCGATCGGAAGCCACCCGTCACCATCAAGGGCACCTTGGTTTGCTGGCGCACCTGCTCGGCAAAGTCCATGAAGTAAGCCTCACGCTGGCGTGTGCTGTTCTTCATGGTTTGCTCGGAGCCTGTCATCGCCGGCGCTTCATAGGTCCCCCCCGAGATTTCGACCATGTCGATGCCCGCTTCGGCGATCGCCAGCACCGCATCCATGGACTCCGCCTCGTTGAAGCCGCCCCGCTGGAAGTCGGCCGAGTTGAGCTTGATGCCAATCGGGAAATCGGGGCCCACGGCCTCACGCATGCTGCGGTACACCGCCATCAGAAAACGCCGGCGGTTTTCAGCCGAACCGCCCCACTTGTCTGAGCGTCGGTTGTGGTGCGGTGACAGGAACTGGCTGATCAAGTAGCCATGGGCCGCGTGGATCTGCACGCCACCAAAACCAGCTTGCTTCGCAATGCGGGCTGTGCGACCAAAACGCACGATGGTGTCTTCTATTTCAGCTGGTGTCATCTCGCGGGGCTTGCCGAAGAACGGCGCCAGCTCCGGCTTGAACGGGATGGCCGAAGGGGCCACCGTTTCCTTGTTCAAGCCGATCATGGCCTGCTTGCCCGGATGGTTGATCTGCATCCACAAGGCGGTGCCGTTGCGAGAACCGGCCTCGGCCCATTGCTTGAGAAACGCCAGATGACGCTCGTCTTCCACCACCACATTGCCGGGCTCGCTGCGTGCGCGCTGGTCCACCATCACATTGCCCGTGATGCTCAGACCAATGCCACCTTCCGCCCACGCCTTGTACAAAGGCAGCAGGCAGTCCAGCGGCCTGCCCTGCTTGTCACCCATGGACTCATGCAGGGCCGACTTCACCAGCCGATTCTTGATGAGCACGCCATTGCGCAGCTTGAATGACTGCCCTAGCGACAACGATGCGCCACCGGATGAAGAGGCCTGGACAAACGTAGAGGTGATGTTCATGGGATCCCACAACGATAAAGAGAACAAGGAGGAAGGTATGCAGCGTGCGGCTCAAGCCACCGCCCGGCAGGGCACGACATGATCAAGGGGCACATGCAGGCGTACAAAGTGGGCGAGCTCGTTGAGCGCCTGATCTGCCGCCCTCAAGGTGCCTGCGAACATCTGGAAGTTGTGCCAGTAGCCCTGGTACTGAACCAGTTGAACCACGCAGCCAGCCTGATGCGCGAACTGCCTGAAGTTCAAGGCGTCATCCAGCAGGATCTCGTCGCTGCCCACTTGCACCAGGGCTGGCGGCAGGCCCTTGAGTGAGCCCAGCAGGGGCGACACACGCGGGTCATCCACCGAAATGCCACGCCGATACGCGTCCCCACCGCGACGCAGCGCATGCGCCGTCACCATGGGATCGCCCCAACGTCGCCCCTGCACGCTCGCAGCACGCAAACGCAGATCGAGGTAAGGCGACATCATGTAGAGCGCGGCAGGCAAGGACTCACGCCTGTCGCGAAGATGCTGCACCAAGGCCAGCACCTGCGCGCAACCACCGGAGTCGCCACTCAGCACGATGTGTTGAGGCGGCACCCCCTGGTTCAACAAGGCCTGCCAAGCCACCAGCCCGTCGTGAAGCGCCGCCGGGTAAGGATGCTCCGGCGCCAGACGGTGATCCAGCAAATGCACAACCGCCTGGCACCGCGCCGCCATCTCGGCGGCAAGCGCCCTGTGTGTATGACATGAACCCGTGAAGAAGGCACCGCCATGGAAGTGCAATATGTGCAGCTTCCTTGCACCCTGCTGCAGCCGCAACACTTCACCAGGCACGCCGCCCAGGATGGAGGGCTGAATCAGCACATCGTCACGCACCTTGAACACGCGCGCAGAGGCGTCCATGCCCTTGCGCAAGATGCCCACCGGCAAAGGCAACAGGCTCGGCCACTTGAAGCTCAGCCGCAGGCCAGCTCTCACCAGCGTTCGTTTCCAGATCGGGTCTACCGGCGCCATCACGAGGTCCTTCTTGCGCATGCCGGGCTCATCCCTTTTGAACGATGTGATCCTGCGCCTGGAAGCGCGCCAGCTGCCTGCGCATCTCGAAAGTCGACCAGGGCCAGGCTGTGCTGTTGCGGCCATTGGCATCCAGGTAATAGCTCTGGCAGCCGCCGATGTTCCACACCGTGTGCTGCAAGGCTTCCTGCAGGCGATCGTTGTAGCGGCGGTGACGTTCAGGGTCCACGTCAATGCTGCGATAGCCCTTGGCACGCGCCTGCTTCAGCGCATCCACGATGTAGGCCAGTTGGGCCTCGATGATGATGACCGCCGATGAGCTCACGGCCAGATTCGGCCCGATCATCAGGAAGGCATTGGGGCAGTCCAGCACCATGGTGCCCAGGTAGCCTTCAGGGCTGCCTTTCCAGCGCTGCGCCACCGGCACGCCACTGCGGCCCTTGATGCGCTCGGCAATGGGCGGCGCCGTGATC
>NZ_DASUIS010000009.1:0-41816 GCF_036279675.1 Aquabacterium sp. | reverse complement strand
CGCTGTTCACCAACGTGCCCGAGTGGGGCGTGATCTCCATGTGGGACGTGAACACCATCTACAAGGTGCCGCGCATGCTGCACGAACAGGGCCTGGACGGGCTCATCTGCGACAAGCTGCGCCTGAACACGCCGCCCGCGAACCTCAAGCGGTGGGATGACCTGGTCCATGAGGTGGAGCATCCGCGCGGCGAAGTGCAGATCGCGATGGTCGGCAAGTACGTCGACCTCTCGGACAGCTACAAGTCCCTCAACGAGGCGCTGCGCCACGCGGGCCTGAAGAACCACGTGCGGGTGAAGATCGACTATGTCGACTCCGAGACCATCACGCCCGACAGCGTGAACCAGCTCGGCAAGTACGACGCCATCCTGGTGCCCGGCGGCTTCGGCAAGCGCGGCATCGAAGGCAAGATCGCCGCCGCCCGCTTCGCCCGCGAGAACAAGGTGCCGTACCTCGGCATCTGCCTGGGCATGCAGGTGGCCACGATCGAATACGCACGCGACGTCGCCGGCCTCGACGGTGCCAACAGCACCGAATTCGACCCGCAGACGAAGCACCCCGTCATCGCCCTCATCACCGAGTGGCAGGACGCGAGCGGCGCCATCCAGACCCGCAGCGAACAGTCCGACCTGGGCGGCACGATGCGCCTGGGCGCGCAGAGTTCCGACGTCGCCAAGGGCACGCTGGCCCACCAGATCTACGGCGACGTGGTGACCGAACGCCACCGCCACCGCTATGAGGCCAACGAGCGCTACCTTGATCGCCTGCAGCAGGCCGGTCTGGTCATCTCGGCCATCACCCAGCGTGAAAAGCTCACCGAAATGGTCGAGCTGCCCCAGTCGGTTCACCCCTGGTATGTGGGCGTGCAGTTCCACCCCGAGTTCAAGTCGACGCCCTGGGATGGCCATCCGCTGTTCACGGGCTACATCAAGGCGGCCCTGGAACACCAGGCGCAGTCCCAGAAGGCTTGAGCGGCGTTTGAGCGCGCATTGATACGAGGCACAGCATGAAACTCTGCGGATTCGACGTCGGCCTGAACCACCCCTTCTTCCTGATCGCCGGTCCCTGCGTGGTCGAGTCCGAGCAGTTGCAGATGGACACGGCCGGCACCCTCAAGGAGATCACGGCCTCGCTGGGCATCCCCTTCATCTTCAAGTCCAGCTATGACAAGGCCAACCGCTCCAGCGGCACGTCCTTCCGTGGCCCGGGCATGGAGAAGGGGCTGGAGATCCTGGCCAAGGTCAAGCGTGAGTTGAACGTGCCCATCCTCACCGATGTGCACTCCGAAGCCGAAATCCCGGCCGTGGCTGCCGTGGTCGATGTCTTGCAGACGCCCGCTTTTCTGTGTCGCCAGACGGATTTCATCCACGCGGTCGCCCAGTGCGGCAAGCCGGTGAACATCAAGAAAGGCCAGTTCCTGGCCCCTGGCGACATGAAGAATGTGATCGACAAGGCCCGTGCCGCTGCACGTGCCGCCGGTCTGAACGACGACAACTTCATGGCCTGCGAGCGTGGCGCCAGCTTTGGCTACAACAACCTGGTGTCCGACATGCGCTCGCTGGCGATCATGCGCGAGACGGGCGCGCCGGTCGTGTTTGACGTGACGCATTCGGTGCAGTTGCCGGGCGGGCAGGGCACGTCCTCGGGCGGTCAGCGCGAGTTCGTGCCCGTGCTGGCACGCGCTGGCGTGGCCGTGGGCGTGGCGGGCCTGTTCATGGAAACGCACCCGGATCCGGCCTGTGCCTTGTCCGACGGCCCCAACGCCGTGCCGCTCAAGCACATGAAGGCGCTGCTCTCGACCCTGGTCGAACTTGACCGCATCACCAAGAAGAACGGCTTCCTGGAGTCGAACTTCTCCTGATTTCCCTTTCCTGTTTTTCACATCTCCAATCTGCTTGAGGAAACCCAGATGAGTGCCATCGTTGACATCATCGGCCGCGAAATCATCGACAGCCGAGGCAACCCCACCGTTGAATGCGACGTGCTGCTGGAAAGCGGCGTCATGGGCCGCGCGGCTGTGCCGTCCGGCGCCTCCACCGGTTCGCGCGAGGCCATCGAGCTGCGCGACGGTGACAAGAGCCGCTATCTGGGCAAGGGCGTGCTCAAGGCGGTCGAGCACATCAACACCGAGATCGCCGAAGCCGTTCTGGGCCTGGACGCTTCCGAGCAGGCCTTCCTGGACAAGACCCTGATCGATCTCGACGGGACCGAGAACAAGGGCCGCCTGGGTGCCAACGCCATGCTGGCCGTGTCGATGGCCGTGGCCCGTGCCGCCGCTGAAGAAGCCGGCCTGCCCCTGTACCGTTACTTCGGTGGCATGGGTGCGGTGCAGTTGCCCGTGCCGATGATGAACGTGATCAACGGCGGTGCCCACGCCAACAACAACCTGGACATCCAGGAGTTCATGATCCTGCCCGTGGGCGCACCGACCTTCCGTGAAGCCCTGCGCTATGGCGCTGAAGTCTTTCACGCCCTCAAGAAGATCCTGCACGACAAGCACATCAGCACCGCCGTCGGCGACGAAGGTGGTTTTGCACCGTCCGTGGCCAGCCACGAAGAAGCCATCCAGCTGATCCTGCAGGCCATCGAGGCTGCCGGCTACACCGCAGGCGAGCAGATCATGCTGGGTCTGGACTGCGCTGCCTCCGAGTTCTTCAAGGACGGCAAGTACCACCTCGAAGGCGAAGGCCTGAGCCTGAGCGCCGAGCAGTGGACCGACATGCTGGCCACCTGGTGCGACAAGTACCCCATCATCTCGATCGAAGATGCCATGGCCGAAGGCGACTGGGCTGGCTGGAAGCACCTGACCGAGCGTCTGGGCAAGAAGGTTCAGCTGGTGGGTGACGACCTGTTCGTGACCAACACCAAGATCCTGAAGGAAGGCATCGAGAAGGACATCGCCAACTCGATCCTGATCAAGATCAACCAGATCGGCACCCTGACCGAAACGTTTGCCGCCATCGAAATGGCCAAGCGCGCCGGCTACACCGCCGTGATCTCGCACCGCTCTGGCGAAACCGAAGACAACACGATCTCCGACATCGCCGTGGGCCTCAACGCTGGCCAGATCAAGACTGGTTCGATGAGCCGCTCGGACCGCATGAGCAAGTACAACCAGCTCCTGCGTATCGAAGAAGACCTGGGCAATGTGGCTGTGTACCCCGGCCGCAGCGCTTTCTACAACCTGCGTTGATCTCCCTCATCGCTGGTTTGAGTCGAAAAGGCCCTTCGGGGCCTTTTTTCATGGCTTGATCACACAGGGGATTCAGGGCTTGCCCGCCCTCTGACTGGGGTGTTCTCGCCCACGCAGTCGCAAGGGAAAATCGGGCTGGAAGTTTTCAACGCCGACAACCGAACAGGGAACCATGCAGTCCTCATCTGGTACGTACAGGCCCGGGCTGGATCAGTTGCGTGCCGTGGCCGTCTTTCTGGTCTTTTGCTGGCACTTCATGCACACGGATGCCATCCTGCCCTTGCGCGAAGGGCATGCAGCGCCGGGCCCGCTGTCCATTGTCAGCATGGGCTATGTGGGCGTGTCACTCTTCATGGTGCTGAGCGGCTACCTGTTTGCCGGCATCACGGATGGCGTGCGCATCGACTGGACGCGATTCATGCGCAACCGGGCCTTGCGCCTGCTGCCCATGCTGGGCGTGGCACTGATGGGTGCCTACCTGAAAAGCCGCATGACCGGACAGGACCTGCAGATGGGTGAGCGACTGCTATGGGGGTGGCTGTTGCCCAGCTTGCCTCAAGGGGGCTGGTCCATCACGGTCGAGCTGCATTTTTATGTGCTGCTGCCTGTGTTGCTGCTGATCGGCAGGCGCTCGCCTTACGCCTGGCTGGGCGTGATGCTGGCCGCCGTGGCGCTCCGGTGGGGGCTGCTGCAGCGGGGGGAGGACATGGAGTACCTGTCCTATTACACGCTGGTGGGTCGCATCGACCAGTTCATGATGGGCATGCTGGCATGGCATGCGCGCCGTCACGTGACTGGTCGCCACGGCTTGTGGTTGGGGGCAGCGGCTTTGTATGCCTGGGCCATGCACGAGCTCGATTCAATGGGCTCGCCCCTGGGTCCCCATTTCAACCGCCCCGAACTGTGGGTGGTTCTGCCGACGATGGATGCGGTGTTTTTCGGCCTCACCGTCGCGTGGTTCGACACTAGCTTCACATCGCAGCCGTCACGTTTGGGGCGGGCCGTGGCGGCGGTCGGGCGCAGCTCCTACTCCCTGTACCTGCTGCACACGTTCTGGGTGTTCTCGCTGGCGCGATGGATAGATCAACATGTGGTATCGCTGGGCGATCCGCTGGTGACCGCTGGCGCCGCGTGCGTGGCCTTCCTGGTGTCTGCGCCTGTGGCCGCCTTGAGCTATCGCCTGATCGAGAAGCCCTTCCTTGCCGCGCGCCGCGCCTATCGGCTCGGTGCGGCGCCCAATGCGGCCTGTCATCAGCCTGACGCTGCCGTGATGGAAGAAGCCAGAAAGGTGGCGTAAAAGTCTTCGGCTCTCTGATAGATTTGAGCCTATGCGCATGGCGACCATCTTTCTGCTGGCTTTGTTGGCCGTAGTCCAGGCCGAACTCTGGTTCGGCAAGGGCGGTGTGCCTCGCGTGATGGCCTTGCGTGCACAAGTGCAGACCCAGCAACGTGCCAATGCCGAAGCCCAGGCGCGCAACGAACAGCTCTCAGCCGAAGTGCGCGATCTGCAGGAAGGCCTGGAGATGGTCGAAGAAAAGGCGCGCACCGAACTTGGCATGGTCAAGCCCGACGAGATCTATGTGCAGCTGACTACCAAGCTGCCCCAGATCATGCCTTCCCCATCTGCCGCCTCGGCCCCCTGAGCCATGTCGGCAGGGCTGGATGGCGTGGCCGCATCGCTGGCCTGGCTGGACCCTTGGCTCGCGCCACTCTTTTCAGCATGGGGCGTCCCCGTCAGCCAGCTGGAGTGCTGGGCATTCGTGTTGTCGCTCCTTATGGTGGGTTTCAATCTCAAGGTCAATGCCTGGGGGTGGCCCCTGGCCATCGTCAGCTCGATCTTGTATGGCCTGCTTTTCGCCCGCAGCAAACTGTATGGCGAAGCCAGCTTGCAGATTCTGTTTGTGCTCATGTCCCTGTGGGGTTGGTGGCAATGGCTGGCTGGCAAAGGTGATGATCAACAGGCCCTGAAGGTGCGATCGCTGTTGCCCCGCGCTCGGCTCGTGGTGCTGGGCCTGACCTTGTTGATGTGGCCTGCACTGGGTTGGGTGCTCGCCCATGTGACCGATTCCGATGTGCCGTATCTGGACGCCTTGCCAACCGCTGGCAGTGTGATGGGGCAATGGTTGCTGGCACGCAAGCTCATCGACAACTGGCCCTGCTGGCTATTGGTCAACGTCATCAGCATGGGCCTGTTTGCCTGCAAACAGTTGTGGCTGACCGTGGTGCTTTACGGCATCTTCGCCGTCCTGTCGGTGCTGGGCTGGCGCGTCTGGCGCGGCATGGCCAGCACGCAAGCTGCGGAGGGCCGCTGAGGTGGTGGCGGGGCAGGTGATCGCCTTGCTGGGGGCGGAGAGCACCGGCAAGAGCACTCTGGCGCGCGAGCTGGCGCGCATCCTGTCTGCACGCGGTGTGGACGCCGTCATGGTGCCCGAGGCTTTGCGGGTCTTTTGCGATGAGCATGGCCGCACACCGGCACGACACGAGCAGGCTGACATTGCCCGCACGCAAACCGAGCTCATCGAGCAAGCACGTGCCCGGCATCAGCTGGTGCTGGCCGACACCACTGCGCTGATGACCGCGGTCTACAGCGACTACATCTTTGGTGATGGCAGCCTGTACGAATCAGCCCTGATGGATCAGGTGAACGTCAGTGCCAGCTTGCTCATGTCTCTGGATCTGGCATGGACGGCAGACGGCCTTCAACGAGATGGCCCTCATGTGCGTGAGCCCGTCGATGCGCTCATTCGTTCAGCGTTGCAGGGCGCCGGCCTGTCCTACAACGTGGTGGCTGGGCATGGCGTGGCGCGTGTCGAGCATGCCCTGTCCGTGATCGACCATCTGCTGGATGCCCCCACGCGGCCGCCTCGCCAGTCTGGCGCATCTCGCTGGCGCTGGTTCTGCGACAACTGTGACGATGGCGAATGCGAGCAGCACTGGCTGCCGCGTGCAGGGCAAGTCTGATGAGCGCCGAGCAAGGCCCTTTGCACATCATCTGGCAGGACGATGACATGGTCGCCGTGCACAAGCCTGCGGGTTGGCTGGTGCACCGTACAGGTCTGGACGCGCATGAAACACGCTTCGTGATGCAGACCTTGCGGGATCAGCTTGGCCGCCATGTCTATCCCGTTCACAGGCTGGACAAGGGCACGTCCGGTGTGTTGATCATGGGGCTTCACAGTGAGGCGGCGCGTGCCTTGTGCGAAGCCTTCGAGTCACAGCTGGTTCGCAAGCACTACCTGGCCATGGTGCGCGGTTGGCCCACACTGGCTACCCACGTTGATCACGCCCTGAAGCCCGACGATGCGCCTCAGGATGCCTTGCCTCAACCTGCTGTGACCGACTTTCGGCGGCTGGCCACGCTGCAGATCGATGTGCCGGTTGACCGCTATCCATCGACCCGCGTGGCCCTGGTCGAGGCCTGGCCCCACACAGGTCGTCGGCATCAGATTCGGCGTCACCTCAAGCATCTGGCGCATCCCATCATCGGGGATGCCACACATGGCAAAGGCGCTCACAACCGATGGTGGGCGCAGCAACTGGGGCAGCAGCGCTTGTGGCTGCATGCGCTGTCGCTGGAACTCGTGCAGCCCTTGACGGGGCAGGCTCTGGCACTCGTGTCACCATTGGCAGGCACGACGCCCCAGGCAGGCGAACTCAATCCGGACTGGGGGCAGTTGCTGCAGAACTGGCCCTGGCAGTTCGATCGGGCGCTGGATCAGATGGGCAAAGCCATCTGACGATCATTGCAGCGTCGAGGTGCTGGGCGGCGTGTCCGCTTCATTGGTAAACAGCTCGGCCGCGTCCACGGGATCGAACTGATAGTGCTGGCCGCAGAAGTCGCAGCCGATCTCGACCTGGCCTTGTTCGGCCACGATGGAGTCGATCTCCTCCTGGCCCAGGCTGCGCAGCATGTCTGCCACGCGCTCGCGCGAGCAGGTACAGGCAAAGCGCGGACCCGATGCGCCTTGCTGAGGCTCGAAGTAGCGCACGTCCTCTTCCCAGAACAGTCGGCGCAGGATGGTCTCGGCATCCAGGGTCAAGAGCTCTTCCTGCTTCAAGGTGGAAGCCAGGTGCGAGATGCGGTTGTAGTGCTCGGCCATCTCGATGGCGTCCACATCCGAGGTGGCGCCTTCCAGATTGGCCTTGCCCTCGACGGGTACGCGCTGGATCAGCAAGCCGGCCGCGATCTGGTCATTGGCCGCCAGGATGATCCTGGTGTCCAGTTGTTCGGAGCGCACCATGTACTGCTCCAGCACGGCGCTCAGGTTGTGCAGAGGGCCTTCCTCGTCGTTGAGCGGCACCACGCCTTGATAGGGCTGCTGGCCGGGCAGACGATCTTTCGGGTCCAGGGTGATCGCGCAGCGACCCTTGCCATTGACGTTGACCATGACCTCCAGCGGCAGGTGACCGTTGTCGGTGGCAGGCAGCTCGCCCACGACCTTGGCCGTGCTTCTGAAGCTCAGGTCGGGCTGGACTTCGGTGACCGCCAGCTTCACGGGGCCCTCACCGAAAATCTGCATGACCACGGCGCCATTGAACTTGATGTTGCCTTGCAGCAGCACGCCAGCGGCGGTCATTTCGCCGAGAAGTTGGCGCAACGGGGCATCGAAGGCACCAGCCGACTCGCGGCGACGCAGGGCCTCCTGCCAGCCGTCAGTCAATCGAACCAGCATGCCCCGCACGGGCAGGCCTTCAAACAGAAACTTGTGCAATTCGCTCATGGCGTGATGTTCATTTCGCCGGTGCGTCAACGCGCACCAGGTCGGTTTTGTATTCAGCGGACTTGGCCACATACATGGCCGTGCCGATGTGCATGCGGGCCAGATCGCCATCGCTCAGGGGGCGCACGGCCTTGGCCGGCGAGCCCATGATCAGCATGCCGTCTTCAAAGACCTTGCCTTCCGTGACCAGCGCACCTGCTGCCACCAGGCAGTTCTTGCCGATCACGGCGCCGTTGAGCACGACGGCCTGAATGCCAATCAGCGAGCCATCGCCCACAGTGCAGCCATGCAGCATGGCCTGATGGCCCACGGTCACGTCCTTTCCGATGGTCAGGCCGAAGCCGATATCGGTGTGCAGCACGGACGATTCCTGCACATTGGACCGTTCGCCGATCACGATGGGCTCGTTGTCGCCTCGCAAGGTCACGTGCGACCAGACGCTGCAGCCTTGGGACAAGGTCACGCTGCCGATGACATCGGCCGATTCAGCCACATAGGCGCTGGGGTGAACCTGAGGAACCTTGTCTTTGATGCGATAGATCGCCATGGTCGGGGGCCGCGGCAGGGCGCTGCGGCAGGGCAGTGGAGTGGAACCGCGATTTTATGAGTGTTGCGCAAGTCCTGCTTGATTCCCTTTGTCACGCCGTACAGGAATCTATGATGAGAAAATGGCGTACCTCGTAGCGCATGTCTCAAGGATGCAAGCATGAAAACCGTTGGCGACAAACTGGATCATTTCAAGGTCGTGGGCGTCAAGCCCGGCTTCAATCACCACGAAGAACATGGGCAGTCGGCCTTCGAAGACATCACCGAGAAGAGTTTTCCCGGCAAGTGGAAAATCATTTATTTCTACCCCAAGGACTTCACCTTTGTCTGCCCGACCGAGATCGTTGGCTTCGACAAGCTCAACAAGGAATTCCTGGACCGCGATGCCATCCTGATGGGCGGCTCCACGGACAACGAATTCTCCAAGCTGGGCTGGCGCCGCGAACACAAGGATCTGGACAAGCTGGGCCACTGGAGCTTTGCCGATGTGACCGGCTCGCTCATCGATCAGCTCGGCGTGCGCGACAAGCAAGCTGGTGTGGCCTTGCGTGCGACCTTCATCGTGGACGCCGACAACGTCATCCAGCACGTGTCGGTCAACAATCTGAACGTCGGGCGCAATCCCGATGAAATCCTGCGGATCCTCGATGCCCTGCAAACTGAGGCCCTGTGCCCCTGCAAACGCCAGCCAGGCGGCGAAACGCTCTGACCTTCCTGCCGCCTCATGCTGATTCTGCTGTCCCCCGCCAAAAGCCTCGATTACGACACCGCCCCCACCACGGACAAGCACACCCTGCCGCAGTTTGTGGACGAGTCAGCGGCCTTGATCGAGGTGCTCAAGCCCTACACCCCGGCCCAGATCGCTTCCTTGATGGACCTCAGCGATGCACTTTCAAGCCTGAATGTCGCGCGCTATGCGGCCTGGAAGCCGAAATTCACAGCCAGAAACAGCAAGCAGGCCATCCTGGCCTTCAACGGGGATGTCTATGAGGGGCTGGATGCAGCCAGCCTCAAACAGGCGGACCTCGACTGGGCTCAGGAGCACGTCGGCATCCTCAGCGGCCTGTACGGCGTGCTGCGCCCACTGGACTGGATGCAGCCCTATCGTCTGGAGATGGGCACCAGGCTGCCCAATCCTCGCGGCAAGGATCTGTACGCATGGTGGGGTGACACCCTGGCGCTTCACCTCAACGCGCGTTTGAAGAAGCAGGGTGATGACGTCATCATCAATCTGGCTTCCCAGGAGTACTTCAAGTCCGTCAAGCGCAAGGCTTTGAAAGCCCGTGTCGTCGAGTGTGTATTCGAGGACTGGAAGGGCGCAGGGTGGAAGATCATCAGCTTCCACGCCAAGCGAGCACGGGGGCTGATGGCGCGTCACGCCATCATCAAGCGGGCCAGCAAGCCTGCTGATCTGCTGGATTTCGAGGCAGAAGGCTATGCCTACGATGCCAGCGCCTCGGAGGCCGATCGCCTGGTGTTTCGCCGCAAATTGCCGGCTTGATCTGGCGTCTTACCGGAGGCTGTGTGCATGAGCGAGCAGTTGATCACCCCTGAACTTCGCCAGTGGATCATTCAGCAGGCTCAGGCCGGGCACAGCGCCGACGTGGTGCTGGAGGCCATGAAGGCCAGCGGCTGGGAAGAAAGCGTGGCGCTCGACGCGCTGGAGCAGGTGATGATGGCAGGTGCGGCGCAGGCCCAGGCCGCCACGCGGCACGTGCCGGAAGTCGTCACTGACGGACTGTCTCGCGTCTGGGCGCATGACAAGTTCGTGAACGTGCTGGTTCAGATCCGCCATCCTCGCGTCGTGGTGTTTGGCGACTTTCTGTCTGCGCAGGAATGCGAGGAACTCAAGGCGCAGGCACAGCCTCGCATGACGCGCTCCCAGACCGTGGTCAACGCCACTGGCGACAGTGAGGTCAACGAGGTGCGGACCAGCCAGGGCATGTTTTTCGAGCGAGGAGAGAGCGAACTGTGTCGGCGCATCGAAGCGCGCATCGCGGCACTGGTGAACTGGCCAGTTGAAAATGGTGAAGGCATTCAGGTGCTGCGTTATGCCCCTGGCGCTGAATACAAGCCGCACTTTGATTATTTCGATCCGAATCAACCTGGTACGGCGCCCATTCTGAAACGAGGCGGCCAGCGCGTGGGCACCGTGGTCATGTACCTCAATACGCCGGATTCCGGTGGCGCGACGACGTTCCCTGATGCGGGCGTGGACGTACACGCGGTCGCAGGTCAGGCCGTATTCTTTGCATATGGGTTGCCTCACCCTTCAACCAAAACCTTGCATGGTGGTGCGCCGGTGCAGCAGGGTGAGAAGTGGGTGGCCACCAAATGGTTGCGGGAACGGCCATTTGAATAAATTCAAAATTTTTTGTGCACTGTGTCAACCGATCTCAAAAGGGGCGCGTTGACCACTTACAGGCCGGGCAGTGAACTGGTCTGAAACCAACCTCATATCTCTCTGGAGTTTCCACATGAAAAAGCTGATCGCCGCTCTGATCGCCTCGATGTTCGCTATTGGTGCTTTCGCCGCCGAAGCTGCTTCCGCTCCTGCTGCCGCTTCTGCCGCTTCTGCCGCTTCCGCTCCTGCCAAGAAGGCCAAGAAGGCTCACAAGGCCAAGGCTGCCAAGAAGGCTGCTGCTGCTTCCGAAGCTGCTTCGAAGTAATTCGCACGGCGGGGCTGCTCCTCAAGGGGTGGCTCGGCAATAAAAAAACCCGGCCTCGCCGGGTTTTTTCATGGGCAAATCTCTCTGCGCCTGACGCCACCTTAGCCGCGGACGCGACGCGGTGGTGGAGATGACAGCGGCCCACTGTTGGCGGCTTCAGTTCTGCGAGGTGCGCGCAGATCCTGGGGCTGGCCCTGAGCAGGCCGCGCGCCACCACCATTGCCATGGCTGGCTTGGCCTTGGCCGCTGTGCTGGCGGGGGGCGCCCCCACCTTGGCCACCGCGATGGCCACCACCGCCGCCACCGGAGCCCGACCGACCGGACGAGCCACCGGAGCCAGAGCGTGAGCCGGGCGCACCATGAAGCACGCGCCGCCCCAGCAAAATAGGCTCGGGCCTGGCGTGTGGATCAGGCTCGTAACCGGCAATGGTTTCACGCGGGATGCTGCGCTTGATGAGCTTTTCGATGTCTGCCAGGAAGCCTTCTTCGTCCACACACACGAGCGAGATGGCCTCGCCCTCGGCGCCTGCACGGCCGGTGCGGCCGATCCGGTGAACGTAGTCTTCCGGCACGTTGGGCAACTCGAAGTTCACCACATGGGGCAACTGATCGATGTCGATCCCGCGTGCGGCGATGTCTGTGGCTACCAGCACCTGCAGTTCGCCGGATTTGAACTCGGCCAGGGCACGCGTACGGGCGCTCTGGCTCTTGTTGCCGTGGATCGCCATGGCGGTGACGTCCTGCTTGAGCAGGTATTCGACCAGACGATTGGCACCGTGTTTCATTCGGGTGAAAACCAGAACCTGGTGCCAGTTATTCGATTTGATCAGGTGGGTGAGTAATTCGCGCTTGCGATCACGATCAACCGGGTGAATCTTTTGTGCGATGGTTTCTGCGGTGGCATTTCGACGCGCCACCTCGATCACCTTCGGGCTGTTCAGCAATCGTTCCGCCAGGGCCTTGATTTCGTCAGAGAACGTTGCTGAGAATAACAAGCTCTGTTTCTTGGGCGGCAGAATGGCCAGCACCCGGCGAATATCGTGGATGAATCCCATATCCAGCATGCGATCCGCCTCGTCTAGCACGAAATATTCAACGTGACTCAGATCAAGGGTGCCTTGCTGATGGTGATCCAGCAAACGGCCAGGGGTGGCCACCAGGACATCCAGACCGCGGCGCAGGGCTTCGATCTGTGGGTTCATGCCAACGCCGCCAAACATCACAGCCGAGCGAATCGGCAGGTATTTGCTGTAAATGCGCACTGATTCTTCGACTTGTGCGGCCAATTCACGTGTGGGCGTGAGAATCAAGGCGCGCACGTGACGTTTTCCCCCTGCTGCACTGGCAGCGGGAGAGGTCATCAGTTTGTGGAGCAAAGGCAGGGTAAAACCAGCCGTCTTGCCCGTGCCGGTTTGCGCACCGGCGAGGAGGTCCCCACCTCCGAGCACGGCAGGAATAGCCTGTGCCTGGATAGGAGTGGGAGTTGAATAGCCAGCCTCGTGAACTGCTTTCAACAGGGGTTCTATCAACCCCAGATTTTCAAACGACATACAACAGGCCCACATCAGGTGAAACGGCGACTGCACTCAAGCTACCCGGGCCTGGATAAGTTGAGTCAACCGATTTGTGTCGCAAACAGTCAAGAACTGGCGGTTTGCGACGCGACGTATTTAATCGCGACTGATCAAATTGTAGGGTGCGCCGTGAGTATTTCATAGCTTCAAACGGGCGTTTGGAGCAGTCTTTGTGACTAAACCTGTTTCCAGATGTATCAAAGTCACGACCTGAAAGTTTGTTCGCGTCACTTCGGGGGCTGCAGCCGCCTCTAGAATCGCCGAATGAGTTCAATGGTCCTCGCACGCAAATACCGCCCCAAAGGCTTCGACAGCATGGTCGGTCAGGGGCATGTTGTTCAGGCGCTGAGCAATGCCTTGTCGCAACAACGGCTGCACCACGCCTATCTGTTCACGGGCACGCGCGGGGTGGGCAAGACCACGGTGTCCCGCATTCTGGCCAAATCGCTGAACTGTGTTGGCCCGGATGGCCAGGGCACGATCACGGCCTCGCCATGCGGGCAGTGTCAGCCATGCCGGGACATTGATGCCGGTCGTTTCGTGGACTATGTCGAGCTGGATGCGGCCTCCAACCGTGGCGTGGAAGAAATCTCCCAGTTGCTGGAGCAGTCGGTCTACAAGCCAGTCGTGGGGCGCTTCAAGGTCTACATGATCGACGAAGTGCACATGCTGTCGAACACGGCATTCAATGCCATGCTCAAGACGCTGGAGGAGCCGCCGGATTATCTGAAGTTCGTGCTGGCGACGACCGATCCGCAGAAGGTGCCGGTCACGGTGCTGTCTCGCTGTCTGCAGTTCAATCTGCGCCCGATGGCCGCGCAGACCGTTCACGAGCATCTCTCGCAGGTGCTGGCCGTGGAAGGCATTGCGTTTGAGCCCGAGGCCCTGCGCCTGCTTGCGCGTGCGGCACGGGGTTCCATGCGGGACGCGATGTCCCTGGCAGATCAGGCGATCGCGTTTGGTGGCGGGCAGTTGCAGGAAGGCCCTGTTCGGCAGATGCTGGGCGCCGTGGACCGTCAGCACGTGCAGCGCATCATCGAGGCCGTGGCGCAAGGGAACGGCAAAGGTGTGGTCGACGCCGTCGATACGCTACGTCGCCTGGGCCTGTCTGCGTCGGGCACCCTGGAAGAACTGGCCACGGCCTTGCAGCGCATGGCCGTCATTCAAGCGGTGCCAGGGCTGGATGACTCCGAAGATCCGGATGAACTGGTGTGGCGGGCGCTGGCACCCTTGCTGGCACCCGATGAAACGCAGTTGTTCTACAGCCTGTGTTTGCAAGGTCGTGCCGAGCTGGCGCTGGCACCTGACGAGTACAGCGGCTTGTTGATGCTGCTGTTGCGATTGCTGGCTTTCAAGCCTGGTGGCGGCCTGGGGCAGGGGGTAAGCAGCCCCCCAAAAGCTGAAGGCTCGGTCACCAGGCGGCAGCCTCTGACCGAGCCGGTTCAGCGTGCTGCTCCTGCTTCGCCTGAGGTGAATCCGGGTGGGCCTGGCAGCAAGCCGGTCATGGCCGAAGCCCCCGCGCCTGCTGTAGCTGCGGCTCCTGCTGCACCTGTGGTGCTGCCATCGGCACGTGTGGCACCGCCGGCCTCTGTGCAAGCCCGCGCGAGCGATCAAGGTGTGCCGCCCTGGGAGGCTTTGCCACCCGAGGCGGAGGCCGACGCAAGCTGGTCACAAGGCGGGCCGCCCGATATCGACATGCCGCCGCAGGATGAGTACACGGCGTCCGTCGAGCCAGATCTGCCTGTTGACGAGGCTGCTGCCGAGCGTGTAAGGCAAGACACAGGTGACCGCTCCGGTGATCCTCTGCAGCGCGCTGTATCGATCGAACTGCCACCACCGGGCTCAGACCCCCTCTCCGATCGCTGGGCAGAACTGGTGGCGCAGATGAGCGCCAAAGGTGCCATCACGGCCCTGGTGCGCGAGCTGGCCATGCAGGCGCAGTGTGTGGCGCAGCAGGACGAAGGCGGCCAGAGCCTGTGGCGCCTGCGCGTCGAGCGGGAGAGCTTGTGCAGCGACAGCAACCGTGATCGCCTCGCTGCCGCCATGGGGCAAGTGCTGGAGGCGCAGGTCATGCTGGAGCTGGAACGCGGCAAGGCCCACAATACGCCGGCTCAGCGAGATCAGGTGGCGCGCGAGCGTCGTCAGCATCAGGCTGACCATCTGATTGAAACGGACCCGCTGGTGCGGGGTCTGTTGTCGCAGTATCCGGGGGCACGTATCGTGCCCGGATCCATTCGACCCATTTGAGTCGCCACGACGTTCGCGGCGACAATCACGTTTTGCGCAAGAAAGGATGATGAGCCATGCTCAAAGGACAACTCGCCGGCCTGATGAAACAGGCCCAGCAAATGCAGGAAAACCTCAAGAAGGCCCAGGACGAACTGGCCAACATCGAGGTGGAAGGTCAGTCTGGTGCCGGCCTGGTGAAGGTGGTGATGACCTGCAAGAACGATGTCAAGCGCGTGACCATTGACCCCAGCCTGCTGGCCGATGACAAGGACATGCTGGAAGACCTCGTGGCCGCCGCTTTCAACGATGCCGTGCGCCGCGCCGAGACGACCAGCGCTGAAAAGATGGGCAAGCTGACGGCAGGCATGCCCATGCCTCCCGGCATGAAGTTCCCCTTCTGATCCATGGCCGATCCTGCCCTTGAAGGTCTGATCGAGGCCTTGCGCTGCCTGCCTGGTGTCGGGCAGAAGTCGGCGCAGCGCATGGCTTATCACCTGTTGCAGCATGACCGTGCTGGCGCGGTGAAGCTGGCGAGGGCGCTGGACACCTCGGTGTCCGAGATCGGTCATTGCCAGCGATGCCACACCTTTAGCAGGGCGCCTGTGTGCGATGTCTGCCTGGATCCTGAGCGTGATCCGCACTTGCTGTGCGTGGTCGAAACGCCTGCTGACCAGGCTGCATTGGAACGCACAGGCAGCTACAAGGGGCAGTACTTCGTCTTGCTCGGGCGCTTGAGCCCGCTCGATGGCCTGGGGGCGCGCGACATCGGTCTGTCAGCCTTGCTGGAGCGCGCCTCGGATGGCGTGGTTCGGGAGGTGATCCTGGCCACGAATTTCACGGCCGAAGGCGAAGCGACAGCCCACGTGCTGGCTGAACAATTGAAGGCGAGGGGGCTCACTGTCACCCGCCTGGCTCGAGGTGTGCCAGTGGGCAGCGAGCTGGAGTATGTGGACCTGGGCACCATCGCCCATGCGTTCATGGACAGGCGCTGAACTGCAGCGCTTGTCCACGTCAGCCTGACAGTGTCAGCGTGCGCTGGCCACGCGCACTCGGGCGTTGCGATTCACGGAAGGACGAGCTTTGGCTGCGCTGTTGCGCGCTGGGCTGCGCGCTGCACTGGCGACCACACGAGTGGGGGCTCGCCCCTTGGCGTTGGCCACATTGTTGCGAACGGTGGCCACTCGGCGTGCATTGGTTTTGCCGGTGGGTACATACACCACCACGGTCTGACCACGCTGGAAGGTGGCTGATGCCGATACGCGGTTCCACTGTGCCACCTGCTGCGGCGACACGCGATAACGCCTGGCAATCCCGGCCACGGTGTCACGCTTGCCTGCCTTGAGGCTCATGCGGCGCATGGGCGGCAGATCGGGGGCCAGCGCCATCATGGCGTTGTCTGCCAGCGCCTCGGAGACATCCTGCTCGCGCTGCACGGAGCGAGGCACCAGCAAGGTCGAGCCGGCCTTCACCAGCATCTTGGGCGGGATGTGGTTGATATCGCGCAGGCTGCCTTCGCTCATGCCGACCTGACGGGCGGCGTCACCGGGGCGCATCGTGCGGGGCACGACCCAGGCTGTCCAGCTTGCCAGAGGGCCCTTGTGGTTGCTCAGGTTGTGCACGAACAAGCCTGCGTTGTCATAGGGCAGCAGCACCTGTGGTGTGCCGGCAGCCAGGATCACGGGCTTGTTGAGCGAGGGGTTCAGGGCCTTGAATTCGTCCAGCGGCAAGCCGGCCAGACGTGCAGCCAGGGTGGCATCCAGGTCGCGCTGGATGGGCACGCTCACGAAGTAGGGGTGGTTCTCGATGGGCGTGAGCGTCAGGTTGTAGGCTTCCGGGTGCGCCACGATGTTCTTGATGGCATGCAGCTTGGGCACGTAATTGCGTGTCTCAGGCGGCATGTTCAGGCTGGCGTAGTCCGTAGGCAGGCCCTGGCGCGCATTGCGGTTGATGGCTTTCTGCACATTGCCTTCGCCCCAGTTGTAGGCGGCCAGCGCCAGGTGCCAGTCACCGAACTGCTTGTTCAGGCGCTGCAGGTAGTCCAGCGCTGCGCGGGTGGACGCCAGCACGTCGCGGCGGTCATCGCGAAACAGGTTCTGCTTGAGCTCGAAGTCCTTGCCGGTGGCGGGCATGAATTGCCAGATGCCCGATGCGCGTGCCGAGGACATCGCCTGCGGGTTGAAGGCGCTTTCAATGAAGGGCAGCAGGGCCAGCTCGGTTGGCATCTGACGGCGCTGGATCTCGTCCACCACGTGGAACAGATAGCGGCTGGCGCGCTCGGTCATGCGCTGCACGTAATCGGGGCGGCTGGCGTACCAGCGCTCGTGGTCAAGCACCAGTTGAGACTCCAGCGCTGGCAGGCCAAAGCCCTGGCGTACGCGGCCCCAGAGGTCCTGGTTGGCCGTGATGTCGCTGAGGTCAACGGTGGCTTCTGGGCGCAAGGGGTCGGTGGGCGCGCCGGCGGCTTCCTTGGCATCTTGCTCGTCGGTGGCGGCCGACGCGGCCTCTGCGGGCTTGGCTGCAGGCTCATTGAGCGCAGGCGCGCTGGCGTCCGTGCCGTTGATGGTGGCCGCGCCGATGTCCACGCGCAAGCCGGATGTGGGGTCCTGCTTGACGGCGCCACGCAGGAACTTGCCCTCGTTGCCGGCAAGCGCGTTGCCTGAGGCTGGTGGAGATGTCTGCAGCAGCTTGTCCATGTCGAGCTGCATGCGGCTTTGCGGACCGTAGACCGAGCCGCATGCCGTCAGGATCAGGCATCCCAGCGCGGTGGTACTCAAGGTGAAGGTGCGTCGGAGTGAGCGTGTGGTCTTCATCTTCAGAATGTGTTTTTCCATAGTCGCAGAGCGGCAAAGACAGCCTCGGGGCTGGCATCCTTTGCGCCTTGCTGCAGGGCGCTGGAAACCACTTCAGGTTCGGCGCAACGAAGGAAGGGGTTGATGGCCTTCTCGTTACGCATGGTGCCGGGCAGGGTAGGCAGTGCGCGGGCTCTCAGAGCTTCGCAGTGCGCCTGGTAGGCACCAAGGTCAAGGTTGTGTGGCTCAACAGCCTTCGCAAAACGCAGGTTGCTGAGGGTGTACTCGTGCGCGGCACAGATGCGCGTGGCATCCGGCAGAATGTCTTTCAGGCGGGTGAGGCTGGCGAACAACTGCGCCATGGTGCCATCGAACAGGCGGCCACATCCCGCAGAGAAGAGTGTATCTCCAACGAAGGCTGTCGGATCAGGTAGCGATTGATCTGGCGCAGGGGGGAGCAGGTAAGCGATGTGACCAGCCGTGTGCCCTGGCGTGTCCAGCACACTGATGCTCAGGCCCGCCCACTCGATGACGTCGCCTTCGCCAACGAGCTGCTTGACGCCATCAATGGCCTCATGGCGTGGTCCATAGACTGCAGTGTGGTCAGATTGCAAGGCCCGCAGGCCTGCCGTGTGATCCGGATGGTGATGGGTCACTAGAATGGCGGTCAGCGTCAACCTGCGTTGCTGCAGTGTGTCGAGCACGGGCGCAGCATCACCTGGATCGACGACAAGGGCTTGTTGGCCGTTGTGGATCATCCAGATGTAGTTGTCGGTGAAGGCGGGTAGAGCTAGTAATTCCATGACCAGAGTCGATCCAATTATAGAGTTGCACCCCTGGTTGGCCTTGCCGCCGGGGCAGGCTTTGCTGGAGTGGGAACAAGCGCAGATGGATCGCCTGGTGGCGGACATCTTCGGCTTTCACGCGCTGCAACTGGGTTTGCCTGAGCTGGACGGACTGCGCATGAACCGCATGCAGCATCGCTGGCTGGCGCTGGACGCAGCTTACGCGCAATGGGCGCCACCGTCTGGCATGTCGCCACTGGTTCATGAGCCTTTGGTGGAGGGCGGGCAGATCCTCAATGGGGCGCCTTTCAGCTTGCGCTGTGATTTCGAGGCGCTGCCTTTCCCGAGCAACAGCCTGGATCTGGTGGTGTTGCCGCATGCGCTGGAGCTGGCACGTGATCCGCACGACACCTTGCGTGAGGTGGAGCGCGTGCTGGTGCCCGAGGGGCGTGTGGTGATCGCCGGCTTCAATCCGGCCAGTCTGTGGGGCATGTGGCAAAGGATGGGGCGTTGGGGCGCCCGCTCGGCACTGGTGCTGCCGCAAGGCGAGTTCATCGCCTACTGGCGCTTGCGCGACTGGTTGCGCCTGCTGGACCTGGAGGTGGAAGCGGGTTGCTTTGGCTGCTACCGTCCGATGGTGCGCAGCGAGCAATCATGGGCGCGGCTGAGCTGGATGGAACACGCGGGTGACCGCTGGTGGCCCGTGTTGGGCGCCGTTTATTTTGTCGTGGCCGTGAAGCGGGCGCGAGGCATGCGCCTGGTGGGCAAGATCAAGAAGGCACGTGTGGCGCCGAGCGCAGCACCGGCCGTTGTGGCACAGCGCCATCAGCGCGATGGCCACTTTCAACAGGATGTGAATGGATGACTGAATCAGCAACGCCTGCCGTCGTGATGTACACCGACGGCGCGTGCAAGGGCAATCCTGGCCGAGGCGGCTGGGGCGTATGGATGGTCTGCGGGCCCCACGAGAAAGAGATGTGGGGCGGTGAACTGGTGACCACCAACAACCGCATGGAGTTGACGGCGGTCATCCAGGCTTTGTCATCGCTCAAGCGCCGCTGCAAGGTCGTGATTTACACGGACAGCGAATACGTGCGCAAGGGCATCACCGAGTGGATCACCGGCTGGAAGCGTCGTGGCTGGAAGACGGCCGACGGCAAGCCCGTCAAGAACGAAGATCTGTGGCGTACGCTGGAGCAGCAGGCGGCCAATCACGATGTGGACTGGCGCTGGGTGCGCGGGCATGCTGGTGACCCAGGCAACGAGCGTGCGGATGGCCTGGCCAACCGCGGCGCCGCCGAGGCGAAGTAACTGTGGGCCTCAGAGAATGAGGACCATGGTCAGCTTGTCGAAATAGCGAACCTGCCCGGGGCCATCAACCAGCTTGATGGCGTGAGGCAGGACACCGCACGCCTGAAAGCCCGCGCGTTCATACAGTCGGATCGCTGATTCACTGGATGTGCTGACGCGCAAGGTGATCTGCTCCAGGCCGATGGCGCGCCGCGCTTCGGCGATGGCGGCGTTGACCAGCATGAGGCCGATGCCCTTGCCCGTCGCTCTGGGGTTCACCATCATGCTGTTGAGCTCGGCGCTGTGCCGCAGTTTCTGCAAGGACTGGCGCTCCAGGCCAATCATGCCCACCAGCTCCTTGTCTGCCCAGGCGCCCAGCAGGAAGGTGCCGCCCAGCGTTTCGTACAAGCCCAGTCGGCCGATGTAGCTCTCTGGCGGGCGCGCCTGCTCGCTTTCAATGTCGGAGTCGAACGCATCCGGGTGCAGCTTCAGGCCTTCATCGCGAAGCCTCTTGTAGGCGCTCAGGTCCGCGGGGGCAATGCGCGCGATGCGGACGGAAGTATCAGTGCTGACCACGCAGGGTCTCCAGGGTGTTCATGTTGGCAAAAGCTTGGCTGTCCGCAAACGCGACGCTGGCCCAGTGCTGAGAGCGCACCCAATGACCAACTTTGCGTTCACCGTTCACGAACTGGCTCACAGTGTCAGGGCAAACCCGCTTGCGAATCAATCCACAGACCCAATGGTGATGCTCATTCTCGGCGCCCGATTGCGTGCAAGGTGTCACGATGTCGGCATTTGTTTGATGGGCCTCGTGCATCAGGCGGGCGACGATGTCCGCAGGGAGGTGGGGCATGTCGCAGGGCACGATCATCAGCCAGTCAGTGTCCGTGTGGCGCATGGCGGTGATGATGCCGGCGAGCGGGCCCTGGCTGACATGCAGGTCAGGATCATCGGACAGGACCGCATTGGATGACGTCTGGCCGGTGATGTTGTTGAGGAGTCGCTGGTAGACAGGCAGATTGCGGTTGGCGCTGATGCGCAGGCTGCTGCACTGTTGCTGGAGGCTGTCGAGCACCCAGGCAGCCAGAGGGCGCCCTCGGTAGTCGACAAGGCCTTTGTCCTGCCCTTGCATGCGCCGCCCCTCGCCGCCAGCCAGCAACCAGCCCGTCACGTTCTGAAAGCGGACGTCAGCCACCGATGTAGCTCATTTCAATGCGGCGCCCGCTGGCTTGCTGGATCGCGTTGTCGGCCTGACCTGACTGGCCTCGCAATTGAGAGTAGCGGTCATCGCGCCGGGCCCACAGGGCCGCGATGCGGGCGGTGATCTCGTCGTCATGCAGGGACGGATCACGCAGCAGGCTGCGCAATTCATGGCCTTGGGTGGCGAACAGGCAGGTGTAAAGCCGGCCTTCGGTTGACATGCGCAGGCGGGAGCAGTCACCGCAGAAAGCCTGCGTGACACTGGAGATGAAGCCCACGTGGCCGGCGCCGTCGGCGTAGGCCCAGCGCTGGGCGGTGTCGCCGACCTGGCTGGACGAGACAGGGCGCAGCGCGAACGCCTGCTCGATCACGGCGCGCACTTCCTGCGAGGGCAGCACATGCGCCATCTGCCAGCGGTTGGTCTGACCCACGTCCATGAACTCGATGAAGCGCAACTCGACGCCGGTGTGCCGGAAGTGCCTCGCCAGCGGCAGGATCTCCTGATCGTTGACGCCTTTTTGCACCACCATGTTGACCTTGATCGGCGCCAGCCCGACGGCGTGTGCCGCCTCGATGCCATCCAGGACGTCGGCCACGCTCAACTGGCTGTCGCTCATGCGTGCAAACGTGGCTTCATCCAGGGCATCCAGGCTGACCGTCACGCGTCGCAAGCCCGCGTCCTTGAGGGCCTGCGCCTTGCGCTTGAGCAGGCTGCCGTTGGTGGTCAATGTCAGCTCGGGCGGCTGGCCGTCCAGCGTGCGCAGTTCGGCCAGTTGGGCAATCAGGCGCTCGATGTCCTTGCGCAACAGGGGCTCCCCGCCCGTGAGCCGCAGCTTGCGCACACCCAGGCGCATGGCCATGCGGGCGACACGGGTGATCTCTTCGAAGCTCAACAGCTCCGAGTGGGGCAGGAAAGGGTGGTCAGGGCCGAAGGCCGTGCGCGGCATGCAGTAGCCGCAACGGAAGTTGCAGCGATCCGTGACCGAAATGCGCAGGTCTCGCAGCGGGCGCCCCAGTTGATCGGGCGCAGGCGTGGCGTGCGAACCAGGTGTTGCGGGCGGCAACGCCTTGGCGGCGGGAGAGGTGGAGGTCCGGATGGGGACGACTCGGCCCAGGGGCTGAGTGGCAGGCTGACTCATGGCCCAGCATTGTGCTGCAAGACGCGCTCGGGCGCTGCGGCCCTGTCGCCGACTCAGTTGTTCTGAGGCGGAGTGGGTTGGCGCGCCGTCACCACGGGTGCGCGGCGGGCACCATCGAAACGCTGTTGCCAGTAGGCCTGGCGCATGTCTTCCACACGCACTTGACCGCCTGCGCGAGGCGAGTGGATGAACTTGTCGTCGCCAATGTAGATGCCGACGTGCGAGAAGGTGTGGCGCAGGGTGTTGAAAAAGACCAGGTCGCCTGGCTTCAGTTCGGACTTCTGGATCGGGATCAGATCGGGTGAGTTGGCCTGTTCGCTGGCACGGCGCGGCAGGATCAGGCCTACGCTGTTTTCGAACACATGGCGCGTGAAGCCGCTGCAGTCGAAGCCGCTTTGTTCGGATGTGCCGCCACGACGGTAAGGCACGCCCAGGAAGTTCATGGCCGAGAGCACCAGTTCGGAGGCCATGTCCGAGGCCTTGTCGCGAACCTGTTGGGCCAGTTCGACCACGGGCTTGGTGTTGGGCAGCAGACCCTTGTCAGCCAGGAAGCGGGACACGGGGTCGCTGTTGTCTACCGAATTGTTGGCAGCTGGAGACGCCGTCGTGCCGCCGTTGCCCTGATTCGTGGCTGTTGCCGCAGCGGGTGTCGAACTCTGGACTTGCTGTGCTTGAGACGAAGCTGCGCCGAACATCAGGCCGACAGCCAGAAGGCAGGCGACGAGGGCGTTCGTGTGGACTCCAACATGGATCCCGGGGGCAGTGTCACCCAGCATCGGGGCTAGGCGGCCTTGACGGCGGATCGTGAAAAGCATGGGTCGCAAGCGTAGGGGCTCATCCTCGGTGCGTCAACCTCGAAAGGCTGGGGAAAACCTGAGATTAGCACCGAATTTCCGGCTTTTTGGCCGAAGGGCGCCCCTGATCGCTTGCAGCTTGCGAAATGTCAGACCAGGTTGAGGGTGACCTGGATGTTGCCGCGCGTCGCGTTGGAGTAAGGGCAAACCTGGTGTGCGGCATCGATCAGGGCCTGCGCTTCATCCTTGGGCAGGCCAGGAAGCGTGATGTTGAGGGTGACTTCGATGCCGAAGCCGGCAGGAATAGGGCCGATACCGACTTCTGACGCGATTTGCGTGCCGGCAGGCAAGAACTTCCTGGATTGACCGGCCACGAAGCCCATGGCACCAATGAAGCAGGCGGCATAACCGGCTGCAAACAGTTGTTCCGGATTGGTGCCCTGGCCGTTGCCGCCGAGCTCGGTGGGGCGAGCCAGTGCGACGTCCAGCTTGTTGTCGGAAGTCACGGCGCGTCCGTCTCGTCCTCCGGTGGCGGTGGCGTGGGCGACGTAGATGACTTTTTCGAGTGCCATGGCAGTGTCCTTCAGTATTGGTGTTGGCAATTAAATTGTGCGCAATTTAAATTGGCCGTGCACCAGTTGAACAAAATGGCCCGGCAGGTACTGGGGTCAATCGCCGCGAGGCGATGCGTCTTCGGTGGTGAGCCGATGCCGAAGCTGATGCAGTTGCGTGCGCAGGTCGGCCAGTTCCTGGTGATCAAGGTCCACCTTGCAGGCCAGGGTCGACGGTATCTCGGTCGCTTTTTGCTTCAGTTCCCGGCCAGCCGCCGTGAGGCGGAGTCGAACACGTCGCTCATCCTCAGGATCGCGCTCCCGGCTCAGCAGCCCTTGTGAGGCCATGCGCTTGAGCAGGGGCGTCAGCGTGCCGGAATCCAGTTGCAGCAGTTGACCCAGTTCGTTGACGGTTCGGTCATCGTGTTCCCACAGCAGCAACATCACGAGGTACTGTGGATAGGTCAGGCCCAGCGGTGCCAGAAGAGGTTTGTAGACCTTCGTCATGGCCAGCGACGCGGCATACAGCGCAAAGCAAAGCTGCAGATCCAGCTTCAGCAGATCGGTAGGCAGCGAGGGGGCGGCGTCGCCATCGGCGCATGAGGAGCGAGGGGACGAAGATGACATGGCGCAATGTTAGCGGTGTCTGCCCTCGCGGTGCATGCTGCCTTGATGTGTCGCAAGACGAGGGGCCAGATGCGTGCCTATCCTGAACTGAGGAACTGGCCGTCCGCCAGTTCAAGAAGAAGACCTCAAGTCCTGGAGAACAGAAGATGTCGAGCAACACAGCCCAAGTGACCCCCACATCCGCGCTGAGCCCCAATGAGCTGGCTCGCTTCAAGGCGCGCCTGCAGGATCAGGCCAGGGCTTTGAGCGCGCAAGACAGCGAATTGCGCGCGCGTCTGGCAGCCGAGGAGTCCGTGACTGCCAACACCTTTGTGGCCGGGATTGAAGGCGCGATGGCCGCAGAAGCCGATGATGAAACCATCGCCTTCCTGCACCATGAGCAGACCGAACTGGCCGCCACGAAGCAGGCGCTGGAGCGCATCGAGAGCGGCGAGTACGGCTACTGCGAGGAGTGCGGCGACGCCATCGGCGTGGCACGCCTGGAGGTCTTGCCTGAAGCCCACTTGTGCGTGAGCTGTCAGGACATGATGGAACACCGCAAGGGGCGTTGATCAGGCACCCAGCTGTTCGATCTGATCGGTCAGCTCCAGCCAGCGCGACTCGAGTGTTTCGAGCTCTTCGCCGAGCGCCTTGAGGCGTTTGCCTTGTTCGGCACGTTCAGCCGCAGACAGACCAGGATTGGCCAGGCTGTCCGTGAGCGCAGCCTGCTCTTCATGCGCCTTGGCCAGGCGCTGATCCACCTGCTTGAGTTCCGCCTTGAGTGGCTTGGCCTGATCGGCCAGCCTTTGTCGCGCCTGGGCTTGCGCCTTGCGGTCTTCCTTGCCCTTGGCGGGCGCGTCGACAGGTGAGGAGATCGGGGCAGCAACGACTGCTGGCTGGGCTGCAGCCGGGGCTGTCGTGCTAGCACCATTGGCCTTGCGATCCGCATCACGTGCGGCCCGTGCGGCTTGCGCCACCTCCTTGGCTTGCTCCTGCAGCCACTTCTGGTAGTCGTCCAGATCACCGTCGAAGGTGCTGACGCTGCCCTTGGCCACGAGCCAGAACTCGTCGCACACTTCGCGCAGCAGGGCGCGGTCGTGGCTGACCAGCATCACGGTGCCTTCGAATTCGTTGAGCGCCATGCTCAAGGCTTCGCGGGTGGTGAGGTCCAGGTGGTTGGTGGGTTCGTCCAGCAGCAGCAGGTTGGGGCGTTGCCACACGACCAGGGCCAGCACCAGGCGGGCTTTTTCTCCACCGCTGAACTGGCTCACGGGCTGGTTGACCATGTCACCGGTGAACTGGAAGCGGCCCAGGAAGTCGCGCAGTTCCTGCTCGCGGGCATTGGGCCCCACATCGCGCGCCAGGCGGATCATGTGTTGCATGGGGCCTTCGTCCATGCGCAGCACGTCCAGCTCCTGCTGGGCGAAATAGCCGATGCTCAGTCCCTTGCCTTCGGTGATCTCACCGCTGACCAGCTTGTTCATGTGGGCCAGGGTCTTGACCACGGTGGATTTACCCTGGCCGTTGGCGCCCAGGATGCCAATGCGCTGGCCGGGCAGCACCGAACGGTTGATGCCCGACACGATGGTCAAAGGCTCCTGACCGTCGCGGTGGTAGCCACAAGACAGTTCCTTGAGCGACAGCATGGGGTTGGGCAGGCTGGCGGGCTCCGGGAAGGTGAACTGGAAGTCGCTGGCGGTGAGCACGGGTGCGAGCTTTTCCATGCGCTCCAGTGCCTTGACGCGGCTTTGGGCCTGACGGGCCTTGCTGGCCTGTGCCTTGAAGCGGGCGATGAACTTGGAGAGGTGGGCGATCTTGTCCTGCTGCTTGGCAAACGCGGCCTGCTGTTGGCTCATCCGTTCGGCGCGCATGGATTCGAACGCGGTATAGCCGCCCGTGTAGCGGGTCAGCTTGCCTTCATCCAGGTGCAGGGTGACCTTGGTGATGGCGTCGAGGAACTCGCGGTCGTGGCTGATGATGAGCAGCGTGCCTTCATAGCGTTGCAGCCAGGCTTCCAGCCAGACCAGGGCGTCCAGGTCCAAGTGGTTGGTGGGTTCGTCGAGCAGCAACAATTTGGCCGGGCACATCAGCGCGCGGGCCAGTTGCAGACGCATCCGCCAGCCGCCCGAGAAACTGTTGACCGGGGCTTGAGACTGTTCAAGCGTGAAGCCCAGGCCCAGCAGCAAGGCTTGCGCACGAGCGGGCGCGTCGAAGTAGCCGACCTCGGCCAGCGTGCCGTGGGCCTCGCCTATGGCGTTGCCGTCATCGGCTTCTTCCGCTGCGGCCAGATCTTCCAGGGCCTTCATCAGGCGGGTGTCACCCTGCAGCACGTACTCGGTGGCCGGGTCATCGGTTTCCGGCATGTTCTGCGCGACCTCGGCCATGCCGCCCGGTTGCAGCCAACTGGGCGGGATCTCGACATCGCCCGCATCAGGGTGCAATCGACCGGCCAGCAGGGAAAACAGCGAGGATTTGCCCGCACCATTGCGCCCGATCAGGCCGACTTTCTCGCCCGGATGCAGGGTGGCGCTGGCCTGGTTCAGGACGGGCTTGGTGCCGCGCAGCAGCGACACATTCTTGAGGACGATCATGGGGGCAATCAGTAAAGCGAAAGAGCCCGGCGCCAAGCGCCGAGCGTGCGCAGTCTAAGGCAAGGCCTCAGGCCAGCAGCGCCTCGCGGGTGATGAGCAGCACCTGGTCGTCACCGGACGAGGTGGGCAGCCAGAACACCGGCAGGTTCGGGAAGGCGCGCTCGAAGTGCTCGCGCTCGTTGCCGATCTCCAGCACCAGCACGGCATCGGGTGTCATGAATCGATCGGGCTGTGCGCGCAGATCCGCGATGAGCTGGCGGGTGAAGTCCATGCCGTCTTCGCCCGAGGCCAGGGCCAGTTCGGGCTCGGCCAGGTACTCGGCGGGCAGGGCCTTCATGGACTGCGCGTTCACATACGGCGGATTGCACAGGATCAGGTCGTAAGGGCCGTTCACCGATTGCAGGCCGTTGCTTTGCAGCAGGGTGATGCGCTCGGCCAGGCCATGCTGGTCCACATTGATGCGGGCCACGGCCAGTGCGTCCGGGCTGATGTCGGCGCCATCGACGCTCACGTCCGGGTAGGCCATGGCGGCCAGCACGGCCAGGCTGCCGTTGCCGGTGCACAGGTCGAGCACGCGCTGCGTCTTGTCGCTCAGCCAGTCGTCGATCGTGCCTTCGGCCAGCAGTTCGGCGATGAAGGAGCGCGGCACGATGGCGCGCTCGTCCACATAAAAGGGTACGCCTTGCAGCCAGGCCTGCTTGGTCAGGTAAGCGGCGGGCTTGCGCGTGCTGATGCGCTCGTCGATGAGCGCTTGCACTTGCGTCGCTTGTTCGTTCGACACGGTCTGGTCAGCCACGCCATCCAGATCGTCGATGGGCAGGTTCAGGCGCCACATCACCAGCCAGGCGGCCTCGTCAAAGGCGTTGGTGGTGCCGTGGCCAAAGCCCACGCCAGCTTGCGTCAGTCGGGCGGCGCTGTCTTCGATCACCTGGATGACGGTCTTCACAGTGTTCGTCACGCCAGCAGTCTTTCCAGCGTCTGCTTGTAGATGTCCTTGAGCGGCTCGATGTCGGCCACGGCCACGTGCTCGTCGATCTTGTGGATGCTGGCGTTGACGGGGCCGAACTCGACGACCTGCGGGCAGATCTGCGCGATGAAGCGACCGTCCGATGTGCCGCCGGTGGTGGACAGTTCGGTGTCGATGCCGGTGACGCTTCGGATGGCCGCCGCCATGGCGTCCACCAGCGGGCCGCGACGTGTCAGGAAGGGGCGACCGCCCAGTGTCCAGTCGATGCGGAAGTCCAGGCCGTGGCGGTGAAGCAGCTCTTCGACACGGCTTTGCAGGCCTTCAGGCGTGGACTCGGTGGAGAAGCGGAAGTTGAAGTCGATCACCAGCTCGCCGGGGATCACGTTGTTTGCACCCGTGCCGGCATGGATGTTGGACATCTGCCAACTGGTGGGCGGGAAGTGGTCATTGCCCGCATCCCAGACGATGGTGGTGAGTTCGGCCAGCGCGGGTGCGGCCAGGTGAATGGGGTTCTTTGCCAGGTGCGGATAGGCGATGTGGCCTTGCACGCCTTTGATGCGCAACTTGCCAGAGAGCGAGCCGCGACGCCCGTTCTTGATCATGTCGCCCACCTGCTTGACCGAGGTGGGTTCACCCACGATGCAGGCGTCCAGACGTTCGCCGCGTTCCTGAAGCCACTCGCACACCTTGACGGTGCCATCTACAGAAGGGCCTTCTTCGTCGCTGGTGATCAGAAAGGCGATGCTGCCCTGGTGCTGCGGGTGGGCTGCCACGAACTCTTCACTGGCCACCACCATGGCAGCCAGCGAGGTTTTCATGTCGGCAGCGCCGCGACCATAGAGCAGGCCATCTCGGTAGCTGGGCACGAAGGGCGGGCTGGTCCATTGATCGAGCGGGCCGGTGGGCACCACATCGGTGTGGCCGGCGAACACCAGCGTGGGGGCACCCGTGGCGTGGCCAGCGCCGTGTTTGATGGCCCAGAGGTTGGTCACGGGGGCATCTTGCGGGCCGAAGGTCAGTGTCTGGCACTCGAAGCCGATGGCGCGCAGGCGATCGGCCATCAGGTCCTGACAGCCATGGTCAGCCGGGGTGACGGACTGGCGTGCGATCAGCGCCTCGGTGAGGCGCACGGTGGCGGTCATGTTGTAGCGTAAGGAGGCAGGGGGGGCTTCCGGGTCAGAAGCGGGTGGACGAAAAGCCGTTGTTGCTGTCCTCGGCGCGAACGTCCAGCGTGATTTCGGTGAACGAGGGGCCGTCTTCCACCTCTTCGGCCTTGGCCGCGAGCTTGGATTTGGTCGTGGTGTCGTTCTGCAGGCGCCACATGAGGTTGGTGGGCGAGTCGGCGTGGACCAGGCCTTCGTCGCGCGTGACGATGCCTTCGTTGATCAGGCGGGCGATGTCCTGTTCGTAGCTCTGCGAGCCTTCGGCCATGGACTTTTCCATCGCTTCCTTCACGCCGGTGAAGTCACCCTTTTCGATCATCTCGGACACGAGGTGGGTGTTGAGCAGCACTTCCACGGCCGGCACGCGTCCGCCCGTTGTGGATTTGAGCAGGCGTTGCGACACGATGGCTTTCAGGCCGGAAGCCAGGTCGCTCAGCAAGGCCGGGCGGGCTTCAGGCGTGTAGAACGACAGGATCCGGCCGAGCGCGTGATAGCTGTTGTTGGCGTGCAGGGTGGACAGCACCAGGTGGCCCGATAGCGCGTAAGAGATCGCGGCCGTCATGGTTTCGCGATCGCGGATTTCGCCGATCAGGATGCAGTCCGGCGCCTGGCGCAGGGCGTTCTTCAGGCCGACCTGCAACGATTGGGTGTCACGGCCCACTTCACGCTGGTTGACGATGGACTTCTTGTTGGTGAACAGGAATTCCAGCGGATCCTCGATGGTGAGGATGTGGCCGGTCATGTTCTGGTTGCGGTGCTCCAGCATGGCGGCCAGCGTGGTGCTCTTGCCTGCGCCCGTGGCACCAGCCAGCAGGATCAGGCCGCGCTTTTCCAGCACGAGGTTGCCCAGCACATCGGGCACGTTGAGCGAATCCAGCGCGGGGATGTCGGAGGGGATGTAGCGGAACACCGCCGCCACCGATCCACGCTGCTTGAAGGCGCTCAGACGAAAGATGGCCACACCGGGAATGGTGATGCCGAGGTTCAGTTCACCCGTCTCGTCCAGCTCTTCCATCTGCGTCGAGGAGATCATCTCCGACAACAGTTGGCGGGGCTGGGACGGGGTGAGGATCTGATCCGTCAGCTGCATGATCTGACCATGGATCTTGATGAGGATGGGTGTCCGGGCAGACAGAAAGACGTCAGACGCCTTCTTCTCGGCCATCAGGCGCAGTACCCGTTCGAGATTGCCACCGCTCATCAAGTTCTCCCGTTTGAATCAGATATCAGATGCAGGAAGGATCAGACCGGCAGGCCGATCAGGCGCCGCGCAGCAGGTCGTTGATGCTGGTCTTGGAGCGAGTCTGGGCGTCCACGCGCTTGACAATCACGGCGCAGTACAGCGAGTACTTGCCGTCTGCCGAGGGCAGGTTGCCCGACACGACCACGGAACCGGCAGGGATGCGGCCATAGCTGACTTCGCCCGTGGCGCGGTCGTAGATCTTGGTGGACTGACCGATGTACACACCCATCGAGATCACCGAGTTTTCTTCCACGATCACGCCTTCGACCACTTCGGAGCGCGCGCCGATGAAGCAGTTGTCTTCGATGATGGTGGGGTTGGCTTGCAGGGGCTCCAGCACGCCGCCGATGCCGACGCCGCCAGACAGGTGAACGTTCTTGCCGATCTGGGCGCACGAACCGACGGTAGCCCAGGTGTCGACCATGGTGCCTTCATCGACATAGGCGCCGATGTTCACGTAGGACGGCATCAGGATCACGTTCCTGGCCTGGAAGCTGCCACGACGGGCCACGGCGGGGGGCACCACGCGCACGCCGGAGGCACGCAGCTGTTCTTCGCTCCAGCCTGCGTACTTCGTTGGCACCTTGTCGTAGAACTGCAGTGGGCCGTCGCCCATGGGCACGTTGTCGTTCAGGCGGAAGGACAGCAGCACGGCCTTCTTGATCCACTGGTGGGTCACCCAGTCACCGTCGATCTTCTCGGCCACGCGCAGCTTGCCGCCGTCGAGGGCGTCGATGATGTGGTTGACCGCGTCACGGATCTCGGCGGGGGCGCTGGCGGCGGACAGCGAAGTGCGCTGTTCCCAGGCGTTGTCGATGACGGTTTGCAGAGCTTGGGTCATGTTCTTCTCTCAGATTCAAACAGATTGGGATTCAATGAAGGCCTTGATGCGCTGGGCGGCTTCGACGCATTCGTCGACACCGGCCACGAGCGCCATGCGGACGCGGCCCTGGCCTGGGTTCACACCGTTGGCTTCGCGCGCCAGGTAACTGCCAGGCAAAACGGCCACATTGTATTGAGCCAGCAGCTCGCGGGTGAATGTTTCGTCGCTGCCGCCGCAAATGTGTGGGGGCACCTTGGCCCACAGGTAGAAGCTGGCATCGGGCAGGGCCACGTCCATCACGGAGGCCAGGATGGGGGTGACCTGCTCGAATTTCTGGCGATACAGGGCGCGGTTTTCAACCACGTGGGCTTCATCGTTCCAGGCCGCGACACTGGCGCGCTGCACGGCCGGGCTCATGGCGCTGCCGTGGTAGGTGCGATACAGCAGGAAGGCCTTCATGATGGCCGCGTCACCCATGACGAAGCCGGAGCGCAGGCCCGGCACGTTGGAGCGCTTGGACAGGCTGGTCAGGGCAATCAGGTTCTTGAAGTCGCTGCGACCGAGCTTGGCTGCCGCTTCCAGACCGCCCAGCGGCGCGGCATCCGCACCTTCGCGGAAATAGATCTCGGAGTAGCACTCGTCCGAAGCGATCACGAACCCGTAGCGGTCGCTCAGCTCGAACAGGCGCTGCCATTCGCTCAGCGGCATGACGGCGCCGGTCGGGTTGCCGGGCGAGCACACGAACAGGAGTTGCGTGGTCGCCCAGGTCGATTCAGGGATGGACGACCAGTCCGCCGCAAAGTTGCGGGCCGGATCCGAGTTGGCAAACACCACACGGGCGCCAGCCAGCAGCGCGGCGCCTTCGTAGATTTGATAGAACGGGTTGGGGCAGACCACGGCGGGGCCGCCGGCATCCTGATGCTGGGTCGGGTCGATCACGGCCTGCGCCAGGGCAAACAGGGCTTCGCGTGAGCCGTTTACGGGCAGGATCTGTGTGACGGCATCCAGCTTCAGGCCGTAGCGGCGCTCACCCCAGGCAGCACATGCTTCGCGCAGGGCTGGTTCGCCGGCCGTGGCAGGGTAGCTGGCCAGGCCATCCAGGGCCGCAGTCAGGGCTTCCTTGATGAAGGCAGGGGTAGGGTGCTTGGGCTCGCCAATGCCCAGGCTGATGGCACGGTAAGCGGGGTTGGGTGTGACACCAGCCGTGAGGCCGCGCAGGCGCTCGAAGGGGTAGGGCTGGAGTTTCTTCAGCAATGGGTTCATCCCGCGATTATCCCAGGCGCGGGCGGTTTGCTGCGGTAACAGGGGCAAGGCGGTGTCAGGGCTTGTCCGGAGGGGCGGTCACGTCACGGTCGCGCCCGCTGCTCTTGGCCTGATAAAGGGCCTTGTCGGCGCGTTCCAGCGTGTGCGTCAGCGAGGTCACGCTGTCGTGTACCGCCACGCCGGCCGAGAACTTCACCCTCAGTTGAGGCACGTTCTCGGAGACCGTGCAGGAGGCCAGTGTCTGGCGCAGGCGCTCCAGGGCGACCAGCGCCTTCTCCGCGGCGGTATTGGGCAGCAGGAAGATGAATTCTTCGCCGCCCCAGCGGGCAATGATGTCGGTCTCGCGCAGCACGATGCCGGACGCGTTGGCAAAGGCCATCAGGGCCTGATCACCCACCTTGTGCCCGAACTGATCGTTGACGCGCTTGAAGTGGTCCAGGTCGATCAGCACCACCGTGAAGCGTTCGCCATAGCGCTCGAAACGCTTGACGGCGTCCTCCAGGCGATCCTGCATGAAGCGGCGGTTGTACAGGCCCGTGAGCACGTCGTGCGTGGCCATCTGCTGCACCTGCTCCAGCGCGATTTTCAAATCCTTGCGCTGGGCGGACAGGCGATTTCGCCATGAGGAAATCTGGTAGGCCGAGAAAATCAACGTCGGCACGGTGCCCAGCATCAGTTCGAAGCGCAGCAGTTCCAGATCTGGCGGGTAGTAATCGGGGTCGATATGGGCCAGCACGCCCATGCTCAAGCCCAGCAGCAACATCGCCAGCACGCCGATCTGCACGGATTGCTTGGGGGTGTGGGTGTACATGCCGAACACCATGACCAGGGCGATCAGTACCAGCACCACGCCACGGTCATGTGGCCCGACCGCCGTGTAGGCAAACGCGATGGCCAGCAGGGCGAACACGTTTTGCGGCAGCATCAAGGTGGGGTCCTTGAGGTGCCTGGTCTTGCCGAAGCGAACCAGCGTGTAGAAGGCCACGTAGGCCGGCATGCTGGTGGCCCACAGCAGCTTGGGTGCAAATGGCCGCATCAGGTTGATCTCGGCGGCGTAGTAGGCCGCGCTGCAACAGATGGCGTACATGATCGCGCACAGCAGGATGGCCGCGGTGCGTGCCCTGGTGGCCCTGTCGTGGCCGAAGACGCTGTGCACCAGCTTGCCGACGGCGTCGACGATGGGGTCGTTGGGTTGAGCGGGCGGGACAAACTGTGTCATGACATGGCCTCGCTGGATGAGGCTGCCGAAGCGTTGCTCGATTTCAATTCGGTTTGCGCCAGCAGGCTGCGATTGCGTCCTTGCCGCTTGGCCTCATAAAGCGCCTCGTCCGCGCGCTCGATCAACTGCTCCAGCGATTCGCCCACCTTGGCCTGCGCCACGCCGGCAGAGAAGGTCACGTGCAGTTGTGGATAGCCCGGGATTTCCAGCCTTTCGACGGACTGGCGCAGCCGCTCGATGGCGTTCATCCCTTCCACGGCACTGATGCTGGGCAGCATGACCAGGAACTCTTCGCCGCCCCAGCGTGAGAACTTGTCCACCTGGCGGATCTGGCCTTGCGCATGCTGGGCCATGCTCCTCAGCACCGCATCGCCTGCGTGGTGGCCGAAGTGGTCATTGACATGCTTGAAGTGATCGATGTCGATCAGCGCGATGCACATCGGCGCGCCGCTGCGTTCGATCAGTTTCAGTTCGTTTTCGGCCAGTTCGGTCATCATCCGCCGGTTGAGGGCACCCGTGAGCATGTCGCTGGTGGCCATCTGCTTGACGGTGTCGACGGCTTCCTGCAGTTCACGCGCCTGCCTGCCGATGCGCACCCGGATGTCGCTGACCCACTTGCCGATCAATGACAGGGTCAGCAAGGTGGAGCCGCCCACCACGAAGTGCGTCCAGCCAGACGATGCGTGGGTGTGGCTGTCGTGCATCACAGCCGTCCAGCCCACGCAGGCGCCCAGCGTGATGACCGTGAACACCCCCAGCATCAGCACCTGTATGGGCTTGAGCCGGAACATCGACAACACGATGGTCTGGGCAATGAGGATCATCACATTGCCACGGTTGTCGCCCAACTGGACGTAGGCGGCCATGCACAGTGCAATGGTGATGAGCGCGTGCGGAAAGGTCAGAACGGGGTCTGCGAATCGCTGCGACCATCCGGATCGAACGAGCACGAACATGGTCAGGAAGGTGGCTGCGCTGGCCGCGATCAGCTCCCGGGCCACGTCAGGTGCGAGCAGCTTGAGATGCTCGGAATGCAAGATCACGCCTACGCTCACGGCGTAGGGCTGCAAGGTGATCAGCAGCAGAAGTACATGGCGACGCAGGTGCGGGTCTTGGCCCAGCACCCGGTTCGCGCATGTTTGCAGCCAGAGTGGTGTGTTCATCAATGCTCGACAGGTTTAACGGGCTATCGGCACTGGCTGGCAAAGCTTGACCCGGGGGCGCCCCTAATGTCGGGGGCTATTGAGTTTGTCCCACAGTCTGAAGGCCCGCTCCTGGATGGCCTGAGGCAAGGTGAGGAAATTGGCGGACGTTTTCCGTGATCCGAAATCCGTCGGGCTGTGCGCCACGGCGCCTCGAATGGCGTATTTCTGGTCCTTGTAGAACACCAGCAGCTTGCCTTCGTCCGACTGGGCTGGCGGGCCCGGCAGGGCGTAGGCCAGAAACACGTCGGCCTGGCCATCGCCGTCGTAGTCACCCAGCAGGATGAGTTCCGGGGCCATCGACGCTGGTGGTGCGTTCAGGAAATCCCGTGCCTGCCAGTCCTTCTTCCAGCCAGTCGCCGTCTGGCGGTACTTGGAGAAGGTCAGTTCGGTTGTTCTGGCGCCCTCGGTGGGCGAACCGGGCGAACCGGGCGAACGGGTCGCCACCACCAGTTGTTCCCCCAGGCGATCCTTGCATGACCAGGCCTGAGTGATCTGGCTGGCTTTCGGGAGATCGAGCTTGTCAGGCAGGGTGCCTGCAGGCCAGGGTTTGGGGGCGCACGCCGTGGCTGTGAGGCAGCCCGTGCCAGCCAATGCCAGCACAAGCACGTACCGCAGGAGGATGGCCTGGCCGCTCGTCATGATGGCTTGTCATTCGCGCCCGGCAGATAGCGCGCATCCGAATACGTCAGCATCCATTCGGGCTTGAAGGCGACAAAGATGGCCGTCAGCATGCCCGTGCTGATGGCCTCGCCCCACCCGAGCAGCCAGTTGGCCAGCATCCACTCCTCGGTGGCAAGGGCTTCAGGTTTGTGCTGCGCAAAGATGGCGAAGTAGCCCGTGAGCGTCACGGCCAGTGCAGTGACCACAAAGCCTCGCCCGAGGATGTAGACAAACAGGTGTCGGGGCATCCAGCGGCGCACGGCCAGCCCCATGATCAGGGCCAGTGTGGCAGGGATCACGCCCAGCCAGACCAGGTGCGTGACCAGGGCGTCCGGCTCGGGCCATGCACGCGCTTCAATCAGCTTGGCGATGAAGGCGACGGGCAGCAAGCTCCAGATGGCGAGCGGCCAACCGAACATGAGCACCAGCAGGCAGGCGCCGGTGACATGCAGGGCCAGGCCATTGGGCAACAGGTGCTGCGTCCACCAGACGCATGGCAAGAGCACCATCGCGCCCATCCACGGGCTTTGCAGGGGGGCATGCTTCAGCGGGAGCCAAGGCTTGAACAGCAAAGCCACGCCCAAGGCCGCTATCAGCAGGGCCCAATCCAGCCAGGCGGGCAGGGGGCCCATCACATGGTCACGGTGGCGTGGTGCTCAGCGGGCCTGAATCAGCCCAGCAGGCCTGTTTCAGCGTTGTGCTGGGGCAACTCGACCTTGGGAGCTGGCTTCCAGCCCTTCTTGCGGTGCTCCACGACCACGTTGGTGTAGATGCCGCCGCGCACGTACCACTTGGCCGTGATGCGCACATAGCGTGGGTCGATGGCCTTGACGATGTCGGTCAGGATGTCGTTGGTGACCTTTTCATGGAAGGCGCCGTCGTTGCGGTAGCTCCACATGTACATCTTCAGGCTCTTGAGTTCGATGCACAGCTTGTCGGCGATGCAGTCGATCGTGAAGTGAGCGAAATCAGGCTGGCCGGTCAGCGGGCAGAAGCAGGTGAACTCGGGCACCTGGAACTGGATGACGTAGTCGCGCTGGGGAGCCGGGTTGGGGAACACGTCCAACTCGCGCGAAGGCGCCGAGGGCGGTGTGGCCGGCTTGGCGCGTGCGCCCACCTTCAAGCTGGCTTGCGCGCCGGTCCTGGCGGGCGCCTTGGTCTTGGCGTTGGGCTTGACTTCGGTGGCGCTGGTGGCGGGGGCTTTCTTGGCCATGGCGGACTACTTATCGTTAAAGGGGGAATCGGCAAAAGTGCAATGCTATCATCTTTGGTTGATTCTGGCCTGTCGATGAACAGGTTTTGTCAAACAAATCAATGACTTAGCGGGTTTTTCGGAGGCGCGAGTCCCGGGCCGACACCAAGCATGCGACTGAATTCGATCAAGCTGTCTGGCTTCAAGTCATTCGCTGAACCTACGCACTTCCACCTGCCGGGCCAACTGGTCGGGGTGGTGGGGCCCAATGGTTGTGGCAAATCCAACATCATGGATGCGGTGCGCTGGGTGCTGGGCGAGTCCAAGGCGTCCGAGCTGCGTGGCGAATCCATGCAGGACGTGATCTTCAATGGGTCGGGCAACCGCAAACCCGCCAGCCGCTCCAGCGTGGAACTGGTGTTCAGCAATGAAGACGCCCGTGCGGGCGGCCAGTGGAACCAGTTTGCCGAGATCGCGGTCAAGCGCGTGCTGACGCGCGATGGCAACTCCAGCTACTTCATCAACAACCAGCCCGTGCGCCGTCGCGACGTGCAGGACGTGTTCCTCGGCACCGGCCTGGGCCCGCGCGCCTACGCCATCATCGGTCAGGGCACCATCAGCCGCATCATCGAATCCAAGCCGGAAGAGATGCGCCTGTTCCTGGAAGAAGCGGCTGGCGTCTCCAAGTACAAGGAGCGCCGCCGCGAGACCGAGAACCGCCTGAAGGACACGCGCGAAAACCTCACCCGCGTGGAAGACATCCTGCGTGAGCTCAACAACAACCTCGACAAGCTGGAAAAGCAGGCCGAGGTGGCCACGCGTTATCACGGTCTGCAGGAGCAGGGCACGCTCAAGTTGCATCAATTGTGGTTCCTCAAGCACCGCGATGCCGCCACGGAAGAAACGCGCATCAAGCAGGCCGTGCTGGAAGCCACCAATGCGCTGGAAGCGCGCATGGCCGAGCTGCGTGCGGTGGAAGCCGAGCTGGAGCACGTGCGCCAGGATCACTACGCTGCCAGTGATGAGCTGCATACCGCGCAGGGTGTACTGGCCGAGGCCAATCTGGAAGTCAGCCGCCTGGAAGAGCGCATCCGCTATGTGGTGGAAGGCCGCCAGCGCGTGGAACAACGTCTGGCCGAACTGAAGGGCCAGAACGACCAGTGGGCCGAGCGCCGTGCGGCCGCCGAGTTCGAGCTGGAAGAGCTGGCCGAGAAGATGCTGGCCGCCGAAGAGCAGGCCGAGATCATGGCGGCCCAGGCGGAAGAGCTGGCGGGCAATATCCCGAGTTTTGAAGATGCGGTGCGTGCATCTACCGCTCGCGCCAATGAACAACGTGGCGTGGCCGGTCAGGTGCAGCAACAGATCCAGTTGCTCGCTGCCGAGTCGCGCAACATCGATGACCAGTCGCGCCAGTTGAACCTGCGCCGTGAACGCCTGGCCACCGAGCGTCAGGGCCTGGCCACCACGGACGACGCGCGCCTGATCGACATGCGCCGCCAGCTCGAAATCGGCCAGGAAGAGCTGGCCGTGTTCGAAGCCCAACTGGGCGAGCTGACCGAGTCCGTGCCCATGCTGGACGAAGGCCGCAAGGCCGCGCAGGCTGACAGCAACACGCAGGCCGCCAAGCAAGCCGAGTTGTCAGCCAGGCTGGATGCCCTGCGTGCCCTGCAGGAGAAGGTGCAGACCGAAGGCAAGCTCAAGCCCTGGCTGGCCAAGCACGGCCTGGAAAGCCTGCAAGGCTTGTGGACCCGCGTTCACATTGAAACTGGTTGGGAAAACGCGCTGGAATCGGCGCTGCGCGAGCGCCTGTCCGCATTGGAGGTAGGCCGCGTGGAAACGGTGCGCGCGTTTGAAAACGACGCGCCACCTGCCAAGCTGGCCTTCTACAGTCTGCCTCAGCCAGGCATCCAGAACACGCACCACACGCTGCCGCGCCTGTCTGATCTGATGCGCCTGAGCGATCAGGGTCTCAAGGCCTTGATGAACGATTGGCTTGAAGGCGTCTACACCGCTGGCAACCTGGAAGAGGCGCTGGCCAACCGCGGCAAGCTCACCCACGGCGAGGTCATCATGACCAGGGCGGGCCACATGGTCAGCCAGTTCGCCGTGAGCTTCTATGCGCCTGATTCCGAGCAGGCCGGCATGTTGGCGCGCGCGCAGGAAATCGAGAACCTTGAAAAGCAGCTGCGTGCGCAGTCGCTGATCGCCGAAGATGCCCGCGCCAGCCTGATCCGCGCCGAAGCCGCTTACACCGATGCCGCTCAACGCCTGGCCACGGCCCGCCGTGACACCAGCGAGATCCAGCAGCGCACCCACCAGTTGCAGGTGGAAGTGCTGCGCCTGACGCAACAGGCCGAGCAGACCAACACGCGCCGCAGCCAGATCGAAGAAGAGCTGGCCGAGATCGATGCGCAACTGGGTGATCTGCAGGAGCGCCGTGCCACGGGCGAAGCCCGTTTTGAAGAGCTGGACCTGAGCCTGGCCGATGCCCAGGAAAAGCACGCCCAGCTTGAAGAGGCGGTGATCGAGGCCGAGCGCAAGCTCAATCAGGCCCGCGAGCAATCGCGTGCACTGGAGCGCCAGGCCCAGGAGGCTCAGTTCAGCGCCCGCTCCATGGCGGCTCGCCGTGGTGAACTGCAGCGTGGCATCGAGACCGCCGCACAGCAGATCCAGACGAATGAGGCCTCGGCCGCGCAACTGCATGAAGAGCATGCGCGCCTGAGCGAATCAACCTCGCAGACCGGTCTGGACGACGCGCTCGCCGTCAAGCTGGAAAAAGAAGGCCTGCTGCTGCAGACGCGTAATCGCTACGAAGACCTGTCTGCCCAGCTGCGCCGCGCCGATGAGCAGCGCATGAGCTTCGAACGCAGCCTGCAGCCTTTGCGTGATGAGATCACCAAACTGCAGCTGGAGCTGCAAGCCGCCACACTGGGCGGGGCGCAATTCCTGGAGCAACTGACGGCGGCCGAGGTCAACCTTGAAGCGTTGGCCGAAGTGATCGAGCGCGATGGCGTGAAGCTCTACGGCCTGCAAACCGAGATCGACCGCATCCAGCGTGAAATCAATGCATTGGGTGCCGTCAACCTGGCCGCGCTGGATGAGTTGACCGCCGCCCGCGAACGCAAGGGCTTCCTGGACTCGCAGATGGCCGACCTGATGGACGCCATCAAGACCCTCGAAGACGCCATCCACAAGATCGACCTGGAAACACGCGATCTGCTGGGCGCCACCTTCAACACCGTCAACGAGCACTTTGGCCGCATGTTCCCCAATCTGTTCGGGGGCGGCACCGCCAAGCTCGTCATGACGGGCGACGAAATCCTGGACGCTGGCGTGCAGGTCATGGCCCAGCCACCCGGCAAGAAAAACAGCACGATTCACCTGCTGTCCGGTGGCGAAAAGGCCCTGACCGCGATCGCGCTGGTGTTCGCCATCTTCCAACTCAACCCCGCCCCTTTCTGCCTGCTCGACGAAGTGGACGCGCCGCTGGACGACGCCAACACCGAGCGTTACGCCCGACTGGTCAAGAGCATGTCCAGCGGTACACAGTTCCTGTTCATCTCGCACAACAAGATCGCGATGGAGATGGCCGAGCAACTGATAGGTGTGACCATGCAGGAACAGGGCGTGTCCCGCATCGTGGCGGTGGATATGGAAGCCGCGTTGGGCATGGCCCACGCTGCCTGAGGAAACATCAACAATGAGCAGCAATTCCCTGACCTTGTATCTGGCCATTCTGGGCGGTGGTGTGTTGGCCGCAGTGGTCGCACACGGCGCCTGGACGGCTCGCAAGGCCGCCGCACGCCAACCCAAGCGCGCCACCCTGGAGCCCATGGATGGCTCGGCGCGCGCGGCTGATGCGGTCTCCCACTCGGAGCTCGACAACGTCCCCACGCAGCCCATGGAAGACCGGCCCGGCTCCGGCAGCAAGCCCGGCCTGCCTCCGGTCAAGCGAACCGGGCCGCGCCTCGATGCCCTGGTGGACGCCATCGCCACCATCAGCATCGACACGCCCATGAGCGGCGATCACATCCTGCTGCATGTGCCCACCACCAGGCGCGCCGGCAGCAAGCCCATGCTGATCGAAGGCCTGCGCACTGATTGCGGTGAATGGGAACAACCTCAGCCTGGTGTGACCTACAGCGAGCTGCAGGCGGGGGTCTTGCTGGCCAATCGCACGGGAGGCTTGAACGAGATCGAGTACTCCGAGTTCGTGCAGAAGATCCAGGCCATGGCCGATGCGCTGGGCGCCTCGCCAGAGTTTCCTGACATGCTGGACGTGGTGGCGCGCGCCAAGGAACTGGATGCCTTTGCGGGCGCCCACGACGCACAACTGGCCTTGCGCCTGCATGCGCGTGGCAGTGCCTGGTCACTGGGCTATGTGACCCAGCAGGCCTCGCGTCATGGCTTCCTGCCAGGCGCCTTGCCGGGCCGCCTCGTGCTGCCCTCGCACGAAGAGGGTGCTCCGCCCATCCTGACACTGCACTTTGACGCCCAGGCGGCCTTTGCCGAAGACCAGGAGCAGGCCACCCTGCGTGAGCTGGTGTTGTCGTTCGACGTGCCGCAAACCGCGGTCGAGCAGCAACCGTTCAAGGCCTGGTGTGCGGCCGGCGAGGCCTTGTCCATGTCCATGGACGCGGTGATGGCCGACGACCAGGGGCATCCATTCACGGCCGCCGCTTTTGCGGCCATTGAAGGTGAGCTGGGCAAGCTGTACGAAGCCCTGGCCGCGCGTGATCTGGCGGCGGGTGCGGCCTCCACGCGCCGACTGTTCAGCTGAAGCGGAGCCCGGCATGAGCCAGTCTGATCTGTTCGGCGAGCCACAAGGGGCGTCGCCGGCTCCAGCGTCGCCCACCGAGCAGGCGGCGCAGTTGCGAGCCCAACTACATCACCACGCGCACCAGTACTACGTGCTGGATGCGCCGCAGATCCCCGATGCGGAGTACGACCGCCTCTTCCAGGCATTGCAAGCGCTGGAGGCCGCCCACCCCGAGTTGCTGACGGCGGATTCGCCCACGCAACGCGTGCTGGGCAAGGTACTGGACGGCTTCACACCCGTGCGCCACGCCGTGCCCATGCTGTCCATCCGCACCGAGACGGACACAGAGGCGACAGGCGCGGAGGCTTTCGACGCCCGTGTCAGGCGCGAACTGGGCCTGACAGAGGATCAGCCTCCGGTTGAGTACGCCGCCGAATTGAAGTTCGACGGCCTGGCCATCAACCTGCGTTATGAACATGGTGTGCTTGTGCAGGCGGCCACGCGTGGCGATGGTGAACAGGGTGAGGACGTCACCCAGAACATCCGCACGATCGGGCAGATTCCGCTCATGCTGAAGGTGGCGGGTTCGCCACCCGAGGTGCTGGAGGTTCGTGGCGAGGTCTACATGCGCCGCGATGATTTCGA
>NZ_DASUIS010000008.1:0-32178 GCF_036279675.1 Aquabacterium sp. | reverse complement strand
ATTACAAACTTTTGTTTCTCAGGGCTCATACGGACGTGATTTCGCCCGCTCAAGCGGCCATTCGGACCGCCGACCGGGCGAAACAGGGCGCTGAATTCAGCGCGCAGCGTTGGCGTCGGCGACCGTCAAGGCGGTCATGTTGACGATGCGGCGCACCGTGGCCGAGGGGGTCAGCACATGCACCGGCTTGGCCGCGCCAAGCAGCACCGGGCCGATCGCGATGCCGCCGCCGGCGGTGGTCTTCAGCAGGTTGTACGAGATGTTGGCGGCGTCGATGTTCGGCAGCACCAGCAGGTTGGCCTCGCCGCTGAGGGTGCTGCGCGGCATCAGCTGGTTGCGGTAGGCAGCGTCCAGCGCGGTGTCGCCATGCATCTCGCCATCGACCTCTAGCCAGGGGGCCGATTGCTGGATCAGACCCAGGGCCTCGCGCATCTTCAGCGCCGAGGGCTGGTTGCTAGAGCCGAAATTGGAGTGCGAGAGCAGGGCGGCCTTGGGGCGGATGCCGAAGCGCATCAGCTCCTCGGCGGCCATGATGGTGATCTCGGCGAGCTGCTCGGCCGTGGGCTCGTGGTTGATGTGGGTGTCCAGGATGTTGACCGTGCGGCCCGGCAGGATCAGGCCGGTCATGGCCGCATAGGTCTTGACGCCGGCGCGCTTGCCGATCACCTGGTCGATGTAGTGCAGGTGCAGGGCTGTCGAGCCCCAGGTGCCGCAAATCAGGCCGTCTACCTCGCCCTTGTGCAGCAGCATGGCCCCGATCAGGGTCAGGCGGCGGCGCATTTCGATCTTGGCCATCTGCTCGGTGACGCCCTTGCGCTCGCCCAGGCGGTGGTAGGTCTGCCAGTAATCGCGGTAGCGCGGGTCGCTCTCGACGCTGACGAGGTCGATGTCACGCCCGGGTTGCAGGCGCAGGCCAAAGCGTTCGATGCGCTGGGCAATCACTTCCGGGCGGCCGATCAGGGTCGGGCGGGCAATGCCTTCGTCCACCACAATCTGGGCGGCGCGCAGCACGCCTTCGTTCTCACCTTCGGCGTAGGCAATGCGCTTGTTCTTGGCGCGCTTGGCCACACTGAAGATCGGCTTCATGGTGTGACCGGAGGCGTAGACGAAGCTCTGCAGTTTTTCGCCATACGCAACGAAGTCCTTCACGGGCCGGGAGGCCACGCCGGAGTCCGCCGCTGCCTTGGCCACGGCCGGCGCGATCTTGATCATCAGGCGCGGGTCGAAGGGCTTGGGGATCAGGTATTCGGGGCCGAAGCTCAGTGATTCGCCGGAGTAGGCGGCCGCGACCACTTCGTTCTGCTCGGCCTGGGCCAGTTCGGCAATGGCATGCACGGCCGCGATTTCCATCTCATCGGTGATGGTGGTCGCGCCGGAATCCAGGGCGCCTCGGAAGATGTAGGGGAAGCACAGGACGTTGTTGACCTGGTTGGGGAAGTCCGAGCGGCCCGTGGCCATGATGGCGTCGTCGCGCACGGCCTTGACCTCGTCGGGCAGGATCTCGGGCGTGGGGTTGGCCAGGGCAAAGATGATGGGCTTGGCCGCCATCTTGGCGACCATGTCGGGCTTCAGCACGCCGCCGGCGCTCAGGCCCAGGAAGATGTCCGCGCCTTCGATGACCTCGCTGAGCTTGCGCTGATCGGTTTTTTGCGCGAAGAAGGCCTTGTCGGGGTCCATCAGTTCGACGCGACCCTCGTAGACCACGCCGGCCAGGTCGGTCACCCAGATGTTTTCACGGGGCACACCCAGCTTGACCAGCAGGCCCAGGCAGGCGAGGGCGGCCGCGCCGGCACCGGAGGTCACCAGCTTGGCGGTCTTGATGTCCTTGCCGACCACCTTGAGCGCGTTGAGCAGGGCGGCGCCCACCACGATGGCGGTGCCGTGCTGGTCATCGTGGAAAACGGGGATCTTCATGCGCTCGCGCAGCTTGCGCTCGACGTAGAAGCAGTCCGGTGCCTTGATGTCTTCGAGGTTGATGCCGCCGAAGGTCGGTTCCAGCGAGGCGATGATCTCGACCAGCTTTTCGGGGTCCTTCTCGTTGATCTCGATGTCGAACACATCGATGTCGGAGAACTTCTTGAACAGGACGGCCTTGCCTTCCATCACCGGCTTGGCGGCCAGCGGGCCGATGTCGCCCAGGCCCAGGACGGCCGTGCCGTTGGTGATCACGGCTACCAGGTTGCCGCGGCTGGTGTACTTGAAGGCTGCAGCGGGGTTCTCGACGATCTCTTCGCAAGGGGCTGCGACGCCGGGAGAGTAGGCCAGGGCCAGGTCGCGCTGGTTGGTGAGCTGTTTGGTGGCCGAGATGGCCACTTTGCCGGGGGTCGGGAGCTCGTGGTACTCAAGCGCGGCTTTTTTCAGCTCGGCGCGTTTTTCTTCGGGGGTGGTCATCGAGGGGGCCTCTGTTTGGCCCGAACAGGGCCCAGACCCTCGATTCTAAGAACTTTGGCGCTGGGCGTTCATCCCGGAGGTGTCTATTGTGATCAATTGCCGTTGCTGGTCAGGCCGATGAACACCGATATCCAGGGCTTGTTGACAGAAGGGTCTTGCAACTTGGACTGTTTGTCCAGGAAGTCCTTGCCAAAGGCGATGCCGAACTGAAAGGCGTCACTCTTCGAGCTTCGCAGGACAAGCCCCGTTGCGGCGGAGAAGGCGTTCCTGGTGTCGGTGGTACCCGTGGTGGGGTCTGACACGGGCACCAGTCCCAGCCCGGCGCTGAAGTACGGTGTCAGAGTGATGCCGTAGCTCGACAGCAGGCCTGTACGCCAGCCCACATACGGGGCGATGGTGGACGAACTGCTCACCGGGTTGTCGGCACCAATGCGGAACTTGAATGGAATCACCAACGCACCGAAGGTGGCGCCCGTTCGGCGTACGTCGTAGTCGGTGGCCAACATGCTTTTGGCTATTTCGTACTGAACGCCGAGTTGGACGGGCGGGGTGTCACCGCAAGCCTTGTTCTTGTCGGGTTCGATCTCGATGAAACGCACCAGGATCTTGTCACCACCATCCTTGAATGCGGACAGCTTCGAGTCTGGAGGGCCGCAAAACTCGGTGGCGGCGGCCTTCGCCTTGGACGCATCCGGATGATGAACGGTGAAGTGCGGTACGGCCACATACAGCTTGAGGCGATCGCCATCGAACTGACTGCTGCCGGCATTGGCATCGTCTGCGGCGCAAGCGCACAGTGGGGCAAGGCAGGCGATGGCGGCCAGGTGGTTGCGCAACGAGGGTTGGGAAGACAAGAACATGATGGGCTCCTTGAAAATTCCAATCTATGAAAATTCAAGGGCGATTGCACTCATCTCATGTCTAAACCGAAGTTGAGCGGGCTCAACCGAAGGGATCAGATCGCCGCATCCAGGCTGCGCGCTATGGCCGTCATCAAGGCTTCCGGGGCGACAGGTTTGTGGAGGACGGGCAGCCCTGCGGCCTGAGCCTGCTTGAGCCGGTCCGGCGCCGTGTCCCCGGTGATGATGATGGCCGGCAGGTTGCGAATGTGTTGCCTGAGCTGCTTGACCGCGTCGATGCCGTTTTCCTGGCCGCGCAGCCGCAGGTCGGCCAGCACGAGGTCGGGCTGGCGTACGGTGATGTGTTCCAGGGCTTCGCTGATGCACGATGCCAGCATGACTTCGCATCCCATGCGTTTGAGCAAGGCTTGCATGCCCACACGGACGGCCATTTCGTCGTCCAGGACCAGGACGTTGCACATGGGCATGGAGGGCTGGATGTCGCGAGGGTCGACGGCTGGCGTCACCCTCGTGGACATCGAACCGCGAGGGATGGTCAGTGTGATGGTGGTACCCCGACCCGGTGTGGATTGCAGGTGCAGCTCGACATAGAGCAATGTGGTCAGCCGGCGCACGATGGACAGGCCCAGCCCGAGTCCGCGGTTGCGATCTCGCTCCGGGTTGTCGATCTGGAAGAACTCTTCGAAGACCTGCTTGTGCAGTGGCGCGGCGATGCCGCAGCCGGTGTCGGAGATCCGCACCTCAATGCTGTCGCCGTGTTCGAGCGCTTCGATGTGCACGCCGCCCTGCTGTGTGTACTTGACAGCGTTGTCAACCAGATTGCGTAGTACGCGGCTGAGCTGCTCATGGTCACTGTTGACGACGAGATGGGGGGCGCACGTCACGGTCAGCGCCACGCCCTTTTGATGGGCCACGGGAATGTAGGCAGCTTGTATTTGTTCAAGCAGGAGTTGCAGTGCGAAGCTGCGCCAATGAAGGTGCACCATGCCGGCGTCCAGTTTCGACATGTCCAGCAGCGTGTTCATCTGGGTTTGCAAGGATGTGAGCGCCTGGTCGATGTGGTCCAGCAGTTGGACGTTTTCAGGCTTGTTGACCTGCAGCCTCAAGGTGGCAAAAAACAGCGACAGAGAATGCAGGGGTTGCCTCAGATCGTGACTGGCCGAGGCCAGAAAGCGGGTTTTGGCGGCATTGGCTGTCTCTGCCTGTTCGAGTGCCGCTCGCAGTTGGTGGTTGAGGCGCACTTCTTCGATGCGTTTGGCGATGGACTTTCTGAACGCCCTGAAGTTGTCGCGGGCAAGCCCGACCATGACAAGGCTGAAAGCCAGCAGCAATGGCACCATGGCCCTGGCCAGCCACTGGTCTTCTCCGTTGAACGGAGTGATGGACCAGCCCAGCATCAGCGCCCCCATGACAGGGCCTGCATAGACGAGATAGACAGGCAGGTAGCCTCCGGATGTGCCGATGGCACCGGTCGTCAAACCAGCCAGGATCAAGGTGACCATGGTTCGCCCCAGATCGGACAGATAGGGGAAGAACAACACGGCGCAGGCGTTGGTCAAGGCGTGCAGCCCTCTGAGCAGTTGAGCAATGCGCAGCTTGCGTTGCGGCGTCGTGTGGGTGCCGGTCAGGGCTCTGAAGCCAAGCCTGCGGATGGCCAATGTTGACCACTCGGCCAATACCCAGGCGATGACAAAGCCGTGCGGTGCCCGTGACCACGCAGCCGCAGCGATGATCACCGCGGTGATGCCGATCGCCGGGCCTGTGCGCTGTGATTGACGCTCGTACAGGGCAACAAGTTCATCGGTGACGCTCTTGTCGATCTCGCCTTCAGGCAAGCCGGATGGGGCCTCGATGGTGGGTGCAGGCTGTGTCGTCATCACACAATGATGGAAGCGGCGTTGTACTTGTCAATCTGGACACTCAGGTACTCGGATCGATTCAGCCAGTCTGGCATCTGTGTGATCACGATGTCGGGGTTATTGCTTGCCAGCCGTAGCTTCAGCCTTTGATCGTCGTCGGTTTCAGCAGGGCTCTCGATCACGACGAAGCCATCGCCCATTTCCGGAAACCAGGTTTCCACGTCGCAGGTGTAAGGAGTGGTCCGCGCGGTCGCCAGATCGCCAGGCGCGGGTGCTTGCGCGGCAAAAGAAAACCGACGTTGGCTGAAGTCGTCTGGCCTGGCGTTGGCAAAGGGATAGGGCGCATACATGGCCGGGGCATGGACGCTGTGGATGACCGTTTCAAGGGCTGGCTCATCATGTGACCCAGCTTTGCGCAGCGTGATGCGGCTGATGCTGGCGAGGTGCTCGTCGCCGGACAGCAAGACCAGCTTGTGCAGACCCCTTTCACAAATGTGGGCCAGCAAGGCGTGCAACGATGCGGGGTAGCCGTCCCAGGCATCCGAGCGCAGGGCGCTGGCGGGTGTGGCACCACATGCATCGATGCGGCGGGGCAAGACCATGCTTGGGCTGGCCAGAAAGCGCCAGGCGTCCTTGGGTACAGCCTGCAGCCAGGTGCTCAGTTCTGCCCACTGCGGCGCGGACATGATGCGAGCTTGGTCGATGTTGAGGCTGTTGCGAACCTCTCGCTCGGTCCGTGTGTTGGCCATGAATACCAGCTGGCGCTGATGATCCGGCCCGACAGGGCCGTGAAGACCGTCCGTGTTTGCTGTACCGGATCGGTCGAAGCGATAGGCGCGGTAGGAGCGCAGTCCGCTGTCCTTGAGTCCGGCGACGTACTGGTGGGCGTTACCTGGGGAGCCATCATCTTGCAGACTGGTGGCATCGTTGGCCACGGGTGACCAGTTGTCGGCGAGTTCATGATCATCGATCATGGACTCCATGCGGGCCTCTCTGACAACGCGCCGTACGCAGTCGCTGCGCTGCCACTGGATATAGGGATCGAAGTGTCGGCCGTCTGCCACTTGTGGGTCGAACAGGCCGGCCGTGGCATCGACATAGACCTGGTCACCAAGCATCAGCACGAAGTCTGGCCTGGAGTCGATTGGCACGTAGGCTTGCGCGATGAGTGACAAGGTGCGCTCGCTGGGTGAGACCGCGCCAGCAAGCTGGGGCGTACGGTCCAGGATGCCGCCGGGGTACAGGCAACTGGTGAGCAGAAAGCGCGTTGGCAACGCGTCCCATGCGGGTGCCTTGTGGTTGACCTGGAATGAGGGGGCTGGCGCCTTTGGCGCATCGTCATTCTCAGCAAACTCGATGGCGGCTTGCAATCTGACCGCACCTGTCGGTACATCGCGCAGGCGCGGTAGATTGAGTTTGATGTGCTCGGGGCCAATCAGCGTTTCGCGCTCGGCGGCACGCACGGCTCGAACAACGTCGTCAATCGCATCCTGACTGTTCTTATAGCGGCCTTCCATTTTGCGAAACAAGGCTGCGACTGCAGCCAACTCCATGAAGGTGCGATCCGGGATGGCCTGCTCCAGATCCTTGTTGGCGAACTCGTGCGGTTGGGCATAGACGATATAGACCAGCCACTCGGCGCCTGGGTACTTGGACCAATCGACATCGACTTTGAAGTCGGCAACAGGCAAGGTGCGGCTTTGTATCCACGGTGCATACCTTGCATGGCTGCAGGCCTCGGGCAGGCCCATGTACTGGGCCGGGATCACGCCCGCAAACAGAGGGGTGCTCAGAGTGGGTTCATAGCCCAGCTTGATCATGACGGTGTTCTGATCGGGGTCGATCTTGGTGGCCTGCACTTCCGGAAGCTGCGGTGCACGGATGCTGACGGCGCCAAATGGCGGTGCTTTATTGCTCATGATGCTGCCTGGTTGAAGAAGTCGGCCACCAACGGGAACACCTTCACGGGCGCATTGCGACCGATCAGACAATCCTGATGCCCCAGCCCGGCGATGGGTTCGATCTGGTATTTGCTGGCGAACGAAGGATCGATGCCGGTGACGTATTCATGGAAATCGTGCAGGCCCCGGATGTCGGCCAGCCCGTTTTCTTCCCCATGCACGGACATCATCTTGTCCAGCGTGGCGACCACCTTGGATATGTCGTATGGCGTGACATAACAATTCATGCCGAAGCGATCTGATATGACGCTGTTGCGCGCCAGGTGCAGTGCCTGGCTGAGCGTGTTGAGGTTCAAGGGGCCGAAGTGGTCGTCCATGAAGTCCAGTACAGGCTGGTCCAGTTCACGGATGTTGAAGTCCCGTCCGTAGAGTGCATCCATGCGGCGCCTGGTTCTGGCCCATGGCGTGGTCTTCCAGGGGGGGAAGACTGGGTTTTCAATGTCGAACTCTTCTTCGGGGTAAGGAATCGTGGCCAGCAGGCGCTCCATGACCTGATCGAGTACCTCGTTCGTGTCGGTGTCCTTGGGGTCGGGCTTGAAGCGGTAAGGCCCCAGCGGCAGATGCTGGCGAACGTAGCGCATGATGTAGGCGCGCAGCAGATTGCCCTCCTTGAAGCGCATCATGGGCGCGATTTGCGACATGCACAGCCGGTGAATCAGGGCCGGGGCGTCTGTGTCGGTCTGGCCCTGAAGGCGTTTGATGGCAGCCTGGAACCGGGGTGCCAGCTCGGCCGTGGCAGTTGGTCGGGCCAGCAGGCCCATCCATAGCATGGCTGAACCCATGCAGTGTGCAAACACATCGACTTGCGGCGTGCCACACGCATCGGCGATATAGCCCAGTGCCAACGGGATGTCCTTGAGACCGACGTCTTCGAATGTCCATGGGTATGTGGCAGTAGGCATGCCTGCGCTGGTTCGCATGTCAACGAGCCAGATGTCGTGGCCTTGATCCCACATGAATTTGGCCAGGCCCGGTTGTACGGCGTGATGCGCGAAGGTCGTGCCGCTGGCGCTGTAGCCATGCAGCATGACCAGGGGGCGCGGCCGGCGACCTGGCTGGGCGGTGGGGTAGCGTGTCAGGCGTACGCGAACCGGCGTGTCGTCGTTCAAGGGCGCATCGACGTCGAGTTCCGTGATTTGCGGTGGAGGCAGGCCAGGCACGAATCCGGGCAGGCGAATGGCTTCACGCTCGGGGCCTTCATCCACGGCGCGCATGCTCCAGACATGGATGTTCATCAGCACGCGAACAAACAACAGCGCCAGGCTGGTGAGGTCCATCAATGCGGACGGCATGTCCCGCTGTCGGGTGATGCGCAGCAGTGGTACGCCGATGTCGGCCAGGTAGGCCATGTTGAGCTTGAGTGTGGGTTGCGGGTCAGTGGGGCAGTTCAGGCCAGGGAAGCGATCGACGGTCATCGTCATCAACTGCTCCCAGGGGTTGCCTCGCCGTGAGTAGGTCAGCTTCTTGCGACCCTTGATGCGCTGTCCCTCCAGCAAGTTCGGGCTGGCCCAAGGGGCTTCGTGCACGAGTACTTTGCTGATCAACAGGTCGTACTCCAGCAAACGGACTTCGCCTGCGCGGCTGGCCAGTGCCACGCCGCTGAGCACACGCTCCTTGATATCGGGCTCGCTCAGGTCGGGCGGCGTCATGTTGGTGAGATGCTTCAAGATCAGTTGAGTGACGTCACGCAGCCCTCTGTTCAGTACCCAGGCCTTGAATGCCTTTCCAATCCGTTCTGGCGCGCAGCGTTGATCCCGATGCAGGGCATACAGGTGGCCACCTAACTGAGCCTTCAGCACGACCTGGCCTTCGTCCCATACCTTGTGTGCCGGCCGGCCGGGCCGCATGCCGCGAGGGTCAATGACCCTGACAAAGCTGTGCGCCGGGTTGACTGTGAGGGTGCGCCTGGCGGGCTGGCCTTGTAGCAACGCTGATACCGCTATCTCTTCGAAACGCAGGGTGATTTCAATCTTGTACGCACCGATGTCGCCTCGCATCTGTTCAGATATCTCGATGTGAGTGGATGCGGTGCTCGGCAAGGGCACGGCCGTCGCCTTGGGCCTTTCGCGCGGTTCTCCCACGTCGGCGCGGGGTTCTCCCATTTGCCACTGCGCAATCAGCCGGCGGATGGCGCGGTCTGCCAGTGTGGCAATGGTGAGCGAAGGGTTGATGCCCAGTGAGGTGGGCATGATCGAACCATCCAGCACAACCAGGCCTTCATGGACGGCGTCGGGCGAGGGCTGTCCAGGCGCAAATACCTGTCCCAGATCGTTGACCACGCCGTCCATCACCGTCGTGCCCATCGGGCAGCCTCCAAGTGGGTGCGCCGTAAAGAGTGGCCCACGTTTGCCATCGACCAGAAACTCCATGTTCTTGGGAACGGGCTTCCAGCCGGGATTGGGCAGGAGCGTGCCGCCCGTTCCGGAACTCGCGCACAGGTCCTTCAGCTCATCGAGCTGGGCATCAAAGCGGGGATCGTTGCGCAATTGGGGCCATGTAACGGACACGGCACCATCACTGGGCAGGAAGGGCGTATCCGACGGGGGCTCGTCGCGCTTGTTTCTGATTTGCACCAGTTGAATGCGCCCCTGGGCCGTATCGTGGCCAATGATGGCCAGAGGGAAAGTTCGCCGCAGCTTGTCAGGGTGAACCGACAGGGGGTCATCGGCTTGTTCGTTTCCGTGGTGCGTGCTGCGGTCGATCTGGCCAAGTTGGTGCACCGCATGAGCGGTCGTGTTCAGCTCGGAAAAGATCCGGTCCAGCACGGCGGGAACCGCGAGGTCTTGCACGACATACTGAGCTGCCAGCGGCCTGTCCGCATCACTTCGGCAATCGATCATGCCGGTGATGGTGGGGCCGACCTGACGCTGTTCGTGAGGCACGTTCTCGCTGGCGATGGCCCGGACTTCCTGCCTCTGGTCGTACGCGGTCATTACCAGATCTCCGTTGGCAGAAAAGCGCTCACCGAGCACGTCCGACAGCGCAAGCCCCTGCTGCTTTGATCTCAGCAGGATGCCGGTAGAGCCGAAGGTGCCTGCGGCCACGATGACTTTGCCAGCCCGGATCTGAATGGGCTGACCATGGCGCCATTGTGTTTGGGGATCGGTGTGCTGAACATGCACGATCCAGGCCGAAGGGCGCGTATCGGTCGGTGCATCCTGGCTGAGATGCATGACTGTTGCCCCGGTGAACAGGCGGACACCGCGCCGTGCCGCGCTGGCCAGCAAATTGGTGTCCAGCGAAATCTTGGCGCCCTGGTTGCACCCGGTCGCGCAGTCGCCACAGCGGTTGCAGGCCGTCAGCCGGACATTGTCGGCGCTCAGGTCACCCTCGCACATGGCGACGGTGATGGGGGTCGGCTTGAAAGCCCTACGGGCCTGGTCCGAGCCTGAGCTGATCTTTTTGAGCGCATCGAATTTGGCCAGCGACTGCGGCTGCCGGTCGATGGTGTTGTCGCCGCCATGGCCCGGCAGAGTTGCGCCAAGCCGGACCATCATGGCGCGGGCTCGTTGCTGCAAATCGGTGCCTTCCCGCGCGATGGCCAGGGGCCAGGGCGATTGCCTGAAAACGGCAGGATTGGGCCAGGCCATGACCCCGGCATTGATCAATGACCCGCCTCCCAGGCCGTTGGCCACTAGTGCGCTGACGTCATCGCTCACCCGCACATCGAACAAGCCGGATCGATTGCCCTTGGTGTTCAGATGGTGGGGTGTATTGAAGCGTACGTGAACCGGTGCTTGCGCCAACTGGTTGGGAAACTGGCCGGGCAAATAGGCCTCGCCACGCTCCAGGAGCCAGATTCTCCTGGGTGCGTTGCCCTCGTAAATGGTTTCGCCCAAGGCGGCTGCACACACGGCGGCCCCGTAACCGCTGCCGATGATCAGAACGTCGCAGTCAAGGCCCGTTTCCGTGCTCTGCACATAGCCGTCCTGCTTGTTGGCCATGCGATATTGCAGGTCCACCAGACCTTCGGATATCCACAAGCGCTCACCGCATTGAGACTCACTGGATGATGTGTCGACCTTGCTCATTCTCACGTCCTTGTTGATCTGGAAAGAGCGTGGCATCGCACGGCGATGCTTGTCCTGGCGCTCAGTCCGCCTCGACCGGTGGTTTGGTGATGGGGTTCAGCACCCCAAACAGATTGAGTTCATGCGCGCGGTACATGGCCTGCGCCCGATTGCTCACACCCAGCATTTGATAAACCGCCCATAGATGGGCTTTCACGGTGCCTTCTGCGATGCCGATTTCGCGTGCGATCACCTTGTTGGGCTTGCCTTGCAGCAGGCAGCGCAGCACGGACAGTTGGCGCGGGCTCAGATCTCGGGGCCATGCAGGGCCGGGTGCACGCTCGCTGGCGCCTGAAGGGTCGTTGGGCTGACTCTGGGGGCCCGTGCTCTGGTGGTGTCCCGCGTTGGCCGATTGCAAGGCTGCCGGGGGAAGGTAGGTACCCTGCGCCAGTACCAGCCGCAAGGCGTGGGTGGTGACGCCCGGGTCGGTGCTTTTGGGCACATAGCCGGCTGCGCCGTGCTGGATCGCGGCGTGGATGGAGCAGGAGGATTCGTCTCCTGAGACCACCACCACGGCGGCTTCTTCGAACAGGACCTTGATACGCTGCAAGGCGTCCATGCCCGACAGGCCAGGCATCTGCAAGTCCATCAGCACCAGGTCGAATGTCTGCCCGGCCAGTGCCTGTGCCTCCTGCACCGAGGCTGCCTGCTCGATGCACACCGCCGGATCCAGCCCGCTCAACAAGCCCTTGAGCCCCTCGCGAAAGAGGGGGTGATCGTCAACGATGAGGACACGGACACCTGGGTTCATGTGGGCATGTTATCGATGAATGTGGAGGCTGCGCCATGGCTAAACGTCCGTTTAGACGTGCGATGAGTGCGTGCCTGCAGGCGACTCGATACGGTGTGGGCTTTCGTCAATCCGCCGGGGTAGGACCACAACATGACACGCCACATCAGTTTTTTCTCCTTCATTTGTTCATGGGCTATTTCAAGCGCTGCCTTCGCGCAAGTCGAGCCCCGGGAATGGGGGGTATCGCATGAGCGTGGCTTCTCCTATTTCATGGGCGTGGGTCAACAGGTCAGCTCCTATACGGAGCACGCCGATTCGGTCCGGGCGCGCAGTGCCGTGAGTACCCGATCGGCAGTTTTGATGACGGGCGCGCTGTATGCCGTGCATCCTGATTTTCTGTTCACCCTGGATAACACCAGCAACTTTGCTCCAGGCACATCCACGGAGTCCTGGTTTGCCACCTCCGGCACGATGCCGTATGCGGTGTCTCCCACTGTCATTGAAGACCGGCCCGTGAATGGCCCGTTGTTGCAGCAAAACCGCTTCAGCCTGTCTCAGAACCTGACCAGATTGCTCGCACATGTGCGGACGCAGGGGCCCTGGTTCGTGTTGGGGGGCGTCAACTTTCACGCACAGTCATACAAACGCTTTGGCTTTCAGGTGCTCCAGCCAGCCGTGGTGAATGCGCCGGCAGACGCGGTGGTGGACGAAAGCACCAGCGAGGTTCTGCTCGAAGCTGGCGTGGCGCTGGAGTCCGAACGCGTCAAGCATGCCGACCGGCACTACAGCCTGAGGTTCAGCATGGCCAAGCCCGTCTGGCGCAGGCTGGATAACACCGCCTGGCCGGACGTGACCTTCACGGGTACCTCAGGGTGGGACGCGCGTCTGGAAGGGCGCTACAGCGTAGCCGTTCATGAGTTGGTTCATGTGGGGGGCTGGGCTCAGTATCTCTATGCGCAGCGTGGCAGCCAGATTCGCGGCGCCTATGAGTTGCCCTTGACGCACACACGCAGCGTGGCTTTTGGTCTGGAAGTGCTGTGGAAGCTGTGAGGGGCGTGATCCGAATGGCACGGTTGGCAAGCCTCGGCTGGACGTCGGTTTAGGGCGCAAGCAGGTGGTTTAGGCCAAGAGGCCGATTGAGTCCGAACTTCCATCTTCAGATACTGCCTGACGATGCGCTGCAACTGGCGCGGCGTCGTTTAACCAGGGAGTACGTGATGCAGGATTTTGAGCAATTTCGAAGGGTAAGGCACCTTGTGGCGGGGGCGGCGCTGGTGGCGTTGAGTGCGTGCGGCGGCGGTGGCGGTGGCAGCGACGCCGATCCTCAGGCGCAACCATCTTCTTCCAAGGTGACCTTGTCTGGCGTGGCCGCCAAGGGCTTGCTTCGCAACGCTCTTGTGACCGCCTACTTGCCTGACGCGAAAGGGCAGCCAGGGCAAAAGCTGGCCGAGGTTCTCAGTGATGCCAATGGCCACTACGCGTTCACCGGGCTGCCTGCCGGGCAGACGATATTGGTCGTGGCCAGCCGGAGTACCGACTCCGCCAAGCCGACCACCATGGCTGATGAAGCCACCGATCAGGACGTGCCGGTACCCGTGGGTTTCGAGTTGAGCGCGGCGACGGTGCTGGGCACAACCAGCGTGTCCGACAACCTGCTTCAGATCACGCCTTACTCGAGCATGGCGGTTGACAAGGCCCGGCAGGCCGTCGCCGCCACGGGGAAGTTCGATTCGACCACGGTGGGCAAGGCCAATGCCGATATCCGGCGTTACGTTGGTTTCGATGTGCTGAGCGAGGCGCCGGTGTTCGATGCAACAGGGCACGCGCCCGTCAACGCGGCGGCTCTGGCTTTGGCCTCGGTGTCCACCTTGGCACAGGCACAGTCCACAGAGAGCTGCCCTGCCTTGGCGGGCCTGACAGATGACAAGGCCATCACGGCGGTCAAGGCCCAATGCCAGGTGGACAGCCTGCGCAAGGCGGGAACCAGCGATGACGCGATGAGAGACAGGCTGGATGCGGCCAGACTGGCTACGGCCAGCCAGGAATCCTATGCCGGGGCATTGCCACCTGCGCCCGCAGTACAGCCAGTCTCACTCAAGGACGTGCCGGTTGGCGACATCGAAGCGACCAAGTCATTGACCTCGTATCTGCGCAGCGATGTGCCCTTCATTGTGGGCACCACGGGTGACACCTTGAACACCCGCGTGCAACAGGTGCAAAACGATCTCATTGCCGCCATCAACCCGCTCGACAGTGCCAATGTGCGCCTGCTTGATGCCATCTTCTACGCCTTCAACCTGGCTGCTCAACGCGAGTACGGCGCTCCTGTCAGCAGCACCCGGTTCGATGGCCATGGGCGCCAGATTGGCTGTACGTTCTACACGGACAATACCTACTCGGTGGTGGCTTTCGACCCCGCCAAACGCGAGACCCAGGTCTGCCGAATCAGTTATGCCTACACATTGAAGACGCCCGCCACACCCACAACCCCTGCTGTGTACCGTGCCTTGCAGCACGCCATCTTCATGGAGCCGGGCAATTCGTCTGACGCGCCCACCGGTGGCTTCTCCGACTTCAAGGTCAGGACCTCCTTGCTGTGGCAGGACGGCACGTTCGCGGCCGACGGCAGCTTTGAGCCTGACTGGCAAAGCGGTGAGCACATCATGCTGGCGGCCGGTGGTGGCAGCGAGCCCTTCAATTCGACGCTGGTGGCCACCGCATCAGTGAGTTGGGTCGTCGATGCCAGCGGCTCGGACTACATCACGCGCTTGAGCCTCATCGGTGATCTGGCCCCAGCCTATGAACGCGTGCAGAACGTCGTTCAGGCCAAGGGCCTCAAGACCACGGCAGACCTGGTATTGGCGCCTGATGCAAGGCCCAATCAACTGAGCAAGCTGGCTGTGACCGGTGGCTTCAGTGCCGTGGCCAGCGATGGCAGCGTGTCGTCCATCAAGCTGCTCAATGGCAGCGCCATCCAGGGTTGGCTGACCTTGCCGGACTCCACGGCTGACCAGTTCCTGGCCAAAACCGATGATCTGGCGCTGCACCTCATCTTGCAGGCCGCCACACAGTCTGGCAGCGTGATCCGTGGTGCGCTGGACGTGAGCAAGTTCACTGATACGGCTCTGGCGCTGGGCAGTGGTCTGACCGCGTCTCAACGTATCGGCAAGCAGCTCAATCTGCCCGCCCAGATCAGCTTCAGTGGTGTGATGGAGCGCGGTGGCCAGGCGGTCTTCAGTGGCGCGGTGAGCGTGACGATGGATGGGCTGAGCACCTATGACATCAACGTACCCATTGAAGACAGTGCAGTGACGGTGGCACTCAAGATCAATGCGACCGTTCAGGTGCCCAGTCGGCCTGATCTCACGCTCAAGGACCTGATCTTGACTCGCAAGTCCCATGTGGTCGATATCGCCGGGCAACTGGAGCAAGGCACCTTGTGGGTTCGTCTGGCTGGCAAGCAGGATGCCGCAGGCGTGTTGAAGCTGGATTTGCTGAGCGACAGTGGTGTGAGTCTGGCGGTCGATTCCAGTAGCGTCACGGGCAAGTTCTCACTGATGCGTGGTGGCAACGAGGTGGGGCTGCTGGACAGCCGCGCCGGCCAGATCAGCTACGCAGACGGCAGTTACGAGCGGTGGTAATCAGGCGCGTAGACGCTGACACATCGGTATAAGCCTTTCAGAGGCATTTGCTCAGGGGTTTCTCGCCCGCGCACACGAGTGTGCGGGCGAATTTCTTTTCGTTTGGCCCGACAATCTGTGCATGAGCATGGGCGAATTTGACCTGATCGAACACTTCTTCTGGCGACAGCCTGGGCAGGGCCCACATCGTGCCGTGGTGGGCAATGGTGATGACTGTGCCGTGATCGCGCCGGCACCAGGCATGCAGTTGGCCGTGTCAACCGACACCTTGGTGGAGGGGCGTCACTTCCTGTCAACCGTGAGCCCGGCTCGTCTGGGCCACAAGGCACTGGCCGTGAACCTGTCGGATCTGGCCGCATGCGGCGCTTCGCCCTTGGCCTTTACCCTGGCCCTGACGCTACCTCGCGTGGACGAGGCCTGGTTGCGCGGCTTTGCCAAGGGCCTGCTGGATCTGGCTGATGAGCACAACTGCGAGCTGATCGGGGGGGACACGACGGCCGGCCCATTGAGCATTGGCATCACGGTGATGGGTGAAGTGCCAACCGGGCAGGCCTTGTTACGAAGCGGTGCCAAGGCGGGTGATGACATATGGGTGAGTGGCTTTCCCGGTCTGGCCCGATTGGCTCTGGAGGCATTTCGGGGCAGCTTGCATCCGTCGTTGAGTGCCGAGGCCTTTGACGCCGCGCGGCTGGCCATGGAGCGTCCTGACCCGCGCGTGGCACTTGGCGTGGGTTTGCGTGGTCTGGCCAGCTCGGCCATCGACGTATCGGACGGCTTGCTGGGCGATCTGGCGCACATTCTCCAACGCAGCAAAGTGGGTGCATCCCTGTGCCTGGATGCCTTGCCGGTGGGTAGTTGGCTGGCAGAACGCGCTGCCGACGAGCAGCTCGATTGCATCCTTGCCGGTGGGGACGATTACGAACTGGTGTTCACGGTGCCACCTGAACAGCGTGCCCGCATCATCGAACTGGGCGCCAGCCTGGGCCTGGTGCTCAGCCGGATCGGGTATATCGAGGCTGAACCCGGTCTGCGTCTATGGCGTGGCGAGCTGGATGTCTGGCCGGATGCCCCAACCAGGCTGCCGGTCGCCAATCGCTGGACGTCGTTCGATCACTTCAAGGGGGTTGCATGAGCGATGCACCGCGTCGCGCCACGGTGGGCTTGCTCCTGAGCCACCCTGCGCACTTCATTGCTTTTGGCGCAGGCAGCGGCCTGAGCCCCAAGGCACCCGGCACGGTGGGGACGTTGTGGGGCTGGCTCAGCTTTGTGGCGATCAAGGCGGCGCTGGGAACCGGGGCACACGCCGACCTGATCTGGGGGGGCATCCTGGTCATCGGATGGTTCGTGGGATGCTGGGCTTGCACGCACACAGCACGCAGCTTGCGCGTGGCAGACCCTGGCTCGGTTGTCTGGGACGAGATCTGGGCCTTCTGGTTGATGCTGTGGATCATCGATCCAGTGGACTGGCGTGGGCAGCTCGTAGCCTTTGCGGTCTTCCGATTTTTTGATGCGGCCAAGCCTGGGCCGGTGGGCTGGGCTGATCAGCTCTTCAAGCTCAAGCCTGGTCAGCAGATCGGTTGGGCGCAAGGTCTGGGCATCATGTTCGATGACCTGATCGCCGCCTTGTGCTCGATGTTGATCCTGGCGATTGCCGTGGCGGTGCGTCAAGGTGGCGTGAGCGCTGCCTTGATGGGCTGAAACACATACCAACCGGCAGACGAGGAATACTGGGATGGACACGCTGCAGACCCTGAACCTGGTGCAAATACTGGCCGACCGATTGTTGGCGCGGGGCTGGCAGATGGCCACTGCTGAATCCTGTACGGGTGGCCTGATCGCTGCAGCTTGTACGGAGCTGGCTGGCTCCAGCGCCTGGTTTGATCGAGGCTTCGTCACTTACAGCAATCAGGCGAAAACTGACCAGTTGGGTGTTGATGCAGCCTTGATCGCTGCGCATGGTGCAGTCAGTGAAGCGGTGGCGAGGGCCATGGCAGAAGGTGCGTTGCGGCAAGCGCGTGTGCAGCTTGCGGTGGCCGTCACTGGCATTGCGGGCCCCTCAGGCGGTTCGCCCGACAAGCCTGTGGGCACGGTATGGCTGGCCTGGGCTGTGGCGGGCATGCCCACTCGGGCCGTGTGTGCCTTGTTCGAAGGCGATCGTGCTCACATCCGGGCTCAGACCTGTGACGCGGCTCTCAACGGCCTGATTCAAGCTCTGTAACGGGGCGCACCTTCTTCCTGGGCAAACCCATGCAGACAATGTTCAAGCAGCTTGGTTGGGTGTTCTGCCTGGCGTGTTCCATGCAGGCACTGGCACAGCAGGCACCGTCGCCGAGGCCCTGGCTGGCCGGCGCCTATGTACAGGCCGAAGTAGAGGCCTGGTCCAACGGCTTGCCGATCCTGGATCTGGATGGTGACTGGGGCCATGGTTATGAGCGTCGATCGGGTTCACAGCGGGCCTATGTGACGGGGCGGTTCGAGGCGGGTGCAGCCTTTCGTTGGCCTTTGCTTGAGACAGCCGAGCCCTGGCGCATGGGCGTGTTGATGCGTGCGGACGGCAGTGCCCGTGCTTCCGGCGAAGCCGCCCAGGTGCTCTATCACTACCAGAGCCGATCCAATCCCGATCAACCCGTGACCTACAACGTGGACACGGACACGGTCTACTGGCGCGGCAAAGGAGTGGCCTTGCACGCGCCAAGCCAATCATGGGGTGCGTTCAAGCTCGATATGGGCTGGGATCACATGACGTTGCAGCGCATGCGATCACTGCAGACCCAGGGTACGGTGAGCTACAACGCCGATGACAGCTACACCTACCAAGGCACGCTGCGTGATGACAATGCCACCGCGCACCAGCACTTCCTGGCACCACCTGCCGCCCGCGGGCAGGGCGATGCACTGTCCTTGAGCCTGTCATGGGCCAGGGCCGATGAGGTGGCTCGTTCGTCCATGGGGGCATGGATGCCCGACAAGTTCAAGCTCAAGATCGATGATGTCTGGTCCCGCTTGAGCTGGGCTGGCGTCAATGGTGATGACGCCGTTCTCAACAGCAACGTCGCTACGCGCACGCCGGATGGCTACATCGAATACCAGGCGGCCATCAATGGCCTCTATACGCGCCGCGGCCTGGTCGAGCGTATTCCGATGAGCACCCAGGTGCAGATGGCCTGGACGCGAAACAGCGGCGAGTGGACACTGCGTGTGAAGAGCCGCCTAGGTTTGATGCAGCAATGGCTGGGCTGGCAGCAAAAGGGGGCCGTCGCATGGCGTGTGGAGGCCGAGCCGGTGGCGGGGGCCTTGCGGCTGGGCGTGGACTGGGGCAGCTTGAGCGCCTCGGTCATGAGTGGTCGGCTCGACAACGGAACGCATGCACGTGGCGCTCAACTCGCCTGGGGGGCACCTATCTGACCTGAATCGACGCCGCCCGGAACCTGCGGGGCGCTCGAATGAGGGGCATGACGCCAGATGGCGTGCTCGGCAGTGTGAAAATGTTCACGAATCGTCGCGCTGCCTGGCTTCACTGCGGCGGTGGCATGAAACGTGGCCCCATCAGCCGCTCCAGTGCCACATCGATCACCAGGCTGCACACGCTGTAGAGCACCGAGCCCAGCAGCGCATGCCAGAAACCCTGAACCTGAAAGCCCTCCAGCATGTGCGAGGCCAGCTGGAAGGTGAAGGCGTTGATGACGAAGAGGAACAGCCCCATGGTCAGCACCGTGACCGGCAGGGTGAACAGGATGAGCAGGGGGCGGACAAAAGCATTGAGCAGGCCGATGACGAAGGCCGCCCACATGGCCGAGCCAAAACTCCGGATCTGAATGCCGGGATCCAGCTGCGTGAGCAGCACCAGTGCACAGGCCAGCAAGAGCCAGCGGATGATCAGTTTCATGGTGTTCAGCTTACCGCCGTTGCATGACGAATACGGTGTGAATGCGCGGTCATTTTGCCTTCAGATGTATTCAGATTCGGTCGATATGACCCGGACGTTGTCTCCGCTTTCAAAGCCTTAGTGCCCATGCGCGTGTTGATCGAGCGTTTCATCATCAGTTCCACCCCGGCATCGCGGGTGTTGCTGGCGGTGTTCGCGTCCGCGCCGTTTTTCGTGATCGAGTTGATCGGGCATGGCCTGGCGCTGGTCACCCCGGAAATCCGCAGCGGGCTCAACCCAGGCGTCATGTGGTTCCTGCAGGCGGTTTTCAGTCTGACGGTGATCATTGAAGTGGCTGTCGGGCTATGGCTGTGGCCAAGGCGTCAGCAGCACGATGCCGTGCCGCGCGCCACCTTGCTGGTCTGCCTGTCCATCGGGCTGGGCTATACCGTGGTCACGATCCTGGCTGGCACGTTTACCGCCGCACCCAATTTGATCCTGCTGGGTGTGCTGGCCATTGGCTTGCTGCTGTTCGAGCAGCGGCCCATGCTGATTTCCTACGTGGTGTGCGTGGCCTTACTGGCCTTCTACGATGTCGGTGTGGTCGCCCAGTGGTGGCCTTATGCCCCGGCGCTTACCCCGGAGGTCATGCAAGGGCGAGAGCCGGTGTGGTGGTTTGCCGCCTGGCGGCAGTTCGTCTTCGTGGTGGGCTATGTCGTGCTGCTGAGCTTGTTGCTGCTGCTGTTCGACCGCCTGGATCATCTGCACGCCAAATTGCGCCGCCTGTCCTACACCGATGGTTTGACCGGACTGGCGAATCGGCGCCGGGCCATGGAGGTGCTGCACAACGAGGTGGCGCGCCAGGCCAGAACCGGTCAGACGCTCGCACTGGTGCTGATCGATGCCGACCACTTCAAGCAGGTCAACGACCAACATGGCCATGACATGGGCGACAAGGTCTTGCGGGCCTTGGGCAAGTTGCTGATGTCCTGCGTGCGCAGCCCGACCGACGTGGCCTGCCGGCTGGGTGGCGAGGAGTTCGCCTTGATCCTGCCAGATACACGGCATGAACAGGTCGAAGCGGTGTGCAACCGGCTGCGCGAGCAGCTCGCCCTGCTGAGCTTTGGCGAGGGCGAGGCGGCCTTCAAGGTCACCCTCAGCATGGGCGTGGTGGAGGGCACGGGGCAGGATGCGGAGCAGCTGCTGCAGCAGGCCGATCACCAGTTGTACCGTGCCAAGTCGACCGGGCGTGACCGGGTCTGCATGGCCAACGCGGCGATGGGGGTGGCATGAAGCAGGCCTTCGCGCAGTGGTTGAGGCAGCTGGAGAGCCGCATCGTTGACCGGCAGGACAGTACCAGCGCCCTCGTGCTGGTCGAGGCCACCTTGCCGATTCTGCTGTTGATGTTCCTGCTGCAGCTGGTGGGGATCCACAGCGATGGCGTGCGTGTGCTGTACCGCCCGTCCTTGCTGGTGTTCTCCCTGTGGGCGCAAGGGGCCTTCATCGTCTGGTTGATGGGCATGGGCGTGATGGCCTGGCGCCATCGGCGAGACGCCCGCCCCATGCCGGCACTGGTGCAACTGACGGCGGTGCCGGCCATGCTGGGCGTGGTGCTGCTGTCGCTGGCCTACGGGCTCAAGGACACGCCCATGTCCATGGTGTTGCTGGCCCAGTTCGTGTTCGCGCGGGCCTTGTTTTCTCTGTACCAGCTGCGTTGGGCATTTTCCTTGAGCCTGCTGGCGGTGTTGATCGTCGAGGTCTGCATGGTGCAGGGCAGGTTGCCGTATGCGCCCTTGCTGTCGGAGCCGGTCTACATGGGGGGAGACCTGCACCCCTGGTGGGCCTTGTGGGTGCGGGTGGTGTTCTCGGCAGCCACCTTGCCGCTGTCGGGCATCCTGTTCTTTCTGGCCGCCACGCTGGTCCGCCATCGTCAAGCGCTCGAAACCCTGGTGCGCACGGACATGCTCACCGGCCTGGCCAATCGGCGCGAATTCATGACCCGGCTGGACCGTGAGGCCCACCGGCAGGCGCGCAGCAGTCGTCCTTTGTCGGTCGTGCTGTTCGACGTGGACCACTTCAAGCGCGTCAACGACACCTGGGGGCACCCCGTGGGTGACGAAGTTCTCACCAAGGTGGGGGAGATACTGCGTTCGCATACCCGTGAGCAGGTGGATACTGCTGCACGTTACGGCGGGGAAGAATTTGTCCTGCTGTTGCCAGAAACAGATTTATCGGGGGCCCAGCACGTGGCGGAGAAAATTTCGGCCCGTTTGCGCGAGCATGCGTTTGTTGTCAACGGTGAGACCTTCACGGTCACCCAGAGTGTCGGCATTGCCCAGGTTGTAGAGGGTGACACGGGGTGGGCGCTCAAGGTTGCAGACCGCAACCTCTATCAGGCCAAGCGTGAGGGGCGCGATCGCATCGTCGCGTCGGTCGCTTTCGCAGAAGGGTTCTCGCATGCCTGATGCGCATCGTCGTCAGGGTGGAGCGCCGGCATGAAGCTCAAGACTGTCTCCCGCGGGGCCTTCCTGATGGTGCAGGCCGCCTTGCTGGCCAACTTCGTCTTCCTGATGCTGATCCGCCAGGCTTATCTGTCCGCCGAGCAGGCGGTGCAGCGCCGCACGGACACCATGAAGCTGGTCTCGGGCCTGCAGCACGAAACCGCCTTGCTGCGTCGTCTGGTCAGCGCCTACACGGCCACGGCCGATCCGCGCTACCTGCTGTATTACTACGATGTGCTGGCGATCCGCGAAGGCAGCAAGCCGCCGCCTGCCGTGGACGATCCCAGCCTGTACTGGGAAGACGTGATTGCCGGGCGGCGCCCTCACAAACTGCCGGACAAACAGATCGGCGTATCGCTGATGGGGCGGCTGCAGGCGCTGGATGTCAGTGGTGACGAAGTGGATGCGCTCAAGCGCGTGCTGGCGGCCAGTGAGCGCCTGAAGAAGACCGAGCAGATTGCTTTTGCCGCCACGCAAGGCCTGTATGACCGTGCACATCAGACCTATGTGTCCGATGGCGAGCCTGACCTGAAGTTCGCAGGCGAGTTGGTGCACTCCCCCACTTACGAAGCCCAGTCGGCTGATCTGGCCCGGGCCGTGGCCAACCTCAGCCTGGCCACCGATGCCCGCACGGCCGCCGCACGCGTCCAGGCTGCCAGTCAGCTGGAGCACTACATCCTCATGACGCTGGGTGTGGACATGGCCTTGTTGCCCGCCATGCTGCTTGTGCTCTACGGCCTGCAAAGCCGCTTGTTTCAGCCCATCAAGCGGCTGGATCAGGTGGCACAACAACTGGCGCGCGGCAACTACGATGCCCGCGCCGGTGGGCGTCAACGTTGGGCCGAAGAGCTCGACACCCTGGCCATCACGCTCAACACCATGGCGCACGCCGTGCAGGACGATATCAACCAGCGTGCCCGTGTGCAGGCAGAACTGCGTGAAGCCCGCGATCAGGCCGAGGCGGCCACGCGCGCCAAGTCCATGTTCCTGGCCAACATGAGCCACGAGATCCGCACGCCCATGAACGCCATCCTGGGCATGAGCCACCTGGCCTTGCAGACGGATCTCGACGAGCAGCAGCGCGACTACCTCAACAAGGTGCAGTCTGCCTCGACCATGTTGCTCGGTGTGATCAACGACATCCTGGATTTTTCCAAGATCGAAGCGGGCAAGCTGGAACTGGAATCCGCGCCGTTCAGCATCGAGGATGTGGTGGGCAATGCCCTGACCATGCTGCGCCAGCGCGCGCAGGAGAAAGACATTGAACTGCTGTGCGCCTTCGAGGACCCCAGCCTGCTGGCAGACGCCGGCACTGTCTTTGGTGATGCCTTGCGCGTCGGCCAGGTGTTGACCAACCTCATCTCCAATGCCGTCAAGTTCACCCACTTCGGGCATGTCAAGCTGAGCGTGGGCCTGATCAGCCGCGTTGGCGAGCGCCTGATGCTGCGCTTCGAGGTGCGCGATACCGGCATCGGCATGAGCGAAGGTCAGGTGGACCGGCTCTTCCAGGAGTTCACGCAGGCAGACGGCTCGACCACTCGCAAATACGGTGGCACCGGGCTGGGCCTGAGCATCAGCAAGCGCCTGGCTCGGTTGATGGGTGGCGACATCGTCGTGGCCAGCAAGCTGGGCGCAGGCTCCTGCTTCACCTTCACGGTGCCACTGCGTCTGGCGGCATCCTCTTCTCAACATGTGCTGCCCAAGAGTGTGGACCGCATGCGCGTCCTCGTCATCGATGACCAGACCGAAACCTGCCAGACCTTGTCCGGCCTGCTCGGGGCATTGGGCATCGGGCAGGCCGATGGTGGCCTGGTGCGCGTGGTGCCCAGCGGTGAAGAAGGCGTACGCCTGGTGCAGCAGGCCCTGGAGGCGGGGCAGGCCTATGACCTGGTCCTGCTGGACTGGGTGATGCCGGGCCTGGGCGGTGCCCAGACCTTGACCACCTTGCGTGCCTGCCAACCCGAGCTCATGGTGGTGGTCATGTCAGCCTATGGCTCGGACAACCTGCGCGCTGAAGCCTTGAACGCCGGTGCGCACACCTTCCTGACCAAGCCCATCCTGCCCGAGGCTTTGCGCACCTTGCTGCACAGGGTCAAGGGCGATGCATCGGTTCCCTTGCAGCAGTCCCATCCTGCAGAAGAAGTGATCCGCCTGGATGGCTTGCGTGTTCTGGTGGTGGAAGACAACGCACTCAATCAGCAACTGGCCATCGAACTGCTGTCTCGCCGGGGGGCACGGGTTGAGGTGGCCGTCAACGGCATCGAGGCGCTGGAGCGGCTGCGGCAAGGCGGTGGTGCCGCTTGCGATGTGGTGCTCATGGACCTGCAGATGCCTGTCATGGATGGCTATGAAACCACGCGTGAAATACGTAACGATCCGTCTTTGAGCCATTTGCCCGTGATTGCCATGACAGCCCATGCCATGGCAGAGGAACGCGAACGTTGCCTGGCGCTGGGCATGGTCAACCACATCTCCAAGCCGCTGGACCCGCGCGCGCTGTACGCCGCGCTCGCACCGTTCTGCGGTCTGGCCGCCAAAGTCGTGGCCGATCCCTACCCGACGCGGCCGCATCGTGCACCGGACATGCCCCGTATTGAAGGGCTGGACGTCGAAACCGCCCTCAGCCGCTTTGAAGGGGATCTGCCGCTCTACCGCATCACGCTGAACGCTTTCGTGGACCACGCCGAGCATGTGCTGCACTGGTTGCCGGGTGCCTTGCAGCAGGCCGACTGGAGCGCGGTGGCCCGCGAGGCCCACACCCTCAAGGGCCTGGGCGGCACGATCGGCTCCAACGTTTTGCAGGGGTATGCCCGCGGATTGGAGGTGGCAGCCAGGTCTGAGGATGCAGCCGCGGTGCAACAAGCGGTCGCCGAGCTGGCGCAGGTCATGTCGCCCTTGGTCAAAACTCTGCAAAACTACCTGACCGAGATCGACGTTGCGTCAACCGCTCCTGCGCCGCTGGCGGCTCACGAAGCCAGCCCGCGGGACCTCGAGCTGGCTCAGCGCCTGAAGCAGCTGGCCGGCGAGTGCGACAGCGAGGCCTTGGCGCTCTGGCAGCAACACCGCAACGAGTTTGCAGCATGGTTGCCAGCCGTCACCACGGCCCGCCTGAATGCGGCCCTGGCGCGATGTGATTTCGACTCTGCTTTCGGGCTGCTGGATGAATTGGACCTGGAGGCCAAACCACAATGAGCGCTGACAAGGACCCGTTGCCCACTGTCCTGGTGGTGGACGACGCGCCCGCCAACCTGAGCCTGCTGGCCGGTCTGCTCAACAAGTCGTACCGCGTCAAGCTGGCGCCTTCGGGCGCCAAGGCGCTGGAACTGGCCCGTCGCGGCCTGCCGGATCTGATCCTGCTGGACGTGATGATGCCGGAGATGGATGGCTACGAAGTCTGCCGTCGGCTCAAGGCCGACCCGGTCACGCATCGCATCCCCGTGCTGTTCCTCACGGCCATGAGCCAGCCCGAAGACGAGGCGCGTGGCTTCGAAGTAGGTGCGGCCGACTTCATCCAGAAGCCCATCAGCCCGGCCATCGTGCAGGCCCGCGTACGCACGCATCTGCAGATCAAGGCCTATCAGGATCAGCTCGCGCGCCAGAACGTCTGGCTGCAATCCGAGCTGGAAAAGCGTCTGGCCCAGGTCGATCAACTGCGCGAAGCCACCTTGCATGTGATGGTGTCGTTTGCGGAATTCCGAGATGAGGAAACCGGCAACCACGTCAAGCGCACGCAGGAATACGTCCGTACGCTGGCCACACATTTGTTCGAGCAGGGCGCACATCTCGACGTGCTCAACCCCGAGAGCATCGACCACATCGCCAAGTCGGCGCCGCTGCACGACATCGGCAAAGTGGCCATTCCCGATCACATTCTCCTCAAGCCCGGGCGCCTGAATGACGAAGAGTTGGTGATCATGCGAGAACATGCCATGCACGGATGGGAAATGCTCAAACGTGCGGCCAGTCGCATGGGGGATGAAGACGGCTTTCTGCACCATGCCATGGACATCTCCCGTTACCACCACGAGAAATGGAACGGCAGCGGGTATCCCGACAAGCTGGCGGGCGATCAGATTCCTTTGTCGGCGCGCCTGATGGCCGTGGCCGACGTGTATGACGCCTTGATCAGTCGACGGCCCTACAAGGAGCCCATGAGCCATGAGCGTGCGGTCGCCTTCATCCATGAAGGATGTGGCACGCATTTTGATCCCGAGATCGTGCAAGCCTTTGATGACACGCTGGACCAGTTCGTGCGCATTGCCGCCACCTGGGCCGACGAATAGGAAGACACCTGCAATGAAGCGCTCACCCACCGTACGTGCCCTGGCTGCCATGTCGTTTGGCCTGTGCCTGAACGCCTGTCCGGTGGTGAGTCAGGCTGTAGAGTTCAGTACATCCGGCTTCGGCACCGTGGGCTACGCGGTTTCCGATCAGTCTTACAAGTACCAGCGTTTCATCGACGACCAGGGCACTTTCAAGCGCGACACGGTGCTCGGTGCGCAAGTGGATGCCAAGCTCAGCGCCGAGTGGTCGGCCACGGTCCAGGCCAAGGTGGCGCCTTCCTTGCACAACGACGACGACTGGTCGTTGACGGCCTCTTGGGCATTCGTGTCATGGCGCCCGGGCAACGACTGGCTGCTGCGCGTGGGCAAACAGCGCGTACCCATGTACCTCAACTCCGAGAACATGGACGTGGGGCAGACCTACGATTTCGCGCGCCTGCCTTTCGAGATGTACGGTCTGTCGCCGTCCAATGACTTCAAGGGGCTCTACGTTTCGCGCAACTGGCTGCCGGACGTGGGCGATGTCACGCTGGATGTGTTTCATGGTGAGGCCGATATCTCGGCTCGGGCCTACAGCCGTGATCTGGGCGCCATCTTCATGCCGGTGTGCTCCACCATCACGGGCTCTGTCCTGACCTTGAAGAAGGACACCTCGACCTGGCGGCTGGGCTTGCATCACACGGTGACCCGGCGACGTGATGGGCAGGACTTTCCCAGCCACTACGACTACGGTGATCTGGGCGGTGGCCTTTATGCCTACAACATCCTGGGGGCGAGCAAGACAAGCAGCATCGTCAACGATGTCGTGACCCTGGGTGCCGACATGGAGCTGGCACCGGATTGGCGACTGGTCAGCGAGTTTGCCCGCAACATCCAGAAGCGCACGGAGAACGGCGCCAATACGGCGGGCGGTTACGTGGCCGTGTTGCACAAGGTCGGTGCCTTCACACCCTATGTGAGCTACGCAAAGTTGCGGTCGATGGGCGTGTCGGTGCGTGTTGCCGAGGCACTCAATGGGGCGCAGTCGCCGTTTTACCCGGACGTGGTGAACATGTCTCAGCGCGCCGCCTCCGACGCCATCATGGTCTACGATCAGGACACGGTGGCGCTCGGTACCTCCTACGCCTTGACCGCACAGAGCAAGATCAAGGCGGAGTGGGCTCGAACCCGCATCGGCAACCGATCCGCGACCGTGGACTCACCCGCAGGTGAGGATGTGGTCAGACGTCAGCGCATCAATGTGCTGTCCCTCAACTACAGCTTTGTATTCTGAGGGGCCGGCCATGATGAACAAACGCATTCAAGGTCTGCTGCGATGGATCGGCCTGTTTCTGGTGATGATGTACCTCACACCCGCCATGGCTGGCGTGGTGGTGGTGGCGCACCCCAATGTGCACAAGCTGGATCAGGCCACCGTGCAGCGCATCTATACCGGCAAGGTCATCGAGGTGGGGGGCGTGACGGTATTGCCCGTCAACCTGCATGTGGGCCAGCCCTTGCGCCAGCGCTTCCTGGGCGATTACCTGCAGCAGACCGACGACGCCTACCTGGCCTACTGGACGGTTCGTCGCTATGTTGGCAAGGGCGTGCCGCCTCGCGAACTGTCCACCGTCGCCGAGGTCATCAGCTATGTGCAGGGCACGCCTGGCGCCGTGGCCTATCTGGATGAGGCCGACGTGCCACCAGGCATGAACGTGGTCTTGCGCAAGTGATGTGCCGGTGCCTGGGTGGGTTCAGGCAGTCAGCATCCTGTAGAGCAGCACCCACCAGATCAGCGAGATGACCACATTGCTGATCGCGAACAGCGCGAGGCGGTGCATCACGTTGTTGTAGCTCAGGTGCACGACCGAGTGCCCGATGCGCAAGGCCAGAAAAGCCCATGCCAGCCCCATGATCAGGCTGTCGACGTTGTTGCTCAGGAAAGCGGTGAAGCCGGCCACGTAAAACAGGACCGGCACCTCCAGCAGGTTCATGAAATTCCGATTGGGCAGGCGCACGGCATCAGGCACCCGCTCAGATTCGCCATAGCGAAAATCGTCCGCAGTGATATGCCCTTGTCGGCCTGCCTTGAAGCGCGCAAAGGGCACCAGCAGCAACACCTGCATGGTCCACAGGGCCAGGATGGCCATTGGCAGGAAAATCGGCGAATACGTGTGCATTTGCGTGCGCCTCCTCTGAATAGGGGTCCATTTTGGCGAGACAAGCATCTGGCCCGGGGCTACCATCGTAGCCAGATCATCTCACTGCGTTTGCCGGACACTTCGCCATGGGCGTAGACAAGTTGTTTTCCATTTTTGTGGCCGCGATCTGCGTGGTCATGCTGGTGCGTCTGGCCCTGGGTGATGCCCGTCGGGCGCGCCTGGACCGCGCTTTTCTGCAACTGTGGGCGCGTATTCGCCGCCAGGCGCTGCTGATCTGGCACTGGCGCAGCAGGCGCCGCTCGGCTGCCGAGGCCAAACAGGCTGCCCAGGACGTGATCAACAGAGTGCGTCACCGCGTTGAAAAAGAAGGCAATGTGATCACCCCCGAGGCGTTCAAGGAGCCTCGCAAACCTCACTGATCAGTCCGCTCAGGCCGCAGCCTGAGCCCGGCGCGAGGCCTTGCTGATGCCCTGGCCCACCATGCCCGCCGACATCACCCCCAGCACGAGCGTCAGCGCTGCGCCGTAAAACACCGTCTCGGGCGAACCCTGGTCCATCAAGGCGCCAAAAATCGGGGCCGCCAGCGCAAATCCCAGATCCAGGCCTGAGTAGACCGTGCCGTAGACGCGGCCCGTTGCCCCTGGGGGCGCTGCGCGCTTGATCAACATGTCGCGGGAGGGGCCGGCCAAACCGGTGCCAAAGCCAGCCAGTGCCACCACGGCCGCTGCCATCGTGCCGGGCAACACGCCCATGCCACCCAGCACGAGCAGGGCAGCCGCCAGCATCATGGCCAGCGCAATCGTGCGCTCCAGGCGCGCCACGCGGGCCACCAGGAAGCCGCCCAGCACCATCCCCACGGCGCCACAGATCATGTAGCCCGTCACCACAAAGGCGGTGGCGGAAATCGGCAAACCATACAGTTTGCTCAAGGCCGGGCTGGCAAAGCCCTGGATGGCGCTCAGTGCTGCCGTGCTGAAAAAGAAGAAGGAGAAACACAGCCAGACCGAAGGCAGCCTCAGGAAGGCCATCGGGTGCTCCTGAGGGGCGTGTGCGGCCTGAACATCCGGCGCGTGGGCCTGATGGTGGTCATCGATGGCCTGGCGATGGACGGCCAGCAAGGCGATCACGCCCAAACCCAGCAGCGCCGCACACAGATAGGCGATACGCCAGCTGCCACTGGCGTGGTGGATGCCAATCAGGAAGACCGGTGCGGCGGCCCAGCCCAGGTTGCCGCTGATGCCATGGATGGAAAACGCGTGGCCAAGTCGGGCCAGCGAAACGCGTTTGTTCAGGATCGTGAAATCTGCCGGATGGAAGGGTGCATTGCCCAGGCCCGCCAGTGCGGATGCCAGCATCAGCCCGCCATAGCCTTGCGCGGCTGCAGCCGTCAGTGCCGAGCCGACGAAACACCCCAGCGCCGCAAACAGCACGGGCCGGGCGCCGATGCGGTCCACCACGAACCCGGCCAGGGCCTGGCCCACGCCCGAAATCACGAAAAACAGGCTGACCAGCAAACCCATCTCGGCGTAACTCAGCCCGAAATCCCGCATGAAAACGGGGAAAAGCGGCGGCAGCAGCATGTGATGGAAGTGCGAGGTGCCGTGCGCGAGGCCGATCAGGCCGATCGTGGCGGCGTCCTGACTGGCTGCCGGGGCGTCAGGTGCGGCGGGCGATGTCGTCGAAAGCGTCATTTGTGTGACTGTGCCACACCCCCTGTTCCCGCGTCAGAAACAGGCCCCCAGGAATCGCTGGTGGTGGTAGGCTGGAGTGCCGCACCCGAACAGTTGTCCAGCGTGGTCCACTGCACCGGTGAGGCATGACGCCAAGGAGCGATTGATCATGCCCAGCCCTCTTTCCCCCTCGGACGAGTACGCGGTTTCTCGACCAGGCCATGCTCTCCCAGCATCCAGAGCCGATCTGCTGCGCACCATGTTGCCGCACACGATCGAATGCCTCAAATCCCGCCAGGCCAACCTGATCGGCGACGATCTGATCGAAGATTACGTGGCGCTGGACTGGCTGGAATGGGCCGGCGGCGGTCTGCGTCTGACCGAAGTCGGGCGCAATCTGTTCAGCGCCATGAACCGACGTTCCGGTTGATCGGTCGGATTTGGCGCAGGGGGCCGACGCCCCAGGGGCTAGCGGCATGACGAGCAGCGTGGTAAAATCGCACGTTTAAGTGCACAACCGTGCTTGCCTCTCGGAATCGTCCCAGATTGATGGAGTGAGGAAGGACGGCATCGTCTCTGTCTGTCCTCAAGCAAGCTTAGCAATCTGTTGGAGTTGGCCATGGCCAAGGAAGAACTCATCGAAATGAATGGCGTGGTGGACGAAGTTCTGCCAGATTCCCGTTTCCGCGTCACGCTGGAGAACGGCCACCAACTCGTGGCCTATTCGTCGGGCAAGATGAAGAAGAACCACATCCGCATCCTGGCGGGTGACAAGGTTTCTCTGGAACTCTCCCCGTACGACCTGACCAAGGGTCGCATCACCTTCCGTCACATCGAACGCACCGGCTATCAGCCGCCTGCCCGCAGCTCGCACTGAGTTGCCCTTGCGCAGCATCAATGAGGCCGCTGATAGCGGCCTTTTTGTCGTCTGCGCCCGGCATCGGGGCATGGTGATGATTCGCCCCCTGGCGCCACACTGATCCTGTTGATGTTGTTCAGTCAACGAGGAGTAAGTAATGAGCAGTACGACGACGAAGACCGTGGCCAAAGCTGTGTTGGCCTCTATGGCAGCCTTGACGAATCTCACCGCACATGCCTTTGGATTTGAGTGTGTGACTGGTTCTGTGGTGCCTGGCGCCAGCGCGGCAGGTTGCACGACCGAAGGTACGTCCCTGGCCAGTTGGGACCTCACCGGCAGTGTTCTGACGATTCGCAATACGGCAGGACTTGGCATTGGCTCGGTGATCACGGGCATCAGCTTCGACGCTATCGCAGGTCAGACCGTGTCGCTCTCGGCGCTGCAGGGGCCTGGCGTGCTCTACACCACTGGCGGTGGCGCCAATCTGCCAGCCAGCCTTGGCTGGAGCGTGGATTTCGATTTCTCACCTGACAAGCACCCCACAAGCAATGGCATCAACGCAGGTGAGTCGCTGGCTTTTGATTTGAGCGGTGTCTCCTTGACTGACGTGCGCAGCGGCGCGTTCAAGTTCGGTGTGCACATCCAGGCCTTGACGGGTGACCGCAGTGAAAAGCTGATCAACATGACGCCGGCCGTGCCTGAACCCGAGAGCTATGCCATGGTGCTGGCTGGCGTGGTGATCGTGGGTGGGGTGTTGAGGCGCAGGCAGCTTCAGCCTTGAGTGGTTTCGCTGGCGGGCGTCGGTAGCGATTGGATTGCTGCGACGTTTCTGCTGCTGGCTATTGGAGAGCGATGGGTGTTTGCCTGTCGCTCTTTTCGTCTGTGCTGGTGACTGTTTGTTGTTTCGTTACGTGAGCGGATGGGTTGCGGCCGGGCTCCGAAAACCAGGTCGTTGGGTCGTTCGCAGTATGGGTGGCACGGCTATTGGGGGGGGCGTCCGCTCCAAAGCCAGGCACCGATCTGCAGGCGGTTGGTGGACTCCATACAATGCCGACACCTACAAAATACCAGGAGTGAAGGTGATGCGTGCCTTGTTTGCGGCCATCAACCCATTGACGATGATGGCAGCTCTGGTCGTCACGCTGACAGCCTGCGCGCAGGACCAGGCGGGTAAGCCAGAATCGAAGCCCTTGGACGGGGTGGCTCAGGCCTTGGTTGCACGTATCAAAAAGCAGTTGGTGCACTTGCCTGGTGGAACGTTTGAGATGGGCGACTGGGGCAATGAACAAGGCCTGCCGTATGACGCGGAGCCCGATTCAAAGCCCTTGCATACGGTGACGCTGG
>NZ_DASUIS010000007.1:0-5225 GCF_036279675.1 Aquabacterium sp. | reverse complement strand
AGCCCACATCCAGACCTTGGTGCCTTGCATGTCGATGTTGTTGATGGCGAACGAGCCGAACGAAGCAGCCGAAGTGCCACGTGTGCCGTCAGCAGCGGTGCTGCCCATCTTGATCGAACCGACCGTGATGCTGGGGGTCAGAGCCGAGTTCAGCTTGGCGTTGGGGAAGGCGAACTGCACAACGTCGGAAGCGCCGTCGTACACGGCTTGAGCCGTTTGAGCACCGAAGGCGTCATACGAAGCGGCAGTCAGCTTGCCCAGTTCGGTTGCCACGGTCACGCCACCAGCGGTGGGGGTCACGGTGGGCGCCACGCCAGCGGCAGCAGCGGCGGCCAGGGCCTTGCCGTTGTTGGCGTCAGCCTGGCTCAGGCCCAGACGAGCACCGATGGAGTCAGCCACGGTCGAGACGAAGGCACCCTTGTTCAGGATGTCGATGGTCATCACGAACAGGCCCTTGATGCCGATGTCGCCGAAGGTCACGGAACCGCCGGTGGCGTCCGTGTCGGTGTACTTGAACGAACCGATGTTGATGTTCAGGTCACCAGCGATCGACACGCCGTCCTGGCCGCTGACTTGGCTCAGGGCTGCGTCGTCGATCGAGGACATGGCGGAAGCGGAAGCAGCCACGGCGGTCAGAGCCAGGGCAACAACGGAAAGCTTGAATGCTTGCATGTAGAACTCCAGATGTATGTATGTGTGTGAGTGAGTGGATCTCGCGCCGCGCCAGCTCGTGCAACCTTTCAGGTGATCAGACTGTCCGGTTGGCCCGATGCGACGTCGGCATCGAAACCACGGCGATCTGGCTGCGGCGTGAACGAATCATCACGCCTTGATACAAATGCGAGACTGGCCTCACAGGCCAAGCGCATGACCCTCGAAACCACCTCAATGAAGGGCGAGGAAACCCCTTAAGTGCTAGCCCTGAAGGGACCGAAGGCGACTTGGCAAATGGCGACAAAAAAGGGGCCTGAGCCCCTTGAATTCGAGTGGAAACCCACCCTACGGCCCGCGTTCAGGCCGTGCGCCTCAGCTTGCGCCGCATCCACCAAAAAACAACGATCAGCACAAGCACGCATGCAGCGAGCGCGGCATAGCTGCTAACGCCCGGGTCGCGCCAGGCCTCGGTCAATCGGTCCATGAACAGGGAGATCATGATCGTGCCGGGCATCAAACCAAAGAAGGTGCCCAGTACGTAATCGCGCAGTCGCACCCGCAAGGCCCCCGCCACCATGTTGACCATGATGAAGGGCGCCACCGGCATGGCCCGCACCAGCATGACGGTCACCAGGCCACGTTGTTGCAGATGCCTGGACAGCAAGGCCAGACGGCCCTTGGTCCAGCGGTCCATGGTTTGTGCACCGGTGAAGCGCCCTATGCCATAGGTCACCGTCGCCCCGGCCACCATGCCGATCAGGGCATAGGCCATACCCGGCCATGGCGAGAAGATCAGGGCGCCTACCGTGATCAACACCAGCACCGGCATGCCCAGCATGACGGCGACCACGTAGCCACCGATGACGGCCAGAGGGCCGAAGGGCAGCGCCAGCAAGTTGCGCCCCGTCTCGCTGAGAGACTGCGGATCAAGCCAGTGGCGCATGTCCGGCTGACGCAGCAGCACAGTCAATCCCACCAGGATCGACAGGTACGCGGCCAGCAACAGCCAGCGCCAGACCTGCCCACCGGCAGCCACAGGCTTGTCACTCACAACAGACTCCATCAAGCGGGGCGCCTGCTGACCCCTCATGCCACAGGCTGCAGCATCTTGAGGCAAGACGCACCAGAAATCAGCCGGTGCTTACCTTGGTGTCGTCCTCTACACCCCGGGTCTCGGGGGGCTGTGTGGCCCCATCCATGTGCGCGGGCAAGGTGATGCGCACCGTGGTGCCCTGGCCAGACTCGCTGCGCACATCGACCTCGCCCTGGTGCAGGCTCACGATCTCCTTGACCAGGCTCATGCCCAGCCCCGTGCCCGGGATGTTGCCTGAGGGATCTGCGCGGAAGAAACGCTCGAACACACGGGCCAGTTGCGCTGGCGTCATGCCGATGCCATGGTCCTCCACCTCGATCACCAGTTGCGCGCTATCGGGATACTGCTTCACGTGCAGATGGATCTCGCCACCATTGGGCGAATACTTGTAGGCGTTGGACAGCACATTGAGCACGGCCTGCCCCAGCTTGTCGGTGTCGGCCCACACCAGGCATTGCGGCGAGGCCATGTGCACACGGACCTTGCGTCGGTCTCCGGGCACTTTCAGGCCTTCCAGCACCTGCTCGATGATCGGCCCGATGGGCTGCAACTGCCGCTTGAAGTCCTTGCCCCGGCGCGCCTCGATGCGCGCCAGATCCAGCAACTCGTTGACCAGGTTGATGAGGATGCTCGCCTGCTTGTGGATCGTGGACAGCATATCCTGGCGCCGCTCATCGTTGAAGTTGCGCTTGAGCAGCAGTTCCGTGAAGCCGAAGATGCTGACCATGGGGGTGCGCAATTCATGCGCGGCCATGGCCAGGAACTCGCTTTTCATGCGGTCGACTTCCAGCTCGTGTGTGATGTCCCGGAAATACATGACCGTCTCGTTGTCGTGGGCGCCCTGCCTCACCCTGCGCACCAGGGTTCGCACGGCGGGCGTGTGCAGGTGCAGCAGCTGCCTGGACGCACGACTGGCGCCATCGGCCTCGGCTTCATGCCCGGCCAAAGGGGCCACGGTGCTGGCATCGTCCAGTTCACTGGACTTGCAACGCGCCATCAAGGCCTCTTCAAAGGCATCTCGAGACTGCCCGACCATGTCCCCCGCCAGCATGCCGGTCATGCGTTCGAATGCTGGGTTCACGATACTGACCTCACCACGCTTGTCCAGCACGACGAAGCCGTCCGGACTGAGATCGAACACCGCATTGAGGCGCTCCGTGCGCAAATGCAGCACCTGCTCGGCCGCAATGCGATCGGTGATGTCCGTCTGTACACCGACATAGTGGGTCAACACGCCCTCGGGGCTCAGAACCGGCGAGATGGCCAGATCGTTGTAGAACAGACTACCGTCCTTGCGGTAGTTGCGCACCACCACCTTGCAGCTCTCGCCTTTTCGAATGGCCTCGCGCATGATCTGTACGGCGGGCTGATCCACGTCGTCACGCTGCAGGATCTTGCAATTGAGCCCCAGCACCTCGTGCGCCTCATAGCCGGTGATGCGCTCGAATGCATGATTCACGTAGATGACCGGCTGCCTGGGCAAGGTCATCGACGTGATGATCACGCCATCTGCCGAAGAGGCCAGCGCCCGGTCGCGCAAGGACAGTTCCTGCTCCGCCCACTTGGCATCCGTCGTATCGCGCGCGATGAAGGTCAGGATGGGTTCGTCATCCAGCTGCACGCGACTGGCCGACAACGCCACCGGAAAGGCCGTGCCCTCCGCACGCAGGCCAGTTGTCTCGAAACCGATGACCCGGTTGGAAAAGCCATGCCGTGCAAACCAGGCATCCACATCCCTGGCACCGATGACAGGCAGGATCGAGCCGATCGGCTGACCCGCCAGCTCCTGAAGCGTGCGCCCGAACAGGCTGGTGGTTGCCTGATTGCACCAGCGCACATGCCCTGCCCCATCGGTCATGATGATGGCATCCGGTGCGGTGTCCATCACGGCCTGATTGCGTGACTGCGTGTGCTGCAGCGCCGCAGACATCTCGCGCGCCATGGCCCCGGCCCGCCTGCGCGTCGAGATGAGCATGAGGTAGACGTGCAAGGCCGCCAGCGTGAACAGGACGCCCGCACTGCCGGCCACCCACATCGACGTCTGCCTGGCCCAGGAGTCCATGAGGGTCTGAGGACGCGCCACGCCACTCAACTCGACCGGCAGGTGCGCCTGGGTTCCAGGCACGTCGATGTCGATGAAACGCAGGGCCGCGTCATCGATGCTTGCATGCCGATCGACCTGAAGCAGGCGGGCTCGCACCTGCCAGAACATGCCGTCATCCAGCTGCATGGCCATGTTGCTGTTGTCCACAGGCAGCAAGACCCAGCCCCCGGACCGGGCACGGACACGCTCGACCACAAACCACTGAACGGCTTCATCGGCATGCCTGCTCACGTCGCACAACTGGATCGAGCGATCAATGGGCATGCGGGCCATGCAAGTGGCCAGATCCTGACTCTGCTGCGGATGGATGGCCAGCCTTTGCGCCAGACGCTCAGGCACCGCGCCATGCGCATCCATGAGCGTGAGCCCATTGGAGGTCCAGACCGTGTTCTTGCCCCCGGACAACAAGGGCGACGACGAACTGGCCCACTCGGACACCTGCGTTGCCATGGCAATGCGATTGCCCAGGCGCTCCTGCATCATCACCTGAAGCCTGCTGCTGGCTGCATCGAATGCCTGCCTCGTGCGGTATTGATCCGCCCACCAGACGGCCCCCATCACGGCAGAAGTCAGCAACAGGCCCGTGGTCAGAATCAGCACGACCACGCGTGCCATGGGCATGTGCCCGGTCAGCTTCTCCAGACGCGTCAACACGAGGTTCACGGCCTCGGGCAGATCGTCATTGACCGCACCTTCGCTCACGACCATCTCCTGCTGGCACGATGCCATCAAGGTTACCGGGCGCGCCTGGCCAGAGATGACTGGCGCTACATGGCCATGTCAATCAGACAGGCGTCGTGTCTGCCATGGCTTCAACCCGCTCGATCAACTCCAGCGGGCTGAATGGTTTGACAAGATAGGCATCCGCGCCGGCGGCAGAACCTGCCTGCAGATCGGTGGCCTGGCCTCGCGCTGTCAGCATGATCACCTGAATCTGTTTGAGATCAGGGTCCTGCTTGATGCGGCTGCAGACCTGATAGCCATCCAGCAAGCCGGGCATCATGACGTCCAGCAGCATCACGTGCGGCTTGACAGCCCTGGCCATGTTCAAACCCGTCTCGCCGTCATGGGCCTCGTGGATTTCGAAATCGCCAAACTCCAGCGTCATGCGGATGAGCTTGCAGATGTCGGCCTGGTCTTCAACGATGAGTATGCGGTGGGTCATGTTGCTCTCCGGTTTCACGCCTTGTCTGCATTGGCAGGGGTGTCGGCGTTGTTCTTGTCATCCAGCTTTGCGCGTTTGGCCATGCTTCTGGCCAACAGCTGAGACATGTCGCGGGCATAGCGCTGCGCTTGCTCCACCGACAGTTGTGCGTCTTGCGCGGCAGGCGCACCTGCAGGGATCTCCAGCACGAAATCCACGCTGTCGAATTC
>NZ_DASUIS010000006.1:0-2624 GCF_036279675.1 Aquabacterium sp. | reverse complement strand
CTTGACCCGATTGACACCACTGGAGCGGCTCAGCACATAGGTGCCGTCGATCAGGACCTTGCCTGCCTTGGTCAAGGTGATGCTGGCCTCGCCGCAACGCAGCACCAGTTGCTCCTTGGCAGACACGATCATGCGTTCGCCTTCAGCGTCCACATCCACCGTGGCGGGCTTGTCTTCCTGCGGCCAGCCCGCCTGCGCCCCACGCACCACACCCATCACGATAGGGCGGTGCACATCGCCTTGCTCAAACATCAGGACCACGCCCTGGCCGATATGAGGGCCGTGCAGATCCACCACCGTGCGGGCACGCAAGGCGGCATGGCCTGGCTGACCCGGAAAGCTGACCAAGGCCGTGCTGCCCTGATCCACCAGGGCCAGCAAGGTGCCCATGATCACCCCATGAACAGGCACATCGGGAGCGCCACCACCGACGGACGTCGGCGCACGCAACAAAGGCGACAGCAGCGCTTCGCCCGTCGACATGGCTTGATCGACACAGGTTTCGGGGAGTTCCAGCGACAAAGGGGAAGGCAGATCGTCGGGCTTCATGGGCGCACCTCAATGGCTCGTCAGTTCTGCGTGATCTTGGAGCCTTTGAGCACCATGTCACTGCTGGCCTTGACATTAACCTTGCCCGAGCCCTCGATCGTGATGTCCTTGCCCTTGATCGTGATGGTGCCGTCCTTCTTCATCGTGATGCTGGCGCTGCCGGTCTTGAGGGTGATGGCGTCACCCGCATCGATCAGCAAGGCCTTGCCGACCTTGAGCGAGTCGCCCTCTGCAACCGATGCACTGCGGCCCTTGCCCACGCTCAGGCTGTGCGCCCCGCCCACCGTGGTGGCTTGATCCGCCCCCACGCTGACCGTCTGCTTCGAACCCACGTTCAGCGACTGGCTCGCACCCACATTGGTGGACTGGTTGGCGCCGACGTTGACGGTCTGCGCGGCACCAATGGCCACTTCCTGCGCCGCACCAATGGCAATGGTTTCGTTCACGCCCACGGTGTGGGTGCGCTGCTGCGCCACGGTAGCGGTCTCATTGGCGCCAATGGAGATGCTGCGATTGGCGCCGATGGTGATCGACTCGTTGCTGCCGACCGACTCGGTGCGGTTGGCCCCGATGGTGATCTGCTCGTTCGAACCCACGCTCTCGGTGCGGTTGCTGCCAATGGTGATGTCCTCATTGGAGCCGACGCTTTCCGTGCGGTTGACCCCGATGGTGATCTTCTCGTTGTTGTCGACCGTCTCTGTGCGGTCGTGCTTGACGTGCACCGTCTCATCGTGGTCGATGGTCTTGGTGCGGTCATGCCCGACCCAGTGCGTCTCGTCGTTCTCGACCTCGATGTCCTGGTTCTTCTCGGCATGCAGCCACACCTGCTCGGCGCCCTTCTTGTCCTCGAAGCGCAAGGCATTGGCGTTGCCGTAAGCCCCGCCCTTGGACGAGCGCGACAGCACGCCGGACTGCGTGGCGTTGGCCGGCAGATCCCATGGCGGCATCTGCTGGGCGTTGTAGACGCGGCCGGTGATCAACGGCTGGTCAGGATCCCCCTCCAGGAAGGAGATGACCACTTCCTGGCCGATGCGCGGGATGTGCACGAAGCCGAAGTTCTGCCCGGCCCAGGGCTGCGACACGCGCACCCAGCACGAGCTCTTTTCATCCTTCTTGCCCAGGCGGTCCCAGTGGAACTGCACCTTCACGCGGCCGTATTTGTCGGTGAAGATCTCTTCGCCGCTGGGGCCCACCACCACGGCGGTTTGCGGCCCCTGCACGAAAGGCTTGAAAGTACTGCGCGGCGGGCGGAACTGCTGCGATGCGGGAATCGCCTCGAAGCTGACCTTGTACTGGCTGCCGCTCTGCCCGGCATCGAACACGGCCACCTGAGCCTGGATCTGCACGCTGGTCAGCAAATACTGGGCGTTCTGGTCTTCACGCGGGTGCTTGCTGAGCGTGAAGGTGCGGCCCGCCTCCAGGCCCATGGCGTTGCCTTGGCCCTCCAGCCGGTGATGGCGGGCCTGCACCTCGTCCAGCCAGTCTTCGGCAAACTGCTTGCCATCGGGCGCCTTGGTGTAGTCGCCCTGAAAATCGAATCGTTCGGCCGACGCTTGATCGTGCGAGCGCGACAGGCTGGCGTCCACCAGCAGCGAGGTAGAGGGGCGCTCGAAGTCATAGCTGGTGAGCACCATCTTGCCGGTCTTGACCTCCTGGCTGAAGGTCCATTGCGAGATGAATTCTTCGTCCGGCGGCGCGTTGCTCGGGTCTTCGATGTAGCGGATGGTGCTGGTGCCCGTGATCGGGTCATGCGCGCTGAGCGAATCCATCAGCACCAGCTCGTGCTTGCCGTTGGTGTGCTCGAAATACCAGTAGATGCCTTCGCGCTCCAGCAAACGGGTGACGAACTGGAAATCGCTTTCGCGGTACTGCACGCAGTAAGTGCGCGGCTGGTAGGTGCGAAACAGCTTGAGCTTCACATGCGCCACGCTGGCGTGATCGTCAAACACCTTCTTGACGATGTCCGGCACCGACATCTCCTGGAAGATGCGGCAATCGCTGGTGCGGGTCAGGAACCACAGCCAGGGGCGCACCTCGGCCTGGTAGGCAAAGTAGCGGCCCCGGGGTGTGCCCAG
>NZ_DASUIS010000005.1:0-80966 GCF_036279675.1 Aquabacterium sp. | reverse complement strand
GCCCACTTGTTGCACACCTTCTTGGCGGGGCAACCCATGTTGATGTCGATGATCTGGGCGCCGCGGTCGATGTTGTAGGCGGCGGCTTCCGCCATCATGGCCGCGTCGGTGCCGGCGATCTGCACCGAGATGGGCGCGGTTTCACCTTCGTGGTTGGCGCGCCGGGATGTTTTCAGGCTGTTCCACAGGTCCTTGCGCGAGGTCACCATCTCGCTGACCGCATAGCCGGCGCCCAGGCGCTTGCACAGCATGCGGAAAGGGCGGTCCGTCACGCCGGCCATCGGTGCCACGAACAGGCGATTGGGCAGCTCGATCGAGCCGACCATCAGCGTGCCGGTGGGGAGTGACGTACTGGACATGGACTTGCGTGGCGTGTCGCGATCGTAATTTCGGACACTGGAAAATGGCCTGAAAGCCGAGCTGAAAGACAGCGCAGCCCTGATCGGACGGGCGATCAGGGCTGCTTAAAAAGGAGGCAGAGTATAGCCGCGCGGGAGAACCCTGTGCACCCCCCTTGATCAAATTTTGACCACCGGATCCCTTCCGTGAGATGGGTCACGGTTCCGCCAGCTTGAGGGGGGTGGGCATTAACGATTGCAATGTATGTGTTGCATACAATCTGCAACTGTTGCACGACCACTGCAATACGCATGACCGGCCGCCCACACGCTGGGCCTCTATCTCCTCCGCGAAGACATGAACATCACCACTTCCAGCATCAGCAAGCATGCCGCCCTGTGCGCGCTGACCCTCGTATCTGCCTCGGCACTGGCGCAGACCTATACCTTCAAGATCGGTGGCGGCTACATCGATCCTCGCGCCACCAGCAGCTCGCTGGAAGGCACGCTGCCAACGGGTTTCTCTGGCGCACCGGTCGTGCCGCTGTCCGCTGGCAACCGCCTGGAAGTCATGCCCAAGTCGACCTTGCTGTTCAGCATCGAGCGCTCGATCGACGATCATTGGGGGGCGGAGCTGGTCCTGGGCTTCCCTCCCACGCATGATGTGAAACTGCGTGCCAGCGACATCGTCAAGCACGGTGCGGCCACGGCGGCTCAAATCAAGGCTGGCCTGGGTGCGGATGCTTTCACCAATCCAGCCAAGACGGCCGCGGCCATCACCGCAGCCGGCGGCGCGTCGAACTATGTTTCTTTGCGCGTGGCTGACAACGTGAACCAGTACGACGGCGTCACCGTGGCGCGCGTCAAGCAAACAGCGCCCACGCTGTTCCTGAACTACAAGTTCCTGGACGCTTCGTCTTCGCTGCGTCCTTACCTGGGCGTGGGTGTCAACTACACGAACTTCAAGGTCACCTCCACGGACGCCGGCAACAGCCTCTACAACGACGGCCCTGTGCGCATCAGCTCGACCGACTCGATCGGTCTGGCTTTCCAGATGGGCGCGAACTACAAGTTCGACAAGAACTGGCTGGTCAGCGCGAGCTGGGCGACTGCCGGTGTGAAGAACAACGTCACCATCCGCACGAACTCCAGCCAGCAGACGCTGACCTATCGTTTCCATCCGTCCGTGTTCTCGCTGATGGTCGGTTACCAGTACTGATCCCTGATCCGACATGGGCCGGCTCTGGCGCTGAGTCCCTCGTCATCCATGAAAGGCCGGGTTCTGTCCTGGCCTTTTTTTGTTCACGGTCGTGTCAACGGACTGTCACACGCCGTCGGCATGCTCGCGCCCTGTCTGTTGTCCATGACTTCCTGCAGGAGATGTACCCGTGAGCTTGACCCTTCGCCCCCTGGCTGCCCGACTGGCTGGCGCCTTCCTGATGATGTCTGCGGTGGGTTCTGCCCATGCGGCCTTCGAGTTGATCGGCATCGGGACGCTGTCCGGCTCATCTGATCTGTCCGGTCTCACCGGCACGCTGGAGAGCGGCAACGCGGCCAACATCCTCGGTGGGATGGGTTCTGGCCTGGCCTGGGCTGGTGGCAGCACCTTCCTGGCTTTGCCGGATCGTGGTCCGAACGCGGTGTCCTACGCGGGCGGTGTTGCGGTGGACAACACCACGTCCTACATCGCCCGCTTCAACACCATCAACGTGAACCTGCTGGCCGCGCCTTCTGCCGTGCCTGCCGGCACGCTGCCTTACACGGTCACCCCCACGCTGCAAAGCACCACCTTGCTGTGGAGCAGCACCCCCTTGACCTACGGCACCACGGCTGGCCTGCCCAGTGCTGTGCCCAGTCAGAACACCACTGGCAAGTACTACTTCACCGGTCGGTCGGACGGTTTCACGCCGGGCCTGTCGACCAATCCGAACAATGCCCGACTGGACCCCGAATCCATCCGTGTCTCCAAGGATGGCAAGAGCGTGTTCGTGTCTGACGAATACGGCCCTTACGTTTATCAGTTCGATCGCACTACCGGCGAGCGCACCCGCACCTTCACGTTGCCGGCCAACCTGGCTGTGCCGAATCAGAGCGCCGTGGGCAACACCGAAATCAGCGGCAACACGGTCGGGCGTGTGGCCAACAAGGGCATGGAAGGCCTGGCCATCAGCCCGGACGGCACCAAGCTCTACGGCATCATGCAAAGCGCCTTGCTGCAGGATGGTGGCGACACTTCTGCCGGCAAGACCAACCGCATCGTCGAAATCGACATTGCCACCGGCAACACCAAGGAATACGCCGTCAGCAACCAGATCGGTACCAAGGGCTACAACAACAGTGAATTGGTGGCCATCAACGACCACACCCTGGCATTCCTGCCGCGCGACGGCAAGGGCCTGGGCGATGGCAGCGCGGCCGTAGTCAAACAGGTCTGGGCCATCGATCTGACCGGTGCCACCGACGTGAGCGGCCTCAGTGGTGATGCGGCCTTGCAGGGCAAGTTGCTGGCCAAGACCCAGATGGTGGACCTGGTGGCCATGCTCAAGGCGGCTGGTTTTGCCGACACGCAGATTCCCGCCAAACTCGAAGGTCTGGCCTTCGGTGAGGACATCCAGGGCTCGGATGGTTCCTGGTACCACACCATGGTGCTGGCCAACGACAACGACTTCCTGCCTGGAGTCGCCGGGGACAACAAGTTCTACGTGATGCGCTTCACCGATGCCGACCTGCTCGGCAAGGGCGTCACGGGTGGCCTGCAGATGCAATCGATCGCCGCTGTGCCCGAACCCGACAGCCTGGTGCTGGCCGTGACGGCTATGGGTGCCTTGGGGCTGGCTGTGCGCCGCCGTCGCCACCGCTGAGGTTATTGAAACCCCCGCACAATGCGTCTCATGGAAGACGCGTTGATGGCGGGGGTTGCCGCCTTGTTGCATTGGTTGTCGATGCCCGAAGTCGGGCTGGGGGCGGTGTTCGTGATCGCCTTCGTGTCGGCCACCTTGTTGCCGATGGGCTCGGAGCCCGCGGTGTTCGGTCTGGTCAAGCTGCAGCCGGACATCTTCTGGCCTGCCGTCCTGGTGGCCACGGCGGGCAACACCCTGGGGGGCATGCTCACCTGGTGGATGGGGTTGGCAGCTCGACAGACCGCCGACAAGGTGCGGCATGTCGAACCCGGTGATGCCTCGGGCCCGCCAGGCCTGCAGCCCGGTCACGACAAACCCGCCGATCACCGGGCCTTGCGCTGGTTGCAGCGCTACGGTGCACCGGCCTGCCTGTTGTCATGGCTGCCCGTGGTGGGAGATCCCCTGTGCGCGGTGGCGGGCTGGCTGAAACTGCCTTTCTGGCCCTGCGTGCTGTTCATGGCCATCGGCAAGCTCGGGCGGTATGTGACCATGACCGCTTTTCTGATTCACGTGACCTGATTTCACCTGGTGCAAGTGACTGTGGTCACATGAACATGGGATTTCATCTTGTAACCATTTCAAGGGCATTTCTGTCTGATTTGACATGGTCTGACACTAGACTTGATTCAACTGCACAGCCCAAAGGCGAGACAAATCGCCAGATACAACAAGTGCAGATTTGACGCTGTCTACAAATGAATCAGGTCCAGGGAGGACTAATGCAGCGGACAAGGCCCTGTTGGTCGCCAGCAGGGCCTTTTCTTTTTGTCCGATCGTTTGCCCAGATCGACGTGCGAATTACTTGCGCACTTCGATGGCCGTCACGGTGAACTGGCCGCCGATCTTGTCGGCCGAGAAGCGCACCTTGTCATGCACCTGCAGCGTCTTGAGCCATTTTGCATCGCTCACACGAAACGACATCTGCATTGCAGGGATGTCCAGATTCTTGATTTCACCGTGCTTGAGGGTGATCTTGCCGGCTTCCTGGTCGATGCGGATGACTTCCCCATCGACGGGTTGGGCCCAGGCTGCCAATGCCACGCCCATGCCGAGGAAAAGGCCACCGAGGGTGCGGGCGAAGTTGCGTTTCACGATCTGCTCCTTGTAGGGGGATGGTCCCCTGGTCATTCAACGTCTGTCCGGGCGCCATCGTTGACCGGACAAGGATACCCCCATGAATTAAGGGTTTTCATTTACTTACAGCCCTCAGGGGGAACGTTCTCCTAATATCGCGGCTCACGCTTCGGCGATAACGAATTTTCATGGCGCGCAAACTGGCGTCAAATTTGGGAGTCTTTGAATGAACAAGTCTATTTTCCGTGCTGCCAGCGCCATCGCTGTGGCAGCCAGCCTGGTGACCGTGTCTCCCGCTGCCATGGCAGCAACCAAGGCCGACGTGGCCTTCTCGGCGGACCTCATCACCTCATTCACGATGTTCAACGTGTTTTTCACGGCCTCGGGCTCGGGCACGTACGCCAACAACACGTTCAGCAGCGCCGCATCTGACGTGGCGCCTGGTGCAACCCAGCTGGTCTGGGATCCTGCCTCGGCCTTGACGCTTTCCATCGCCGGCAATGGCGCCATGACCTTCGACGGCCTGGTGTATGACGCCGGCCAATCAGCCGTGATCGGTGACGTGCACTTCGTCAATGGCGCGACCAAGTTCGACTTCGCCGACGTGTCCGTGTTCTCTGTTGGCCCCCTGACGCCCGCGTTCTCCACCCTGAGCACAGGCGGCACGGTGTCCGGTGATTTCGCGCTGAGCGCCACGGGTCTCGGCGGTGTGGCCAAGACGTTGGGCATCACCGTGCCCATTCCCGCCCAGAACGTGGGCAAGCTGACCATGACCTCCACCGGTATCCCCGCGGTGCCCGAGCCCTCTACCGCCGCTCTGGGCCTGCTGGGCATGGCTGGTATCGTGACCACGCTGGCTCGCCGCCGCCGTCAAGCCTGATCGATCAGGCTGAAGCGCCTGAACAAAGGGGCGTGTCGGCGACCTGCGCCACATGTCGGACGAGCGTCCGCATGTGGCGTTTTGCTTTGCGTGCCTCGATGGCTCTTAAAATGCCGCTTCCGTCTTTCGTTACGAGTTGTCCATGACCGCCTCCCACCACCCGCAATCCGACTCCGTTGCCAACATCGCACCTCGTGACAAGGCCGAAATCCTGGCCCAGGCATTGCCCTACATCCGCAAGTTCCACGGCAAGACCATCGTGATCAAGTACGGCGGCAACGCCATGACCGATCCCGAACTGCAGGCCGATTTCGCGGAAGACGTGGTGTTGCTCAAGCTGGTGGGCCTCAATCCGGTGGTGGTGCACGGTGGTGGCCCTCAGATCGACTCGGCGCTCAACAAGATCGGCAAGAAGGGGCAGTTCATCCAGGGCATGCGTGTCACCGACGAAGAAACCATGGAAGTGGTGGAGTGGGTGCTGGCCGGTGAAGTGCAACAGGACATCGTGGGCCTGATCAACGCCGCGGGTGGCAAGGCCGTGGGCCTGACGGGCCGTGACGGCGGTCTGATCCGCGCGCGCAAGCTCAAGCTGCTGGATCTGGAAGACCCCACCAAGGTCCATGATGTGGGACAGGTCGGCGAGATCGAATCGATCGACCCCAGCGTGGTCAAGGCGCTGCAGGACGACCAGTTCATCCCCGTCATCAGCCCCATCGGCTTTGGCGCCAAGAACGAGAGCTACAATATCAACGCCGACCTGGTGGCCTCCAAGCTGGCTCAGGTGCTCAAGGCCGAGAAGCTGATGCTCCTGACCAACATCAAGGGCGTGCTCAACAAGCAAGGTGAGTTGCTGACCGACCTGACGGCCCGCGACATCGACGACCTGATCGCCGACGGCACCATCAGCGGTGGCATGATCCCCAAGATCGAAGGCGCCATTGATGCCGCCAAGAGCGGTGTGCATGCCGTGCACATCGTCGACGGCCGCGTACCTCACGCCATGCTGCTGGAAATCCTGACGGAATCGGCCTACGGCACGATGATCAGATCCCATTGACTCCCATCTGGCTGTTCGACCTCGACAACACGCTGCACGACGCCAGTCGTGCCGTGTTCTGGCGCCTCAATGGCTCGATGACCGACTACATCGAGCAGCATCTGGGCATGCCGCGCGCCGAGGCCGATCAATTGCGCGTTCACTACTGGCGGCGCTATGGCGCCACCTTGCTGGGTCTGGAGCGTCATCACGGCATCCGTGCCTCGCACTTCCTGGCCCAGACCCACGTGCTGCCAGGGCTGGAGGCACAACTGCACATGCCGCCGGCTGATCGTGCTGCGCTCAAGCGCCTGCCCGGGCGCAAGTTCCTCTTGACCAATGCGCCTGCCGAGTACGCCAAGCGCGTGCTGACGGCGCTGGACATGGCATCGGTGTTCGAAGGCGTGATCGCCATCGAGGGGATGCGGGTGTTCGGTGACCTGCGCCCCAAGCCCGATGCCCGCATGTTGCGCATTGTCATGGCCCGCCACAAGTTGCCCCCGTCGCGCTGCATCCTGGTCGAAGACACCGTGGCCAACCTCAAAGGCGCCCGCAAGGTGGGTATGCGCACGGTGTGGATGCAACACTATTTGCGGCATAACCAACACGGACCCGAAGTGGGCATTCGCTTGCATGGCCGCCCGGCAGGTGTGTGTGTCAGAATCAAAAAGCTCAGGGCACTGCACGCTTGGAGATGGCATGACACAAGAGGGGCTGACTGAAGAAAGCCAGGTGGCATCTGCGGATGCGCCTGCCGCTGTGGCGCCCGTGCGCAAGCGCCCCAAGCCGGGCGAGCGCCGCGTGCAGATCCTGCAGGCGCTGGCCGCCATGCTGGAGCAACCCGGTGCCGATCGCATCACCACGGCCGCCCTGGCCGCACACCTGTCCGTGAGCGAGGCCGCGCTGTATCGCCATTTCGCCAGCAAGGCGCAGATGTTCGAAGGCCTGATCGAGTTCATCGAGCAGTCGCTGTTCACCCTGGCCAATCAGATCATGGAGCGCGAGGCTGATCCGGCTGTGCAGATCCAGCGCATCCTGGCCATGGCCCTGCAGTTCGCTGAAAAGAATCCGGGCATGACACGGGTCATGGTGGGCGATGCTCTGGTGTTCGAGCATGAGCGCCTGTCTGCGCGCATGAACCAGTGTCTGGATCGCCTGGAATCCCTGCTTCGGCAGGCCTACAAGGCCTTGGCAGAAGCGCGTGGTTCGCAGCAGCCGACGGTGGATGCGCAAGCCGGCGCCTCACTGGCGATCAGCTTTCTGCTGGGGCGCTTGCACCGCTTCGCGCGCAGTGGCTTCAAGCGCCTGCCTACCGAGCATCTGAACGCGAGCCTGGCTTTGCTCATGCAGGCATAGTCCGATGGGCCGAGGCGCCTCCATCAGGGCGTCATCGCGGCTTGTTGTCATTGGGGTCAGTCGTTCAATTCGGAGCACCCCATGCCGATCTTCAAATCGTTCCCGCTGGCCTTCGCGCTGGTCATTTCTCCATTGGCTGCACACGCCACCACCATCAACCTGGCGGCTGACGACCAATGGGCTGCTTTCGGGGTGGACAGCCTGGCCTCCTTGAGTGGTGGCACCGAATGGATCGACAACCTCGATACCAATGCACCGGGTTATGGCTCTGCCCTGACATTCAACTTCACGATTGACGCCGGTCAGGTCGGGCAGTTCACCGTGGTGGACGCCAGCATGGCGGGCGATGCCTTCGATGTGTACAACAACGGCAGCTTGCTGGGGGCCACCAGCGTTGTGCCGCTTCAGCAGTATGGCGCGACCCCGGATGTGGGTTATGACTACGACGCCGCCTTGCTAGACAGCGCCTTCAGCCATCGCGTGTTCACGCTGGCAGCAGGCACCTACAGCATCACCGGTGTGCAAACCCAGTCCCTGATGCTGGATGACGGTAACGGCCATCTCGTGCCGCTCAACTTTGGCGCAGGCGCCGTCAAGCTCAGCGTGAGCGCGGTGCCCGAGCCTTCGTCGCTGGCCTTGTTGCTGGCCGCATTGGGCGTGACCTGGCTGGTCTCCCGCCGCAACTCGACGCGCTGACTGACGCATTCCAGGAGTCTTCATCATGATCATCCGTACCCTGTGCGCCAGCCTTGCGCTGGCTTTCGCTGGTCTGGCCTCGGCCCAGACCGCTCCCAAGCCTCCTTTCGTGGTCAAGCTCATCGGCTTCAACGATTACCACGGCAACCTGGAAACGCCGGGCACCTTCGGTGTCAACACCCTGGTGCCTGCGGCCAATCGCCCACCTGTGGGGGGCGCTGAATACATGGCGGCCTATGTGGCGCGCATGAAAGCCAGCAACCCGCTCAACGCCGTGGTGGGTGCAGGCGACTTCATCGGTGCCACGCCGCTGATTTCGGCCCTGTTCTTTGACGAGCCTGCAGTGGAGACCCTCAACAAGATCGGCGTGGAGTTCAATGCCGTGGGCAACCACGAGTTCGACAAGGGCAAGGACGAACTGCGCCGCCTGCAAAACGGAGGCTGCAAGTTCACCAACAACGTGCAGGAGCCCAACAGCTGCAAGGGCTTTGGCTCTGCCGTACCTGGTACGTTTGACGGTGCCAGGTTCAAGTGGCTGTCGGCCAACGTGGTGGAAACCGCCACGGGCAAGACCTTGCTGCCGGCTTATGGCATCAAGACCTTCAATGGCGTCAAGGTGGCCTTCATCGGCATGACGCTCAAGGGCACACCAGGCATCGTCACGCCCACCGGCGTGGCGGGTCTGACCTTCCAGGATGAGGCCGACACGGTCAATGCGCTGGTGCCCCGTCTGCGCGCCCAGGGTATCGAGTCGATCGTGGTGCTGGTTCACCAGGGGGGCTTCCAGAACCAGATGACGGGTGTCAGCAACCAGGCCATCACCAGCGACATCAATGGCTGTACGGGTGACTTGAAGAACACCGATGGCAGCGATTCCGATATCCGGGCCATCGTCAAGCGTCTGGACAACGCGGTCGACCTGGTGATCAGCGGCCACACGCATGCGGCCTACAACTGTTCGGCCAACACCGTGGACGTGCGTGGCACCTCACTGAGCAATGCCGTGACCACGGCTCGCCCGACCGGCATGCCCAACAAGGTTGGTCGCCTGGTGCCGGTGAGCAGCGCCAGCGCCTTTGGTCGCGTGCTGACCGATATCGATGTGACCATCAACCCCGCGACGCGCGACATCGTCGCCGTGAGCCCTCGCAATGTGCTGGTGGACCGCACGGATGCAGGCATCGTCAATGCCATTGCGGCCAATCCTGAAGTCAAGGATGTGGTGGGGGCCTACAAGGCGGCCGTCTCGCCGCTGGCCAATGCCGTGGTGGCCACGATCACCGCCGGCATGAGCAACTCGGCCAATGCTGCTGGCGAGATGGAAGCCGGTGACCTGATCGCCGATGCGCAACTGGCTGCCACGCAGCCTGCCAGCCTCGGTGGTGCGCAGATCGCCTTCATGAACGCCGGTGGCGTGCGCAATCCAGGGTTCGTGTCGACAGGCACCTATCCCTATGCGCTGACCTATGGTGACGCCTTCACGGTTCAGCCCTTTGGCAACAGCCTGGTGACCATGACGCTCACGGCCCAACAGATCAAGAATGTGCTGGAGCAGCAGTTCAGTGGCTGCAACGGACAGACTGCGCAGCGCATCATGCAGATCTCCAACGGCTTCAAGTACAGCTGGAGCGCCACGGGTACCTGCGGCAGCCGCATCACCGAGGTGAGCTTCACGCCGACCGACGTCACGGTGGCCCCACCTGCGGTCACCGGCCCGACCGAGATGTTGGTCGTCGGGGGCGTGGTGCAGAACCCCACCAAGACTTATCGTGTGACCGTGAACAACTTCATGGCAACCGGTGGTGATGGCTTCGCCACCTTGGTGGGGGGCACCAACCAGCTTGGTGGCGCCCAGGACATCGACGCCTTGATCGCCTACCTGGCAACCTACAAGAGCCAGAACATGGTCTACAACCCCGCGGACGTGGTGCTGTCCAAGCCGCGTATTTCGCGCCTGCCGTGATCGGGATCACGCGCTGGTGTGTGGCCGTCGCCTCCAGTGCGACGGTCCTTGCTGGGGCCTTCGCGGGCCCTTTGCCAATGGATGTGCAGGCCCCGCGCGTCGATCAGACGGGCTCGTCGCCACATGCACATGAGTCGGCAGGGCGCACGCCGGAATCCCTGGCTTTGCAGCGAAAGCTGCTGGTCGATGGCGAGGCCAGCCTGGTGGCCGGGCGCATTGACGATGCCCGGCGTGCCTTCGAGCAGGCGGCCTTGATGGCCCATGAGGCCGAGATCGAACTGGGCCTGCTGCGTACTCAGATGCAAGCGGGTGAATACCGTCAGGCGCTGGGCTTCGCCGCGCATACCGCAGGCGTGCACCTGGACGAAGTCGATGGCCGCGTCTTTTATGCCTGGCTGTTGAATCTGGGCGGGCAGATGGCCATGGCGGAGCGCACGCTGGCGCAAGCCGAGGAGCGCGCGCCGGCTCACCCCATGGTGCGGGCGGTGCGGCAGCGGTTTCAGTCGGGCTCGCTGCTGGCTTCTGACGCATTGTTGACCTTGCCGGCCAGGTTGGCGCCCTTCGAGACGGGGAGGGCTGTCGGGCCGCGTGCGCAGGTGCTGGCGTCGGCATACTTGCTGGCGGACGGTCGCCATGCACTGGCACCCCACGTTGCGCTGACGGGGCAGGGCCGCATCTGGCTTCGCAACGGTCTGGGGCAAACCGCAGAGGCACGGGTTGACGAACGTGACGAGGCACTGGGGCTGACCTTGCTGACGCTGTCTGACGCCATGCCGCCCGCAGGCGGTGATCTGCAGGCCCCGCAGGATGCCTTTGCGGGCTCACCGGCATTTGCATGTGACTACCCGGCGGACCCACAGGCTCGTCCTGCCTGGCCGGTCATGCGAGCAGGCTTTCTGGGCATGCCACAGCGGGGTCTGGATGGCGTGCGCTACCTTGGGGTGGAGTTGCCCGGGCGAAGCCGACGCGGCGGCCCTGTGTTTGATCAAGGTGGTCGACTTGTCGGCCTGGTGGTGGGGGCAGACGGAGCGGCTTCGGGTCAGGCGGCTGTGGCACCTGAGCGCATGATCAATGTCAGCGTGCTGCTGCAGCGCTTTGGTGACAAGTTGGGTGGCAAGGGTGGCATGGGGCGGCCGTCCCCGATGGGTGCCGATGAAATCTACGAGCGTGCCATGCGGACTTGCCTGCAAGTGATCGTGGATGAGCCCGAACGTGCGGCCAGCAGGCCCTAAACTCCGGGCATGAGCACGCCCGATGTCACCAACCTGATCGCCCGCGCCGAGATGCTGGTCAAGCGTCTTGATGCCCTCCTGCCTTCTCCGCATCATGCGCCGGTCACCGAACCGGACTGGTCGCTCTCGGTCGCGTTTCGCTACCGCAAGCGCAGCTCGACCGCCTGGGCCACAGGCTGGCTGGAGCCGGTGCGCCATGTGGCGGTCATCCGCTATGAAGACCTGAAAGAGGTCGACACGCAAAAAGGGCGCTTCGCGCGCAACCTGGCGCAGTTCGTGGCGGGCAAGCCAGCCAACAACGTGCTGCTCTCCGGTGCGCGTGGGACAGGCAAGTCATCGTTGGTGAAGGCGGGCTTGCAGGCGCATGCAGCGCAAGGCCTGCGTCTCATCGAGGTGGACAAGGCCGACATGATCGACCTGCCTGATCTGATCGAGATGGTCAGTGGGCGGCCCGAGCGCTTCATCATCTTCTGTGATGACCTCAGCTTCGATGATGGCGAGCCAGGCTACAAGGCCCTCAAGTCGATTCTGGATGGCACCGTCTCGGCCAGCGGCGACAACGTGATGATCATCGCTACGTCCAACCGCCGCCATCTGTTGCCCGAGTACCAGTCGGACAACAAGACCTACAAGCACACCGCCGATGGCGAGTTGCATCCCGGCGAAGCGGTGGAAGAGAAGATCTCGCTGTCCGAACGCTTCGGGCTGTGGATCAGCTTCTATCCCTTCACGCAGGATGAATACCTGGCCATCGTGGCGCAGTGGCTGTCGCACTTTGGCATGCCTGCCTCATCGCTGGATGCCGCCAGGCCCGAAGCGCTGGTCTGGGCCATCGAGCGTGGTTCGCGCTCCGGCCGCGTGGCTTACCAATTTGCACGCGACTTTGCCGGCCGCGATCACACGGGCGCTTGAATCAACATGGCTGAACACAAGACCGAACGCAAGTCCTACCACGTGATGGATGCCACCGACCGCACCCCGGTTGAAGTTGCCGTGGGTGTGCTCATCGAGCGCGACGCGCATGGCCGGGAAGGGCGCTTCCTGCTGACCTCACGGCCTGAAGGCAAGGTGTACGCGGGCTACTGGGAGTTTCCGGGCGGCAAGCTGGAAGCCGGTGAAACGGTCGAGCAGGCCTTGCGTCGCGAACTGCATGAAGAGATCGGTATCACCATTGGCGAGGCCCATCCCTGGCAGGTCGAGATCATGGACTACCCACACGCCCGCGTGCGCCTGCACTTCTGCAAGGTCTACCAATGGGCGGGTGAGTTCGAGATGCGCGAAGGCCAGCACATGGCCTGGCAGACCTTGCCGGTGGAAGTGGTGCCCGTGCTGCCGGGCACCATCCCGGTCTTGCAATGGCTGGCTTCAGAGCGCGGTCATGCAGGCCTGACGCATCAGGACGTGCTGACCGATTGATGCCTTGAAGTTATTGCGAGGCCGCGCTGGCTGCCTCGGAGGCTGCAGGCGCTGCAGAAGCAGCAGCCGAGGCCGGTGCCACTTCAGCAGCGGGCTCGGTAGTCTCGATGCCATGCTTTTCGCCGCTCATGTCGACGTTGGCGCCACCCTTCATCAAGAGAAACACGGCGAGCGCCGCAAAAATGGCAAAACCCACGAGCAACTTCCACATGCTTGATCTCCTTTGATCTGACAAATTCAGCGCGACGCATTCTGCGCCCTTAGTGTCGCAGATTCGGGTGGTGGATTCCCCCGCTTGCCGATTCCGTGCATCTTTGGCGCAGCTCGCATGCGGTATCCTGCCCCGCGTGAACTGACCAACATGAACCGACCGAGAGAGACTTCAAGCATGAGCTACAACACCCTGAGCTATGCCGTTGATGACGACGGCGTGCTGCTGCTGACCCTCAACCGCCCCGAGCAACTCAACTCGTTCACGGTCGAGATGGCCAACGAACTGGTGCATGCCTTCAACAGGGCCAGCGATGAAGACGCCGTGCGCGCCATCGTGGTGACCGGTGCGGGCAAGGCCTTCTGTGCCGGCATGGACCTGAGCGTGCCGGGCAATGTGTTTGGCCTGGACGAAACCCAGCAGCCAACCGTGCAGGACATGCATGAGCGCCTGGATGACCCCGCGATCTTCCACGGTGTGCGTGACACCGGCGGCCGCGTGGTGCTGTCCATCTTCAATTGCAAGAAGCCCGTGATCGGTGCCATCAATGGCGCGGCGGTGGGCATTGGCGCCACCATGACCTTGCCCATGGACATCCGCATCGCATCCGAGAAGGCGCGCATCGGCTTTGTGTTCGGGCGCATCGGCATCGTGCCCGAAGCGTGCTCCAGCTGGTTCCTGCCTCGCATCGTGGGCATCTCACAAGCCCTGGAGTGGACCTATATGGCCGACATCTTCGATGGCCATGAAGCGCAACGTGGTGGGCTGGTCAAGGCCGTGGTGCCACCGGAGCAACTGCTGGAAGAAGCCATGAAGATCGCGCGTCGCATTGCCACCGAGCGCTCGGCCGTGGGCATCGCGCTGACGCGTCAGATGATGTACCGCAACTCGGCGCAGCCTCACCCGCTGGCTGCACACCAGGTCGATTCGCTGGCCATGTTCTACACGAGCATCGGCGATGGCAAGGAAGGCGTGGCTGCTTTCCTGGAAAAGCGCCCTGCTCAGTTCAAGAGCAAGACCTCGGAGATGCCGCCGTTCTACCCCTGGTGGGAGTGAGCCGTATCGCGCCACATGCGCGATGAGCAGCCACAACAAAAAAAGCCCGGCGATGGCCGGGCTTTGCGCATAGAGCGTGCTGTGTGGTCCGCTGCTTCACCCTCGTCAGGTTGAAGCAGGGCCCCGCCAGAATCAGGACAGTTGGTCGCTGATCAGCTTGGTCAGTTCGAACATCGTGACCTGGGGCTTCTTGAAGATGACCTTCAGCTTGTCATCTGCATTGATGTTGCGCTTGTTGGCGGCATCTTGCAGATTGTGCTTCTTGATGTACTCCCACACCTTCTTGGTGACTTCCGTGCGGGGCAGCGGTGCGGCGCCGATGATGGCGGCCAGTGCTGGGCTCGGGGTCAGAGGTTTCAGGAAAGCAGCGTTAGGGGCGCGCTTGGCAGCGGCCTTCTTGGCAGCAGGTGCTGCAGCTTTCTTGGCGGGAGCGGCCTTTTTGGCCGGGGCTTTCTTCGCAGTTGCCATGTGAATTCACTCCATCAAAGGTCAGATCTGATGCGGCCCTGGGCATCTGCTGTATGCGCAGACGTTCCTCTAAGGCGTTGCGTTGCGATGGTAATGCGCTTTACCAGGGAAAAATAGCCTCTACCCCCCTTTGTGGCCCTCGAACATCAAGATTTTTTGCGCTGAAGCAGGTCGTGCACCGCCTTGGCGCGGGTTTGGGGCTTGAGATGGGCCGAGACAGGCTGCCTGGACTGCTATGGCGCGCTTCCTGCCCAGGTGTCGTGAAGTGTCGTGGGCAGGCGCTGCAGATTTTCTGCATTTGGTGTTCAATGCAGGCTTTTCGCCGATTCCATGGAGTACGTGATGACGCCTCAGGCAGTGCTGGCCCAACCCTTCACCTTGCCCAACGGGCAAGTGATCAAGAACCGCTTGTTCAAGTCCGCGATGAGCGAAGCCTTGAGTGATCGCTCTGGTCATGCCAATGCCGAACTGGCCCGGTTGTATGGCGCCTGGGCTGATGGCGGTATCGGTCTGTGCGTTACCGGTAACGTGATGATCGACAAACGTGCCTTGGGTGAGCCAGGCAACGTGATCATTGAAGACGAGTCCCAACTGCCTGCGTTGAAGGCATGGGCACAAGCTGCCACACGCAACGGCACTCAGTGCTGGGTGCAGCTCAATCATCCGGGCAAGCAGGCACCCAAGGGCCTGAACAAGGAAACGGTGTCGCCATCGGCCGTGCCTTTCCGCGCAGACATGAAGATGTTGTTCGCCACGCCACGTGAGCTCACGGATGCCGAGATCCACGGCTTGATCCAGCGATATGCCAAGGCGGCAGCCATCGTGAAGAAGGCAGGGTTCACCGGCGTGCAGATCCACGGTGCGCACGGCTATCTGGTCAGCCAGTTCCTGTCTCCACATCACAACCGCCGTACTGACGAATGGGGTGGCACGCCCGAGAAACGCCGTCGTTTCGTGCTGGAGGTGTACCGTGCCATGCGTGAGCAGGTGGGCCCCGATTTCGCCATCGGCATCAAACTCAACTCGGCCGACTTCCAGCGCGGTGGTTTCACGGAAGAAGAATCACTCGACACCATTCGGGCCTTGTCGGAAGCCGGTATCGATCTGATCGAAATCTCCGGTGGCACCTACGAGGCTCCGGCCATGACGGGCGTGAAGGCCAGCAAGGAGCCGGTCAAGGACAGCACCCGTCAACGCGAAGCCTATTTCCTGGTGTTCGCTGAAAAAGCACGCCAGGCGGTGAAGACGCCCTTGGTGGTGACAGGCGGCTTCCGTTCGGCGCAAGGCATGGCCGATGCCATCACATCCGGCGCCGTGGACTTTGTGGGCCTGGCACGCGCGCTGGCCATCGAGCCCGATGTGGCCAACCGTTTGCTGGCCGGGCAGGCGCCTCGCGAGCAGGTGCGCCCCATCAAGACAGGCATTGGTGCCATCGACAAGACCGGGATGATGGAGGTGTCCTGGTACACCGGGCAGCTCAAGCGCATCGGCAAGGGCGAGGCGCCCAAGCCGAGCGAGTCGGCCTTGTGGGTCTTCATCAAGCTCATGGCCAAGCAGGCGGGATTGGGGCGCAAGAAGGCGCCAACCCGTTTGCGCGCGAACTGATCCTCGCGATCTGACGCGCCGGCGCAGCGGCCCCACGCGCGCCACGCTCGGCATTCAGCGAATCGATACAAGCCGGTCCTGCCCCTGGTCAAGGGGGTAGTTGACCGGCTTGCTGCGTTACATCAAGGCCTTTGTGTCAATAATGATGATAATGCGAACCATTGTTATTTAGATTTGCTTGAAGATGAATGCCGATCTGTTGGGGCGTCGCGGTGCAAGAGGGCGGTCTCTGGTCTTGATGGCTTTGCTTGCAGCCGGGTTGACCGCGTGCGGTGGTGGCGGATCCTCGTCCAGCGGAAGTTCTTCGGCCACCACGCAGTCGGCCGGCCTGTCTGCCACGGCTGCGCTGGGCGAGAAGATCTTCAAGGATCCGAGCCTCTCCCTCAATGGCAACCAGTCTTGCGCGAGTTGCCATGATGCCGATCGAGGGCATGCGGGGCCGTTGGCAACCGGCGTGACCGAGCCCGGTTCGGATGGCAGTTCGGTAGGCGGGCGTGTGGCGCCTTCCATCCGCTACATGATCTTCAACAAGGCCTTCCGTTTCGAGGATGGCACGCCAACGGGCGGCTTCTTCTGGGACGGGCGCGCGGCCACGCTGTCCGAGCAGGGCAAAGGCCCCTTCCTCAATCCGCGTGAAATGGCCAATGCGGATGTGGCCACGGTGATCGCCAAGCTGGCGTCTGCCACCTATGCCAACGAGTTCAAGGCGCTGTATGGCCAGACCATCTTCAATGACCCGGCCGCCGCATTCGACCGCGTCGCACTGGCGCTGCAGGCCTACCAGAAGGAAGATGGCGAATTCGCACCTTTCAGCAGCAAGTACGACGCCTTCCTGCGTGGGCAGGCCAGCCTGAGTGCGTCGGAGCTGCGCGGTCTGGCGCTGTTCAACAGTTCGGCCAAGGGCAATTGCGCCGCCTGCCACCCCAGTGCCATGGGCAAGGACGGCAGCTTCCCGCTGTTCACGGACTTTTCGTATGACGCCCTGGGTGTGCCGCGCAACTGGGCCGTGGCCGGCAGTCACGGCGATCTGGGCTTGTGCGCCAATGACACCGGCACCATCAACGCGCTGGCCACCTCCGCCAAGGACGCGCTGTGCGGCAAGTTCAAGGTGCCGTCCCTGCGCAACGTGGGCTTGCGAAAGGCCTTCTTCCACAACGGGCGCTTCACCAGCCTGACGGATGTGGTGACCTTCTACGTGCAGCGTGATGTCAATCCAGATGCCTTCTACCTCGACATCAACGGCCTGCCGGATGTGAAGTTCAACGACCTGCCCGAGGCCTATCGCGGCAACGTCAACGTGACGGAGGGCCCCTACAACCGCCAGCCTGGCGACAGCCCCGCCTTGAACAGTGCCGAGATCAACGACCTTGTCGACTTCCTGTGCACGCTGACGGACAACTGGCCAGCCACAGCGTCGGACTGCAGGCGCTGAGCCCGACCGAGCCCCCTTTTCATCATCTCTGGATTACCGTCATGAAACAACTGCATCGCCTTACCCTGCTGGCCAGCGCATGCCTGAGTCTGGGCGCCATGAGTGCCGCGCAAGCAGCGCCGAAGCGTGTGAGCAAGCCTGTTGCCGCCGCGGCGGCACCCTCGCGTGAAGCCGAGTTGATCCAGCGGCTGGATCAATTGTCGGTTGAGATGGCGCAACTCAAGGCGCAACTGGCTGAACTCAAGCAGCAGGCTGCGAAGGCTGCGACAGATGACAAGGCCGTGGTGGCCAGCCCTGTTGTGGCACCGGCCCCTGCCGTTGTGGCGCCTCCCGTGACCACGGTTGCCAATGGCGTGGACGGTGGCGCCGCCAATGGTGCCGGCGCTGCCGGCGTTGAGCCCGCCACGGTGCTGACTGGCTACGGTGAGATCAATTACAACCGCTACAACAAGGATGCCTCACGCAATCAGGCTGATGTGCGCCGGGTGGTGCTGGGCATGCAGCATCGCGTCAACGAGAAGACCAAGATCGTGACCGAACTGGAAGTCGAGCACAGCGTGAGCTCGGCCGACGATGTGGGTGAAGTCGCCATCGAGCAGGCCTACGCCGAACGCCAGCTCAATGATCGCTGGGCCCTGCGGGCCGGCCTGTTCCTGATGCCCAGTGGCTTGCTCAATGAAAACCACGAACCCACGGCTTACTACGGTGTCGAGCGCAACTTCGTGGAAACAGCCATCATCCCCTCCACCTGGCGCGAAGGCGGTGTGCAACTGGTCGGCAACTTCGACAATGGCCTCACGCTGCAGACCGGCTTGAGCACCAGCTTCGATGTGTCCAAGTGGGCCACGGATGATGCCGAAACCGCCGAGTCGCCATTGGGTTCCGTGCATCAGGAAATGTCGCAGGCGCACGCCAAGGATCCAGCCGTGTTTGCAGCCTTGAACTGGCGGGGGCTGCCCGGCCTGCAACTGGGTGGATCCTGGTTCTCGGGCAATGGTGGTCAAGGGCAAGCTGCGGCAGCAGGCAACAGCCTGCGCGTGACATTGTGGGATCTGCACGCACGCTACACCCTCGGTGGCTTGGATCTGTCGAGCGTGTATGCGCGCGGCACGATCTCGGGTACGGCTGCCTTCAACACCCTCAACATTGGCAGTGGTCCAGACTGGTACCCCATTCCCAAGAGCTTTGATGGCGTGTACGTGCAAGCGGCCTACAAGCTGTGGTCGTCGGATGACCTGAGTCTGTCGCCGTTCGTCCGCGCAGAGCGCTTCAACACGCGCAAATCCTTTGCCGACATCGGGCAAGGTCTCACCGCTGATGCCGCGGCCACCCGTCAGGTCTATACCCTGGGCGCCAACCTCAATGTGGGCCAGGGCCTGGTCTTCAAGGCAGACATCCAACGTTTCAAGCACGACGGCGACAATAACCGCCTCGACCTGGGTCTGGGCTGGAGTTTCTGACGTGCGTTTCAAGTTGATGGATACAAGCCAGGTGTGGCCCGTGACGGCGGCACTGGCTGCGGCTGCCGTGCCCACAGCCACCTATGCGGTGGACTACATGAGCCCGCAGCAGGCACAACAGGCTTTGTTTCCACAAGCCGATCGATTCGATGTGCGCGACGTCAAGCTGGATGCAACGCAGATGCAGGCCATGGCCAGCCGTTATGGCGTGCCGGCTCGTTCAGCGCAGTGGAAGGTGCTGGAAGCATCGCAAGGTGGCAAGCGCCAGGGCTGGGTGGTCATCGACAACGTCGTGGGCAAGTTCGAGTTGATCACGTACGCCGTTGGTATTGCTGTGGATGGCACGGTCCGGCAGGTCGAGATCCTGTCCTATCGCGAAAGCCATGGTGGTGAAATCAGGTTGCCGGCCTGGCGCCAGCAGTTCGTGGGCAAGACGGCGCAAGCGCCCATCAAGGTGGGCAGCGACATTGCCAACATCAGTGGCGCCACCCTTTCCTGCACCCATGTGACCGAGGGCATCAAGCGCATTGCGGCGCTCATCGACATCGCCCGTGCTGGCGGCCAGCTTGGAGCGGGTGCTTGAGTCTGGTTGCCTGGCCGCCACATGAGGGGGTGCAATGGGTACGTCGTGCTCGGCCGGTACTGGGTACCCTGGTCGACATCGGTGTGCCCGCAGGTGCAGAGGCGGCGCTGCAAGCTGCTTTCGAGGTCATGCAGCTGGTGCAGCGGCACATGTCGGTGTTCGAGTCGGGCAGTGATCTGCGTCGCAGCCTGGCGGCCGAACCTGGTCAGCCTGTTGCCCTGCACCCCTGGACAGCGGAGGTGCTGCAGTTCGCCCAAACCTTGCACGTGCAGTCTGCCGGGCTGTTTGACGTGGCCCTGGGTTCCGGCTCCTGGCAACTGGACAGGCAAGGTGACGACTGCTTTCTGATTCGCCACCGTGCTTCGACCCGCATCGACCTGGGTGGCCTGGCCAAAGGCTGGGCTGTGGACAAGGCCGTTGAGGCGGCCCTCGCGCACGGGGCCTCTGCGATCTGGGTCAATGCCGGTGGTGACCTGCGTGTCCAGGGCTTGACCTTGCCCGTCGTGTTGCGGGATGAGTTGTCCGGGGGCGTTCGACCCTGGGCCGAGTTGCAGGATGGCGCCCTGGCCACCAGTGACTTCCGGCCTGGCGCACGATCACGTCTGACGGGGCAGGTGGCGGCCTTGCATCTGAGCGTGCTGGCACCCCGTTGCGCCTGGGCTGATGCGCTGACGAAAGTTCTGGCACAGTGCCCCGAACTGGATCAAGGTCTGGCGCACGACTTGCTGCAACACTACCAGGCGCAAGCCTGGGTTCATGATCCAACCTGACACGCATCGGCATGAAGCACCGCAACCGAATCTCGCGCGCCCAACGTCGCACGCTGTATGCGGCCACAGCGCTGCTCGCACTCACTGGCTTGATGTGGCTGAGCGTGCATCAACTGGCCTGGCCGGCCATGTCTCGCGCCAGCATGGAGGGATTGCCCAGCCCATGGGAGCCCTGGTTGATGAAGCTTCATGGTGCCGCCATGATGGTGATGCTGTTCCTGACGGGGCGCATCTCGGCCACCCACGTGATGCGAGGCTGGCGCCTGAAGTGGCGTGTGGCCGATGGCGTGGGGCTGTTGGTCGGATTGGCTGCGTTGACCTTGACCGGCTACAGCCTGTACTACCTGGTGCCCGACGACTGGCGTGATGCCAATGGCTGGTTGCATGCAGCCATCGGCGTGCTCTGGGTGGTGACCTTGCTGGTACACCGTCGCACGCCGCCAGGCCGCCACTGATCGGCCTGGCGTCCGCCGCCAGGCCTCTACATCAGCCCGCCGTCTTGCTGGGGCCAATGGCTGGCGCGGTTTTCACGCTCCAGATCATGGTCACCGCCAGGATGCCGATCACCACACCCAGCGAGACCAGCACGGGGATCTTCACAATGTCGATCAGCATCATCTTGCTGCCGATGAACACGAGGATCACCGCCAGCCCATAGCTCAGCAGGTGGAACTTGGCTGCCATGGCGGCCAGCAGGAAGTACATGGCGCGCAGACCCAGGATGGCAAAGATGTTCGAGGTCAGCACGATGAACGGGTCGGACGTGATGGCGTAGATGGCCGGGATGGAGTCCACCGCGAAGATCACGTCAGTGAAGCCCACCAGGGCCACCACGAGCAGCAAGGGCGTGGCGATGCGCGCGCCGTTCTGAACGGTCCAGAAGTTCTCGCCGTCGAAATGCTTGCTCACCGGCAACAGGCGGCGCAGCAATTTGAGCGCAGGGTTGTCTTCCAGATTGGGCTCCTTGTCAGCGGCCCACCACATCTTGATGCCGGTCAGCAGCAGGAAGGCACCGAACACGTACAGCACCCAGTGGAACTGGCTGATCAGCCAGCCACCCACGAGGATCATGGCCGTGCGCAGCACGATGGCACCAATGATGCCGATCATGAGCACGCGCTTCTGATAGGCGGGCGGTACCGAGAAGTAGGTGAAGATCATCAGGAAGACAAAGATGTTGTCTACCGCCAATGATTTTTCGATCAGGTAGCCGGTAAGGAATTCCAGTGCCTTCGCGTTGGCAATGGCAGATCCCTGGTCCTGCATGAAAGCCCACCACAGCAGGCCATTGAAGGCCATGCTGAGCGCCACCCAGATGGCGGACCATCGCACGGCCTCGGGGACGGACACCTCGTGTGAGCCTTGCTTCTTGAGGACGACGAAGTCCACGAACAAGGCAGCCAGCACGAACAAGATAAAAACAATCCAGAGCCACAGTGGCGCCAGGGTTTGCATGATGGTTCTCCAAAAGGAACAAGCATGGCGAAGCCGACATGGCCTCGCGCCTCAAGCGCCGAAAAATCTTGCTGGGCAGACGGGCGTCTGCCTGTGGGCCCCGGATCAGCAACCAGGTGTTGCTCATCGTGTTGACGGGGGGCACCGCCAACCTTGCAGTTGGCGCGCTACTCCTCTTTCGGACAGACCGATTCTAGCCTTGAAGACCATTGTCCCTGTGGGGAACAAGGGTATCAAGTGGCGTCAGCCGCCAGCTTCGTCACGCATGTCTTCGCGTTGTTGCCGCTGCCAGACCTTCAGTCGTGCATCCATCACGCTGAGTTCGACCACATCGGCGGCGTTGGGCTGGCGGAAGCGCTTTTGCGCCCCCTGGATGCGGTCAATGGCGCCAGGCAGGTCGCCCAGCGCCGCCACGGCTTCCGCTTCTGCCCGGACGGCACGCAGGGGCTCGCGGAGCCGTTGCCACAGTTCGGCCAGCGTGGACCAGGCTGCTGCGTCATGCGGATGGTTGCTCACATGCGTTTGAAGGCGGGATGCGGCATCGGCCCAGGCCGATTGCTGTGCCTTGCCTTCCGGGAGCGACAGGGCAATGTGTGCGGCCAGCAGGACTTCAGGGCGCCCATCGGCATGGCTCGCGGTCTTGTTCTCGGCCAGTTCCCTGTTCAGGGACGCGGCCGCTTCGACAGCCTGATGGCTGGCGAGCTGGCAATCCACGACGGCCAGCGACAGGATGCGGTCCACGGCGGCTTGCTGGCTCACCGGCAGGGCCTTGGCTGCCTGCCGGGCCAGCGCCAGGGTCTGCAGGCCGTGCGCCGCGTCGCCGCTGCGCTGCTGGGCCACGCCTGCCGTGTAGTACGCCGTCACCGCCTGCAAGGCCGTGGCGTTGCGCCTGATGTCCGGGTTGGACAGGTTCTGCAGCGACACACTGCGTGTATCCATCAACACCCGTGAGCGAGCCGCCATCAGCGTGTGCTGAGCCCAGATGGCGCTGTCCTGGCCGCGCCCTTGCGAAGCGAGTCGCCAGCCGCCCGGGCCCAGGCGCGCGCGCGCTTCGCCGATCCGTTCGGTGGTCAGCGGGTGGGTGCGCAGATAGGGGTAGCTGCCGTCGTCATTCAGGCGGGAGGCCTGTTGCAGGTGCTCGAACATCTCGGCCATGCCGGCCTGATCGAAGCCTGATTCGCCCAGCACGCCATAACCGACACGATCGGCTTCGCGCTCCATGTCGCGCGAGAAGTTCAATTGCCCCTGAATGGCAACGGCCTGCCCGCCATAGATCATGGCCTGGGCGGCCTGCGGGTTGCGGCTGGCCGCCAGGATGCCCAGCACCATCGACGCCAGGCTGACCCAGGATTGGCGTGACTGCTGGCCAATCATGCGGGCGATGTGGCGTTGCGTAACGTGTGACAGTTCGTGCGCCAGCACCGAGGCGAGCTCGTCAGGTGTGGCCGTCATGGCCAGAAGCCCCAGGTGGACGCCGATGTAGCCGCCCGGCAGGGCGAATGCATTGACGGTGCGGTCACGAACAAGGAAGGGCTCCCAGGCGTGAGACGCCTCCAGCTCCGGGCTGATCTCGCCGCGCTGGCGGGCACCGGCCAGCAGGCGTGTCCATACCTCGCTCACATATTCCAGCACCATGGGGTCGTCCACCACGTCCGGGTCGCGCAGGATGGAGCGCATGATCCGGTCACCCAGCCGGCGCTCAGCCATGGGTGACAACTCCTGGCCTGCTGTATCTCCCAGTGCCGGCAGCGCCGAAGAGGCGGTGCTAGCCGGTAACTGGTTCGGTGCCTGCGCCGACAAGCCCAGTGGCCATCCCACCATGATCAGGGCGGCGGCAGCCCAGCGGGTCAGCCAGGGCCTTGACGATGACGCGTTCGGAGCCTTGATAGGCCGGGGGGACGAGGCAGGTTGTGGAGCAGTCAAAGGCATGAACACAAAACCGGTGGTGCAACTGCGCAGTATGCTGCGAAGCGTGCGTGCCTGGACGGCGGAAACAACCGCAGGTTCAGGTACTTGAACTACTTTACCTTTCCCCACATGGGGGCAACACGGCTATTGTCCATGAGCGAGCTCACGCATTTTGATCATCAAGGTCAGGCCCACATGGTGGATGTGTCCGACAAGGCGGCCACCGTGCGTGTGGCCGTGGCACAAGGGCGCATCGTCATGCTGCCATCGACCCTGGCGCTGATCGCGCAGGGCCGTGCCGGCAAGGGCGATGTACTCGGCGTGGCCCGTATTGCTGCCATTCAAGGTGCCAAACGCACGGCAGACCTCATTCCGCTATGCCATCCGCTGTCGCTGTCCAAGGTGGCGGTCGAGTTCGAGCTGGATGAGGTGGGTTCGGCTGTGGTCTGTCGGGTGACCGTGCAGACGGTCGGCCCGACCGGGGTCGAGATGGAGGCCCTGACCGCGGTGCAGGTGGGTTTGCTCACCATTTATGACATGTGCAAGGCCGCCGACCGCGGCATGGTCATGACCGACGTGGGCCTGCTGGAAAAAGTGGGTGGCAAGTCCGGGCACTGGCAACGCCAGGCCCCGTCCGCGGCCTGAGCTGATCGCCCAGGCGCACACGCTCATCAAGGCAGCAGTTCCCGCCACGTGTAACGTTGTTTGGGCTCTTCGCACTGGAAGGGGCGTTCTTCGCCCGGCTCCAGTTGTGTCTTGCATACTGACAGGAACTCGTCCCCCAGCGGGTTGCGGAACTCCTTGAGCCTTTGCACCACATACCGTCCCTTGTCTTCCTGGCCATGCTCGGCCAGTGAACGGGCGTAGGCAGCCATCAATCGGGCATCCACCAGATTGTGCAAGGTGCGTTTGAACGCTGCCGGCGGTTTGCTGGGGTCTTCTTCGTCCACGCTGGTCACATCGGCGTAGTCGGCCTGGTACCCCCACCAGATGTGCTTCATGCCGTTTTCGATGCGTTTGTCCAGTGGCCCGGCGCCCTTTCTGGGCGCGTAGATGTTGACCGCCGACCAGTAGTCGGTGGCGCACCAGAGGCTGAGCGCGGACATCAGCAGACCGGCCGCCAGCATGCCGCGACCAGCGGTCTGACGCGGCTCCTGCTGCTGACGCTCGGCCTGGATGGACAGCCCGAGCCCCCAGGCAAAAGCCGTTGGCAGCAGGAAGTAGCTGTACCACAAGGGGTACTCCAGCAAGCTGTGCAGGGCTGCGATGGCCACGATCACGCTGCAGGCACCGACGGTGGAGATCACGCCACTGTCGTCATGCGCATCCTGCTTCGACAGCCCGATGAACAAGGCGTAGACCCCCAGCAGGGCCAGCATCAGCAGCAGCGCCGTCACGGGCAGGCCGAACTCGACGGCCCATTGCATCGGCAGGTTGTGGGTGTGATCGAAGAACGCCACCGGGCGGGTGGGGAAGGGTGTGAAAGTCCAGGCGAGATTGAATTCGCCGTAACCCACGCCCAGCCAGGGATGGGTCTTGATCAGCTCCCACACATTCGCCCAGATCTTGAAGCGGGAGCTGGAGATATCGCTGCCGTCGTGCAGGCGGGCCTCTGCCGCGAAGGTGACGCCCTTGTGCGCATGGGCCCACAGCCACATGCCGCCCCAACACAGCCCGTAAATGACCGGCGCACCGATCAGCGCGGCCCGCAGAACCTTGGGCAGGCGCCTGTCGACGAGGCCCCAGACCGTCAGGAAGATCATGCCCACCATGCCCGTGCGCGAAGCCGTCAGCACGATGCCCCAGATGAAGAAGGTCACCAGTGCAGCGGCCAGCCAGCCTGGCAGACGGCGACGCGCGCCCATCCAGGCGGCGCCGGCGCATGAAAATACCAGCAAGGTGCTGAAGTGATTGGGTTGGCGCAGGTTGCCCACGGCGCGGCCGGGCATGGTCGGCTCCGCCACGAAAATGCCGTCGGCCCAGCCAGGATGAAAGACCTGAATCAGCGCCAGCACCATGCCGGCTACACCTGCTGCCGTCAGGGCCCCGAAGAAGGTCTCCGCGATGGCGAGCCGATCGATGCTCTGGCCAGCGCGCCAGCCTGCGCGCAGCGTCAGCCATGCGCCGAGTGCCATGCCGCCGCCCATCAGGCCCAGCCCGGCTGGAAGCGCGCCCCACACGAAGGCTGATCCAAAGGCCTCCAGGGCGCAGATCAGCAGCATGGCGCTCAAGCAGGACAGGGCCAGCCCCTTGGGGCCATGCGTGGCGGCCCGGGGTTGTCCGCCCAACACCGCAATGAAGAACCCCCAGCCCAGTACGGCCAGCACCTGGTTGAAGAAGGTCACGGAAGGTGGCTCATGGTGTGCCACCAGGGTCGGGACAAGAACGGCCAGCAGGCTCATGGCCCACCAGGTGGGCAGTTGCCGGTTTGCGGAATCTTCGGAGGCAGACGTGATCATGGCCGCTATTGTCGCGGCAGTTCTCGTGCTTGGCGGAGGGGGGTGGGGGATGTGGTGTGGCGTCAGCGGCAAGGCATTGCTGGTGGATGACAAGTGGCAATAGGCCCATCTGCCCCAAGGATGTCCAAAAGCGCTGACACTGGCGGATCTCGCCGAGGACAACCACCCGAAAAGATCAACATGAACACCAGCGCACAGACGACGCTGGCGCCCACGACCTTGCTGGTCAAGGAGCGCTTGCTGTTGTGGAGCCTCGCGGCCATCAATTTCACCCACATCGTCGATTTCATGGTGATGATGCCTCTGGGGCCGCAGCTGACGAAGCTGTTCCACCTCACGGATGCGCAGTTCGGTCTGCTGGTGTCGGCTTATTCGCTGGCCGCCGGGCTGTCCGGTCTGATGGTGTCGATGGTGATCGACCGGTTCGAACGCAAGCGTGCCTTGCTGTGGGTCTACGCCGGTTTCGCTCTGGCCACCCTGGCCTGCGGCCTGGCGCCAAGCTATGGCGCCCTGATGGCCGCGCGCGTGGCCGCGGGTGTGTTCGGTGGCGTGCTGGGTGCCCTGGTGCAGACCATCGTGGGTGATGCCGTGCCGTTCGAGCGCCGGGGGCAGGCGATGGGCCTGGTGATGTCGGCCTTCTCCTTGTCCACGGTGGCAGGGGTGCCGCTTTCCTTGTGGATGGCCAGCATGTGGGGATGGCACATGCCCTTTTTTGCGATCGCGGCGGTGTCCGTGCTGGTCCTGCTGGCCGCGTGGCGCTCGGTGCCCCTGTTGCGGGGGCACATGGCCGGTGTGTCTGCGCAGCCACCGATCGAGCAATTGCGGCGCGTGCTGGCCGAGCCCAATCACTGGCGAGCCTTTGCGCTGTCCATGCTGATGCTGTCGGGCAGCTTCAGCATCATCCCCTACATCACGATCTACACCACAGCCAACGTGGGCCTGACGCAGGAGCAGGTGCCCTATGTGTACCTGGCGGGTGGTATCGCCACGCTGTTCACCGCGCGCCTGTGGGGGCGCCTGACTGATCGCTGGGGCAAGGTCCTGATGTTCCGCGTGATCAGCGTGGCAGCCGTGCTGCCCATGTTGGCGCTGACGCATTTGCCCGTGGTGCCCGTACCGGTTCTGCTGGTGGTCACGACGGCCTTCTTCGTGTTCGTGTCCGGTCGCATGGTGCCGGGCATGGCCTTGTTGACGGCCGCGCCGGAGCCTGCCATGCGTGGCTCGTTCATGAGTGTCAACGGTGCACTGCAGTCGGCCGCCATGGGGGTCTCGGCCTGGGTGGGCGGCATGCTGATTTCACGCACGCCTGACGGGCTGGTGGAGGGCTATGGCCGCACGGGCTGGCTGGCACTGGCGACCACGTTGATCATGGTCTGGTGGGTGGGGCATCTGCGCCTGCATACACAGGCCAAGGCCCCATGAACAGGGCCTTTTGAGCTGTCGCAACTGTTTACGGGTTTTCTTCACGGCACGGCCGGTCTCCATACAAATACTGAGTTCTTGTACTTGTCATGAAAGCCTGACAGGCGCACACTGGTCTTCCGGTTGACGGTTTTCAGCAGTAAGCCGCAACAACTCGATGCGGTCCATCCGCTGAGTCGCCACCCGGGTGTCTTCAACGTTCCTGCTCTCGAAAGGAGGCAGTATGAATTTGACGATCAGTGGCCACCATCTGGAAGTTACCCCTTCGCTACGTGAGTACGTACTTACCAAGCTGGATCGAGTGACCCGTCATTTCGATCAAGTCGTGGACGTCAATGTCCTGCTAACCGTTGAAAAGCAAAAGGAAAAGGATCGCCGACAAAAGGCTGAAGTGACTTTGCATGTGAAGGGAAAGGACATCTTTGTTGAAACCTCTCATGAAGACCTTTACGCTGCCATTGACCAGTTGATGGACAAGTTGGATCGTCAAGTCTGCCGCCACAAGGACCGCGTGCAGGATCATCACCACGCATCCCACAAGCGCCAGGCCACACCCTGGGACGCTATTCAATAAGCACGCGCTGCCGCCGCAAGCCTCAAACAGCGTGCTTGGTGTGACCTGATTGCGGGTCGCCAGCGCAGGTAGGCACCAAGTTAACGGCCCTTCGGGGCCGTTTTTCATGGGCCGCGCGTTTCGCATCGGGCTAGAGTCATTTCATCTCCTGGTCATGGTGGCGTTCCAGGGCATTTTTGGGAATTTGCCTCTTGCTGCGGTGCAGCAATGGGTGCAGAATCCCTTAAATCGATGGGCAGTGTGGCAGGCTATACCTGTCATGCTGTATCTATAATCCGCCCCTCATCCGTCCCGGAAGCCGGGGTCAAGGTGCTCGCCGTCACCCCTGCTTGAATCAAGATGAATCGACTATCAGCCATCCTTCCCGCCAGCCAGGTGCTGGTGGACGTGGACGCCAGCAGCAAGAAGCGCGTCTTCGAGCACGCTGGGCTGCTGTTCGAGAATCAGCACGCCATTGCACGCGCCACCGTGACGGACAACCTGTTTGCGCGCGAGCGCCTGGGCTCCACGGGCCTGGGCCACGGTGTGGCCATCCCGCATGGCCGTATCAAGGGCCTGAAGAATCCCCTGGCCGCCGTGATCCGCCTGAGCCAGCCCATCCCTTTCGATGCGCCGGACGACGAACCCGTCAACCTGCTCATCTTCCTGCTGGTGCCTGAAGCGGCCACGCAGCGTCACCTCGAAATCCTGTCCGAAATTGCCGAGCTGTTGTCGGATCGGGAGTTGCGCGAACGCCTCAAAACCGAGGGCGATGCGGCTCAGGTGCACGATTTGATCGAGCGTTGGCAGCCACTCAAGTCAGTTGCCTAGTCTTTTCGGCCAAGACTGCGGCATCATGAGATCCTGTTGTTGACCAAACCAGAGCACTCGTGAGCGTCAAAGATCTCGCCATCATCAGCGCAGAAGCGCTTTTCGAAGCCAATCGGGCTGCGTTGCGCTGGGAGTGGATCGCCGGGCACGCTCACCCCGAGCGTCGTTTTGACGAAGAGGCGGTCCAGACAGCGCAATCCGCCGCCGATCTGGTTGGCTACCTCAATTACATCCATCCTTACCGTGTCCAGATCGTCGGGCGTCGAGAGGCTGCGTATTTCGCGGGCTCGACCAACGAAGATCAGGAGCGCCGCATCCAGCGCATCGTGACGCTGGAGCCGCCTGTGGTGGTGGTGGCAGACGCCCAAAGCCCGTCTGACAAGCTGGTGGCCATGTGCGGCCGTGCCGGCATTCCCTTGTTTGTCACCCAGGAGCCGGCTGGTCACGTCATCGACGTGCTGCGTAGCTACCTCACCCAGCATTTCGCCGAGCGCATCACGCGCCACGGCGTGTTCATGGACATCCTGGGGCTGGGCGTGCTGCTCACCGGCGAGTCCGGCCTGGGCAAGAGCGAACTGGGGCTGGAGCTGATTTCCCGTGGTCATGGCCTGGTGGCCGACGACGCGGTGGATCTTTTTCGCGTGTCGCGCACCGCCATCGAAGGGCGCTGCCCCGAGCTGCTGCTGAACCTGCTGGAAGTGCGCGGCATCGGCCTGCTGGACATCAAGTCCATCTTTGGTGAAACAGCCGTGCGCCGCAAGATGCGCCTGAAGCTGATCGTGCACCTGGTTCGCAAGGAAACCATGGAGCGCGAATTCGAGCGTCTGCCTTACGAACCCTTGTTCGAAGAGGTGATGGGCGTGCCCATCCGCAAGGCGGTGATCGCAGTGGATGCCGGCCGAAACCTGGCCGTGCTGGTCGAGGCTGCCGTGCGCAACACCGTGCTGCAACTGCGCGGCATCGACACCTACAAGGAATTCATCGAGCGCCACCAGCGCGCGATGGAGCGCGGCGGCAACTGAGCCTCACCGGCCGTTCGCGCTGGCCTTGCCGCCGCAGCCTTCGCGTTCGCAGATCACGTACAGGGCCAGGGCATGGTCCTGCAGCTTGTAGCCGCGTTCCCGGGCAATTTCCTGCTGACGACGCTCGATTTCCGCATCGTAGAACTCTTCGACACGGCCGCAGTTCACGCACACCAGGTGGTCGTGGTGCTTGCCTTCGTTCAGCTCGAACACGGCTTTGCCGGCCTCGCTGCCCGCTTCAAAGTGGTTGCGCGACAGGATGCCGGCCTGCTCGAACTGCATCAGCACGCGGTAAACCGTGGCCAGGCCGATGTCGGATCCCTCGGTGAGAAGGACCTTGTAGACGTCTTCCGCCGTCATGTGGCGCTGCGCAGCCTGCTGGAAGACTTCCAGGATCTTGATGCGCGGCAATGTGGCTTTGAGCCCGCTGCTCTTGAGTTCTTCTGCGTTGGTCATGGGGTGGGGGCTCCAGGGCGCGGGCAACCGTGACCGGCCCCCGCTAGAATGCCCAATGATATCGACATGCGAACGACCTGTGAAATGGTCGGGCCTTGTCGTCTCGTGGCCTTCGCGCCGAGTTGACCAGATTCCGCCGCCTTTTTTCTTTCCGGACACCAACCGAGCTCTTCATCCATGACGCTGAACTTCCTTCGTCGCACCCTGATGTGTCTGGCCCCCGTGCTCACGCTGTCGGCGTGCAGCACCAGCAACTTCTCGCTGAGCAAGCCCGAAACATTGTTCGGCCTGCTGGAGCCCTACAAGGTGGACGTGGTGCAGGGCAATGTGGTGACCCAGGAAATCATGGCCCAGATCCAGCCCGGTCTGGGGCGCATGCAGGTTCGCGAAATCCTGGGCACACCGCTGCTGGCTGACCCATTTCACGTCGACCGCTGGGACTACGTGTTCACGATCCGCCGCCAGGGCGTGGCCGATCAGCAGCGCCGCGTGAGCATCTTCTTCAAGAATGATGCCGTGGACCGCTTCGATACGGAGCCGCTGCCCAGCGAGCGCGAATTCGTGTCGTCGATCGACAAGCCGGTCAAGGGCAAGGACGTGGTCAACCTGACACCGGAGCAGATCGCCGCGCTGCCAGTGCCACCCAAAACCGAGGTGGTGAAAACCGCCCCGCAAGGCGCCGCGCGCGACTACCCTCCGCTGGAAGCCGGGCGCCGCTGAGGTCTGTGGCCCGTCTGCCCCACCAGCCTGATTCCACATCTGTTTTGACGAGATAACACCGCCATGAGCACCGCCGACAACGCCAGCCCTGTTCACAAGATCGCCATTGCCGGGGCGTCCGGCCGCATGGGCCGCATGCTGATCGAAGCTGTTCTGAATGCCGACGACGCCCAGCTTGCCGGGGCGCTCGATATCGCCGCCAGCCCCGCCATCGGCGCCGACGCCACGGCCTTTCTGGGCAGCACCAGTGGCGTGGCCATCACCTCGGATCTGCGCGCCGGCCTCAAGGACGCGCGCTACCTGATCGACTTCACCCGCCCTGAAGGCACCATGGAGCACCTGCGCGTGTGCCGTGAGCTGGGCGTGAAGATGATCATCGGCACGACGGGCTTCACCGAGGCCCAGAAGGCCGAGATCCAGGATGCCGCCCGAGACATCGCCATCATGATGTCGCCCAATATGGCAGTGGGGGTGAACGTGGTCTTCAAGCTGCTGGCCCAGGCGGCCAAGGCGCTCAAGGAAGGCTACGACATCGAAATCATCGAAGCCCACCATCGCCACAAGGTGGATGCGCCCAGCGGCACGGCCCTGAAGATGGGTGAAGTCGTGGCCGAAGCGGTGGGCCGCAACCTGCAGGAATGCGCCATCTACGGTCGCGAAGGCGTGACCGGCGAGCGCGATCCCAGCACCATCGGCTTTGCCACCATCCGCGGCGGCGACGTCGTGGGTGACCACACCGTGCTGTTTGCCGGCATTGGCGAGCGCATCGAGATCACGCACAAGTCTTCCAGCCGTGCCACCTATGCGCAGGGCAGCCTGCGCGCCGCGCGTTTCCTGGCGAACCAGCCTCATGGGCTGTTCGGCATGGACGATGTGCTCGGCCTGAAGTAAGCAAGGACCACAAATGGGAGGCTTGAGCCAGTTCTGGGAGCAAGGTGACGCCATCGGCCATGCCGTGGCCATCATGCTGCTGCTGATGTCCATAGGTGCCTGGGTCGTGATCATCTGGAAGAGCTGGCTGCTGCACCGGGCTCGCCGCGATCTGACACAAGGCGCGCAGGCCTTCTGGGCCTCGGCCGACATGAGCGCCGCCCGCCAGACCCTGCAGGCGCTGGACCGCGAGGGTGTGCTGCTGCCGCTGGTGGAGGCTGTGAGCCACCCGGTAGCTGGCGGCACGCTGGAAGCGCAGGCCCTGCCTGAGGCCCAGTTGACGCGACGCCTGCGTGACAGCCTGCATGCCGTGCTGGCGCGCCTGCAGCGTGGTCAGGTGCTCCTGGCCTCGGTGGGGGCGGTGTCCCCCTTTGTGGGCCTGTTCGGCACAGTGTGGGGCATCTATCACGCGATGATGGGCATTGCGGCCGAAGGCTCGGCTTCGCTCGACAAGGTGGCCGGTCCCGTGGGCGAGGCGCTCATCATGACGGCGGCGGGCCTGGCGGTCGCCATTCCGGCTGTGCTGGCCTACAACATCTTCGGCAAGATCGTGTCGGCCTGCGAAGCCGATCTGGAGGGCTTTGCCCACGATCTGCGCGAAACGCTGCTGGCCCATCCGGGTCGTGGCGACTGATCGGGCGGAGCGCGCACATGGCATTCGGGCGTCTGGAGCGACCACAGGGCAGTCAGCCCATGAGCGAGATCAACATGACGCCGCTCATCGACGTCATGCTGGTGCTGCTGGTCATCTTCATGCTGACAGCCCCCTTGATGACCTCCCGGCTCAAGCTGGATCTGCCCAAGGTGGATGCGCAACCGTCACCGAACAACACCCCGACCGTGCTGGCCATTGCCCTCACGGCCGATGGCCTGGTTCATCTGGATGATCAGCCCAGCAGCGTGGACGCGATCACGAAGCGTGCACATGAGCTGTCGAGCAAGAAGCCCGATACCGAGGTGCACCTGCGGGCCGACCGGGCGGTGGCTTATGGCCATGTGGCCGAGTTGATCAGTGCCTTGCAGAAGGCCGGGCTCAATCGCATTGCCTTCGTGACCGATGCCGAGCCTGATGCGGCGGGTGCGGCCGCTTCGGCGCCCTGACAACAAGCCATCTTAAAGCGCATCTGAAGCCGCGGGCGCGCTTGGCCACGCCAGCAGGCAGGTCGTTGTGTGTCCAGTACGACAAGGCGGTAGTCGCCGCGCATTTCGGCCCTCAGCCCCTTGAGCCTGCGCGCACAATGGTCCTCAAGTTGACTGTTGGTCAGGACCGAAGATGGCAGCCCCGAAGTTTCCCACCCAGCGATTCGACAACGCACAAGCGGCGCTGGACCATGTCACCAAACTGTATGACGCCCAGATCGCGCACCTGCGTGATGCCTTGCAGCGGTTCGTGGCCGGAGAAAACATCAAGACCCATGTGAGGGCCAAGTACCCTTTCGCGCGCATCCATACCGATACCGTGGCGCGTGCCGATTCGCGCTTGTCCTATGGCTTCGTGGCCGGGCCGGGCACGTATGAAACCACCTTGACCCGCCCTGATCTGTTTGCCGATTACTACCGCGAACAGTTCGACCTGCTGCTGGCCAACCATGGCGTGTCCATCGAGGTGGGGCTGGGCAGTGACCCGATCCCCGTGCACTTCAGCCTGGCCGAGCACCAGCATCTGGAGGGCAGCATGTCACCCGAGCGGCGCCTGCTCCTGCGTGATCGCTTCGATCTGCCTGATCTGGCTTCGATGGACGATGGCATTGCCAACGGCACGTACGAGACGCGCGGCGGCGCACCCAGGCCGCTGTCGCTGTTCACCGCGCCGCGTGTGGACTATTCGCTGCATCGCCTGCGCCACTACACGGGCACCTCGCCCGAGCACTTCCAGAACTTCGTGCTGTTCACGAACTACCAGTTCTACATCGACGAGTTCGTGCGCATGGGCCATGAACTGATGCGCCGTGCACCAGATCCGAAGAACCCGCGTGACGATGATGATTGCGTGGCCTTCATCGAGCCTGGCAATGTGATCACACGCAGGGTGGGGCAGTCCGTGGAGGCCGCGGACGCCCTGGGCGCGGCGCCCCCGCGCTTGCCGCAGATGCCGGCCTATCACCTGATCCGTCGCGATCGCAGTGGCATCACGATGGTCAACATCGGGGTGGGGCCTGCCAACGCCAAGACGATCACCGACCACATCGCCGTCTTGCGACCTCATGCCTGGATCATGCTGGGCCACTGTGCCGGGCTGCGCAACTCACAGCAACTGGGTGACTATGTGCTGGCCCACGGCTATGTGCGCGAGGACCACGTGCTGGATGAGGATCTGCCGCTGTGGGTGCCCATTCCGCCTCTGGCTGAAATCCAGCTGGCGCTGGAAGGGGCGGTGGCCGATGTCACGCAACTGCATGGCTACGAGCTCAAGCGCATCATGCGCACGGGCACCGTGGCATCGACCGACAACCGCAATTGGGAACTCTTGCCGCAGCGCGAGCCGGAGCGGCGTTTCAGCCAGAGCCGTGCCGTGGCGCTGGACATGGAAAGCGCGACCATTGCCGCCAACGGCTTTCGCTTCCGTGTGCCTTACGGGACCTTGCTGTGTGTGAGTGACAAGCCATTGCATGGCGAGCTCAAGCTGCCTGGCATGGCCAACCAGTTCTACCGCGAGCGGGTAGACCAGCATTTGCGCATCGGCTTGCGCGCCATTGAGCGTTTAAGGGCCAATATGGCTGGGCAACTGCACAGCAGAAAGCTGCGCAGCTTTGCCGAGGTCGCATTCCAGTAACGGGCTAACCCGTTATGGTTGCGCTGATGCTACCTTGTGTTACTAGATGGCCTCAGCGCAGCGTGCAACGATGCATGGTGCACGGATCAGTCGCTGCCGACCCGCGCTTCATGTTCGATGTTCAGGCTGCAGCAGCCAGGGGGGCAGCGGGTTGAACCGGTGCCACTTCACGGCGGATCTGCTCGCCAGCCAGCTCTTCGGCCACGCGCAGATCGTAGGCCGTTTGCAGGTCCATCCAGTATTGGGGCGTGGTGCCGAAGAAGCGAGCCAGACGCAGGGCGGAGTCGGGGCTGATGCCGCGGCGTTCACGCACGATGTCGTTCACGCGAGGGGCAGGAACGTGCAGGCGAATCGCCAGGCCGCTGGCCGACAGGCCATGTTGTTCCATGAACTTGGCGCGCAGGATGGCGCCGGGGTGCACTGCAGGTGAATTGCTCATAGGACTAAGGGTTTTTCATAGATACTTGCCTGATCGTATGAGGTTTGTCTCGATTAGATTGTCAATACTTGGACAATTACACGCGATTCATCTAACCATTTCGGGGGATTGCGGGAAAACACTTATGCCGTTTACCGTTTGATGAAACCATGGCAAGGCGAACTGAATCCACGCCGCTGACTTTGTTGCCGGCGCTCAAGTCCCATCTCTGGTTTGCGAGCTGTCCGGAACCGTTGCAACTCGCCTTGATCGAGCGCTCCAGGCTCTGGCACATCAAGACTGGTGAATTCCTGTTTTCACGCGGTGAGGCACAGGACAGCCTGTGCTGCGTGGTGGCCGGCGCCTTGAAGATCGGGTCCATCAACCCGAAGGATGGCAGCCATCGCCTGACGATGTACGTGGAGCCGTATCACTGGTTTGGCGAGATCTCGCTGATCGACGGCATGCCCCGCAGCCAGGACGCGATTGCGGACACCGACAGCACCGTGATGGTCGTGAGTGGTCCGCAAATGCTGGAATGGCTGGGCCAGCACCCCACGCACTGGCGTGATCTGGCGCGTCTGGCTTGCGGCAAGCTGAGGCTCATCCTGACGGCCATTGAAGACAACGCCACCTTGTCCATCGAGCAGCAACTGGCCAGGCGCCTGCTGTTCTCGGCCACCAATTTCGGACAGTCGACCAACCCCAGCATTCGGCGACGGGTTCGCCTGCCCCAGGAATACCTGGCGCGCATGCTGGGCGTCTCACGGCAAACCGTCAACAAGGCGCTCAGGGCCTTGGAGCGCGAGCGTGTGCTGGCGCTGCACTACGCTGAGATCGAGATCGTGGACATGCCGGCACTGGTGGCGCGGGCCGGGGCGGTGGACCCCAGCCTGCGTCAATCCATGGTGTTGCCGGAAGAGGCGCCTTGATGGCTCAGCGTGCGGCGCGGGGCTTGACCTTGCCGGCTGCCGTTCGCGCTTTCTGACGGGCCGCGTCGATCGTGACATCCGTGGCCAGCGCCACACCCATGCGGCGTTTGACGAAGCTCTCTGGCTTGCCGAACAGGCGCAGGTCGGTGCCGGGCTCGGACAGGGCCTCGGCCACCCCCTCGAAGACCACATCCTGCGTGTCGACGCCGCCGTAGATCACGGCAGAGGCACCTGGCGCACGCAAGCTGGTGTCGACAGGCAAGCCCAGGATGGCGCGTGCATGCAGCTCGAACTCGCTTTGTACCTGGGTGGACAGGGTGACCAGACCAGTGTCGTGGGGGCGGGGGCTGACCTCGCTGAACCAGACCTGATCGCCCTTGACGAAGAGCTCCACACCGAACAGGCCTTGCCCACCGAGGTTGTCGGTCACGGCCTTCGCGATGTCGCGCGCCTTTTGCAGCGCCGCCGGGCTCATGGGGTGAGGCTGCCAGCTTTCAACGTAATCACCGCTGACCTGCAGGTGCCCGATAGGCTCGCAAAAGTACGTGGCGATCTGGCCTTGAGCCGTGCCTGAACCCGCGGCACGCACGGTCAGTTGGGTGATCTCGTAATCGAAATCGATGAAGCCTTCCACGATGACGCGGCCATGGCTCACGCGGCCGCCGGCCATCGCGTAGTCCCATGCTTTCTGAACGTCTTGCGGGCCGTCGATCTTGCTCTGGCCCTTGCCGGAAGAGCTCATCACAGGCTTGACGATGCAGGGGTAGCCGATGCCGGCGTCAATGGCGGCCTGCAGTTCGGCCAGCGAGTCGCAGAACTGATAGGGGCTTGTTGGCAGGCCCAGCGTTTCGGCGGCCAGACGGCGGATGCCTTCGCGGTCCATGGTCAGGCGCGCGGCGCGGGCGGTCGGGATCACGCGCACCACGCCCTTGGCCTCCAGCTCTTCCAGGACAGGCGTGGCGATGGCTTCGATTTCAGGCACGACCAGATGCGGGCGCTCGGTTTCGATCAGCGTGCGCAACTGCGCCGGGTCACTCATGGTGATGGTGCGGCTGTGATGGGCGACTTGCTGGCCGGGGGCGTTGTCGTAGCGGTCCACGGCGATGGTCTCGACACCCAGGCGTTGCAGGGCGATCAGGACTTCCTTGCCGAGTTCGCCGGATCCCAGCAGCATGACCCGTGCAGCTGAGGGGGACAGAGGGGTGCCAAGCGGCAGGGTCTGAACAGGATGGGTCATGGTGGGCCTGCGTGTTGAAAAAGGGCTGGAACAGGGATGGCGTTATTGTCGCCGCAGGCAGACTGCCGTTCAGCCTTGCTGAGGCAGGATCACGGTGAAATGGCTGCCCTGGCCGGGTTGGCTTTGCAGGTGCACCGCAGCCCCCATGCGGTCGGCCAGTCGCTTCACGACGGCCAGCCCCAGGCCGGAGCCCTCTGCGCCCGTGATGCGGGCATCTTCGAGGCGCACATACGGTTCGAACACGCGCTCATGCTGTTCGGCAGGGATGCCGATGCCGGTGTCGATGACCTCCAGTTGCACCGGGCCCGCGGACGCCACCCTGCTGGCGCGGACGATGATGCTGCCCGACGGTGTGTACTTCAGGGCGTTGCCGATGAGGTTGCCCAGAATCTGGCGCACGCGTGCACCGTCGGTCCAGATGTGCTGCAGGCTCAGGCTGTCGCTGGGTGGGAGCTCGCACGTCAGCTTGATGTGATGGCTTTGCGCTTGCGGCTGGAAGGTGTCGCACACATCCTGAACCAGCAAGGCCAGGTCCACCGCCTGTGGTTGCAGACGCCACGCCGGGTTTTCCAGTCGGGTGTATTCGGTGACGTCGCGCAAGTGGGTGTCGAGTTGCGAGGCTGCATTGCGGATGCGCTCGATGGCCCGGTGCTCGGGCGGCGTGCTGGCTTTGAGCGCGAGCAGATCGATGGAGCCCAGGATGGACTGCAACGGACTGCGAATCTCGTGCGAGAGCATGGCCAGGAAGCGCTCCTTGCTTTCATGCGATGCGCGCTCGGTGGCACGCAGGCGGTCTTTCAAGGTACTGATGTAGTGCAGCGCCACGATACAGGCGGGTTGCGCGGCCAGCAGGACACCCCAGGTGTGGCCCACCATGTCTTCCGCGCCATGCATCACGGGGCCGTAGCGGTACAGGTACATGGCGATCAAGCCGGCATAGTGCAACCAGCACAGCAGATTGGCCACACGCCCCAAGGCCACAAAGGCGGCGACATAGAACATCGTCATGAACTGCGCGGCGCAGGCCAGCGCATACAGACCCGTTGCATTGTGGTCATTGGAGGCGACATACAGGCCGCCGATGAAGTACACGCTGGTCAGCAGCAGCACGCCAAAGACCAGGGGTGTCAGCCATGCAGGCTTGCGCCACAGGAGTGCGGCCACCAGTGCGTAAAGCGCCCCCATGGTGGGCACCCAGAAGCGGTCCCAGGGCGTGGTCAACCCGGCCAGGCAGACGGACAGGGCGCCCACCGCCACCAGGGCGCTGGACCAGAGAATCAGCCGTACTCGTTCCTGGGGTTGAGTCTGGGCAATGGCGTCAGTCATGTTGGGGTGAGCGACGATCAAGTCCGCTCTGGATGGCGGCTGTCAGCACGGCTGGGCGCACCGGTTTTTCGAAGAAGGTGACGCCTTGGGTGCGCAGGATGGTGGCCAGCGTGGCTTCGGAGGCGGTGCCGTCCTTCAACTGGCCTGTGAGCAGCACGATGGGGGCATCGGGCTGTTCCAGGCGAATGCGTTCCACGATCGATTGCGAGGTCTGGCCGCCTCCCAGGATCAGGTCGACCACGAAAGCATCGTGCTCCGACAGCGGGCGCGCCAGCAGGGCTGCCGAGCTGGTGTAGGCGTGTGCTTCATAGCCCACTTCGTTGAACCAGTCCGTCAGGGCGCCGGCAGAGCCGATGTCGTCGTCGAGCACCGCGATCCGGGCTCTGGCCTGTTCGAGCGGGTTGCGCACCTGCAGTTGCTCGACGGCGTAATGTGCCCCGCTGTAGCCCTCCTGCTGCATGCGGTGGATGCCTGACACCAGCCAACCTTCGCGCTGGTTGTAGAAGGCCACCAGCCCCTGGCAACTCGCATCACGCGCGGTGGTGCACAAGGGCCCCAGCTGGATGTTGCAGGCCATTTTCTGGCCGTCGATCAGCAAGGTAGCCGGATAGGTGTTGGCGGGATTGGGCACGGTCTGGCTGCCCGTGCTGCCAGTTTGCAACGCTGACGCACCGAAAACGGTGTCCAGACTTTCCCCGAAGTGGCGGCAGATGGTCTGGACTTCATCGAACAACCAGACCGCACCTCGTAACTTGCGCCGGGCCTGGCTCACTGAAATCGCGCAAATATGCGCGATTTCAGTGGCCTGGTGGCGGCTGGGCACGCCATGCCGCTCAAGCAAGGCCGACAAGCAGGCGCTGGCCCAGGAAAACCCTGTGCCGGAGGCGTCGTGGCCGTCATCGACTGGAAGGTCGGTGTTCATTCGTTTGTCGGGAATCCAGACAATCAGCGTTGTCCAAAAGGTAACAAAACATCACATTTGCGCGAAAGCGCCAAATATGATCGATACAATGAATTGTGCGCTGAAAAAAGATCACCTCATATGGCGCCGCTCAGGGAATTTTTATGACTCCGACTCGGGTGACCGGGTAGGACAACCACGTTACCGGCGCACCGACGCCAAGTGAACGCGGTTGGTGCCTTCGGGCTTTTCAAAGCCACCTCTCGGGGTGGTTTTTTCATGCCCGCTGTGTGGCCGTCCGGCTTGCGACATGATGCAGGCTTGTGCAGCCATTTCAAGCAGATTTCCCATGACTTTCAAGACGGGGCACCAAACAGGGCGCATCGGCATCATGGCCGCGATGCCGGAAGAGTTGCAAGCGCTGCTCGATGTCATGCCCGATGAGTCGGTGGAGCGCGTTGCCGGCCGTGAGTTCTGGGTAGGGCATCTGCATGGGCGCGAGGTGGTCGCGGTGTTGTCCCGCATCGGCAAGGTGGCGGCCGCCACGACAACCACGATGCTGCTGAGCCACTATGGCGTGGACCAGATCATCTTCACCGGCGTGGCGGGTGGCCTGGGTGATGGCGTGCGGGTGGGCGACGTGGTGGTGGCCGATGCGCTGGTACAGCATGACATGGACGCTTCGCCGCTGTTTCCGCGTTTCGAATTGCCGGGCCTGGGGGTGAGCACGCTCTCGCCGCCTGCGGCGTTCACGACCATGGTGCGAGACACGGTGGCGCAGGTGCTGAGTCCGGCGGCGCTGGCATCAGGTGGTGCCCTGGCCGATGTGCACCTGGCCTCGTTGAACCTGGGCTTGCCGCAGGTTCACCAGGGGCTCATCATCAGTGGGGACCAGTTCATCAATGCGGCGCAGACCTGTCGCGAACTGACACAGGCCTTGCCGGCTGCTTTGGCGGTAGAAATGGAAGGCGCAGCGGTGGCCCAGGTCTGCCATGATTTTGGCGTGCCATATGCCGTGATCCGTACCATCTCGGATCGCGCCGACGATGACGCGCACATCGACTTCCCGCGATTCATCCACGCCGTGGCGCGGCACTATTCACTGGCCATCGTCGAAGCCCTGCTGCAACGCGGTTGATACAACGGAGACACACCATGGAACAGCGCTACCAGTCCTTCAGCGACTTCTATCCCTTCTACCTGTCTCAGCATCAGGATCGCACTTGCCGTCGTCTGCATGTGATCGGCTCCACCATGGTGCTGGCGGTGCTGCTGTGGGCCATCGGCACGCAGACCTGGTCGGGTTTGTTTCTGCTGCCTCTGGTGGGCTATGGCTTTGCCTGGGTGGGGCACTTCCGCTTTGAACGCAACCGCCCTGCGACCTTCACCTATCCGCTCTACAGCCTCATGGGCGACTGGGTGATGTACTGGCAGACCCTGACGGGCAAGTTGCCTTTCTGAACGCGTTGGCTGATGGCGTGGCGGCTGTCAGATCGACAGCACCTCCACCCGGTTGCGGCCCTGTTGCTTGGCCTTGTAGAGGGCCGAGTCTGCCGCGGCGATCAGATCCTCTTCTCGCAGATCGGGGCGGGCCTGGCAGGTGGCCACACCCACGCTGGCGGTGACGGTGGTGGCCGTGTCCGAGTCTTCATGCGGGATGCCCAGTTCGGCAATCGCTTCCCTCACGCGTTGAGCTGCCTTGAGCGCCATGTCGGCGTCCGCATGAGGCAGCACCGCAATGAATTCCTCGCCGCCGTAGCGGGCCACCAGATCGCCTGGCCGGCGCAGTTTGTCCTGCAGGGCTTGCGCCACACGCAGCAGGCATTGATCGCCAGCGGGGTGGCCATAGCGGTCGTTGAATCGCTTGAAGTGGTCGACATCCAGCATGATGATCGCGACCATGTCGCCGCCGTGCCGGGCACGCTGCCAGGTCTGTTGCAGGTATTGCTGGAAGTGGCGGCGGTTGAACAGGCCGGTCAGCACATCCATGCGTGACAGTTGCTGCAGACGCGCCTGAACTTCACTCAGATCCTGCAGCAGGTTCTTGCGACGAAGCGACAGCAGGTACTGGCGGCGCTCGTCACGTTCCAGTGCGTAGCTGGCCATCAGCGTGAACACCACCGTGGCGCCCAGCAAGGCCACCATGGGCAGGATGAGCCGCTGGTTGAAGAAGGGGACGGTCAACACCCCCACGATGTGGATGGCATAGACCATCAAGGAAAAGGCCACGGCATACCAGAAGCGCAGGCGCTGCACCATGTTGCCGTACATGATCACCACCATCAGCCCGACGTGGTAGTACTGGCTGTTGGGCGCGCGGCTGACCGAGAGGATGTAGCCCAGGCAGGCCCCTGCCAGCACGCCGCTGGTCATCACGAGGTATTCCAGCGCCGCCGGAGGAATGCGACGAGGCACCTGATTGCGCACCAGCCAGGTCAGCAGGAGAAAGGCAAGCGCAAATGGTGTGAACCACAGCAGGCGAACCTTGACGGCCAGCAGGAAGACGTCCGGCACCATCAAGAGGTCACCGAGCAGGAAGCCGTTGAAGACGAGCAAGGACAGCAGCCCGCTGATCAGGAAGTAGCGGATGCGACGAGGTGCGCCTTCATTGAGGAACTGCTTTTCCAGCGTGGGCGGAAAGCGCATCCATGACAAGGCGCGGTCGAACTGCGAAGAGGCCTCGCTCACCTCTGTGCGCGCGGCGGAGCCCGAGGGTTGAATGGCTCGGCGTGGCGGCAGGATGGCACGCTGCTGACTGGCCATGGTCAGCCCTCCTGCCCGAATGCCCGGGCGAGGTTGCGCCCATTGGCCTTGGCCTGATACAGCGCTTCGTCAGCCTGGGCCAGCAAGCGGATGGTGCTGGCGCCAGGCTCGTTGGCGCGCAGGCAAGCCACCCCGATGCTGATCGTGACGCGATCCTGCGTGAGGGACGCGCGATGTGGCCTGGCCAGCTCCCACACGGCGAGGCGTACACGCTCCGCCGCCGCCAGCGCTTCGGCCAGGGTGGTCCGGCTGAGCACGGCAATGAACTCCTCTCCACCAAAGCGCGCCACCAGATCGCCGGGGCGGCGCAGGGAGCGGGCCAAGGTGGCCGCTACTTCCTTGAGGCAGGCGTCGCCCACCGGGTGGCCATAGTGATCGTTGTAGAGCTTGAAGTGGTCGATGTCCATCATCAGCACGGCGACAGCGGTGCCATCGCGCGCGCAGCGAGACCAGACCTGCGCCACAAACTCATCGAAATGCCGGCGATTGGCGATCTCGGTCAAGGGGTCGAAACGCGTGATCTGGTCCAGGCGATGGTTGCCGCGTTCCAGCTTGCTCAGCAACTGGTGCTCGTGCTGGCGCATCAGCCAGTTGGTGCGCTCTTCTCGCTCCAGGCTGTAGCTGTTGTAGAGCGTGAACACCGTCGTCGACACCATGATCAGCGCCTGGCCGACCATCACCGGGATATTGGGGTTGGGAATGTTCATCGAGGCCCAGGCGAAGAGCCCCAGTACAACCGTGTCGATCTGCAAGGCGCGCCAGAAGCGCATGCGCGTGACGCCACCGTTGAACAGCACGATCATGCTGAGGGTGACGAGGTAGGGGCCAGCCAGCTCGTCCGTGCTGCTGACGCACAGATAGGAGTGAACGCTGGCAGACAGCAGGCTGTTGATCAGGCCCGATCTGTCTTGCCACAAGGGCGGCACCATCTGCAGGAAGGCGGCACTCAGGCCCAGCAAGGGCACCAGAAACAGCAAGCGCCATTGCGTGGCCGCAGCGAAGCGATCGGGCACCATGATCCAGTCGGTGGCCAGCAGGCCGCACGCCAGGAGCAGGCCGAGGAACGCGCCAATGCGCAGCAGGCGCACGCGCTCCGCGCTCGTGTCTTCCTGGAAGCGCGCTTCCATCTCGTCAGGGAAGCGCAAGCGCAGAAAGCCGTCTTGCAGGACGGCTTCGAAATCACCCACAGGCGCCTTGCCCCCTGCGTCGCTGCCAATCGCATGGTCCATGACCAGTGCCTCATCGTCTCTTTCAGACGATGAGTGTGATGCGTTTGGCAGTGGAGAGTCGGCCAGTTCAGTCATGCGACAGCAACGCCGGAGCCGATGGGACACACGAGCGTTGCCCATGTTTTCGGCCCCTGTCAGGGTGGCTTGACGCGATTCTCCCCTTGGGCGTCTGCATGTGGCGTGATGCATCTCACGTCAGGAGCCTGTATGGGGCGAAATGACGGGCGTTGTCACGTCAAATTGACATCACGTGACAGCACTGGTGAGGGGACAATGGTGCAAAGCGGTTTCCCTTGACGAGCCGTCAGCTGATGCTGGCAGAAGGTAAGAGTCATGAAGCGCGTGCTGATTGTGGAAGACCATGCCGACATCCGGGCGCTGGTTCGCTTTTCACTCGAAATGGAAGACCTGGATGTGCACGAGGCCGAAAACGGCGATATCGGCATGGAGATGGTCGCCAGCCTCCAGCCTGACGTGATCCTGCTGGACGTGATGATGCCGGGCTTGCTCGATGGCTTTGCCGTCTGCAGGCGTATCAAGGCCGATCCCGAGTTGAGCCACATTCGGGTGGTGATGCTCACGGCCCTGGGGCAGCATGCCGATCGAGAGGACGGGATGGAGGCAGGTGCAGATGCCTATCTGACCAAGCCTTTCAGCCCAGCCCAGTTGGTCAACACGGTCAGGGATCAACTCGCTGCCTGACAAGTCGGGGCGAGGCGCGCCCTGGAAAGCAAAAAACCCTGGCAGGGCAACCTGACCAGGGCTTTTTTTAACGTGAGGCCGTTGGTGACCTGCCGTGTCAGAACGGGATGTCGTCGTCCATGTCATCGAAGCCGGTGGACGACTTCGGTGCGGGGGCCGGCGCAGGGCGTTGTGCCGCTGCGGGGCGCGCTGCGGGACGGCTGGGAGCCGAAGGCGCTTCCTGGCTGTAGTCGTCGCCGCCACCCTGGTTGCCGCCGCCATAGCCACCGCCGCCGCCACCTTCACGGCCGCCGAGCAATTGCATCTGTTCGGCCACGATTTCGGTGGTGTAGTTGTCCTTGCCGTCCTTGTCCTGCCACTTGCGTGTCTTCAGGCGGCCTTCCACGTACACGGGGCGACCCTTCTTGAGGTACTCGCCGGCGATTTCGGCCAGACGGTCATAGAACACCACACGGTGCCATTCGGTTTCCTCGACCTTGTCGCCGCTGTTCTTGTCCTTCCAGTTGCGCGTGGTGGCAACGGAAACGTTACAGACGGCTGCGCCATTGGGGGTGTAGCGCACTTCGGGGTCGCGACCCAGGTTGCCGATGAGGATGACTTTGTTGATGGAGGCCATGGCCTGATTCCTGAAAGCTGAAGGTTGGTTAATTAAGGTGCCGTTAGTTAGCAGCACGATTATCACCGCGTTCAGGATTCGGCCTAACCCTCAGGGGAGGGCGCCCGCACGGGGGCTCCACATGGCGGGAAATCCGCCTTATAGGCCTGGGTGGATCAGCCCAGTTTGAAGCGCGAGGCCTGTTCGGCCAGCTTCAGGCTCTGGTGGCGCAACTCTTTGGCGGCATGGGCCACCTGCACGACCAGATCGCTGGTCTTTTCGCTGTTTTCCGTGACCGTGTGCAGGGTGTTGGTCATGAGTTCGGCATTGCTGCGGCCATTGGCTGTCACATCGGCCAGCTTGCCCAGGATGCGCCCCATCTCGTTCACATTGGCTTCGGTCGAGAGCACGGCCTCTACCGTGCCGCGGGCGATTTCCTGCCCTTGTGCGATCTCGTTGGTGGAGTCGCCCACGACCTTGTTGATCTGGGCTGCGGCATCGGCCACGCGTTGGGCCAGGCTGCGGACTTCGCTGGCCACCACGGCAAAGCCCTTGCCTGCCGTGCCGGCCTTGGCGGCTTCCACGGATGCATTGAGCGCCAGCAGATTGGTCTGAAAGGCGATGCCATCGATCAGGCTGACGATCTTGCCGATTTCGCGGCTGCGACCCTGCAGGCTGTCGATGACGTCGGCCAGATGGGTCATGGCCCGGCGGCTGCGTCCCGCATCGGCGGTGACGTCCTTGGCGCGGTCCACCGCTTGTGCCACGCATTGCTGATTGGCTTCGAGGTAATCCAGGGTCGTGGCAATGCCTTGCTGGAGCCCGGACATGGCTTCGCTGGCTTCCTGGATGCGCAGGGCCAGGTCTTCGCTGGCTGTGGAGATGTCACCTGACGCATGCGACACGGATGCCACGCCACGGCGCACCACGGTGAACAGGTCGGCCAGTCGCGACAGGGATGCACGCAGGCTGCGCAAGGTGTCCGCTACTTCGTCATCGCCACGGGCAGATGCGCGGCTGGACAGGTCGCCACGCGCCATGCGTGCCACCTCGGACTGAATCAGTTGCATGCCACCGCGCATGACGCGAGAGAAGGCCGTCATGACGTAGATGGCCATGACCACGCCCAGCGCCACCATGCCGGAGAGCCACCACATGCGCTTGCCAACCTGGGTTTCGTTGATGCTCAGTGCCGTGTCGAGCTGTGCCAGGCAACCGTCTCGAAGCTGCCTGACTTCCTTTTGCAGCGCTTGCGTGGTCACGAGGGCCTGGGCCATGTCCAGCGGCGTACCGGCGTCCAGGGTGAACGTTCGCACGTCCTTGGCAAATTTCTCGCCGTTGGCAAACAGAGGCTCGGTACCCTTGAGGCATCGCGCGCCATCCTGGGCGTTGACACGTGTGGCGTGCTTGTGGATGTCGGCCAGTGTTTCCTTGAGGTCACTGGCGGCCAGCAAGGCGGGCTCCAACTGCGCAGGCTGCCGTTCGGTTTGCCTGATCAGGCCACTCAAGCTCGCATGCAAGCGGTAGATGGCTTCATCGAGATGCGGCAGCAGTTCGGTGGACAGCTCGCTGATGAGGTGCGTACGCTGGGACGAGCTGATCGTGAGCTGGGCGCCATCGCTGACGGCAATGCCCAGGCGCTGCGCCAGATCGATGAACTCGGAATGCATTTCCGCACGGGTGCGGCCGGAAGGAGGCGAAGCATTGAGGCGCACATAGGCCTCGCTGAGTGCCTTCCACTGGTCGATGGCGTCGAACTTGTTGCCAACCTGATCCTGGGATTCGGCCAAGTCCAGGTAGCTGCGTTCGATGTCTTTCTGCCATGCAGCATCGGTTGAGCTGTCCAATGGCATCGAGGCGTTTTCCAGGGCGGATCGACGGGGGATGACCGCCGTCACGAGCTTGTCGATCTTGTGGATGTAATCCCATCCCTGGCGCTGCAACTGTGCGCGCTGGTAGACCTGCCACTGATCGCTCAATTGCACGCTGACGACGAAGCTGGTGGGGACGGCGAAGGCGGCCGCCACGAGCAGGGCCTTGTACCGAAAGTCCACATCCCGCATGAGGCGTACCAGAGGCGCCAGGACGCCGTGGTAGCGGAAGTACTCCCGAAACGCGGACAGCAGCCCCCCCTGGCGCCAAGTCGCCATCCGCTGTCCCCATTGGACTGGGAGCTTGATGAGGGGGTGCGTCATCGATGCGTTCCTGATGCTGAGAGGCACGGTGGTGCCGGCACACGGCGTGTGGTGTGTCGTTATCGGGCGATTGACGCGATTGTTGAGTCATATCTCACTGCAGGAGATGGAATAAATGCGGCGAGATACCGGCTTTATTACACACATAGGGTGAACCCCCTTGCTTCAAGATTGCCTCTATCAAGTCGAAGACCGGCTGTAGCTCGTCGATTTCCCTTATCCAGCAGTTCATTCCGGCGTGACCCTTCATGGCATCTCCCCCATCCTCGGAGCCGCATCCGAACAACACCGCCGCGCCCGCGCACAAGACGGGTAGTTGGGCGCCTGCCGTCATGGCGGCGTGTCTGGTCATGCTGGCCGCCCAATCGGCCAGCTGGACGGACGTCAACCCGTTCGTCACGGGTGGCCTCGGCGCGCTCGCGACCTTGCTGATCATGCGTGTGATGACACGCTCGCTGGGCGACTCGACGCCGAGCGCCCCGGTCAACGGTGCGCCCCTGGTCGGAGAAGTGTTGCCCGTCTGGCGCCGGCAGCTGGACAGCGCCCGCAGCCACTCGGAAGAGAGCGTGGGCAACATCCTGGCCTCCTTTGGCTCGATTTCGGGTCGCCTGGATCAGGCCATTCAGATGACCCAGGGCAATCAGCTTTCGCTGAGTTGCCACAGTGCCGACGAGATGGTCCAACGCAACGAGGCTGCACTGGAGCAGATGCTGGCCCCCATGCGTCAGGCCATGGCATCGCGCGATCAGGTCTACGCCAAGCTGGACATGCTCAGCGAAGCCATGAGTGACCTGCGCCAGATTTCCCTGCAGATCAAGCAGCTCGCCAGGCGGACCAACATGGTCGCCCTCAATGCATCCGTGGAGGCCAGCCGTGCCGGTGAACGCGGGAGCGGCTTCATGGTCGTGGCGCAAGAGGTGCGCCAGCTGGCCACCCAGTCAGGCGATGCCGCCAACAAGATGATGTCCCGTACCAACGGCATCGACCTGGAGCTGCAGGAATTGCGCAACCGCGCTGCGGCTCAGGACAGCAGCGATGAAGCTCTGCGCGATCAGGCTGCGGCCAATGCGCGCCTGGTCATCAGCGGCTTGCTGAGCAGCCTGGGTGACATGACTCGTTCGTCGCGAGAGTTGCAAGAGGCGGGTGCCGCCGTGCACGACGAATTCGAACGCGTGTTGATGAACTTCCAGACACAGGACCGCCTCAGCCAGATGCTGTGCTGTGTCATGGACGACATCAACCGACTGACAGAGTGGTTGCAGCAAGGCGGCGACCTGAGCTCAGCTCAGGCCGGCGAATGGCTGGCACGACTGGACGCGAGCTACACGATGGAAGAGCAGCGTTCCGAACACCATGGCAACACTTCCATCCAGCGGGAAGCCGCCATCGAGTTTTTCTAAAGGGGACTCAGCATCATGAGCAAAACCATTCTCATCATCGACGATTCGGGCAGCTTCCGCCAGGTCGTGAAGATGGCGCTTCAAAAAGCCAGTTACGAAGTCATCGAGGCGATCGATGGCATGGATGCCTGCGCCAAGTTGGACGGACGCAAGCTCAACCTGATCGTCTGCGACGTCAACATGCCGCGCATGGATGGCCTGACCTTCGTCAAGCATCTCAAGACGACCAGCTACAAGTTCACCCCGGTGATCATGCTGACCACGGAGTCTCAGGAGGCCAAGAAGGCCGAAGGCCGCGCCGCAGGGGTGCGCGCCTGGGTGACCAAACCCTTCCAGCCTTCACAGCTGGTGGATGCGGTGGCCAAACTCTGTGCAGCCTGAACCTGATTGCGAGGTGCCAACATGAGCACGACAGCAGCCTGCCTGACAGGCGAATGGACGATACACGCCATTGCTCAGCAGCGAGAAGCCATGCTGGCACTGGTCAATGAGGGGCACATCGAGTTCGATGCGTCCGGTGTGACGGACATGGACACCGCCGGTCTGCAACTCCTGCTGTCGGCACAGCTCAGCGTGGCGCAACAGGGGCAGGAGCTCAAGCTGACGCACCTGAGCGATGCCGTCAAGAGCGTGTTGACGGTCTATGGCCTGGATGCAAGCCTGCACTCGGTCTATCCAGAGGAGGTGACCGCATGAGCCAGATCGATCCCAGCGACGAGGAGATCCTCGCCATCGCCAGAGCGGGCTTCCTCGATGAAGCCCGTGAGATGCTGCGCCAGTTCGAAGAGGCCCTGCTGGCGCTGGACGAAGTGCCAGACGACCTCGAAACGCTCAACAGTGCCTTCCGCGCGGCCCACACCATCAAAGGAACAGCGGGCCTGTTCGGGTGCGACCGCGTCGTGGCCTTCACGCACGATGTAGAGACACTGCTGGAGGCCGTGCGTTCGGGCCAGTATCAGCTCAACGATGAAGCCATGGCCTTGTTGTTGAGCAGCCGTGACCAGATGGAAGCCCTGCTTGGCGACGTGGAGTCGGCCAAAGGTGATCCTGATCTCAACGCCATGAGCAAGGAACTGAGCGCCGACTTGCGCGCCTTGCTGGGCGGTGCAGGTGAGAAGGCGGGCGCAGCCGAACATGCTTCGGATGTCGCGCCCGCGGAAGCTGTCGGCACTGACTGCATGTGGCGTGTCTGGGTACAGTTTGGTGGCGACGCGCTGCGCAATGGTCTGGATCCCTTGTCCTTCTTGCGCTACCTGTCCACGCAGGGCACGGTGCACAAAGTCAAGGTGCTGTCCAGCCAGGTGCCGGATCTGCAGGCGCTCGATGCTGAAGAGTGCCACATGGGCTTCGAGGTGGAGTTCGAAACCAGCGGGGACCGCGACTCCATTGCCAGCGTGTTCGAGTTCGCCATCGACGATTGTGAACTGCACATCGATCCCTTGTCTCCGGCCAAGGTAGAGGGCCCATCCGATCTCGCCGCATCACTGGTCGATGTGGTCGAATCGGTGGTCAAGGATGAGCAGGTCGAGGACGAACAGGTTGTCGACGCCGAGCCTGCAGAGCGCAGAACGGCTCAAGGTGATCGTCGCAAGGCGTCTCGTGACCGACGCAGCGACGAGACGCGATTCGTGCGCGTGCAGGCCGACAAGCTGGATCGCCTCATCGACCTGGTTGGCGAGCTGGTGATTGCCAGCTCGGGCGCGCAGCTTGTGGCCCAGCAGGAAGGCTCGAGTACCTTTGCCGAAGCGGCCTTGCGCATTCGTACCCTGGTTGAATCGGCCCGTGATGGCGCTCTGGCGCTGCGCATGGTGCCGATCGGTGAAACCTTTGCACGCTTTCATCGCGTGGTTCGCGACGTCAGCAAGCAACTGGGCAAACAGGTGGATCTGCAGATCACGGGCGCCGATACCGAGCTGGACAAGTCCATGGTCGAGGTGATCGCCGATCCCTTGATGCACCTCGTGCGCAATAGCCTGGATCACGGCCTGGAAACCACTGAAGAGCGCGTCGCAGCTGGCAAGCCCGAGCGTGGCGTGATCGCGCTGCACGCCTATCACGAAGGTGGTCAGGTGATGATCGAGGTCACCGACGATGGCCGAGGGCTCAACCGTGAGCGCATCCTGAAGAAGGCCATCGAGCGAGGGCTGGTGCGTTCAGACCAGGTCTTGAGCGATCACGAAGTCGATCAGTTGATCTGTGCCCCAGGCTTCTCCACGGCCGATCAGGTCACCGACATCTCGGGCCGCGGCGTGGGCATGGACGTGGTCAAGCGCAGCATCGAATCCTTGCGCGGCCAGATGCAGCTCGCCAGTGAGTGGGGGCGTGGCACCACGACGCAGATTCGTCTGCCTTTGACACTGGCCATCATCGATGGCTTTCTGACCAGCGTCGGGGGCACTTATTACGTGATGCCGATGGAGATCGTGTCCGAGTGCATCGAGGTGCCGCCGGAGTGCAGCCAGACCCAGGACGTGGGCGTGGGGTATTTCAACTTGCGCGGCGAGGTGCTGCCCTATTTCGACATCGCCTTGCTGCACAAGGTGAAGCCCGCATCCAATGGCCGTCGCAGCCTGGTTGTGGCGCGAGATGGCAACACCCAGATCGGCCTGATTGTGGACAAATTACACGGCGAATACCAGACCGTGATCAAACCGCTGAGCAGTCTTTTCCGTCATCTGCGTGCCATTGCCGGCTCGACCATTCTGGGGTCTGGCGATGTGGCGCTCGTGCTGGATGTGCCCGCACTGGTCAGCTATGCAGTGGAAGCCACCCGACCAGGGGGTGCTGGGCGCACGCCGTTCAGTTTGCATTCAAACGGCACCAACGAGCCAACTCAGCGCATCAGCTGAGCGCCCATCAACGCCATCAGATACGGATACACCATGCGTACCAATCTACCTGTGACTCAACAAGAGTACGTTCTTCGTGACGGGGCCACGATCGTCTCCCGTACGGACCTCAAGGGCAAGATCACCTACATCAATGATGACTTCCTGGAAGCCAGTGGTTTCACACAAGCCGAGCTGATCGGGCAGCCCCACAACCTGGTGCGTCATCCTGATATGCCGGAAGAGGCTTTCGCCGACCTGTGGAAGACCTTGCAGGCCGGCAAGCCATGGACGGGCCTGGTCAAGAATCGGCGCAAGAATGGCGATCACTACTGGGTGGTGGCCAATGCCACGCCCATTCGTGAAGGCAATTCAGTCACGGGCTACATGTCGGTTCGCACGCGGCCTACACGCGACCAGATCGAGGCCGCAGACGGCTTGTACAAGCTGTTCAAAGAGGGCAAGGCAAGTGGCTGGGCGATTGTGGAAGGCAATGGCGTTCGTGTGGGCGGCTTGGCCAGTCTGAACGTCGTGGGCAAACTCTGGGCCAATGCGGGCATCGGCTCCAAGGTGGCCATGTTGGGCGGTCTGTCTGCCTTGACGGTGGCCGGCTCGGTGTGCGCCGCCTTGCAACCGGGGGCACTCACCATCGCCACACCGGTGCTGACAGGCCTCTTGACCCTGTTGGGTGGCGTCAAGCTGAGCACCCGACTGTCAGGCATGCTGAGGGCTGCCGAGGCTCATCTGGAGCATTACGGCCAAGGTAACTTCGACGGCATCGTGGCCTCCAGTGGCGACGATCAGGCCTCCGCGATGATGATGTCCCTGCGACGTGTGCAGACCCGTCTGGGCTTTGAATTCGCCGATACCAAGAAGCGCGCGGATGCGACGGCCCGCATTCAACAAGCGCTGGACGTGGCAGCCACCAACATGATGGTGGCCGACGCAGACTACAACATCATCTATACCAACGCCTCGCTCAACCAGATGCTCAGAACGGCGGAGTCGGACATCCGCAAGGATCTGCCTCGTTTCGAAGCTTCGCGCGTGCTGGGTTCGAACATTGACGACTTCCACAAGAACCCGGCACATCAACGTGGCTTGCTGGACCGCCTCAATCAAACCCACACCGCGCGCCTTGAACTGGGTGGGCGCAGGTTCGATCTGATCCTCAACCCGATCAAGGGTGACGGCGGCAAGCGACTGGGCGTGGTTGTCGAGTGGAAGGACATGACCAGCGAGCTGGCTCAAAAAGAGCGCGAGCAACGGCTGGCTGCAGAAAACGCTCGCATCAAGCAGGCGCTCGATGCCTCCGTGACGCCCGTCCGCATTGCCGACAACGAGGGCACACTGGTCTACATCAACCCCGCGTTGATGAATGTGCTCAAGCGAGATGAAGCTGCATTCCGCAGGACCTTGCCTGGCTTTGAGTCGCACAACATCATTGGCAAGTCGGTCGGCGTCTTCTATGCCGACCCGGCTGCTGCCATCAATCGTCTGAAGGCCCTGGAACAGACGGCCACCACCACCATGGAGCTGGGTGGTCGCACATACGAGATCACCACCACGCCTGTGCGCAACGAAGATGGCGTGAAGATGGGTACCGTCGGCCAGTGGGAAGACAAGACGGATCAACTGCGTGCTGAAAGCGAAGTCGCAGAGCTGGTTCAGGCCGCCGTGGACGGGGATCTGTCCGGCCGCATCACGGTAGAGGGCAAGGATGGCTTCTACAGGACATTGGCCACGCAGTTCAATGGCCTGATCGACACCATCTCGAAGACCATCGAGGAGGTGCGCATGGCTGCCGAGCAACTGTCGTCTGCATCGGGTCAAGTGTCCGAGACATCTCAGTCCCTGTCGCAATCGGCGGCATCTCAGGCAGCCAGCGTCGAGCAGACCAGTGCATCGCTCCAGGAGATGGCTGCCTCCGTCAAGCAGAACGCTGACAGTGCCATGGTGACGGACGGCATGGCCACCAAGGCAGCGCAGGAAGCCATGGAGGGCGGCGAAGCAGTGACGCGCACGGTTGAAGCCATGCAGGAGATTGCCAAGAAGATCTCGATCGTCGACGACATCGCCTATCAGACCAATCTGCTGGCACTCAATGCGGCCATCGAAGCGGCCAGAGCTGGCGAGCATGGTCGAGGTTTCGCCGTGGTGGCCGCGGAGGTGCGCAAACTGGCAGAACGCAGCCAGGTCGCCGCACAAGAGATAGGCCAGCTCGCAGGTTCGAGCGTGAGCCTTGCCGTGAAGGCCGGTGATCTGCTCAAACAGATGGTGCCGTCCATCCACAAGACCAGTGAACTGGTTCAGGAAATTGCGGCCGCTTCTGGCGAGCAGTCGGATGGGGTTGCCCAGATCAATGGCGCCATGGATCACCTCAATGGTGCCACGCAGCAAAACGCTTCTGCAGCAGAGCAGCTGTCGGCGACTTCGGAAGAGCTGTCGGCCCAGGCTGCCGAGCTGCAAAGCCTCATGTCCTATTTCAAGCTCAAGGAAGAGCATGGCCAGCGGGCAGCGAATCGAAGCGAGCCCGTTCATCAAGGACGTCATGCGGGGGCGCGGGCCACGCTCTCTTCACCCGCGCGATCCAGCGCCGCACCTCATCGTCAGACGACGGCCATGGCTCAGCCAGGCTTTCACTCTGATGTTGACGAATCACATTTCGCCCACTTTTGATCCAGCGGCCTCAGCTGACCACAAAGCCAGGAGTCAACGACCATGAACTCGATTTTGTCCCGAATGATGTTATGGCAGAAATTCACGCTGCTGGCATGCCTGGGTGCGGTCTTGTGCGCCGTGCCGACAAGCTTCTATCTGAGGACGACGCAACTCACCATCGACAGCACGCGGCTGGAGATCGCCGGCACAGAGGTGATCAAGGTCATGGTGCCTCTGACGGATGCCATCAATCACGCCAAAGTGGTGCCTGAGTCGAGTCCCGATCACAACGTGACGTGGACGAGGATGGCATCGCAGATTGACACGATTGATGCCGCCTTGAAGGCTCACAAAGCGGATCTGGACCTGTCCGCCGACTTCAATGAGGTCAAGAAGAGCTACGCAGCGCTGCAGGACGAAATGAAGAAGGTCGGGCATACCTCTGATGCGGTCGAGAATGAACTGGCTGAGAGCGTCAGCGGCCTGATCTCGATCGCACTGGACCGGAGCGGCCTGACATTGGATCCGGACGGAGACAGCTACTACGTGATGAGCCTGACCACGGACATCATGCTGCAGGTGGCCGACTATTTCAGTCGCGTCCAGCAAGGCAATGACCTTCTGGCCTCTACAGCACGGGGAGAGGGGCGCCTTGTCAAGAAAGCCTATGCCGATCGTTACTTTGCGCTCGTGCACGCAGGAGAAATTCAGGAATTGGCCGACAAGGTGGTGCGCTTCAACCCCTCCTTGAAGGCTGATATCAATGTGTCCGGTCTGGTCGGCCAACTCAACACCACGCTGGAACTGGCAGAGAAAGTGCTGTCCAGCGACAAGCCGGAGATCGGCGATCAGAAAGAACTGTCAGCACGCATAGCGAAGGATGTGGCCGCTTTGCACGCTGCCCGTGACCCCGGCATTGAGGTTCTCCAGAGGCTGCTGACCGAGCGTGAGAACAGATTGACCCAGTCTCGTCTGGCATTGTGCGGCGTGCTGGCTGGTCTGATGGCGGTAGCCATCGTGCTGGGATATGCCGTCATTCGATCGGTGACCAACCCGATCCGTCGTGCGATCGATGCAGCCAATGCCGTCAAGGATGGCCATCTGGATGGCGCCATCGATATTCAGGGCAACGATGAAGCCGCTCAGTTGCTGACAGCCATCAAGGCGATGCAGGTCGGTTTGCGTGATCGCAATGAACGAGACGCCATCGTCCTGGCGGAGAACACCCGTATTCGTCAGGCACTGGATGTGGCCGCCACCAACATCATGGTGGCAGATGCTGACTACAAGGTCGTGTACGCCAACGAGGCGCTTCAGCGCATGATCAAGGTGGCCGAATCTGATTTCAGGGCTGATTTGCCCGGGTTGGATACAAACCGTGTGGTTGGTGGCAACATGGATCAGTTCAGCAAGGATCCATCGCAGCAACGCAATATGCTGGATCGCCTCAGCGGCACGCAGACCACGCGAGTGAACGTTGGTAGCCGCCGCTTCGATGTGACGGTCAATCCGATTTGTGGCCAGGACGGGAAACGACTCGGTACGGTGGTCGAATGGCGTGATCTGACTGATTTCCTGGCTGCACAGGAACGCGAGCGCAAGCAAGCAGCGGAGAACGCCCGCGTCAAGCAGGCGCTGGACTGCTGCTCTACCAATGTGATGATCGCGGATCCCGCTGGTGAAATCATCTACACCAATGATTCGGTGATTGCCATGCTCAGCCGCAATGAGGCTGAACTGCGCAAGAGCTTGCCTCAGTTCTCCGCAAGCCGTGTGCTGGGCAGCAACTTTGACAGCTTCCACAAGAACCCATCGCATCAGCGCAATATGCTGAGCATGCTCAAGACCGAGCACAAGACACAGATCAAGGTAGGGAACCTCTTCTTCGCCTTGACCGCCAATCCAATCAGTGACGACAAGGGTGACCGCCTCGGAACAGTGGTGGAATGGAAAGATCGCACGGCGGAGGTACTGGCCGAGCAGGAAGTGACCGAGCTGGTCGAAGGTGCTACCCAAGGTGACTTCTCACGCCGCATGGCGCTGGAAGGCAAGGAGCCTTTCTTCCGCCTGATGGGTGAGAAGTTCAATGACCTGATCGACACGGTCAGCAAGACCATTGTGGAAGTGCGTGTCTCAGCCGAGCAACTGACATCAGCGGCCAATCAGGTGTCGGAGACCTCGCAGTCGCTGTCGCAGTCGGCCGCATCGCAAGCCGCCAGCGTGGAGCAAACCAGCGCCTCGCTGCAGCAGATGGCTCAGTCCGTGAAACAGAATGCGGACAGCGCGATGGTGACCGACGGCATGGCCACGAAGGCTGCCAGGGAGGCGATCGAAGGTGGTGACGCCGTGACGCGCACGGTAGACGCCATGCAGGAGATCGCCAAGAAGATTTCCATCATCGACGACATCGCCTACCAGACCAACCTGCTGGCGCTCAACGCGGCGATCGAGGCTGCGCGAGCCGGAGAGCATGGTCGCGGATTCGCCGTTGTGGCGGCTGAGGTGCGCAAGCTGGCAGAACGCAGTCAGGTGGCAGCTCAGGAGATCGGCCAACTGGCCGGCTCCAGCGTCAACCTGGCAGAAAAGGCTGGCGAACTGCTCAAGCAGATGGTGCCGTCGATCAACAAGACCAGCGAACTGGTTCAGGAGATCGCCGCCGCATCGGGTGAGCAGTCTGATGGTGTCGCGCAGATCACCGGTGCCATGGACCATCTCAATGGCGCCACTCAGCAGAACGCCTCCGCAGCAGAGCAGTTGTCAGCCACATCCGAAGAGCTGTCCGCCCAGGCAACGCAGTTGCAAGGCTTGATGGGCTACTTCAAGCTCAAGGAAGAGCATGGCTCTGCCTACGCTCACCGTGAAGCGAGGCCATCCGCAGCATCGAGTGCTTCACGCACGTCGAACTTGGCCAGGCCTGCGTCGACACATGGTCGATCCGGTGTGTCCACACCCAATATGGCCAACCAGCATGCCAGTGTTGATGCGGTTGATGAATCCCACTTTGCCCATTTCTGATCATGGACACGACCCTACCTGCTGTCCTGGATGTGGCCTCGCCTGCCAGCGACGTTGAACTGATCTCCGCCAAGCAGTATCTGTGTCTGGCTGTCGGCAAGGAGACCTATGCCGTTGGCATCGACATGGTGCGCGAGATCCTGGAAGTGGGCCGCATGACGCCGCTACCGCTGACGCCGGAATTTGTCCGCGGCGTGATGAACCTGCGTGGTGCCGTGGTGCCAGTGATCGATCTCAAGGCACGCTTCGGCGCCGAGCCCGCCGTGATCGGGCGACGCAGTTCCGTCGTGATTGTGGAGACCGATCACAAGGATCAGGACGGGCCTCTGGTTGTCGGGGTGCTGGTGGACGGTGTATCGGAGGTGCTGGAGATTGCCGATCAGGACATCGAGCCTGTGCCCGCCCTGGGTACACGCATTCCTCGGGAGTTCCTGCAAGGGATGGCCAAGGCCAAAGGCACCTTGCTGTCGATTCTGGACGCCGATCGCATCCTCGCTCGAGAGGCCATGGCCACGCTGATCGCGGGTCACATTGGCCATTGAAGGCCCGTTGAAAAAGAAGCCCCATAACAAGGTGATGCCACATGCAACTGTCCGAACGCTCCTTCAACGTGGTGGCCGACGTGTTTCACCGGGTCTCCGGCATTCGCCTGGTGCCGGCCAAGCGGCAGCTGGTCATCGGCCGCCTGCAAAAGCTGGCGACCGAAAAAGGTCTCAGCAGCCTCGATGAGTATGTGGACAAGGTCATCAAGGGTGGCGACGAGAGTGAACTGGTGCGCGTGGTCGATCGCCTGACCACCAACGAGACCTATTTCTTCCGCGAGCCGGCGCACTTCGAGTTTCTGGCCGATTTGTTGTCACGTCGGCGCCCCGGGCAGGAGTTCCGCGTCTGGAGCGCGGCCAGTTCATCCGGGGAAGAGGCCTACAGCATTGCCATGCTCCTGGCAGACAAGATCGGACCCAGCGGCTGGAAGATCGTGGGTACCGACCTGTCCACTGCGATGGTGGATGCGGCGCGCAAGGCGCTCTACCCGATGGAGCGCGCGCGCAACACCAGCCCGCAGTACCTCAAGCGTTTCTGCATGCGGGGTTCGGGCCCGTACGAGGGCCAACTGCTCGTGAACAAGGAGTTGCGGGCCAATGTGAGCTTCGAGCAGGCCAACCTGATGCAGCCCTTGCCCGACATCGGCAAGTTCGACGTCGTTTTCCTGCGCAATGTGCTGATCTATTTCGAACCCGATGCGAAGCTGGATATCGTCCGTCGGGTGGCGCCTTTGATCAAGCCGGGTGGCTTTCTGTTCACGGGGCATTCGGAGTCTCTCAGCAACCTGCCGACCGGCCTGACCAGCGTGAAGCCAGCCGTCTATGCTCGAACTTGACAGCAAGGGCCCAGCCCGACTCAAGCATCACAGCGGCGAGAAGGTCTTCCTGCTGCCCGGGCAGTGGTATTTCGGGCGAACCGGTGCCACGGTCAAGACGCTGCTGGGGTCCTGCATCGCCATCACCTTGTGGCATCCGCGGCGGCAAATGGGGGGCATGTGTCACTTCCTGCTGCCCAAGAGGCCTCGGCCGGCAGACGGCTCGCTGGACGGGCGGTTCGGTGAAGAAGCGGTGGAACTGCTCGCCAACGAGATCAAGAAAACCGGCACGAAAACCCAGGATTACGAAGTACATCTGTACGGCGGAGCTGACACCATGCCAGATCAGGCCAAGGTGAAATTCAACATCGGTGAGCGCAACGTGGAGAAAGCCTGGGAAATCATCGACAAGTATGGTTTCCAACTCCAGTGTGTGGACGTCGGTGGCAACGAACCGCGTAACGTGACGATTGATCTGACCAATGGCCAGGTGGTATTGAAGCGCGGCAATCCACATACAGCCAGGAAGGGGTGATCTCATGAGCGAGATCAAGGTCATGATCGTTGACGACTCAGCCATCGTGCGCAAGCACCTGTCTGATCTGTTGACGAAAGCAGGCATACAGGTCATTGGCGCGGCTTCAGACCCGCTGTTTGCCATGCCTCGCATGAGGAGCAACTGGCCTGATGTGCTGGTGCTGGACGTCGAGATGCCCCGCATGGACGGCATCACCTTTCTCAAACAGGTGATGGCCGAGCGCCCCACGCCGGTGGTGATGTGTTCCACCCTGACGGAAAAGGGTGGTCAGACCACCATGCAGGCGCTCGCTGCAGGCGCCGTGGGCTTTGTGACCAAGCCCAAGCTGGGGCTGAAGGATTTCCTGGAGGACGACAGCAACGGCATCGTGAATGCCGTCCGGGCTGCGGCCAAGGCCAATATGTCGGCCTTGCGCCGCGCCGCGCCCGGTGTACCCAAACCGGGTGCAGCGCGTGCTGCCGTACCGGTCTCGCCGCAGGATGCCATGGCCGAGACCACCGACCGTGTGATCGCCATCGCCATTTCGACGGGGGGCGTGCAGACCATCGAGGCCGTGCTCACCCGCCTGCCGCGTACCGTGCCTGGCATGGTGATCGTGCAGCACATGCCGCCGAATTTCACGGCCAGTCTGGCGGCTCGCCTGAACGGCCTTTGCGAGCTGGAAGTACTGGAAGCCAAGGACGGCGACCGCGTGATCAACGGTCGTGTGCTGTTTGCCCCTGGTGGTCGCCACATGCGGCTCAAACGCAGTGGCGCGCAATATGTGGTCGAGGTGTTCGACGGGCCGCTGGTGAACCACCATCGACCGAATGCCGATGTGCTGTTGAAGTCCGTTGCTCAGTGCGCGGGTCGCAATGCCATCGGCGTGGTCATGACGGGCATGGGGGACGACGGTGCACGGGGGCTCAAGGAAATGTTCAATGCGGGCGGCAAGACTGCGGCCCAGGATGAAGCGAGCTGCGTGGTGTTCGGCATGCCCAGAGAGGCCATCAAGCACGGCGGGGCACAGCAGGTCGTGAGTCTCGATGACATGCCGGCCTGGCTGATGGCTGCCGCGCGTTCAGCCGTGGTCAGCGCCTGATCGGGATACGCATCAAAGAGTGAGGTTGCACGATGGACAAAGGTTTTCTCAGGTGGGCGCTGGGGCCCGGCATGCGGCTCATGCGTCGTTGGAAGCTGTCCGTCAAGTTCAGTGTCATCAGCGGTCTGGCGTTTGCCATCCTGGTTTGCATGGCGGTCTATGGATCTAAACAGCATTGGGGCCAGGTCGAACTGACCACCAGCGAGATCGCCGGCCTGGCGCGTGTCAAGGACGTCACGCGTCTGGCCTGGCTCATGCAGGGGCACCGTGACTTGTGGAGTCAGCAACTTGCAGGTGACGAGTTGCCCGCAGGTGCGATGGACAAGTCCCATGCCGACATCCAGCATGCGATGCGCAATCTGGACAGCGGCCTGTCAGACTTCAACAAGGCAGATGTCACCAAGGCCTGGCAGGATCTCCGCAAGAACCTGGTGACCTTCCTGTCAAAGCGCGATGCGCAAGCAGCGCCAGCGGGTGGTGTGCTCTCGCATCAGGCTGTATTCGATGAGCAAGCCCGACTGATGTCCGGACTTCGTCAGCTGCAACTGCGCATAGGCGAGTCATCGACCTTGCTGCTGGATCCGGAGGCAGATTCGTTTTATCTGATGCTGGTGCTGGTGGATCGCTACATCCCCATGCTGGAGACCTTCTCTCAGATGCGAGCGCATACCCTGGTGATGCTCAACAGCGGTGCCATCACACCCGGCGACGAGAAGCTGCTTCGAGACCATGTGCAGGATCTGCGCGTTCAGACGGGTGACATGACCTTGCTGCTCGGTGCGCTGGATCGCAGCGGCAGCCCGACCCCAACCGGATGGATGGCGACACAGGCATTGCTGGAGAGCGCGTCTTCTGAAATGGTCAATGCCCTGGGGGCCAACCTCTCGCGTGGGGACGCCAGAGTCCTGATGGACAGAGGCGTTCAGGCCCTCAACTCTGCGATGGCACTCAATGATTCGATGCGTGAGCGGCTGGACGCACAACTCAAAGAGCGGCTTTCTCATCAGAAGCGCGTCGTGGGCGTCTACATCGCCGTGACGCTGCTGACCTTCATGGGCATGTGCTACCTGATCATGGCGATGCAGTCGGCGCTGATCGGGTCCGTCAAAGCCATGTCTCACGTGATCGATGACATCGGGCAGGGCGATCTCACCAATACGCGTGAAGTTCTTGGGCGAGATGAACTGGCGCACGTCGGCGCAGGGCTCAACCACATGACGGTGAAGTTGTCTCGCATCGTGTCGAGCATCCGCAGCAATGCCGTGCTCGTGGCCATGTCTGCCAAGCGTCTGGGGGACGGCGCCTTGGCGCTGGCCATGCGCACCGAGCGACAGTCCAGCAGCATCAAACAGGCTACCGACAGCGTGCGGCACATCCAGCGGGTGCTGGATCAGGGTGTCGAGACTGCCCAGCAACTGTCCGATCAGGTTGCACATGTCAGCAGCCTGGCGGAGCGCAGGAGTGCCTTCATGCCGGAGGCAGTATCGACCATGTCGCACATCGAAGAGGGCTCCCAGCGTATGCGGGAGATCGTCGGCATGATCGAGGACATCGCCTTCCAGACCAATATGCTGGCGCTCAATGCCGCGGTGGAGGCCGCCCGCGCTGGTGAGGCAGGAACCGGTTTTGCCGTGGTCGCAGGTGAGGTCCGCCAGCTCGCCGGGCGTTGCGCTCATGCTGTGGCCGAGATCAGCGAGTTGATCGAGTTGTCCACGCAGCAGGTCAGCGACGGCGTGCGCCACATGGCTGACATCACGCATACCCTGTCCGAGCTGGAGGAGGGGGTCAAGACCGTGGCCAGGGGCGTGTCGACGCTGTCTGCCCATGCCAGCCATCAACACGACATCCTGGAGCAGGTGACGCAGACTTTGGGTGGCCTGGAAACCATCGCCGACGAGAACCGGGAAGCGGTGAGCATGGCGCAGCAGGCGACTGATCGTTTGCTGGATCACGCAGCCAGCCTGTCGAGGTCCGTGCAAGGCATGCGGCTGACCCAGGGCAGCGCCGACGAGGCTCAGGCTCTGATGCACAAGGCGGCTGATTTGATTGTCGAGGTCGGGCTGACGGCTGCCGTGCCCTTGTTGAATGATCCCGAGGGGGCCTATCAGGACCGGGATCTGTTTGTGTTCGGGGTCAATCGGCAGGGCATTCAGTTGTTCAACTCTCACACGCCTGAGGAGGCCGGCAACCCGATGCCCATGCTGACCTCCAGCGATGGCTACTTGCTGACGGAGGCCTTGTGGCGTGCGGCGGACGCCGACAAGGAATGGGTGGAGTACGAGTCCTGCCACCCCGACACCCTGGAGATGTTGCCCAAAATGGCTTGTGTTCACAGGGTGGACGAGGACCTGGTCGTGTGCAGCGTGCTGTATCGGGATCCGGGTACGTCGATCAAAAGCAGCACGGGGCATCGATCTGGGCATCACCTTGCAGGCCATCAGAACATGGCTTTGAAGGCGACACCACTGCTTGGCACGATTTGAATCAGATGCGCGTCGCTCGTCGTGAACCGTGAACGCTGAGGCTGGTCCGGCTTGACATCAGTTCGGCCGGGCTCAAGTTTTTCATCAAACTGCCGAATTTGACGAGGCACCGATAGTCAAGAACAGCCTCATGAGCACACTCAGCCCTAAACCGAACAAGCACAGTCCTCGAAAGACGGATGCGGTCATGCTGTTCGCCATCATTGTCGGCGGTCTGATATTGCTTGCGCAGGGCTATGGAAGCGGGCAACTGGTACTGTCTTCCGAGGTGGCGGGGGCGTGTGCCGTGCTGGCGCTAGGCGCCTATTCGTTCTTGCGTGGCACGGTCTGGTCGAGAGCGGTGTTGTCTGCCTCTGCTGCGGGTCTGGTCTGTAGCCAGATGGTGGTGGCTGGGGTCAAGGTCGAGTCCTACATTGGCCTGTTCCTGCTGGGCAGCTTGCTCCTGCAGTACCGGAACTGGAAGCTGATCCTGACGGTTGGCGCCGCGCTGTCATCCTTCCTGCTGTTGTGGGGATCCCGTCAACCCGGTCACCCTGATGTGGCCGTGATGTTGTGTGGCCTGGCTTTGCAATACGTCTACCTCGCCTATGTCGCGCTGTGCGAAGAGCAGGCTGAGGCCGAGCGGTTTGAACTGGACTTTCTCATCCGCGCCATGGGGTTCGACGGGCCCATTCGACTCAATCTGGATGTGCTGCGTGCGGACTCCGTGGTGGGCAAGCGTCTCAAGCATGTGCAACAGCGCATGGCAGAAGCGATCCGCCAGGTGCACTCATCGATCGACGGCGTTCAAAGCGCTTCAGAGGTGCTGCGGCAAGGCAGCACGGAGCTGAGTGACCGCACCATGACCACGGCTTCCGGCTTGCGCGATGCGGCCATGTGCCTGGAGCAGATCAACCTGATCGTGCAGACCAGCGCGCAGGCCTCCATGGAGGCCAGAACAATGGCAGCTCGCGCAACCGATCTGGCCAATAACGGTGGGCAACAGGTCAAGCGCGTGGTCGATACCATGCAGGCGATTGCGCAGTCATCCCGCAAGATCACCGACATCATTTCCGTCATTGACGGCATTGCCTTCCAGACCAACATCCTGGCGCTGAACGCGGCAGTGGAAGCTGCACGTGCAGGCGAACAGGGTAGAGGTTTTGCCGTGGTCGCCGCGGAAGTGCGCAGCCTGGCATTGCGCTCATCAGAGGCAGCGCGCGAGATCAAATCGCTGATCACGTCTTCCATGCAGACGGTGGAGTCCGGTGTCGAGCAGGTGAATATGACCGGGACCACCATGGATGACATCGTGGAGTCCGTGCGGCGCGTGGGTGAGGTGTTCGAACGCTTGTCTGCCGACTCGCACGAGCATGCCGGTGGCATCGATGTCGTCACGCAATCGGTCAAGGACCTGGATGCAGTCACCCAGCAGAACATCGCGGTGGCCGAGGCTTCCAGCAGCATCGCCGTTGAACTCATGGAACATGCCAGCAAGATGTCGGAGGTACTCAGCGCCTTCAAGCTGGGTGGTACGACTGCCGTGGGGCGCGCCCCGACGGATGAGGCTGCGGTGCGCAAGGTGACGGCACCTCCCGTCCTTCGAGACAGGCCGAAGGAACAAGCTGCGCCTTCGGCCCCCAGGGTCGCGGAGCCCGAAGGCATCGACTTTTTCTGATCTTCATCCCGGCGTGGCACCATGACCTTGCGTGGCACCTTGACCGCCATCCAGCGACGCTGGGCGCCGCAGGAGATGGCCCTGTCCCGTGAGCGAAGGCTGGCGGGGCTGGCCGGCAGCCTGGGGGCTCTGCTGCTGGGGCTGAGCCTCACGGTGATGGGGGCGTTCTGGATCAAGACAGAGTCCAGACATGAAGCCCAGCTCAACTTTGATCGGTATGCCGACAAGCTTGACGCCAGTGTGGCCCAGCGGTTTACCCGCGTGCTCAACACCTTCCAGGGTTTGAGGGGATATTTCCACGCGAGCCAGTCCCCGGTTGAACGAGATGCCTTTCGAATCTGGGTGGCCTCCAGGCGTATCCAGGAGGACATGAGCGGCATTCGCGGTCTGGGCTTCATCCAGCGCGTGGATCGCAAGGCGCTTGCCGACTTCATCGAGGTCGAGCGTCAGGACGGGGCGCCCGGGTTCACGGTTCGCACATCGGGGGTGGCGAGTGATCTGTTCGTCATCAAGTACATCGAGCCATTGGCCAACAACGAAAAGGCCTGGGGTTACGACATTGGCTCGGAGGCCATTCGGCGAGAGGCTGCCGAGCGTGCGGTTCGCTCAGGCCAGCCGGCCCTGACTGCGCGTATCACCCTGGTGCAGGACGGGAAAAGTCGACCGGGCTACCTCTATTTCCTGCCCGTCTTCAATTGGGCCAGCAAGATCGATACGCCTGACGATCGTCGGCGCAACCTCATTGGGCTGATCTACGCCCCGATCGTGCTGGAGGAGTTCTTCAACGGCATTGGTGACGTGGCCGACCAACAGCTCGATCTGGCCGTGTTTGATGGCGACGACATGGCCTCCAACCAGCGTGTTTTTGCCTTGGGGCTGAACGCGGAGCGGGCCCAGGCGGCCCATGCGATATGGGGCTCGACAGGTCCGAAGTTCGAGGCTTTTCGTCGGCTGGACATCGGTGGGCACAGCCTGACGCTTCGTATCGGCAGCACCCAGGAATTCGAGCGACGCTACGAAAGCGCCACGGTCTGGTGGTTTGCCTTGTCCGGTTGCATGCTCAGTGGTCTGCTGGCCGTCACGGTGTGGTTGTTGCTGGTGGGGCGCGCTCGTGCCGAAGCACTGGCCCAGGCGATGACCTCCGATTTGAGCGCCGCCAAGCAAAGCGCCGAGCTGGCCCTGCGTGACAACACGACCCTGCTGGACACCCTGCACCGATTCAACCTGATGTCGGTGTCGGACGCCGAGGGACACATCGTGGATGTCAACGAGTCGTTTTGCAAGGTCAGCGGCTACACGCGTGAGGAGCTGATCGGCCGCTCGCACAGGGTGATGGGTTCGGATCAACACGATCAGGCCTTCTGGACGGAGATGTGGCAGACGATTTCAAGGGGCGAGCCTTGGGAAGGTGATGTGTGCAACCGTGCCAGGGATGGTTCGCTCTACTGGGTCAAGACCACGGTTGTGCCATTGAAGGACGCAAGGGGGCGCATCGAGAAGTATCTGTCCATCCGCACCGACATCACCGATGCCAAACGCAACCAGCAGGAACTGGCCGACATGGCCGAGCGTTACCAGTTGGCCATCGATGGTGGCAGTGATGGCCTGTGGGACTGGTTCAACGTAAACGACCACAAGATGTGGTGGTCTCCCCAGCTCTACCGCATGCTGGGCTACGAGCTCAACGAATTTCCTGCAGGTCTGGATGCGTTCGAGAACCTGCTGCATCCTGATCACAGGCGCAGCGTGCTCGGAACCATCGAAGGCGCGTTGAAGCGGACCAGACCGCTGGATGCAACCTACCCTCTGCGAACCAAGTCGGGTGGCTATCGATGGGTCCGTTGTCGGGGCAAGACCTTCTTTGATGAAAACGGGTTCGCCACGCGGATGGCCGGATCGCTGCAGGACGTTCATGATCGGCATCTGGCCGAGGAAGTGATTCAGAAACACAGTGAGCAACTCAGCGCCATTTTCAGCTTGAGTCCGGATGGTTTTGTGTCCTTTGGTGCTGATGGGCAGGTCAATTACGCGAGCGCGGCCTACACCGATCTCACCGGTTTGTCGGCCGAGTCCGTGCTCTGTCTGGATGAGTCCGAGTTCCTGAGCCAGTTGTTCGCGCGTTGCGTCAATCCGCCGGCGTTGCAATCGCTTGACGGCCTGATGCTCGCCCCGGCAGATGCGGATCCCATGTCATGGCTTTCCAGGCATCGGCTTGTCTTGCAGATGAAGTCGCCAGCAGGCCGAATGCTGGCGCTGAGTCTGTATCAGACACAAGGTGACACGGTGTCGCGGCTCTTGCTGGTGCGGGATGTGACGCATGAAGCCGAGGTCGATCGCATGAAGAACGCCTTCCTGTCGATGGCGGCGCACGAATTGCGTACGCCCATGGCCAGCATCTACGGCTTCATCGAACTGATGTTGACGCGTGAGATGAAGCCCGAGAAACAGAAGGACCTGCTTGGCAAGGTGTACCGCCAGTGCGAGGTGATGATCTCGATCATCAACGAGCTGCTGGATCTGGCTCGCATCGAAAGCCAGCGTGGGGCGGACTTCGAGTGTCGGGCCATCGATCTGGTCACCATCGTGGAAGGGGTGGTGGGCGACTTCAAGCCGCCCGCCGATCGAGAGGCGCCGATCGTGATCAGGCCAGAAGGCGAAACCCTGGTCCGTGCCGACCAGCAAAAGATGTGTCAGGCCTTCCTGAACGTGCTGTCCAATGCCTACAAGTACTCGCCGCAGGGGGGGGCGGTGTCCGTGAGCTTCCCTGTGCAACTGGACGAGTCGGGCAGTCGGTGGTCGGGCATCAGTGTGGTCGATCAGGGCATCGGCATGACGCCCGAGCAGCTGGCGCACATGGGCGAGCGGTTTTTCCGCGCAGACAAGTCCGGCAACATCCCAGGCACAGGGCTGGGCGTGAGCATCGTCAAGGAGATCATGGAATTGATGGGCGGGCGCCTGGATGTCAGCAGCGAGCTGGGCAAGGGCACCACCATGACCCTGTGGTTGCCGCAGGAGTTGCCGTCGCCCGTGCTGACTTTGGCGTGACCGTGCAGGTACCATGGGCGCCTTGCCCGTCCGGGTTTTTTCAGGAGCGCCAACCCATGTGCCAGTTGCTGGGCATGAACTGCAACACGCCAACCGACATCGTTTTCAGCTTTTCCGGTTTTGCTACCCGGGCCTGTGAACATGCCGACGGGTTTGGCATCGCCTTTTTTGAAGGGCGTGGCGTGCGCCTCTTTGTCGACCACCAGGCGGCCAGCGTCTCGCCGGTAGCTGAGCTGATCAAGCGGTACCCCATCCAGAGCCGACATGTCATTGCCCACATTCGCAAGGCCACGCAAGGGCGGGTGGCACTGGAGAACTGCCATCCGTTCGTACGCGAGCTGTGGGGTTGCTACTGGGCGTTTGCGCACAATGGCAATCTGGTCGATTTCAATCCCAAACTGCATGCGGCCTTTCGGCCGGTTGGCGACACTGACAGCGAACGGGCCTTTTGCTGGTTGATGCAGGAGCTGGCCAAGAGTCATGCCAGCATGCCCAGCGTGACCGAACTCACCGCCACATTGAAGGAGCTGGTGCCGCAAGTGGCACGCCACGGCACGTTCAACTTCATGCTCAGCCAGGGGGAGGCACTGTGGGCGCACTGCTCTACCAAGCTGCATTACCTGGTGCGCCAGCATCCGTTTGGCATGGCCCGCTTGCAGGATCAGGACATGGCGGTGAACTTCGCCGAGATGGCCACACCGGAAGACCGCGTTGCCGTGATCGCTACCGAGCCCCTGACCCTCAACGAGCACTGGACCGCGATGTCCGCCGGCGAGTTGAAGGCCTTCGTGGGCGGGGCGCCCATGATCACCCCTTGAGGGCCTACGTCGCTTTTGGTCGATTGGCGCCTTGCAGGTTCACGATGCCGTCGATCATCTGATCCAGCCCGAAACCGAAGACGCTCAACTGACCATCCAGCAAGAGGTGGCTCAGGCCATGCACCATGCTCCAGTTGGCGACCGCGGTCATCATGGCCTGTTCGCTGTCTGGCGCGACGCCTGCCTGTTGGGCCGATGCCTGGAGCAGTAGCTGGAAGGCCGTTGCGGCGGCAACTTTGAGGTCCTCGCTGCTGCTGGCATACAGGAATCGGCTGAACATGAGCCGAAACAACGCGGGGTGGGCTTGCGCGAACGACACATAGGCTTTGGCCGTGGCCGTGCGCAGCTCGCCGATGTTGCCCGCGCCTTGCTGGGCTGCGGCGGCCTGCTGCGCTGCGAAGCGTCGAAAGCCCTCCGCGGCCAGGGCGCTCAGCAAGTCATCCTTGCTGGCGAAGTGCCTGTAAGCCGCGTTGGCGGACACACCGACCTCTCGGGCAATGGCGCGCAAGCTGAATGCCGCCTGATCACTTTTTTCCAGCGCGGCCAGGCCGGCGTCAATCAGCGCGGCACGCAGATTGCCGTGGTGGTAGTTGCGGGTGGTAGTGCCATCGTTGTCCATGTGCCTATTGTCCATCCTGCGCGCGGCGTTACGATGAGGGCATGAAACCTCGGTACCTACTTTCCGCCTTGCGCCTGGGCGCATGGATGCTGGCCACAATGAGCTGGGCGCATGCCGCTTCGTCACTCTATATCGAGGACATGACCTCGCCTGAGTTGCAGGCCATGGTGGCCGCTGGCAGCACCACCGTGCTGATCCCCATTGGCGGCACCGAGCAGAATGGCCCGCACATGGTGCTGGGCAAACACAATGTCAGGGCCCGCGTGCTGGCCGGGCAGATCGCAGAGGGCCTGGGGCACGCGGTGGTGGCGCCCGTGATCGCTTATGTGCCGGAGGGCAGCATCACCCCGCCCGTGGCGCACATGCGCTTCGCAGGCACCATCTCGCTGCCAGATGCCGTGTTTGAAGGCCTGCTGGAGGCCACCGCTCGCAGCTTCAAGCAGCACGGCTTCCGCGACATTGTCTTTCTGGGTGACCATGGCGGCTACCAGAAGAGCGAAGAACGCGTGGCGGCCAGACTCAACAAGGAATGGGCGCGCGATCCGAATTGCCGGGTACTGGCGTTGACCGATTACTACCGCGTCACCCAGACAGCCTATGTGGCTGAACTCAAGAAGCGAGGTTTCAGTGAAGCCGAGATCGGCACCCATGCTGGCCTGGCCGACACCGCACTGACCCTGGCCATCGACCCCAAGCTGGTGCGACCGCAAGCCATGGCGCAAGCGCCTGTGGCCGGGGCGCACAATGGCGTGACTGGCGATCCACGCCGAGCGACCGCTGATCTGGGTCAGATTGGCGTCAAGCGCATTGTGGAATCATCGCTGGCGGCGATCCGTGCGGCGCAGCGTGCACGTTGATCTCGTTTCTGCCCCCTGGAGAGAGCATGTCCTCGAATAACAAGATTCTGGCCGGTGGTCTGGCCCTGGCCGCCATCACCGCTGCCGTGTCTGCCCTGCTGGTCTATGGCCCTGTGTCCGCTCAGCAACCTGGCGTGGCTGCACCCACGGGGGGCAGCATCACGACGGTGCCTGGCATGCCGCCCGTTGTCGATGTGCGCAATGTCTACAGTGAAACCAGTGGTCCGAGCAAGATCCTGCCTGCAGTCAAGGAGGATCTGGAGCGCATATATGTGCCCAACTTGCGATCGCATGATGTCTACGTGATCGATCCGGCCAAAATGAAGGTGGTCGACAAGTTCAAGGTGGGTGATGCGCCCCAGCACGTGATCCCCTCATGGGACTTGCGCACGCTGTGGGTCGCCAACAATGCCGAGCGCAAGCTGACCGGTAGTCTCACCCCGGTGGACCCGCGCACTGGCAAGCCCGGCAAGAACGTGCCTGTCGATGACCCCTACAACATGTACTTCTCGCCGGACGGCAAGTCGGCCATCGTGGTGGCGGAAGCGCGCCATCGCCTGGACTTCCGTGATGCGCACACCATGGCTATGCAGTACTCGATCGATGTGCCTCAATGTGGCGGCATCAACCACGCCGATTTTTCGATCGATGGGCGCTACGCCATCTTCACATGCGAGTTCGAAGGCAGCGTGGCCAAGATCGATCTGGTCAAGCGTGAAGTGCTGGGCTACCTCAAGCTCAGGATGCCGGCCACGCGCCTGAAGGACAAGCCCGTACCTCAAGGCCTGCCGGACACCGAGATCTGCACAGCCAAGAAGGGCATGCCGCAAGACATCCGCATTTCGCCGGACGGCAAGCACTTCTACGTGGCCGACATGGAAGCTGATGGTGTGCACATCCTCGATGGTGATGCCTTCAAGGAAGTCGGCTTCGTGACCACGGGTGTGGCAGCACACGGCCTGTATCCCAGCCGCGATGGCAAGAGCCTGTATGTCGCCAACCGCGGCTCGCACAAGATCCACGGTGACCGACGCGGGCCTGGCAGCGTCACGGTGATTGATTTCGCCACCGAAAAGGTGACCGCCCGTTGGCCCATTCCCGGCGGCGGCAGCCCCGACATGGGCAATGTGAGCGCTGATGGCAAGTGGCTGTGGCTGTCCGGCCGTTTTGATGACGTCGTTTACCGTGTGGACACGGGCAATGGCGATGTGAAGCAGATCAAGGTGGGCGCCGAGCCGCATGGCCTGGTGGTGTGGCCTCAGCCGGGGCGGTATTGCCTGGGGCACACGGGTAACTTGCGCTGAGTGTCTCCCCGCCTGTTCACGGGGGGGCAGGGCTGCGCATGGAATGTTAGGCTTGGGCGTGAAGAGCGGATAAAGGACATTCGCTCGTTTGTAGAGCAAGTAGCAACTTGCCAGGAATCAAGGGAGTTCCCGTGCGCTTGAAGTCAATCTGCGTAGCGATGCTTGGTGCGTTTGCTTGTGCAAGCGCCTTGGCTGATACCGTCGAGGTGTTGGTGGACGTGCATGTCCGATCACACCTTCAGGGAAGCGGCGTTTATCAGGTCGGCAATATGTGGGGTCCGTTGACAACAACATCAACGGATGTGTCGGACGCGTTTCAGATCACCTTGTCAATCGACTTGGATGGCATCCCTTCGATTCCGCCAAATGTGGACGAGAATTTCGCCTTGGTCGAAGGGCGCTACGAGCTCAAAAGCATGTCGGCAAGCCCCTATACGGCGTCGCTGATGGCGCGCCTGGCAGCTCAACCAGAGGAGACCTACAGCGGTGGAAGCGTGGCGTCAACCTTGTTGGTCGCCAATGCCGAGAACTGGACTTTTGGGAATGCTCCGACGACTTTTACGTTCGATGCTGCGCATGTCGTGGGCGGGTACACCTTCGGGGCGCAGTCCAGCGAATCGAACTATGCGCGTGCCTTTTCGTTGCGGACAGAAGAACTGTATGGTGTACCTCGTTCTGACTTCCAGGTCTGGCGTGCCGCTGGCCTGGTGGACTACCTGCAGTCATTGGTAGGAACGCAGGTCGGCGACTTCAACGAGACCTACACCCGAACCGTCAGAAACGCCACGCAGCTTGATGGTGCCTGGGTCCCCTCCAATGCCGCGCAAGACGTGGTGGCGTATGACCATGAGTCGTATGTTGGCGCCATGACGATTCGCTCAGTGACTGTCGTGCCAGAGCCTGCCAGCAGCTTGATGATGGGCTTTGGTTTGTTCGGGCTGGGTTGTATGGTTCGACGTCGCGGGCGACGTTGAGCCCGAGCGTGGAGATTCGCGGATTCAACATGCGGCGGATCTCGGGTGTGCGTTCGAGCGACTGGCCAACGGCAAAGCTATCTGGCAAGTCGCGATCCGATAGGCAAATAACAAACTGTCAAGGAGCGGTAGTGCAACGTTTTGCAATGGGCATGGTCTTGTGCGGCGTCCTGGGTGCCAGCGCAGTTCACGCAGAGTCGATCGAGTTGGTATTCGATGTCGGCATGAACGCCAAGACGCTGGTCTCTGGTGTTGGCGCGGCGCAGAGTGTCGATGCGTGGAGCGTGTCGCCTGAGCACTTTCAAGTCACGGTGGTGTTCGATCAGAATACGGCAGCTCGCCTGATGAAGGTGCCCTTTAGCGGTGCCGTTGGTATCGCTTGGACCGACCCTGTTGCCGCCATGTCTGCTTCGCCGGATTCCGCAGCACTGGAGTCTGGGTTTTCCTTTCAGTCCGTACCCGTCACGACGGCCGAGTTGACCGCATGGGTCAATGACGTAGGGCGGCCAGCACTGGCTCAGCCGGTTGCCGTATCGCTGGATGTGGCAGCTGATCGCCAGGCGCAGGCGGTAGATGGCCAGCAAGTGGTGACGCAGCACTATGCGCGTTCGCTGTCCATGTCGAATGTTTGGGGCTCTGCCACCCCGACCGAGCTGCAATCCTGGTCTCTTGAGCAGATGACTTCCTTTTTGCAGGCGCAAATTGGGTTGCCATCAGCTGGCTGGGTAGAGCGCTATGAGACATCGACGAGCGTTCAAGGCCAACTCGTGTCGTACAACGAGCAGCAGTTCGCAGGCAAGGCAACGTTGTTGTCGGTATCGACTGTGCCTGAACCCGATACGGCGTTGATGTGGGGTGTTGGCTTGATGGCGTTGGTATGGGTGGGGCGTCGCGCCTTGCCCCCCGCAGCCATCAAGCTCTGATGGCGCCAGTTCCCCTGGCGCAGCCCTCACATCGTCTCGGCAAACAACTCCCGCCCGATCAGCATGCGACGGATCTCGGACGTGCCGGCGCCAATTTCGTACAGCTTGGCATCACGCCACAGGCGGCCCAGCGGGTACTCGTTGATGTAGCCGTTGCCACCGAAGATCTGGATGCCCTCGGATGCCATCCAGGTGGCTTTTTCAGCGGCCATCAGGATCAACGCGGCGCAGTCCTTGCGCACATGGCGGGCATGCTTGTCGCCCAGGTTGTCGAGGTTCTTGGCCACCGTGTAGGCAAATGATTTCACGGCCTGTTGCATGGTGTACATGTCGGCCACCTTGCCTTGCAACAACTGGAACTCGCCAATGGCCTGGCCGAACTGCTTGCGCTCGTGGATGTAGGGCACGATGTTGTCCATCACAGCCTGCATGATGCCCAGCGGGCCGCCCGAGAGCACGGCGCGTTCGTAGTCCAGGCCGCTCATCAGCACCTTGGCACCCATGTTCAGGCCACCCAGGATGTTTTCGGCCGGCACCTCCACGTTCTGGAACACCATCTCGCCCGTGTGGCTGCCGCGCATGCCCAGCTTGTCCAGCTTCTGGGCGGTGAAGAAACCCTTCATGCCCTTCTCGACGATGAAGGCGGTGACGCCGCGTGCGCCCATCTCGGGTTCGGTCTTGGCGTAGACCACCATGGTGTCGGCGTCGGGGCCGTTGGTGATCCACATCTTGCTGCCGTTGAGCAGGTAGTAGCCGCCTTTGTCTTCGGCCTTGAGCTTCATGCTGATGACGTCGGAGCCGGCGCCCGGCTCGCTCATGGCGAGCGCGCCCACGTGTTCACCGCTGATCAGCTTGGGCAGGTACTTCTGCTTTTGCGCGTCGTTGCCGTTGCGCTTGATCTGGTTGACACACAGGTTGGAGTGCGCGCCATAGCTCAAGCCCACGCTGGCCGAGGCGCGCGAGATTTCCTCCATGGCGATCATGTGGGCGAGGTAGCCCATGTTGGCGCCGCCGTACTGCTCGGGCACGGTGATGCCCAGCACGCCCAGCTCGCCCATCTTGGGCCACAGGTCCATGGGGAATTGGTCGTTGCGGTCGATCTCGGCCGCGCGCGGGGCGATCTCGGCTTGGGCAAAGTCGCGCACCGCGTCGCGCAAGGCATCGATGTCTTCACCGAGTTGGAAATTCAGGCCAGGCAGGTTCATGTTCGTGTCTCCAGACAATCAGGATTGGATGTTCTCGCGGCCGGTCACGGCCATCAAGGTGCAGCCCATGGTGGCGGCCAGTTTTTCACGGCCACCATCGATGGCGTAGAAATGCCCCTCGCACACGGTGATGGTGCGCCCGGGTTTGACCACCGTGCCGACCGCGCGGAAATGCTGCCCCTTGGCGGGCGCCAGCAGGTTGATCTTGAACTCGATGGTGAGCACCGCCGCGTCAGCCGACATGAGGCTGAAGCCAGCGTAGCCACACGCGGAATCGAGCGCGGTGGACACCAGGCCGGCGTGGATGAAACCGTGCTGCTGTGTCAGACCTTGCGCCCAGTCGAAGGCGATGACCACCCGACCAGGCGCCACCTCCTCCAGGCGTGCGCCCAGGGTGTCCATGGCACCCTGGCGGGCAAAACTAGCCCGCACGCGGTCGGCAAATTCGGGCACAGCGGGCACAAAGGTGGGGTGGGTCATGAAACGACGCAGACTTGACGTTTACGTAAACGTCAATTATGACCCAGGCCAACCCAGGCTGCCAACTGGGGTTTGCCACAAGACCGTCAGCGCGCGGGGTTTCGCCGGGGCGGCTACGATGCCGGTTCTGTCAATTTCACCTTTGAACCGTTCGCACATGAAGCTCTACTACTCGCCCGGCGCCTGCTCCCTGGCCAGCCACATCGCCATCGAAGAAGCCGGCCTGCCTTACGAAGGCATTCCCGCTCCGACCAAAACGCACCAGTTGCCCGACGGCACCGACTACTACACCATCAACCCACTGGGTTATGTGCCCCTGCTGCAGCTGGACGACGGCACCAAGCTGACCGAAGGCCCGGCCATCATGCAGTTCATCGCCGACCAGGCTCCCGCCAAACAGCTGGCACCCGCCAACGGCACCGTGGCGCGCTACCAGTTGCAGGCTTGGCTCAACCTGATTGCCACCGAAGTGCACAAGGGCGGCTTCAGCCCCCTGTTCAACCCCGCCACACCGGCCGAGGTGAAGGCCGCCACCACCGAGCGCCTGCAAGGCCGCCTGAAGTGGATCAACAGCCAGCTCGAGGGCAAATCTTTCCTGATGGGCGAACAGTTCACGGTGGCCGATGGCTACCTGTTTGTGGTGTGTTCTTGGGCGCCTCGTGTCGGTGTGGACCTCTCGGCACATGCCCACATACAGGCCCACACCGCCCGCGTGGCAGCGCGCCCGGCGGTGCAGGCCGCCCTGCGCGCCGAAGGCCTGCTGGCCTGAACCCGCGCGTCAGGCCTTCTCGGTCTTTTCGACCTTGGACAGGAGGCTTCGCGCCTCCTTTTCGTGCACCTTGACCTCGTCAAGGTTGGCCTGCAAATCGGCCAGCTGGTCTTCGATTTGTTGGCGGTGTGCGGCCAGCACCTGCAAAAACTTGCGCAACTGCGGCCCTGTGTCGCGGGGGCTGTCGTACATCTCGATGATGTCCTTGGCCTCAGTGAGCGAAAAACCCAGGCGTTTGGCGCGCAGCGTGAGTTTGAGGCGGGTGCGGTCGCGCGACGAGTACACCCGGTTGCGCCCGCCCGGGCCTTCGCGCTGCGGCTGCAGCAAGCCCATGTCTTCGTAGAAACGTATCGCGCGGGTCGTGAGGTCGAACTCCCGCGCCAGATCGCTGATGGTGTAGGTCGGGTTCGTGGCCATGGCTGCGTTGTACCTTGACGTTTACGTTAACGTCAAGCGACGCATCTTAACGCCACCAACTGCGAGGACCTGGCGGCTGGCCACCCCAAGCCAGGGCAGCCACCAAGGAGGGTGCAGCAATCCGCGCAGCGGTGGGGCGTGGGGGCGCCTAGATTTCGATTTTCGAACCGAGCTCGATGACCGCGTTGCTGGGCAGGTTCAAAAAGTCCGCCGCCGCACCCGCGTTGTGGTGCATCTGGGCGAACAGTTTTTCGCGCCAGGGCGCCATGCCGCTGCCAATGGTGGGGATGACGGTGTCGCGCGACAGGAAATAGCTGGTGGTCATCGCCTCCAGCTCACAGCCACGGCCGCGCAGCAGTTGCAAGGCCTTGGGCACGTCCGGGTCGTTCTTGAAGCCGTAGTGGATCACCACCTGCCAGCAGTCGTGGCCCAGCGGTTCCACCTCCAGGCGCTTGTCCAGGCCAATCCATGGCACCTCGTGGTTGCGCACGGTCACGAACAGGTTTTGCTCGTGCAGCACCTTGTTGTGCTTGAGGTTGTGCAGCAAGGCGTTGGGCACCGCCCCCTTCTCGGCCGTGAGAAACACCGCCGTGCCCGCCACCCGCAGCGGCGGGCTCACGAACACCGCCTCCAGGAAACTCGACAGGTCGATGGCCTCGGCCATGTGGGCCTCGGTCAGCAAGGCCCGGCCCTGCTTCCAGGTCATCATCAAAGCGAAGACAACGCCGCCGATCATGAGCGGGAACCAGCCACCGGCGAACAGCTTGAGCAGGTTGGACGAGAAGAACAGGATGTCCACCACAAAAAACCAGCCCGTGGCGGCCAGGCACAGCCACAGCGGGTACTTCCAGCCGTAACGGATGACGAAGAAGGTGAGCACGGTGGTGATCAGCATGTCCAGCGTGACCGCGATACCGTAGGCCGCCGCCAGGTTGCTGGACGACTTGAACATGACCACGGCCAACACGATGGCGGCAAACAGGCCCCAGTTGACCATGGGCATGTAGATCTGCCCGGTGTCGCGCACGCTGGTGTGCTGGATGTTCAGGCGCGGTAGGTAGCCCATCTGGATGGCTTGTTTGGTGACGCTGAACGCCCCCGAAATCAGGGCCTGCGAAGCGATGACGGTGGCCATGGTGGCCAGGCCCACCAGGGGCAGCAACAGCCAGTCAGGCGCCATGTTGAAGAAGGGATTCTTGACCGCCTCGGGATCTTCGAGCAGCAAGGCGCCCTGGCCGAAGTAGTTGAGCGTCAGGCAAGGCATGACCACCGAGAACCAGGCCAGGCGGATGGGCTTTTTGCCAAAGTGGCCCATGTCGGCATAGAGGGCCTCGCCGCCCGTCACGCACAACACCACCGCGCCCAGGATGATGAAGGTGGTGCCCGGTTGATGCCACATGAAGCGCAGGGCGTGATGGGGACTGAGCGCACCCAGGATTTCAGGGTGGCCGATGATGTGCGAGACCCCGAGCGCCGCGATGGTGAAGAACCACACCAGGGTGATGGGACCGAAAAACTTGCCAATGCCGCCGGTGCCCCGTTTTTGCACGGCAAACAGCACGAACAAGACAACGAGCGTGAGCGGCACCACGTACTGGCGAAACGCGGGCGATACCACCTCCAGGCCCTCCACCGCCGACAGCACCGAGATGGCTGGCGTGATGACGCCGTCGCCATAAAACAGCGAGGTGCCGAAGATGCCAATGACCAACAGCACGCGACGCAACTCGGGCCGGTCCTTCACCGCCTGCGAGGCCAGCGCCAGCATGGCGATCAACCCACCCTCGCCAGCGTTGTCGGCCCGCAGAACCAGCACCACGTATTTCAAAGAAACGATGACGGTGAGTGTCCAGAACAGGATGGACAACACGCCGTACACGTTGTCGTGGGTGAAGGGCACATGCCCGGAACCGAAGACTTCCTTGACGGCGTACAGCACGCTGGTGCCGATGTCGCCATAGACCACGCCAATGGCCCCCAGGGTGAGCGCGGCGAGTGAGGATTTGGATGCGGACACAAAAAACAGGCACCGGCTCAGGGCCGCTGCCACGCTGTTGCAAGGTGGCCGATTCTGCGCCTGCCGCCCAGCGCTGCCAACCGGGTATGGCGTCTAAACCACACCCGTGCGTGCAACCATGTTGCATTGCAACAACTTTCTCAGTCGTAGGACTCTGCCTCGGGGTCTGTGGCCTCCAGCTCGTAGCTGGCCGCCAGCATGGCCAAGCGGCCGATCACGCCGTACATGTAGAAGCGGTTGGGTGCACTGGCACCGGGTTTCTGGCCAGGCTGGGGCATGATGGCGCTCTTCTCGAAAGCCAGGGGCACAAATCGGGCGCCCGGCGCGCTCAGGCTTTCCTCTTCGCCGCGCTCGGCGTGCACGCGGTAGAAGCCCCCCACCACATAGCGGTCCATCATGTAGACCACCGGCTCGGCCACGGCGTCGTTGATGCGCTCGTGGGTGAGGACGCCCTCCTGGATGATCACATCGGGCGCCACCGCTGCACCGCCCGCAGCGGCCATGGACTTCTGGGCCTTGGCCACCAGCGCGTCCAGGTCTTTCACATCACGCACCGACAGCAGGCCAAAACCGGGGTGGCTGTCGTCCGCCTTGACCACCACAAACGGCTTTTCGTTGATGCCGTATTCCTTGTACTTGCGGCGCACCTTGGTCAGCAGGGCGTCCACGTTGCTGCGCAGGCACTCCAGGCCCGTGCCTTGCGCAAAATCCACCTCGCCACACTGGTTGTAGAGCGGGTTGATCAGCCACGGGTCCATGCCCAGCAGCTTGCCGAAGCGCTTGGACACCTCTTCGTAGGCCTTGAAGTGCTGGCTCTTGCGCCGGGTGGCCCAGCCCGCGTGCAACGGCGGCAGCAGGTACTGCTCGTGCAGGTCTTCCAGAATGCCAGGCACGCCGGCACGCAGGTCGTTGTTGAGCAGGATGGTGCAGGGGTCGAAGTTTTTCAGACCCAGGCGGCGCTTGCTGCGGATCAGCGGCTCCAGCGTCACCTTGTCGCCGCCCGGCAGCTCGATGGTGGTGGGGTCCTTGATGTCGTTGGACAAGGAGCCCAAACGCACGTTGAGACCCGCCATGTAAAACAATCGCTGCAGTTGCGCGAGGTTGCTCAGGTAAGAGACATCGCGGCGGTTCTCGGGCACCAGCAGCAGGTTCTTGGCCTCGGGACAAATCTTTTCGATGGCGGCCATGGCGGCCTGCACCGCCAGCGGCAGCATCTCGGGCGTGAGGTGGTTCCAGCCGCCGGGGTAGAGGTTGGTGTCCACCGGCGCCAGCTTGAAGCCGGCGTTTCGCACGTCGACCGAGGTGTAGAAAGGCGGCGTGTGCTCCATCCATTCCAGGCGGAACCAGCGTTCGATCACCGGCGTGGATTCGAGGATGCGCTGCTCCAGCTCGTTGATGGGGCCAGTGAGTGCGGTGACGAGGTGGGGGACCATGGGTGGCCTTCTGAGTGGGAGGGTTTGACGATTCTAGGAGCCGCAGCACATGGGGGCGAATGGACACATCGCAAGAGCGACCGGCGTCGCGGCAGAGACTCGGATATAAACAAAGACTTATGAACAAAAATCTCTGGCTGCTGGCCGCCGCCCAAGGCCTGTTCCTCACCAACAACGTGGTGTTCATCGCCATCAACGGTCTGGTGGGCCTGGCGCTGGCGCCACTGGGCTGGATGGCCACCCTGCCGGTGATGGGGTATGTGGTGGGGGGCGCGGTGTCCACCGGGTTGGTGGCCAAGACGCAGGCCAAGTGGGGCCGGAAGGTGTCGTTCCAACTGGGGCTGCTGGTGGCCTTCACGTCGGCCCTGCTGTGCGCCTGGGCGGTGATGCACACCCAGTTCTGGCTGCTGGTGGCCAGCACCATGTTCGCCGGCTACTACAGCGCCAACGGCCAGCTCTACCGCTTTGCCGCCGCCGAGCTGGCCAGCACCACCTTCCGTGAAAAGGCCGTGTCGCTGGTGATGGCGGGTGGCCTGATTGGCGCGGTGGTGGGCCCCAACCTGGCCAGCCGCACGCAAGACCTGATGGGGGTGCCGTTTGCCGGCGCCTACCTATCGCTGGCGGTGGTGGCGGTGTTGTCCATGGGCGTGATGGCCAACATCCACTTTCCGCCCTTGCCAGCCAAGGCGCCCGGCGCCGACGGCGGTCGTCCGCTGCGCGAGATCATGCGGCAACCGGCCTTTGTGGTGGCCGCCGTGGGGGCGGCCCTGGGCTACGGGGTGATGAACCTGCTGATGGCGGCCACGCCTTTGGCCATGCAGGTGTGTGGCTATGCCTTCAAAGACGCGGCGCTGGTGCTGGAGTGGCATGTGATTGGCATGTTTGCACCGGGTTTTTTCACCGGCCACCTGATCAAACGGTTTGGCACCTTGCCCATCATGGGTGTGGGGGTGCTGCTCAATGCGCTGTGTATTGCGATTGCGTTGTCGGGCGTGGACCTGCACCAGTTCCTGATCGCGCTGTTCCTGCTGGGGGTGGGTTGGAATTTCCTGTTCACCGGCAGCACCACCCTGGCCATGACCGCCTACCGGCCGGAGGAAAAAGACCGTGCGCAAGCGGCCATCAATTTCTGCGTGTTCGCCACCATGGCCTTCACGTCTTTTGCGTCGGGGGCGCTGGTCACCACACAAGGCTGGCAGTGGCTGAACCTGGGCTCGCTGGTGCCGGTGGCACTCACGGGCGTGGCCTTGTTGTGGCTGGCCTCAGTGCGACGGCGGGAGGTGCGGGCGGTGGTTTGATCGGCTGCTCGCGCGTCACTTGCTTTGCAGGCCCGAGGACATGGGGCACCTGGCTCCGCGGCTGTCCTCCAAACCGGCTTCGCCGGTTTTCCCCCTTTATGCCGCTGCGCCAGGCACCCCACACCCGAGGGCATCCCACACGCAGGCACACCACCGTTGGCGAGCCACCATCGTTTCAGATCGGGGTGGTGGGGCGTTCTGCAAAGCGAGGCAAAGGAGGAGCCGGCACAGCCGGCGGGGGACACGAGCGGCGCAGAGCGCCCCGCCGCCCCGATCCTGCGCAAACGCACCTCAAACCTGAGAAGCCACCCGTTCCCGCATCCACCGCGCCATGTCCTCGGCAGGCATGGGCCGCGCGATGCCATAGCCCTGCAGGTAGGTGCATCCCTCCTGGCACAGGAAGCTGCGCTGGCCTTCGTCTTCCACACCCTCAGCCGTCACATCCATGCCCAGGGTGCTCGCCAGCCCGATCACGCCTTTCACG
>NZ_DASUIS010000004.1:0-25225 GCF_036279675.1 Aquabacterium sp. | reverse complement strand
CGGGCATCGAACTCGGCGGTGACTTCGGCGTTGACCAGCGCCGCCTTCATGGCCGCAGCCGAGGCTTCGGCATCGGCCAGGGTGTCAAGGTTGAGCGTCAGGCCGTTGGCGATGGCGCGCAGGCCTTCGATGTCCATCCAGTTGCCCAGGCGTTCGACCACGCTGTTGGCGGTCACATAAGCCTTGGCCAGCTCCTGCAGGGCCTCACCCTGGATGGCAGGCTTGCCGGCACCAGGTTCCACCACGGCGCCGTCCAGAGCCACACGCATCAGGTATTCGTCCAGCGCGTGGGCGTCCTTCAGGTATTGCTCGTTCTTGCCCAGCTTGACCTTGTAGAGCGGTGGCTGCGCGATGTAGATGTGACCGCGCTCGACCAGCTCCGGCATCTGACGGAAAAAGAAGGTCAGCAGCAGGGTACGGATGTGCGCGCCGTCCACGTCGGCGTCGGTCATGATGATGATGCGGTGGTAGCGCAGCTTGTCCGGGTTGAAGTCGTCACCACCGGCGCCACGGCCGATGCCGGTGCCCAGGGCCGTGATCAGCGTGAGGATTTCATTGCTGGTCAGCAGCTTTTCGTAGCGGGCTTTTTCGACGTTCAGGATCTTGCCGCGCAGGGGCAGGATCGCCTGGAACTTGCGGTCACGGCCTTGCTTGGCGGAGCCACCGGCGGAGTCACCCTCCACGATGTAGATCTCGCACAGGGCGGGGTCTTTTTCCTGGCAGTCGGCCAGCTTGCCGGGCAGGCCCAGGCCATCGAGCACGCCCTTGCGGCGCGTCATGTCGCGGGCCTTGCGGGCCGCTTCACGGGCACGGGCGGCTTCCACGATCTTGCCGCAGATGATCTTGGCGTCGATCGGGTTCTCAAGCAGCCAGTCGGTCAGCAGGCGGCCCACGATGTCTTCCACCGGGGCACGCACTTCGCTGGACACCAGCTTGTCCTTGGTCTGGCTGGAGAACTTGGGCTCGGGCACCTTGACGGACACCACGCAGGCCAGGCCTTCGCGCATGTCGTCACCGGCGATTTCGACCTTGGCCTTCTTGGCCAGCTCGTTGTCTTCGATGTACTTGTTGATGACGCGGGTCATCGCGGCGCGCAGGCCGGTCAGGTGGGTGCCACCATCCCGCTGCGGGATGTTGTTGGTGAAGCAGAGCACGTTTTCGTTGTAGCTCTCGTTCCACTGCATGGCCACTTCCACGCCAACGTTGGTGCCCTGTTCGGACACCTTGTCGCCTTGCGCATGGAAGATGTTGGGGTTCAGGGTGGTCTTGCCCTTGTTGATGAACTCCACGAAGCCCTTGACGCCACCGGCGTAGGCAAAGTTGTCTTCCTTGTTGTTGCGCTCGTCGATCAGACGGATCTTGACGCCGTTGTTCAGGAAGCTCAGCTCGCGCAGGCGCTTGGCCAGGATGTCGTAGTGGAACTCGTTGTTCTGGGCAAAGATGTCCGTGTCGGGCAGGAAGTGAACTTCCGTGCCACGCTTGTCGGTGTCGCCCACGATCTTCATGGGGCTGGTCTCAAAGCCGTCGCGCACTTCGATCACGCGGTCTTGCGGGATGCCCTTGCGGAATTCGATGAAATGGGCCTTGCCTTCGCGGCGCACGGTCAGGCGCAGCCATTTGGACAGCGCGTTCACGCAGGACACACCCACGCCGTGCAGACCGCCGGACACCTTGTAGCTGTTCTGGTTGAACTTGCCGCCAGCGTGCAGTTCGGTCAGGGCGATTTCAGCAGCCGAGCGCTTGGGCTCGTGCTTGTCGTCCATCTTCACGCCGGTGGGAATACCGCGGCCGTTGTCTGTCACCGAAATCGAGTTGTCGGTGTGGATGGTGACGACGATGTCATCGCAGTGGCCAGCCAGGGCTTCGTCGATGGAGTTGTCGACCACTTCGAAGACGAGGTGGTGCAGACCGGTGCCGTCCGACGTGTCGCCGATGTACATGCCGGGGCGCTTGCGCACGGCTTCCAGACCTTCGAGGATCTGGATGCTGCCTTCACCGTAACCAGCTGCGATCTGGGCCTCGGTTTGCGGAACGGGTTGTTCAGGCTGCTGGTCGGGCTGTTGATCGGGTGTGGTGGCGTCGGTCATGGGTACAAGCGCTTGGTAAGGTTTGGACCAGCGATGTGGTTCCGAAAAGGAAAAAAGGCCCGGCATTTGACAATGCGGGACCCTTATTCTACCCCTCGCTACAAGGGGCCACAGAAGCAGGCAGGTGGGGGTTTACGCAGAACGGCGACGGGCTGCGGCGGCGATGCCAACCAGGCCCAGCGTCATCAATGCCCAGGTGCCGGGTTCGGGGACCGCTATTGCCGAAATGATGGCGTGCGTGTAAGCGATGCTGTTGAGAGAGAACGTCGCGTCGGTGTCGCCGCTGTTGATGATTTCCATCTCGAAATGACCTTGCGGCAAATCGTTGGAGTCAGTCCGTTCACCAATGTTCGAGGACGTAAATGACTGCGTTGCGTGGGCACCCCAATACCAATACTGCGCTGTGGATCCAAACTTGGTATCCGCAAAGCTGCTCATTGCGTTGGTCTGCAGTGCCACAGCGGAATCCGACGACACATAAGGCCTGAAAGATGCATCGATGGTCAACGTCCTTGCACCCTCGATATTGCCAAACAGCGAACTGATCGCAGCGCTATCGATCTGCATCGAGAAATCCAGTCCTCCCTGGATCACCAACTTGCTGTGCGCGCTCAGCGTGTAGGTCGAATACGCCTTTACCTGGGTGTAGACGTCTCGATGCGCATCGTTGAACAATTCGTTGGCAGTCAACGAGGCGTTCGTAAATTGATTGTTTGCCTGCTTGATGGCGCTACCCAGGTCAGTTGGCAACGAGACTGTGGCAGACGAGTCATCAAAATGATCACCCAACACCATGCCGGAACTAAGCGAACTGGCGTAATCACCCACATTCGGTACAGCGTAGACAAAGAATGCAGATGAAATCGATGGCTTCAGGTAAGGCGTGACGCCATTGGCCTGATCAAGACTGACCAGCGTGTAATTCAGATCTGTCACGCTCAAGACAGCCTCAACTGGCGCTGCCAAGACGCTTGAAGCCGGCAAAGCCAAACCCACGGCCAAAGCCACCTGATGAAGGCGAGACAGTTTCATGCTGATTCCCTTGATTGCTTGTTGTCGTTCAACGAATTCATTCTAGTTCGCCAGGCTGACCCGTTACTTCCTGTCCGGTCCCCTTGAACGCAGGGAACAAATGGGGTCGATTGCGCCAAGCAATGCACGCTTTTTCAGCCTGTGGGATCAAGTTGCGCCCAAGCCGGTTCGAAAACGGAAGACGAACCACCCCGCCTTCACGCGATGGACTTGTCTGCCCCTCCCGCTGCAACGAAAGCGCCAGAAGACCCGAAAGCCGAAGTGCGTCGGGCTCAGCGCCTGCGCAAGAAGCGGCTGGGCATGTCCGTCCTGTCCTACCTGATGTCGTGCCTGGTGGTGGCTTTTTGCTGCTACCAGAAGCTCCTGCCCTGGGAGGCCTTGCAAGGCTTCGTGCTGGCCACCTTCGTGATCAACGCGGCCTTCTGGGTCACCATCGATTCGGGTGCCAATCTGGCATTCAAGGATCCCAGCATGACGGCCCTGCAGATGGTCGTGTCCGTGCTGCCGGCTGCCTGGGTCATGTACATCGAGGATTCAGGCCATGTCAGAGCGGTGTTCCTGCTCCTGTCCGTGGCGCCTTCGCTGTTTGGCGTGCTGGCACTCAACACGCGCCAGTTCATGGTGGCCAACGGGCTGATCTTCCTGATCTATGGCGTGCTGATGATGGCCTTGTGGCGCTTCAAGCCTCAGGTGCTGGACGGTCCGGTCGAGGTGCTGCAGAGCTTCGCGTTTTTCGTGGTGCTGTTCGAAATGACCTTGATGGGTGGCTACATCCATCGCCTGCGCGGCAAGCTGCACAGGCGCAATGCCGAGCTGCACAAAGCCCTGGAAGACTTGAACAACGCCATGTTCACGATCGGCGACATGGCCATCCGAGACAGCCTGACGGGCAGCTACAACCGCCGTCATCTGCTGGACATGCTCGGCAAGGAGGCCTCACGGGCCAATCGTGCCCGAAGCACCTTCAGCATCGCCCTGGTGAACGTCGACAACTTCCAGCAACTCAATGCGCAACATGGCGCAACGGCAGGTGACGCCATGCTGTGCACCATCAGCAAGGAAATTGAATCCAGGCTGCGCAACATCGATGGCTTTGGCCGCTATGGCGGCGGCGAGTTCCTGGTCATCCTGGCGCAGAGTTCACTCGAAGGTGCCCTGATCAAGGCTGAGCGAATCAGGGAACAAGTCGAAAACCTGAGCTTCTCGGCCGGCAACAGCACCTGGCACGCCACGGTATCCGTCGGGGTATCGGAGTTCCACTGCGGTGAAGACAGCGTGGAAGAGCTGATGGCACGCGCCAGCGCAGCCCTCAAGCGCGCCAAGACCACGGGCCACAACCAGGTGATCAGCGTGGTTGACGAAGCCGAACTCGGCTTCGACCAGGGCCTTAAATCCGCATTGGCATCACCACGTACTTGAAGCCTTCGAACTCGGGGTTGGTGATCAGCGCCGAGCTGTTCGAATCCTGCAGGGACACGGTGACCATGTCCTGGCTCATGTTGGCCAGTACATCCATCAGGTAACCCACGTTGAAGCCGATCTCGAAGCTGTCGCCACCGTAATCGATTTCAAGTTCTTCCTTGGCCTCTTCCTGTTCAGCGTTGCTCGAGGCAATGCCCAGCACGCCGGGTGCGAAGTTCAGGCGCACGCCCTTGAACTTTTCAGACGTCAGGATGGCCGCGCGTTGCAGCGATGCCAGCAAGGTGGCACGGCCCAGGGTGATGTGGTTCTTGTGGTTCTTGGGGATGACGCGGTTGTAGTCGGGGAACTTGCCCTCGACCAGCTTGGTCACGAACTCCAGGCCACCGAAGGTGAACTTGGCCTGGTTGCCGGCAAAGCGCATCTCGATGGTTTGTTCGGGCTCGCCTTCCTTGGCTTTGCCGTCGTCCTTCAACAGGCGCTGCAGTTCCAGCACGGTCTTGCGCGGCAGGATGACTTCCTGCTTGGGCATTTCGACTTCGAGCGTGGCTTGCGACAGCGCCAGACGGTGGCCGTCGGTGGCCACCAGAGTCAGGGTCTTGCCCTCGGCCACGAACAGGATGCCGTTGAGGTAGTAACGGATGTCGTGCACGGCCATCGAGAAGTGCACCTGGCTGATCAGCATCTTCAGCGTCTTTTGGGGCACGCTGAAGGCGGGGCCGAAATCGGCGGCTTCCTGGACCAGGGGGAAATCTTCGGCAGGCAGGGTTTGCAGCGTGAAGCGGCTCTTGCCACCTTGCAGTGTCAGCTTGTTCTGATTGGCCGTGAGCGACACGATCTGGTCGCTGGGCAGGCTCTTCAAGATGTCGCCAAGCTTCTTGGCGCCCACGGTGGTGGCGTAGTCGCCTTCATCACCGTCGAGTTGTGCCGTGGTGCGGATCTGGATTTCCAGGTCGCTGGTGATCAGCTCCAGCTGGCTGCCCGACTTCTTCAAAAGTACGTTCGCCAAGATGGGCAGGGTATGACGCCTTTCGACGATACCGGCCACGGATTGCAGGGCGGCAAGAACTTTTTCTTGGGCTGCTTTCAACACAATCATCTTAGTCTTTCAAATTAGTCGTTGTAGTAGAGGACGACTTTTTCTGTGCACAACGCTATTTTGTCCTGATCCATCAAGGATTTAGGCCTCGTACAAGTCTGTGGATGGTACTGCGGTTCGATATGGGGACAACAGACAACAACTCTGGAAATACCCCAAGCCCTGTGGACAAGCATGTGCTTGTTCAATTTTTGTCCACAAGTTTGTTGACTTGACAGCTGTGCCTCGCGATGTCAGGGGGCCTGAAACCACCTGGAAGGCTTCAAAACGGCCCCTGCGGGCCTCGGACAAGTGTGTGAACAAAAAAAGGACAAGTGCCCTCTTGTCCACAAGGCAGGCCGTTTTTGGGAAGTTGTTGTCTGTTGTCCCCAGCACGCAAGACGGTGTCGTCCACAGGCTTGTCCTTGAGCTAAATGCTTGATGGGCCACGTAGAAATGGACTTGTCCACAGAAAAGGACGCCCTCTACTACGACTAACACCTTTAAAAAGAAATACAGGTATGTGGAGAGAAGTCAGGCCGCCCGAGGCGAAGTACGGACGAAAAAAAGGAGGCTCTGAAAGCCTCCTTCTTGTTTGACCCATCCGGCGAATGTGCCCGAGGTCAACCTTTGAGCGTTTGCTCCAGCACGTGCAGTTGCTGGTTGAGTTCGGTGTCCTTGCCACGCTCGCCCATGATCTTGCGCACGGCGTGCAGCACGGTGGTGTGATCACGGCCACCAAAGAGCTCGCCGATCTCGGGCAGGCTCTTTTGCGTCAGTTCCTTGGCCAGGTACATGGCGATCTGGCGCGGTTTGGCGATCGAGGCAGGGCGCTTCTTGCTGTACATGTCGGCGACCTTGATCTTGTAGAAATCGGCCACCGTCTTCTGGATGTTCTCGACGCTGATCTGGCGGTTCTGGATGGACAGCAGGTCCTTCAAGGCTTCACGCGCCAGGGCGATCGTGATCTCCTTGTGGCTGAACTTGGCAAAGGCCAGCACCTTGCGCAGTGCACCTTCGAGTTCACGCACGTTGGCACGCACGTTCTTGGCCACGAAGAAGGCGACGTCTTCGGGCATGTCGATGGCTTCCAGCGCGGCCTTCTTGATCAGAATCGCCACGCGCATTTCCAGCTCGGGCGGCTCGATGGCCACGGTCAGGCCGGAGTCAAAGCGCGAAGTCAGGCGTTCATCGATGTTGGCGAGACCTTTTGGATAGGTGTCGCTGGTCATGATGATGTGGGCCTTCTTGGCCAGCAGGGCCTCGAACGCGTTGAAGAACTCTTCCTGCGTGCGGTCCTTGCCGGCGAAGAACTGCACATCGTCGATCAGCAGCAGATCGAGCTGGTGGTACTTGGCCTTGAGCTCGTCAAAGGTCTTGCGCTGGTAGTTCTTGACCACGTCGGAGATGAACTGTTCGGCGTGCAGGTACAGGATGCGCGCATCGGGCTTGTCGGCCAGCAGGGCATTGCCCACGGCGTTCATCAAGTGGGTCTTGCCCAGGCCCACGCCGCCGTAGATGAACAGCGGGTTGTACATGTGGCCGGGGGCACCCGCCACATGCAGGGCTGCGGTACGGGCCATCTGGTTGGCGCGACCGGGCACCAGGTTGTCAAACGTCAGTGCCGGGTTCAGGCCCATGACCTGAGGCTGGCTGCGCGAGCGGTTGGGGGCGGCGTCCTGGTACTGGGGCAGCGTGACCATGGCCGGGCCACCTTGCACCGGGGCCTGGCCAGTTGAATGGCCGGTTTGCTGTGGATAAGCCGCGGCCTGTTGAGGCGGCATCAGGGGCTGGCCACTGTTGGACGCGAACTGGGCATTGGGGGGCAGGGCGCGGCCAGGCATCACCATGCCAGGTGGGCGCAGTGCCGGGCCAGCCTGCATGGGCATGGTGGCGCGGGCGGCCTGGGCAATGTCCAGACGCACTTCGCTGCCGTTGAGCTCCGTGAGGATGGCTTCCAGGCGGGCGCTGTATTGCGTGCGGATCCAGTCCAGCATGAAGCGGTTGGGCACGCGCACGCTGACGCAGGTCACGCCCTCGGCGTGGATGACTTCTGCTGGAGGCAGGGGGCGGATCCAGGTGTTGAACTGCTGTTCGGGCAGTTCCATGGCCAGGCGCTCGCAGGTGCGCTGCCAGAGGCTGGCCAGATCGGCGGGAGAGGTGGATGCGGCCGCAGCCGCCAGGTGGGCGGATGCAGGCAATTCGGCGGCACTCATTTGTGGACAAGTCCTTCCTTGGGACGCGAATTCTAAGCGCGCCGGGGCTCGGAATCGACAGGTTATCCACAGATTTTTACCCAGGGTCAAAAGTCGTCATACAGAACTTGCCCGTAGACCGAAAACAAGGGGCATTGACCAAACGGACAAAAGCTGGTGTAATCGCGGGTTCTCCGGTCGTGTGCCGGCTGGAACACTGTTGGCAATTGCATCAACAGGTTAGAAACACAAGACTGAACTTGAGCCCGCGGCAAATCTTGAGATGATTCTTGAGCGTTGCGGCCTCACGAAGGACCATCATGAAACGCACTTATCAACCTTCCAAGACCCGCCGCGCCCGTACCCATGGTTTCCTGGTGCGCATGAAGACCAAGGGTGGCCGCAAGGTCATCAACTCGCGTCGCGCCAAGGGCCGCAAGCGTTTGGCCCTGTAATACAGGCTGCTGACGCTGGCTGTGCGTGATCTGGCGGCAAGCCAGGTGGCGCGCATGTCGGCCATGGTCCAGCCTGGGTGTCGATCAGACATGATCCATCCGGTGCTGGCGTGAACGAAGCCGGGTGAACGTCCATCGTGCCCGGCTTTGTTTCGACTTCGATCTCCTCATACCGTGCGTCCACCGAGTCTGAAAGCGGCTGATTTTCAGAGGGCTTTGGGCTCGCGTCCGGTTTCGCGCACGCCCCACTTCGTGTTGCACCTGCTGCCTCGTGTGCCGCAGGTTTTGTCACGTCCGGCTGATGCTGAATTGGCGGAATCCGCCAAGTTGTCAACAGGCGAGGGCGCTGACACCAACGTGCTTGTGGATGACTTTGCCGCAGACCTCTCTTCCAAGGGGGGGGCAGGCGGCCAGCTGGCCTGGCGTCTGGGGCTGGTGCTGCCTAAAAAACAGGCGAAACGCTCGGTCACCCGCTCGCTGATGCGCCATCAGGCGCGCGAGGCACTGCGCCGCCATGCCCCGGCCGTGCTGGCGCAAGGGCGCTATGGTGACGACGTGGACGGCTGGGTCGTGCGCTTGCGTGCCCCGTTTGACCGCAAGCTGTTTCCCAGTGCCGCCTCGGATGCCTTGAAAGCGCTGGTGCGCCAGGAGCTCGATGAGCTGTGGCTGCGCTTGGCCGCTCCTGCATCTGCGGGGGGGCGATCGGCGACGGAATCTGCGCCGCTTCCCGCGCGCGATGCCCGAGGTGCGGCATGATGCGCGCTGTGCTTTGTCGTGCCGTGAATGCGGTGCTGATCGGCGTGGTGCGTGGCTATCGCTTCTTTCTCAGTCCCTGGCTGGGATCGGCCTGTCGCTTCACGCCCACTTGTTCCCAATACGCGCTGCAGGCGCTGGAGCGCCATGGTCCGGCCGCCGGTTCCTACCTGGCCGCCAGGCGTCTGCTGCGTTGTCACCCGGGCTGCCCTGGTGGCCATGACCCGGTGCCCGAAGTGGCGCCGCGTCTGTTTTCCCGTTATTGCAACCCCTCGTCGGATTCAACTCGCTCATGAATGATCTGCGTCGCACCCTGCTGTGGTCGGTCTTTGCCGTCTCACTGCTGATGTTGTGGGATGGCTGGCTGCGTCACACCGGCCAACCTTCCTTGTTTGAACCTGCTCCCGCTGCCAGCGTCGCTGTGGCGAGCGGCGCTTCCGGTGCCGATGCCGCTGTGCCCCAGGCCAGCACGCAACTGGCGTCGGCCGGTGGTGTGCCCGCTGCGGCGGCTCAGGCTGCATCCGGTGCGTCGGCAGTGGCACCTGCTCACAGCGAGCAGCTCACCATCACGACCGATGTGGTCAAGGCCACGATTGACACGCTGGGCGGCAGCCTGGTGAAGGTCGAGTTGCTCAAGCATCAGGACCAGGACAACCACGAACACAATATGGTGGTGCTGGACCAGACGGCCACGCACACCTATGTGGCGCAGTCCGGCCTGATTGGTTCGAACGCCGCAGAAGGTGCGTTGCCCACGCACAAGACCCCGTTCACCGTGCTGAGCACCGAGCGTACGCTGGCTGATGGCGCCAGGGAACTGGCCGTCAAGCTGGAATCGGCCCCGGTCAATGGCGTCAAGCTGGTCAAGACCTACACCTTCAAGCGCGGTGACTACGCCATCGATGTGAAGCAGGACGTGGTCAATGCATCGGCTGCTGCCATCAAGCCTCAGTTGTATGTGCAGTTGCAGCGTGATGGGTCCGAGCCCAAGGCGGCTGCCGGCCCTGCTTTCATGGGTGGTCCTGTGGCTTACACCGGTATGGCCATCTTCAATCAGAAGGGCAAGTACCAGAAGGCTGAGTTCAAGGGCATTGAAGAGGGTAAGGTCGAGTTCGAGAAGGTGGATGACAACGGCTGGGTGGCCATGGTTCAGCACCACTTTGCATCGGCCTGGCTGCAAAACGACAAGCTCACGCGCGAGTTCTTTGCGCAAAAGGTTGGCACCAATCTGTACGCCGCTGGCATGCTTTTCCCGCTGGGCGAGATCGCTGCGGGTCAGAGCAAGTCCTTTGATGCCAAGTTGTTTGTCGGCCCTCAGGAAGAGAACAAGCTGAAAGAACTGGCTCCTGGTCTGGAATACACGAAGGACTACGGCTGGACCCACATCATGGCCGCCCCCCTGTTCTGGCTGCTCGACAAGCTGCACAGCCTGATCGGCAACTGGGGTTGGGCGATCGTGGCCCTGGTTGTCTTGCTGAAGGCCGTGTTCTACCCGCTCAATGCCAGTGCCTACCGCTCCATGGGCAAGATGAAGGCGCTCAACCCGCGCATCCAGGCGATGCGTGAGAGTTTCAAGGATGATCAGGCCAAGATGCAGCAGGAGATGCTGAAGATCTACCGCGAAGAGAAGGTCAACCCGATCGGCGGCTGTCTGCCCATCCTGATCCAGATCCCGGTGTTCATCGCCTTGTACTCGGTGCTGTCTTCGTCGGTCGAGATCCGCAACGCACCCTGGATCGGCTGGATCACCGATCTGTCGGTGAAGGATCCGTTCTTCGTGCTGCCTGCGCTGATGACGGCTTCCACCCTGCTGCAGACCTGGCTGAACCCCACGCCGCCGGACCCTGTCCAAGCCAAGATGATGTGGATCATGCCGCTGCTGTTCAGCGTGATGTTCTTCTTCTTCCCGGCAGGTCTGGTGCTGTACTGGTTCACCAACAACGTGTTGTCGATTGCCCAACAGTGGATGATCAACAAGCAGTTGGGCGTCACGAACTGAACAGTTTCAAGACCCCTTCAAGACAAAACCGCCTGCGCTTCACAGCCAGGCGGTTTTTTCATGGGTGTTTGGAGAGAGAGACTGTGAAGCAGGGTGTTCCTCTTCGCTCATGTCCCCCGGTTCGGGCTGCGCCCGCCCCTCCTCCTTTACTTCGCTACGTGAAACACCCTGCTTCACAGTCTTGTGCGAGATTGCTGAGATCAATCGCGAGACTGGCGCTTGAGGATCATGGCCGCCACCAGCACGGTGGCCACGGTCAGGGGCCAGACGGAAGACGTGTCGGCGCCAGCGTCAACGCCAAGTTGCAGGTAGTCGTTGATGAGGTCCAGCATGGTGCAATCCTTTCAGTGTCGCGATATGTCAATGGTGCAATGCAACATTGATGCCATATTCGGACGAGAAGGTGACACTGGCGTGAAAAGACAAACGCACCAACATGAGCCATTCATGTCGGTGCGTGATGACGAGGACCGGTGCTGAAGCGTGAACTCAGGCGGTGCGCGGGAAAGAGCCGCTGGGGTTGGAGGCGGTCTGACTGGCTGGGGCCTGCCCCGCTGCGTGGCTGGCGCCGCTGGCCTGCTGGGTTTCCAGCGCTGCCTGATCGGCTTTCATCTTCTTCCACTTCCAGGGAATGAAGAACTGACCCCAGTAGGCGTGCACGGGGTAGAAGTGCTCGTTGAACAGGCCCATCTTTGCGGGGCGGACCTGGCCTTGCGGGCGGTAGACGAAGGTGCCGAACAGGTGATCCCACAGCATGAAGACGCTGTAGTTCTTGGCCTCTTCGATCTTGTTGGAGTGGTGCCAGCGGTGCTGCTCGTTGGTGCCGATGATGTAGTTGAGCGGGCCGAAGCTGAAGGCCACGTTCATGTGGGTGATGGTGGCCAGCACGCTGCCGATCACGCCACTGAGGATGAAGGCTTCCTGGCTGACACCGGTCTGGAAGGTCACGAAGATGGGGACCAGGCGGCGCCAGATCAGATCGAGCGGATGAGCGCGGCTGGCATTGAGCACGCTCAGGCGGTGCGCGCAGTGGTGCACGCTGTGCAGGCGCCAGAAGAAGTCGATCTCGTGGCCCATGCGGTGGGTGACGTAGAACATGAAGTCGAACGTCATGTAGGCGATGGTGACCTGCGCCCAGAAGGGCAGGTTGTGGGCCGCCATGCTCTCTGGCAGCACGCCGTACTTGAACAACAGGCCCGAACCCGTCAAGGCCACCAGGGTGTGGATGAAGAAGTTCTGGAAGCTGGTGATGGCCATCAGCACGCCGTTGTGCAGCCAGTCGTTGATGACCTCGCCTTTTTCGAAGTCATTGGGCTGCTCGGGCCACACGTACTGCATCGCCGTGGCGATCACGTAGTAGGGGCCAAGGAAGTGGGTAAAGATCTTGTCGGGCTCGAAGTTGAAATGCAGCACGGTATAGATACCGAGCGCCACCGAGCCAAACAGAAACAACCAGCTTGAAAAACGCTTCAACATAAATGCATCCCGTAATGCGATGCGAGGTTAGGGGCGGGGGCTGCCCACGTCATCCGGGTTTGTGCCCAAACTCCCGCAGGTGAGGGTGCCAACAAGAGACAATCGGGGCAACTTGTTGATTCAAGGCAATGTCCCCGTCCGATTTCGAGGGGTTTGGCAAGCATGAAGGTGTTGATTGATGTCCTGGCGTGAGCGCAATGTCCCTATCGTGGCTGTGGCCACCGCGTCTGGCCGTGGTGCCGTGGGCATCGTGCGGGTGTCCGGCAAGGGGCTGCAGCCTTTGATCCAGGCTTTGTGCGGGCGGGAACTGCAGCCTCGCGTGGCCACTTATGGGCCTTTCAAGGACGCACGCGGTGAAGCGCTGGACCAGGGCCTGGCGATCTTCTTTCCGGGGCCACACAGCTACACGGGTGAAGACGTGCTGGAACTGCAAGGCCACGGTGGCCCGGTGGTGATGCAGCTCTTGCTGGCGCGCTGCCTGGAGGCGGCGGCCGAGCCGGACCCGGCGACCGAGCGCGCCCGCCTGCCCGGCTTGCGCCTGGCCGAGCCAGGTGAGTTCACCCAGCGCGCCTTCCTCAATGACAAGATTGATCTGGCCCAGGCCGAGGCCATTGCCGACCTGATCGATGCCAGTACGGAAGCGGCGGCCCGTTCGGCCACGCGCTCCCTGGGTGGGGCGTTTTCCAGAGAGATCGAGGCGCTGCGCGATCAGCTGATCAACCTGCGCATGTTGGTCGAAGCCACGCTGGACTTCCCCGAAGAGGAAATCGACTTTCTGGAGAAGGCCGATGCCCGTGGTCGTTTGAACCGGGTGGCCGCCACGCTGGATGGCGTGCTGGGGCAGGCCCGCCAGGGCGCCTTGCTGCGTGAGGGCTTGCAGGTGGTGCTGGCGGGCCAGCCCAATGCGGGCAAGAGTTCGCTGCTCAATGCCCTGGCCGGGGCGGAGCTGGCCATCGTCACGCCGATTGCGGGCACCACCCGAGACAAGGTCAGCGAGACGATCCAGATCGAAGGTGTGCCCCTGCACGTGATCGACACCGCCGGCTTGCGTGCCGACCATGAGGCGTCTGACGAGGTCGAGCGCATCGGCATGGCGCGCAGCTGGGAGGCCATCGGGCAGGCCGATGCCGTGCTCTTCCTGCACGACCTGACGCGCATGGCCGAGCCGGCCTATGCCCAGGCAGATGCCGACATCGCCCGGCGTCTGCCCGAAGGCGTGCCGGTGGTACATGTGTTCAACAAGGCGGACGCGGTGGCCGTGGATCAAGCTTCGCTTCAGACGCAGGCCCGGCCTGAGGGGCCGCTGCTGGCCTTGTCGGCGCGTACGGGCGAAGGCTTGCAGGCCCTGCGACAGACCTTGTTGCAGATCGCGGGCTGGCAGGCGGCCCAGGAGGGCGTGTTCATCGCTCGCCAGCGCCATGTGCAGGCTTTGCGCCTGGCGCGCGAGCACCTGGAGATGGCCCAGGCACATGCCGCCCTGAGTGACGGGGCCCTGGATCTGCTGGCCGAGGAGTTGCGCCTGGCACACAACGCCCTGGGCACCATCACCGGTGCATTCTCGGCCGATGACCTTTTGGGTGAAATATTCACGCGTTTCTGTATCGGGAAATGAGCTTGGGCGCACAGCAGGCGCACGCGCGTGGTATCACTGGCTGCCCTGGTAACAGGGCTGGTCTCGTCATGGCCAGACAACAAATCAGTGGGTTGGCCTCAAAAGCTGCCCACTGTCAGGCCTTGATGCATTAAATTGACAAACTTGCGCTGCAGGGCGCCGATTGAGCGAGCGAACTTGAGGCACCGATGGATTCCACAGCACTGATTCAGGCGATTCAGACGCTCAACACGGAAGATGCATTCCGTCCGCGTATGGATCCCCAGCAATGGCGGACCTTCTGTCAGTACCTGACGCGTCACGAGCTGCGTTCCGGTGATCTGCTGGTCAAACAGGGTGACCATGACCGCACGGTGTACTTCCTCGGCCAGGGTTCCCTGCAGGTGTTTGTCACGGGCGCGACGCCGGGGGCATCTCGCATTGCGATCCTCAGGCCTGGTTCGATCTGTGGCGAGCCGGGTCTGTTTGCCGATGGGCCGCGCATGGCCAACGTCGAGGCGATGACACCTTGTGTGATCTACGCCTTGCGCTTGCCCCGGTTTGAAGAGCTGGCAGCCCGTGTGCCCTCGGTGGCCGTGGAAGTGGTGAGGGCTGCGGGTTCGGTCATGGCTCAGCGCATGCGCGCCAACATGACCCGTCAGATTCCGTCAGCCTGACAGGCGCCGTGCGCCAGCAGGTTCGTGTCGGGTGCCGTGCCAGACATAAGAACAAGAATTGAACAGTGGAGTTTTGCGTCAATGTCAGTGAGCTCAGGTTTGCGCCGACCAACCATCCTGGTGGCCGACGATTCCCCTCAGAACATCGAATTGCTGTCCAAGGTGCTGGGGCAGGATTACCGCATCAAGGTGGCCACATCGGGCGAAAAAGCCCTGGCCATCGCGTATTCCGACGAGCCGCCTGATCTCATCTTGCTCGACATCATGATGCCGGACCTCAGCGGCCACGAGGTGTGCCGCCGCATCAAGGCCAATCCGGATCGCCGCCGCATTCCCATCATCTTCGTGACCGCCATGAGCACGGTCGAAGATGAGAGCCTGGGCCTGAGCCTGGGCGCGGTGGACTACATCACCAAGCCCATCAGCCCGCCGCTGGTGCAAGCGCGTGTGCGCACGCACCTGGCCTTGTACGACCAGTCACGCGAGCTGGAGCGCATGGTGGCACAGCGCACCAGCGAGCTGGTGGCCACACGCCAGCAGATCATCCGACGCCTGGGCCGTGCCGCCGAGTTCAAGGACAACGAGACCGGCAACCATGTGATCCGCATGAGCCACATCTGCCGCCTGATCGCGCAGCAGGCCGGGCTGGGCCCCGAGGCCGTGCAGCTGCTGTTCCAGACGGCAGCGATGCACGACGTGGGCAAGATCGGCATCCCCGATCAGATCCTGCTCAAGCCTGGTCCGCTCAATCCGGAGGAGCGCAAGGCCATTCGCCAGCATCCTCAGATGGGCGCCGACATCATTGGTCGTCATGACAACGAGTTGCTGTCGACCGCCCGCACCATCGCGCTGACCCACCACGAACGCTGGGACGGCGCGGGCTATCCGCAAGGTCTCAAGGGCGAGCAGATCCCGCTGTTCGGCCGCATTGTGGCCATTGCCGATGTGTTCGATGCCTTGATGAACCGCCGGCCTTACAAGGAGGCCATGAGCGCCTCGCAGGCCCTGGCCGTGATGGCCGAGGAGCGTGCCGGTGCCTTTGATCCGACCCTGCTGGATTGTTTCTTCCAGCAGCAGTTCGAGATCCTGCGCATCATGGACCTGTACTCCGACGAGCGCGGCGCCGTGGCCGAGATGGTCAACTGAGCTTGTTCTTCAGGCCTGTACCGTGATGCGCTGCAGGGCCTTGCCGGCCTGATCGAAGTCATAGCGTTCCAGGGCGCGTTGCAGCTCGCCCACCTGGGGATGCTGGCGCAGTGCCGCGCGGGCATGCAGCAGGTCATGCAGCAGCTCCCTGGCTTGCGCATCGTTGTCTTCGATGAGGGTGCGCAGGCGCAGCCAGAACGGCCGCAGGGCCTCATCGTCCAGCGTGGCTTGCTGCTGTTCGATCACGTCAGCGCGAGGCTTGTTGAGACGGTCGATATCGGCCAGCACGGCCTGCAGGGCATCCAGCGTCTTGGCGAGCTGGGTGTGCACCTGGGCACGGTTCTGTTCAGGCGTTTCATCCGCAATCTTGCTCTGCATGAGGGCTTCCAGTTGGGTGACGTCTTGAAGCAGCCTGGTGGCGCCGATATTGCCGGCCAGGCCTTTGAGGGTGTGAGTCAGCAGCAGGGCTGCCTCCTCGTCGGGTGCGGCCGACAGTTGCGCCGCGAAATCGTGTTGTGTCTTGGCGAAGCCCTTGAGCAGGCGCAGGTACAGGTCCATGTTGCCCATGCAGCGAGACAGGCCGTCGGCCGTATCCAGGCTGCCGAGGTGGCCCGCGGGTTGTGCGTCGTCGTCAATGGCTGGTGTGGCTGAGGTGGCGGTGGGCGAGGCCATGGCTTGGTCGGGTCGGGGAGGCACGGCGGGCTGGGCTGGGCTGATCCAGCGCGCCATGATGGTGAACATCTGGCCCAGGTCCAGCGGTTTGGTGATGTGGTCGTTCATGCCGCAACCCAGAACGCGTTCGCGATCTGCGGCCATGGCACTGGCGGTCATGGCGATCACGGGCAGGCTGTGCCATTCAGGGCGTGCGCGGATGCGCTCTGTGGCGGTGTAGCCGTCCATCACGGGCATCTGGCAGTCCATCAGCACGCCATCGAACGGGCCTTCCGCGGCAAGCCTGTCGAGGCATTCCTGGCCGTTGGCGGCGGTGACCACGCTCAGGCCGGCACGCTGCAGCAGATCGCAGGCGAGCTCCTGGTTCATGGGTTGGTCTTCCACCAGCAGCACGCGTGCGCCTGCCAGATGGCGCTGGGCCTGCTTGAGCACGCGGCTGGTGTTGCCGGAGACGATGGGGGCGGCGCTGTTCTTGCCCAGAACACGCGAGAGTGTTTCGAGCAAGGTGGAGGGCGTCACCGGTTTGTTGATGACGCCGGAGAGCCCGACGCCATCGGCCGCCTTGAGGGCTTCTTCACGCGCAAAGGCAGTGACCAGCAGCACGCATGGCCGCTGCTCAGGCGGTATGGACAGCGCATGGCGCGCAAAGGTGATGCCGTCCATGCCGGGCATCTTCCAGTCTGTGAGCAGGATCTGGTGGGGCTGGCCTGCGGCTTGTGCCGATTGCATGCGGGCCAGCGCTGCCTCGCCACTTTCCGCGGCTTCGACGTCCAGGCCGAGCCGGCGGGCCATGTCGCCCAGCACCTCGCGTGCGGTGGCGTTGTCATCCACCAGCAGCAGGCGCTTGCCTTGCAGTTCGGTGGCGGTGAGGGCGCGCGGTTGACTCGATTGCTGTTGCAGGCCAAAGCGTGCGGTGAAATGGAAGGTCGAGCCCTTGCCTGGCTGGCTGTTGACCCAGATGCGCCCGTTCATCATCTCCACGAGCTGGCGCGAGATGGTCAGGCCCAGGCCGGTGCCACCGTATTGGCGGGTGGTAGAGCTGTCGCCTTGCGTGAAGGGCTGGAACAGGCGCTCGATCTGCTCGGGGCTCATGCCGATGCCACTGTCGCGCACCCAGAAGTGCAGCACCACGTCGGAAGGATCGAGACGCTGTACTTCGCAGCCGATCACGATCTCGCCCTTGCTGGTGAACTTGATGGCGTTGGTGCCCAGGTTGATGAGGATCTGGCCGAGGCGAATGGGGTCGCCGATCAGGGCGGTGGGGATGTCGGGCGGTGCCGTGAACAGCAGCTCCAGGCTCTTTTCTTCGGCGCGCATGCCCAGCACATCGGCCATGTTGCTGATGACGCTTTCGAGCTGGAAGTCGGTGTACTCCAGCTCCAGCTTGCCGGATTCGATCTTGGAGACATCCAGCACATCGTTGAGGATCTGCAGCAGGTTGCTGGCAGCGCGGTGGGCCTTGTCCACGTAGTTGCGTGCCTTGGGCGGCAACTCGTCCATCAGCGCCAGGTGCGTCATGCCCATGATGGCGTTCATGGGCGTGCGGATCTCGTGCGACATATTGGCCAGGAAGCGGCTCTTGGCCTGCGTGGCGGCCTCGGAGGCCTGTTTGGCGTTGCGCAGGGCGGCTTCGGTCTGTTTGCGCGCGGTGATGTCCTGCACGATGCCGCAGAACTGCTTGCGTCCGTCGTGCTCGAAGGGGATGAGCACCACCTCGGCGTCGAAGGCTTCACCGTCGAGGCGGGTGTGGCGCCACTCCATGGTCTCGGCCTGACCGGTTTGCGAGATGCGTTGCAGGATGTCGAGCGAATCGTTCTTCTGAACAAATCCGGCTGGAGACAGTGGCGGCTTGGAAGGCAGCAAACCCAACAAGGCCTGTTCGCTGTCGCCGCCGAAGAGCTCGACCGCACGCGGGTTGCAGCGGGTGATGCCCTGGTCCAGGCTGTAGAAGATGAAGGCAACGGGCGCGTGCGTGAACACGGCTTGCGAGCGCGCATCGGTGTCCTTGCGGGCGGTGACATCGGCCCAGTAGCCGTTGTAGGTGCGGGTGCCGTCGCCCTGCGTGAGGCACTGGCTGTCACAACGGATCCAGCGCCGCGTGCCCTTGTGCGTCAGCGCGAATTCGACCGCTCCGGTGGGTGGCTGGATGGCACCACCCTGGCCAGCTACGCCGTGCATGAGCTGCCAGGCTTGCTGGGGATCGTTCATGAGGATGTCACGCGGGATGCCCAGCAGCTTTTCGGCGCCTTCGCCGATGAAGGTGAAATGGCCACCGCCGCGTGCGGGCTGGCGATAGCAGAACACGGTCAGGGGCAGGGCGTGGGCCATGTCGGAGAGGTCCTGCTTGGCCTGTACCAGGGCGTTCTGCCTGGTCTGTCGCTGCGCGCGCATGGTGATCAGCCAGTATCCGGTGATCAAGGCCAGGGCGCTGGCAATGGTCCAGCGCGCGATGATGGGGGCTTCACCCGTCAAGGGGACAAGCGCCCAGGCGGTCAGGCTGCCGTAATCCAGGGGGCGCGATACCGCCATGAAGCGGCCGTCAGACCGTTCAACCAGTGGCACGCTGCGCTCGCCCACGCGCAACAGGTCGATGTGCCAGCCCAGGTCCTTTGGCGCTTGCAGGTAGCGCTTCTGAGCGGTCTCGTTGTCGATGGACTGAGGCCCTTGCAGCTCGCTGCGGCTGAGCATCAGCTCGCTCTGGTTGCCCAGAACGATCACGCCGTATTCATCCGTCGCGAACATGGGCGTGGCGACATGGCGAAACAGCTTGGAGAGATACGCCGATTCGTATTGCGCCACGACCACGCCTGTATCGAGCTCGTTGTCGGTCACGCGGGCCGAGAAATAGAAGCCGGGTGTCTTGCTGATGCGGTTGACGCCGAACTGGAAGCCGGAGTTGGTGTCGATGGCGGCGGTGAAGTAGCGCTGCGACCGAAAGCTGGCACCCAGGCTGCTGTCCTTGTTGGGGGCGCTGGCATCGGCGATCACGGTGCCGTACCGATCAAGCAGGAAGAGCTGGTCCACGTTGAAGTCCAGCGCCAGACGTGCCAGGGCCTTGCTGGCTGCGATGTGACGCGGGCTCTTGAGCAGTTGCGCCTTGACGGCGTCCCGATTGGCGTCGGTGATGCTCTGGCTGTCTGGCAGTGCCGCCTCACGCAACAGGCTCTTCAGCTCGTTCTGGTTGCTGAACGCGGAGGGCAGGACGGACAGCAGGTGGAAGGTGCTTTTGGTGCTTTCTCGCAAAGCGGCCAGTTGAGAGTCGAAGGTTCGAAGCTCGTCCCGGCGATGGGCGTCGATGTCCTGCTGAATGCGCCAGGCGCCAGCTGCCACCACCACCGCAGTCCACAGCAGTGCCGCCTTCCATAGACCTGGATTGGCGCGCAGGCTGGCCAGGTATCCCTGCGCTTGGTCGCGTGGCAAGTGAGGCTCGGCGGACCTGTCGTCCATGCAAGAGGGCTCCTGTTTGGCGATGGCGCATAGGGAATATCCTGCGCCTGATGGCCACCGAGTGTGCACGGACTTGGGGCTTCAGCCTAGGGGGCTAATGCGGTCATCCGATGGCTTTTCAGCCTTTGAACAACAAGTTGGCGGGCAAGAAAAAGCCCCGCGACCCTTCACCAGGGCCTGCGGGGCGATGAGGCAGGGGCAGCTCGGGGCTCAGGGGGCGAAGACCACCTTGACCGTGGCATCCACGGAAGCTTTGTCGATCACGCCGATGATGTTGGGGTTGTTGGCCACCAGCTGCTTGGTTTCGGCAACGTCCTTGAGCTCCTTGGGCGCATTGCCCGTACCGGTGAACACAAGACGTGACCAGGTGGCGCGTGCTTGCGAGTCGGTTTTTTCCAGCACGGCGGCGAGGAACTCGTCGCGGATGGGGCCGCTGCTGGTGATGCTGGTCACCGCGGCACCGCCCCCGGGGAAGGATTTGACCTTGCCCAGGTAGATCTGCGTGACCTGCTCCTTGGTCAGTGTGCCGACCGTGCTTCTGGCACTGGCGATGACGACGACATCGGCATGGCTGGCGGCTGCAAAGCATGCACAAGCCAGCACCACGGCCTTCGCCGTGACGTGAAAGGTTTTGTTCATGATGCCCCCTGTGTTCAGAAGATGAAGTCGAGGTTGAGCGTCATCAGGTGGACGCGACCCTGGTCACCCGCAAAGCTGGTAGCAGCCGCGGAGCCGAGCTGATAGTTGATGACAGGGCCCGTTCCGACCAGCGGGTTCTGAACCTTGTACATGTTGTACTCGGCCTTGAGGGCCATCTTGGGCGCGAAGTCCCAGCGCACGCCGATGGCCGTTTCGCTGCGAGTGGCGTCACCAAAAACCTTGGCACTGTTGTAGAGCGCCAGGGCTCCGGCGTTGGGGAGCAGGTTGACGCTGTCGTAGTTGTTGAGTTCACCGTATCGAACATACGGCGTCCAGTCACCAAAGCGCCTGGCGCCCTGGACGTACCAGCCCTTGGTGTCGGGTGCAGCCAGGGAGTTGCCGAAGCGGTTCACGTATTCGGCCTGCACCGTGTAGTCATCGTGCTCCCAGGTCAGGCCGTAGCTCAGCATCTTGAGGGCCACGTTGCTCAGTGGCACGGTGCTGTCGATCTCGGTGGCGCAGTTCGCGCATGAGCCACTGTTGCGAAGGGCCGTGTACTGGGCCTGCAATGGCGCCGTCAGTGTCACTTCGATGTCGCGGAAGTAGGTGACGCCAACGCGCGCGGTCCATTCACCCTTGTTCGCCTTGAGCGCACCGCCATAGATCTTGCCTGCCTTGAAGGCGCCGCTGGAGTTCGCCACCGATGATTTGCCGTACATGCCGGTCAGGGTCATGAGGGTGTCGCCAGCCTGAAGATCCCAGCTCGCCGTGCTGCCGTCGAGATTGGTGATCGGGTTGAGCTGGTAGACCGTCTGGGGGGGCCGGACAGCGGTCTGCGAATAGCCGAGATTGCGCGTGTCGGACAACATGAACAGGGGCGCGACCACACGGCCCAGCTTCCAGTTCACCTCCGGTGTGATGTCCCATCCCAGATAGGCCCATTCCGTCAGAGGCCGCCAGTTGCCGTCATAGGTGGTGCCGTCGATCTTCTTGTGCGAGACCATCTGGATCACGCCTTTGATGGGCCCATTCGGGTTCACCGTGCCTTGTACGGCCAGGATGGTGTCACCATCGAAGCGCAGGTCGCCTTCCGAGCCGGCGCGCGCACGGGCATCCGGCCTGATCCGGACATCGTCGTTGTTGGACTGGTAGGCGCCCAGGGTGCCGAAGCCTTCTACCCGGAACCAGTCACCGAACAGGTCATACCCCGCATGAGCGGCAGTCGAGCCGAGCAAGCCCGCCGCCGTCATCAAGGTCACCAAGGACAGCTTCTTCATGGACCATCTCCTGTGAAATAGACCCCTCATATCGGGGGGGTGTGAACAGGCTTGATGGTGAGTCCCTGACGTCGACCAGGGATTTCGGAAATCCGTGAATTGACCGCGTCACCGATAAACGGTATGCCACGCCGTGAAATCCGGCATGTTGGATCAGGCTTTGAGCAGGAGGCCTTCTGCCCTGGCGAGATCCTGTGGCCTGCCGGAGAGCACCAGGGTGTCGCCCACGTGCAGGATCAATTCGCCAGCCGGGGCCACGACCTGGCCCTCGGCGCGGCGCACGGACACCACGGCCACGCGGGTGTCGCGCTGGTCCAGGCTGGCTGCCAGCGTCTCCCCGATACAGGCCGAATCTGCCGTGAGCGTGACCGACAGCAGGCGCTGCAGTTCCAGCTCGTCCACGCTGTCGTCATCGGCGCCGTGAAAGTAGCCACGCAGCAGGCCGTAGCGGGCCACGCGCTGGTCCTGCACCATGCGGATCACGCGGCGCATGGGCACGCCCACCAGTGCCAGCGCCTGAGAGGCCAGCATGAGCGAGCCTTCGATGGCTTCAGGCACGATCACGGTGGCACCGGCACCTTGCAGTTCATCCAGGCTGCTGTCGTCGATGGTGCGCACCACCACTGGCACGCTCGGCGCATGCTCGTGTACCAGCCGCAGGATCTTCTTGGCGGAGGGTGTGTTGGGATAGGTCACCACCACCGCCGAGGCACGTGACAGGCCGGCGGCCACCAGGCTTTGCAGGCGGGTGGCGTCACCGAACACCACGTTGTGGCCGGCGGCGGCGGCCTGGTGCACGCGGTCGGGATCGAGGTCCAGCGCCATGTAGGGGATCTTCTCCTGCTCCAGCAGGCGCGCCAGGTTCTGGCCGCTGCGGCCGTAGCCGCAGATCAGCACGTGCTTTTCGGTGTTGATGGACTTGGTGGCGATCCTGGTCATGGCCAGCGACTGCATCAGCCAGTCGGTGGACGACACGCGCATCACGATGCGGTTGCTGTACATGATGATCAGCGGTGTGGCCAGCATGGACAGCACCATGGCCGCCAGCAGCGGGCTTTCCACGCGGTGCGGGATGAGGTGTTCGGCCGTGGCCAGCGACAGCAGCACGAAGCCGAACTCACCGGCTTGCGCCAGGTACAGGCCGGTGCGCAAGGCCACGCCGGTGCTGGCACCAAACAACTTGGACAAGGTGGTGATCAGGCCCAGCTTGAACAGCAAGGGGCCGGTGGCCAGCATCAGCACCAGGGCCCATTGCTCGTACAGGCTGTGCCAGTCCAGTTTCATGCCGATGGTGATGAAGAACAGGCCCAGCAGCACGTCGTGGAAGGGGCGGATGTCGGTCTCCACCTGGTGCTTGTATTCGGTCTCGGCGATCAGCATGCCGGCCACGAAGGCACCCAGTGCGAGCGACAGGCCGAAGTGCTCGGTCAACCAGGCCAGCCCCAACGTGACCAGCAGCAGGTTGAGCATGAACAGCTCTTCGCTCTTGCGTCGGGCCACCAGATTGAGCCACCAGTGCATGACCCTCTGGCCACCGGCCAGCAGCACGATCAGCAGGCCGGCGGCCTTGATGCCGGCCAGCACCAGCGTGCGCGTCATTTCCGAAGCCGAGTCGCCCAGGGCGGGGATCAGCACCAGCAGCGGCACCACGGCCAGATCCTGGAACAGCAGGATGCCGATCACCCGGCGGCCGTGTTCGCTTTCCAGCTCCAGCCGGTCGGCCATCATCTTGACCACGATGGCGGTGCTGCTCATGGCCAGCGCACCGCCCAGTGCCACGGCGCTTTGCCAGTTGATGCCCCAGCCGAGCAGGCCACCGTGGTGACCCATGTAGCTGAGCACGGCGCTCAAGGCCAGGTGCCCGATCAGGGTGGCGACAATCGTCAGGCCCACCTGGCTGAAGCCCAGCCCGAACACCAGCGAGCGCATGCTCTTGAGCTTGGGCAGGTTGAATTCCAGCCCGATCACGAACATCAGGAAGACCACACCAAATTCGGCCAGATACTGCACGCCTGCAGAGTCCTTGGCCAAAGCCAGGGCATTGGGCCCGATCACCACACCAACGGCCAGGTAGCCCAGCATGGGGGGCAGTTTCATCAGACGGCACAAGACCACACCAATCACGGCGGCAAACAGATACAGCAGTGTCAGATCGAGCGTGGTGGCCATAGAGTCCCTAGAATCTCTTGATCCTACCCGGGGTCGTCGGCGTTTGTTCAAATCCGCCGCACTTCGTTGACTTCTCATCACCACATGTCAAGCCCATTACACCAACAAGACGCCGTTGTGGCACTGGCCCGTCAGGCCTTCGATATCGAGGCGCGTGCCTTGCTCGATCTGCGCGAGCGCCTGGAAGGCGAAGCCGGCGCGGCCTTCACGCAGGCGGTGGACGCCATGCTGGGCTGCCAGGGCCGTGTGGTGGTGATGGGCATGGGCAAGAGCGGGCATGTGGGCCGCAAGATCACGGCCACGCTGGCCTCAACCGGCACACCGGCCATGTTCGTGCACCCGGCCGAAGCGCATCACGGCGACCTGGGCATGGTGCAGCCTGGCGATGTGGTGCTGGCCATTTCCAATTCCGGCGAAAGCGAAGAGCTCACGGCCCTGTTGCCTGTCATCAAACGCCTGGGCGTGCGCCTGCTGGCCATGACGGGGCGTCCCGCGTCGTCATTGGCGCGCCATGCCGACATCGTGCTGGACTGCGCTGTGGCCCAGGAGGCCTGCCCGCTCAATCTCGCCCCGACCGCCAGCACCACCGCCCAGATGGCCCTGGGTGATGCGCTGGCCGTGGTGCTGCTGGAGCTGCGCGGGTTCAAGGCCGAGGACTTCGCCCGTTCGCATCCCGGCGGTTCGCTGGGCCGCAAGTTGCTGACCCATCTGCGTGATGTGATGCGCGCCGGTGATGCCGTGCCGCGCGTCAAGCCAGATGCCACCTTTGGCGAGGTGATGCGCGAGATGAGTGCCAAGGGCCTGGGCTCGACCGCGGTGGTCGATGAGGCGGGCCGCATCGTGGGTGTGTTCACCGATGGTGACCTGCGCCGCAAGATCGAAGCGGGTATCGACCTGCGCGCCACCACTGCAGCCGAGTTGATGACGCCCTCGCCACGCACCATCCGCGATGATGTGCTGGCGGCCGAAGCCGTGTCCCTGATGGAGGCCCATCGCATCACGACCTTGCTGGTGGTGGACGGGCAGGGCGTGCTCGTGGGCGCCGTCAATACCAATGATCTGATGCGTGCGAAGGTGATCTGATGCGAGCCCTGGTTTCAACCATGAACTTCT
>NZ_DASUIS010000003.1:0-35668 GCF_036279675.1 Aquabacterium sp. | reverse complement strand
CACGCGCCGGGAGGGCAACCGCCTCAAGCGCTATGCCCACCTGTCGACCGGCAACTACAACCCCAAGACGGCCCGCCTGTACACCGATGTGGGCTACCTCACCAGCAATGCCGAGGTCACCGCCGACGTCGACATGGTGTTCCAGCAGCTCTCCAGCCTCACGCACCAGAAATCCACCAAGCAGCTGTTGCTGGCCCCGTTCAGCATGCAGACGCAGATGGTGCGCACCATCAAGCGGGTGGCCGATGCCGCTGCAGCCGGGCAGCCTGCGCGCATCGTGCTCAAGCTCAATTCCCTGACGGACGAGCCCTTGATCGCGGCCTTGCTGGAAGCGGGGCAGGCGGGCGTGTCGATCGACCTGATCGTGCGTGGTGCCTGCATCCTGCCGCCGGGTGTGCCCGGTTTGTCGGACAACATCCGGGTGCGCTCCATCGTGGGCCGCATGCTGGAGCACACCCGCGTGCTGTACTTCCGCTGGGGTGAGTCTGACAAGGATGAAGTCCTCTACCTGTCGAGTGCAGACTGGATGAACCGCAACATGACGCGCCGCATCGAGGCCGCCTGGCCGGTTCGGGATGTGACCCTGCGTCAGCGGGTGATCGACGAGTGCCTGGTGCCGTATCTGCTGGATGTTCGTGATGCCTGGATCCAGCATGGCAATGGCCGCTATGAGCGTGTCTCGCAAGAGGGTGTCAGTGCGCAGCAGGCCCTGATGGCGCGCCACCAGGCGCAGCCCTGATCGTTGCGGAGCTGTCATCAAGCTGTCCCGGGGGTGGTCCATAGTGTGCGCGCATGATCTGGTGTCGCACTTGACCTGAGAGGAGTTCGCGATGGATCTGATCCTTTGGCGCCACGCGCAGGCGCATGCCTTGCCGCTGGACGATGAGCAGCAGGCCCGTGTGGCGGCAGGCGAGGACCTCACCGTGCACATCGACCTGGCGCAGGATCTGGCCCGCACTCTCACGCCCAAAGGCGAGCGGCAGGCCGAGCGCATGGCCCAGTGGCTCAACCAGCGCCTGCCCGACACCACGCGCGTGCTCGTCAGCCCGGCGCAGCGGACCCAGCAGACCGCCATGGCATTGGGGCGCTCCTACAAGACCGTGCCATCGATGGACCCGCAGGCCAGCGTGGATGATCTGCTGGCCGCAGCCCGTTGGCCCCGCAACAAGGATCCCGTCCTGATCGTCGGGCATCAGCCTGCCTTGGGGCTGCTGGCGGCGCGCTTGCTGACCGGGCAGGATCTGGCCTGGTCGGTGCGCAAGGGGGCCGTGTGGTGGTTGCGCAGCCGCGAGCGTGATGGCGAAACCAGCGTCACGCTGCATGCCGTGCAGTCGCCTGATTTCCTCTAGGCAAGGGCCAGGCCACCGCCTGCTTTACAACTCTTGACCAGCGATGGTGCAGCGGGCGGGCGATCTGCCCGGATCCCCTGGATAATGGCGGTCATGAGCCTGTCGTCCGTTGCTGCTTCCCCTGTCTCGCCTGCCGCCACGCCACCAGACCTGGCGAATGCCCATTTCCGGCATCCGGTGCGCGTTTACTGGGAAGACACCGATGCGGGCGGCATCGTTTTCTACGGCAATTACCTGAAGTTCATGGAGCGCGCCCGCACCGAGTGGCTGTCCTCCCTGGGTTTCGAGCAGGAAGACATGCGCCAGTCGGGCGAAGGCATGTTTGTCGTGGCCGACACGCAGATGCGCTTCCTCAAACCCGCCCGCCTGGATGATCGCCTGACCGTGACGGTGACCGTCAGCGAGGTCGGGCGCTCCAGCGTGGCCTTTCAGCAAGATGTCTGGCGTGGCGAAACCCTGCTCACGCAAGGCCGGGTGCGCATAGGCTGGGTGCAGTCCAAGGCCGGGCAGGACAGCCTCAGGCCTGGCCGCATCCCCGAGCGCATCCTGGCCGTTTTGCCCACACCGATTCAAGCCTCCGGAGGTTGACCTTTCATGAACCAAGACTTGTCCATCATTGCCCTGGTGTTGCATGCCAGCGCCGTGGTGCAGATCGTGCTGGCGCTGTTGCTGCTGGTGTCCGTGGCCAGCTGGAGCGTGATCTTCAGCAAGCTGATCGGCCTCAAGCGGGTGCGGGAAGACAACGACGAGTTCGACCGCGAGTTCTGGGCCGGGCGCACGCTGCAGGAGCTGTTTCAGGATGCCCAGCGTGGCGATGGCCCGCCTTCGCCGCAGGAGCGCATCTTTGCGGCCGGCATGCGCGAGTTCATGAAGCTGCGCGAGCGCCGCATCACCGATGTACCCAGCCTGCTGGACGGCGCCCGCCGCGCCATGCGCGCCAGTTTTCAGCGCGAGATGGATGTCATCGAAGCGCGGCTTGATTTCCTGGGTTCGGTGGGCTCGGTGTCTCCCTACATCGGCCTGTTCGGGACCGTGTGGGGGATCATGCACGCGTTCACGGGCTTGTCCAACATGCAGCAGGTGACCCTGGCCACGGTGGCACCCGGCATCGCCGAAGCCCTGGTGGCCACCGCCATCGGCCTGTTTGCCGCCATTCCCGCCGTGCTGGCCTACAACCGCCTGGCGCGTGACATCGACCGCATCGCCATCCAGATGGAGTCCTTCATGGAAGAGTTCTCCAACATCCTGGCCCGCAGCGCCGCGCCCGCCAGCCCGCCTTCGGCGGTGGACGCCGGGCGCACCCAGCCTCAGCAGGGGCGCTGACCGTGGCCGAGCTCAATGCCCGCGGTGGCGGCCGACGCCGGCGCACGCGCAACGAGATCAACATGGTCCCGTTCATTGACGTGATGCTGGTGCTGCTGATCATCTTCATGGTCAGCGCGCCGCTGTTGCCCACCGGCGTGGTGGACCTGCCCAGCATCGGCAAGGCGCGCAAGGCGCCCGAGAAGGTGATCGAGGTCGTGCTGGAAGACGATGACCACGTGAAGCTGCGCGTCAACCGCAAGGACGCAGGCGAGATGCTGGTCAAGGATCTGGCAGAGCGCATCAAGCCCATGCAGGACGAAGCTGCCGGTGGCCCCGAAGCCGTGCCGGTGATCATCAGCGCCCGCAAGGACGTGCGCTACGAAGCCGTCGTGCACGTGATGGATGTGCTGCAAAAGGCCGGCGTGGCCCGTGTGGGCCTGTCGGTGCGCACCACCGGAGGTTGATGCCTTGAACGCCGACGCCGTCAGCCAGGGCTCCGGCCCCGTTCTCCGCCCCCGCTCTGCGGATGGCTGGGGCCTGGGCGGCGCACTGGCCCTGGGCGTTCACCTGATGCTGGTCGCGGCGCTGGCCTTGGGCGTGCGCTGGAAGATGACCACGCCTGAGACGGTGGAAGCCGAAGTCTGGGCAGAGATCCCACGTGCGGCCGCGCCCGAGGCGCCGCCACCTCCACCCCCTGTGGACGTGCCACCCAAGGTGGAGACACCGCCCGTGGAGCCACCACCCGAGCCGGTCAAGGCAGCGGAGCCCGAGCCACCTGCGCCCGAGCCCATTCCCGATGTGGTGGTCGAGCGCAAGCCCAAGAAAGAGCCCAGGAAGCGCAAGCAGCAGGAGCCTCGCGAGGTCTTCATCACGGATGAACCGGTCAAGCCTGTCAAGAAGCCTGAGAAGACACCGCCCAGGAAGGCCGAACCTGCCAAGCCCGAGCCTGCCACCAAGCCGGTGAACTCGAAAACGACGAGCCGCACGGACAGCCCGGGCAAGCCCGGCTCGCAGCAGAACGCGGCGCTCAAGGGCATGATGGACCAACTGGCGGCCACGCTGGGGGCATCGGCGCGATCGGCTGGCCCCAGCGCTGCCTACGCCGGGCGCATCGTGGCGCGCGTCAAGCCCAACATCATCTTCACCGAGAGCATCAGCGGCGACCCGCGTGCCGTGGTGGAAGTGCATTGCTCGCCGGACGGCCGCATCATCGCGCGCAAGCTCATCGAACCCTCCGGCGTGCCTTCATGGGATGACGCCGTGATACGCGCCATCGACAAGACCGAAGTGCTGCCCAAGAACGAGCAGGGCGAGGTGCCGATCTCGATGCAGCTGGTCTTCCGCTACAAGGACTTCTGAGCGGCGTCTCGCTCGTGCAGGTTGTTTACTCAGCGTCCGTCGTGATGCGCCACAGCCAGCCTTGCATCACCGCCGTGGTCAGCCAGGCGCTGAAGTCAAAGCCGGCGGGCGCCTGAGTCAACAAGCTACCCAGGGACGCGTGCGCACCATCGTGTCGGCTGGCGTCTTGCAGCATCTGCATCCACTGGCCATCCTCGGCCGAGATTTCGCTCATCTGCAACTGCCACGGTGAACGCCACACGACCGTGGCACGCAGGCCCTGAACCGCCTGCAAGGCCGTTTCAGCCGCAGCCGCCTGCGCCGCTTCCGGCAACTGATGCGCCGCCCACAAGGCAGCCAGCGGCCATGGCGATGTGATCACCTGCACGCAGGGTTGGAGGTGCAGGCGCAGGGCGCGAGGCGCGCTGTCGCCCAGTCTGTGCAGGCTGCCGTGATCCTGTCGGGCGTCTGCGGCACGCTCGCACAGGTGGCGTGCCCAGTCGAGCCGGGCGCAGTCGGCCAGCCAGGGCCAGTCTGCCAGCTCCGCCCGCGCGCCGATGAGCGCGGGCAGGTCGCCACCCCATTGCCCCAGGTCACCGCTGGAGGGGGGCGATTGCTGCCACAGCAGCACAGACAGCATGCCCAGCGCTTCTTCGCCGAGCATGGCGGCCACGGTGGGGAAGTGCGCCAGCAAGACCCGCTGCGCGGTCGCCCGTGCATTGACCTGGTAGGCGCGCAGGCCCGCCGCATCGGTCTGCAGCCGCGCCGCGTGGATCGCAGGCCAGCCTTGCTGCAGTGCGGCCAGAACAGCCTGTTGCCGGGCCCGCTCCTGGTCGATGTTCATTCGTCGAAGTCCATGTCCGGCTCGCCGCGTGATTGGGCGATCACCTCGGCGGCCAGCCGCGCCTCGTCCAGCAAGACGGCCAGCGGGGGCAGGTCCACATCCCATTCGATCAGAGTGGGGACCTCACCCAGGTGGTTGAGCGCCATGTCATACGCGTCCCAGACGGCCGGGCTGATGCGCTGGCTGTGGTCGTCGATGACCAGTTGATCGGGCTGTGCAGGCCAGCGGAAGCCCGCCAGGTGAATCTGCCCGACCATGCCGGGTGGCAGCGACCAGACGAAATCCAGCGCCTCGGCACGGGCCTGGTGCGTCGCCCGCTCGCGGTCAGGCTCGTTGCCTGGCGAATCCTGCCAGTGCAGGCGTCTGGCCCGGTTCAGGCCGTTGACGACCAGGTTGTTCAGATCCAGCAGCAACTGACAGCCCGCGCGTTGGCAGGTCTGGATCAGAAACTCGATTTCGGGGATCTGATCGTCCTCGTAAGCCATGTAGGCCGAGAGGTTCTCGATCAGGATGGGGCGACGCAGGCGATCCTGGACCCGCTGGATGTTGGCGACCAGCGCATCTTGCGATGCGGGCGTGAACGCCAGCGGCAGCAGGTCGCTGGCATGCACCGCACCCGGCGACGTGGGGCCCGCGGGCTGGACGCGCGCAAAGCTGGCGTGATCCGACACCCGAACCGGGTCGATCTGTTCGACCAGCCTGGCCAACCGATCCAGGTGGGCCTCGTCCAGCCCCGATGCCGAGCCCAGAGACAGCCCCACACCGTGCAGGCTGATGGGGTAGTGCGCCCGAACTTCCAGCAAGGCCTGGATGGCGCTGCCGCCTTCGGCGAAGAAGTTCTCGGAGTGCACCTCGACGAAGCCGAGGGCCGGGCGCTGGGTCAACAAGGCCTGGGCATGAGGCTGCCGCAGGCCGATGCCGATCAGGGAGGAGGGCGGGCGGGGCATCTGCGCGAGGGGCCGACCAGGGAAAGACCAGGTGGCCCGGTTTACTTGGTACCGGCCTTGGCCAGGGCAGCCTTGGCCTGCTCGGCATTCATGCCACCCAGCTTGGCGCAACTACCCTTGGCCACCAGTTTCCATTCGGCGGGGGCGTTGTCGGTTTTGGCCTCGCCGGCGCAGGAGTGCGTGCCCGACAGGTTGGCGCAGTGGTTCTGGCCTGCCTTGGCGATGCCGTAGCACTTTTCCTTGTCCTTCGGGGCGGCTTCGTCGTGAGCCTGGGCCGTGGCGGCGCCAAGGGCCAGCACGGAAGCGAGTGCGGAAGACAGCAGTTGACGTTGGTTCATGTTCAATTCCGGTGAATCAGTTTCAAGGATACGCGAGCAAGCCTCGCCTGGTGTCTGTCGTGCAGCACCTCGAAATCTGACACTTCCCCTTCAAAAAATCCGGTTTCAGGCAGCCGACCAGGCTGACGATGTGCGCAAACAGCGGTATTTCTGCCGTTTTTGTTCCCATCATGATGCGGTCAGTTTCATAGCATGGCAATCAACCCGGGGTGTCAGTGTCTCATCCTGGATGCAAGGATCGACATGTCTGATTACCCTGATCACGCCGCCCGAAGTGACGCGGGTCCACCCGCTCCCGCGAAAGTCGATGACTTTCAGGATGCCGGCTTTGGCGACACCGTGACCGACGACCTGGTCAGCGGGGCCTTCCGCTGGCCCACGCCGCCTTTCGCAACCTATCCGGTGGCGTCGGCGCAGCAGGATTCCGAGCCCTGTCAGATCGTCGGCCTCAATGGTCGGGTGATGCAAGGCCGCCTCAACTTCTTCGTGCCGACCGAACGGGTGGCGCACATTCAGGTGCCACCGGCTCGCACGACGATGCCGCTGCGCTTCAACCAGTTCCGCACCATCTTGCTCACCCGGCCTATCGAACCCACGGCTGTGAGCCAGGAAGTGGCCCAGCACGACGGTGGGGTGCTCACCGAGCGCCCGGTCACAGACTACCGCGTCCACCTGGTGGCGGGCGGCACCCTGGAGGGTGACACGATCGGCCATGTCGAAAACGAGTTCGGCCTGTTCCTGTTCCCGCCGGTCGACGAGAAAGGCTCGGTCAACCGGCTGTTCGTGCCCTCCGACATCATTGCCGGAGTCGAGATCGGCCCCTTGATCGGCCAGGCCCTGATCGACGCGCAGGCGGTGACGCCCGACGATGTGGACCAGGCCATGGAGGTGCAGCACAACCTGCGCAACCAGAAGCTGGGGGACATCCTGCTGACGCAGAAGGTGGTGTCGCCGGAGCAACTGATCGATGCCATCGAGCGCCAGAGCCACATGCCCATGGTGCGCATCGGCGAGGCGCTGATCGCGCTGGGCCTGATTTCCGAGGAGCAGCTTCAGATCGCCCTCAAGCAGCAGCAGCACGATCGCACGGTGCCCCTGGGCGAGCTGCTCGTGCGCCTGGGCATGGTCTCCAGGCAGGATCTGCTCAGTGCGCTGGCACGCAAGATGGGCTACCCCCTGGTGGATCTGGACAAGTTCCCCGCCGATCCCGATGCGCTGAACAAGGTGCCGTTCAATGTGGCCGCACGTCTGCTGGTGGCACCGCTGTTGCTGCACGAGGCCACCCTCATCGTCGCGGTGGAGGACCCCAGCAAGCGCACCGTGCTGTCCGAGCTGGAGTTCGTCACCCAGTGCAAGATCGTGCCCGTGCTGGCCAATCAGAGCCAGCTGGAGTGGTCGATCCGGGATGCCTATGCCCGGTTGGGTGCGGATGTCACCTCGGTGATGTTCACGAGTTTTGCCGAGCCAGCCGAGCTGGAGCTGGAGACGGTGGACTCCGGCAAGCTCGTCGAGGACCTGGAAAAGGAAGGGCTGGAGAACAAGTCCTACCAGGAGGAAGACCGTCCCATCGAGCAGAGCGACAACTCGCTGGTACGCCTGATCAACACCATGATCGTGGAGGCCTACACCCAGGGCGTGTCGGACATCCATATCGAAAGCTATCCGGGGCGCGACAAGATCAAGATCCGCTTCCGCAAGGACGGTGGCCTGGTGCCCTACCTGGAGTTGCCGCACAACTACCGCAGCGCCATGATCGCCCGCATCAAGATCATGTGCGATCTGGACATTTCCGAGCGTCGCAAGCCGCAGGACGGCAAGATCAACTTTGCGCGTTTTGTGCCGCAATACCGGCTTGAACTGCGCGTGGCCACCATCCCCACCAACAACGGGCTGGAAGACGTGGTCATGCGGATTCTGAGTTCGGCTCGCCCCCTGCCTCTGGACAAGATCGGCCTGAGCGAAACCAACCTGGGTCGCCTGAAAACGGCCCTGGAACGCCCCTACGGCATGATCCTGTGTGTGGGGCCGACCGGTTCCGGCAAGACGACCACCCTGCATTCGGCGTTGAGCTTCATCAACGTGCCCGAGCGCAAGATCTGGACGGCGGAAGACCCGGTGGAAATCACCCAACCCGGCTTGCGGCAGGTGCAGATCAATCCCAAGATCGACTGGACCTTTGCCAAGGCGCTGCGGGCCTTCCTGCGCGCCGATCCGGACGTCATCATGGTGGGCGAAATCCGTGACCATGAAACAGCCGACATGGGCGTCGAGGCCTCGCTGACGGGGCACCTGGTGCTCTCCACGCTGCACACCAACAGTGCGCCAGAAACGGTCACCCGTTTGCTGGACATGGGCATGGACCCGTTCAACTTTGCCGATGCCTTGCTGGTCGTGCTGGCACAGCGCCTGGTGCGCCGACTGTGCAGCGCGTGCAAGGTGTCCGAGCCGGCCTCGCAGGCCTATATCGACGACCTGATCAAGGAATACATGTTCGTGTTCCCTGAGCATACCGAGCACATCAGCCCCGAGGCGGTGCAGGCCGACTGGCAGCAGCGTCTGGGCCGCGACGGTGTGCTCATGTCCCACACTGCCAAAGGGTGTCCGCAATGCAACAACACGGGCTACAAGGGGCGTGCCGGCCTGCATGAGCTCTTGTCGGTCAGCCGTGAGATCCGCCGCATGATCCAGACCGGTGCGAACGCAGAAGCCTTGCTCAATCAATCGCTGAAAGAGGGCATGCGCACCTTGCGACAAGACGGCATAGAGAAAGTCCTCTCCGGCATAACGAGCATGGAAGAGGTGCGTGCCAGTAGCAATATTTAGTGCCTGCAGGGTTTGAATCTGATGAAAGCGTGCCTTGTTGTGTGCATGCTGCACGCAGGACTCAAAAAAGGTGCAAGATAGACAACAACGAAGTCATTGATCTGAGCCAGTTTCCGGGGTGTTATCTCGGCTTGCAAGAACAGTGATTTCCTCGATCTTTGGTGTGAAGGCGATGCTTGTGTGGTCGCGCCGAGTTCACCAGGTGGTTACGGCGCAGATCACGAGGCATCGATGGCGTAAGTCGATGGTTCGGAGGTCTGTATGGACGTGATCAGCAGCTTCGCAGCTCGTTACGAGCGCACCCGCGAAGAAGAATTCACCCTCGAGGAATACCTCGAGATCTGCAAGAAAGACAAGTCGGCCTACGCCACCGCTGCAGAGCGCATGCTCCAGGCGATTGGCGAGCCGCAAATGATCGACACGCGCAATGACCCGCGCCTGTCTCGGATCTTCACCAACAAGGTGATCAAGATCTACCCCGCTTTCGAAGAGTTCTATGGCATGGAAGATGCCATCGAGCAGGTCGTCAGCTACTTCCGCCATGCCGCGCAAGGCCTGGAAGAAAAGAAGCAGATTCTGTATCTGCTGGGCCCTGTCGGCGGCGGCAAGTCCTCGATTGCCGAGCGGCTCAAGCTGCTGGCCGAGAAGGTGCCCTTCTATGCCATCAAGGGCTCGCCCGTCAACGAGTCACCCCTGGGATTGTTCGACCCGACGGAAGATGGCCCTATCCTCGAAAAGGAATACGGCATTCCCCGCCGTTACCTGCAGCGCATCCTGAGCCCATGGGCCGTGAAGCGCCTGGAGGAGTTCGGCGGTGACATCCGCAAGTTCAAGGTCGTCAAGCGCTACCCCAGCATCCTCAAGCAGGTGGGCATCGCCAAGACCGAGCCAGGCGACGAAAACAACCAGGACATCAGCGCCCTGGTCGGCAAGGTCGACATCCGCAAGCTCGAAACCTACGCCCAGGATGACCCGGACGCCTACAGCTATTCAGGTGGCCTGTGCCTGGCCAACCAGGGCCTGCTGGAATTCGTGGAAATGTTCAAGGCGCCCATCAAGGTGCTGCACCCTCTGCTGACTGCCACGCAGGAAGGTAACTTCAAGGGCACGGAAGGTTTCGGTGCGATTCCCTTCGACGGTGTCGTGCTGGCTCACTCGAACGAAAGCGAGTGGAAGGCCTTCCGCAACAACAAGAACAACGAGGCCTTCCTTGACCGGATCTACATCGTCAAGGTGCCTTATTGCCTGCGTGTGTCGGAAGAAATCAAGATCTACGAAAAGCTGGTTCGCACCTCTTCGCTGGCCGCCGCGCCTTGTGCGCCTGGCACGCTGAAGATGATGAGCCAGTTCGCCATCCTGACCCGCCTGAAGGAGCCCGAAAACTCCAGCATCTATTCCAAGATGCAGGTGTATGACGGCGAGAACCTGAAGGACACCGACCCCAAGGCCAAGTCCATCCAGGAGTACCGCGACTACGCCGGTGTGGACGAGGGCATGAGCGGCATATCCACGCGTTTTGCCTTCAAGATCATCTCCAAGGTGTTCAACTTCGACAGCCAGGAAGTGGCCGCCAACCCGGTGCACCTGATGTATGTGCTGGAGCAGCAGATCGAGCGCGAGCAGTTCCCGGCCGAGCTGGAGCAGAAGTACATCTCCTACATCAAGGAGTCGCTGGCACCGCGTTACGCGGAGTTCATCGGCAAGGAGATCCAGACGGCCTATCTGGAAAGCTATTCCGAGTACGGCCAGAACATCTTCGATCGCTACGTGACCTATGCGGATTACTGGATCCAGGATCAGGAATACCGCGATACGGACACCGGTGAAATCTTCGATCGTGGTGCGCTGAACGCCGAGCTGGAAAAGATCGAGAAGCCGGCCGGCATTGCCAACCCGAAGGACTTCCGCAACGAGATCGTCAACTTCGTACTGCGCGCGCGTGCCAACAACGGCGGCAAGAACCCACTGTGGACCAGCTACGAAAAGCTGCGCACCGTGATCGAGAAGAAGATGTTCAGCAACACCGAAGAGTTGTTGCCCGTCATCAGCTTCAACGCCAAGGCCAGCGCCGACGAGGTCAAGAAGCACGAGGACTTTGTCAACCGCATGGTCCAGAAGGGCTACACGGCCAAGCAAGTTCGCTTGCTGTGCGAGTGGTATCTGCGAGTGCGTAAATCCTCCTGATGGCCCACCCCCGAGCGCCCTTGGCGCTCCCCCTCCAGGGGGCGCCGCCAGCGGCCCGGCGAAGCCGGTTCCGCGGCGGCTGCCTGGTTGATATACGGAAGCACGCATGACTAGGCAACACATCATCGACAGACGGCTGGCCGGCAAGAACAAGTCGATCGGCAACCGTGAGCGTTTCCTGCGTCGATACAAGGACCAAGTGCGTGAGGCAGTGCAGCGCGCCATCAATGGCCGCAGCATCCGCGACATCGAAAAGGGCGAGGACATCGCCATCCCCAAGCGAGACCTGTCCGAGCCCGTGTTTCATCACGGCGATGGCGGCACACGCGAGGTGGTGCATCCGGGCAACCGCGAGTACGTCAAGGGCGACCGGATCGAGAAGCCGCAAGGCGGGCAAGGGCAGGGCAGTGGTTCCGGCCAGGCCAGCGATTCCGGCGAGGGTGAGGACGACTTTGTCTTCAGCCTGAGCAAGGAAGAGTTCATGCAGGTCTTTTTCGAAGACCTGGCGCTGCCCAACCTGGTGCGAACCGCCCTGGCCGAGGTGCCCGAGTGGAAGAGCCACCGCGCTGGCTTCAGCAGCGACGGCACACCCAACAATCTGCACGTGGTGCGCTCCATGCGTGGCGCACTGGGGCGGCGTATTGCGCTGGGTGCATCGTCACGCCGCGAGATCAAGGAACTGGAAGAGCGCCTGGCCGAACTGCGCGCGCAGCCCGTCACGGGTGACGATGCCCTGATCCGCAAGCGCGCCGCCGAAATCGAAGAGATCGAGGCCCAGCTGGCACATCTTTATGGCCGCATGAAGGGCATCCCCTTCCTGGATCCGATCGACCTGCGTTTCCGCAGCCGCGTCAAGGTGCCGGTGCCCACCACCAAGGCCGTGATGTTCTGCGTGATGGACGTGTCCGGCTCGATGGACGAGCAGCGCAAGGAGTTGTCCAAGCGATTCTTCATCCTGCTGTACCTGTTCCTGACCCGGCACTACGACAAGATCGAGCTGGTCTTCATCCGCCACCATACGCAGGCTCAGGAAGTGACGGAAGACGAGTTCTTCCACGCGACCGAAACCGGCGGCACCGTGGTGTCCAGCGCCCTGGTGTTGCTCGACGAGATCATCCAGGCCCGCTACCCCACCAGCGAGTGGAACCTGTACGTGGCCCAGGCCTCCGACGGTGACAACTGGCACCACGACTCCAGCCGTTGCCGCGAGATCATCGAGCAGAAGATCCTGCCGCTGGTGCGTTACTACGCTTATGTGCAGGTGGCGCAGACCGAGCAGAACCTGTGGGACGAGTATCTGGCGCTCAGCGAGATGCACAAGCACTTTGCCATGCGCAAGGTGCTGGATCCCTCGCAGATCTACCCGGTGTTCCGCGAGCTGTTCAAGAAGGAAGGGGTGGACGCATGAGTGCACAACAAGCCTATGGCGTACAAGGCCATCAGTTGCCCGGGCCTTCAGACTGGTCCTTCGATCTGATCGAGCAGTACCACGATGTGATCCGCGCGACGGCCGAAAGCTTCAAGCTCGATACCTATCCCAATCAGCTTGAGATCATCACGGCCGAGCAGATGATGGACGCCTATGCCAGCGTGGGCATGCCGGTGAACTACCGGCACTGGTCCTACGGCAAGGAGTTCATCGCCACGGAGAAGAACTACCGCCGTGGCTTCATGGGCCTGGCCTATGAAATCGTCATCAATTCGAACCCCTGCATCAGCTATCTGATGGAAGAAAACACCATGGCCATGCAGGCCCTGGTGATCGCGCACGCGGCCTATGGCCACAACAGCTTCTTCAAGGGCAACTATCTGTTCCGCATGTGGACGGATGCGGGCTCCATCATCGACTATCTGGTGTACGCCAAGAACTATGTGGCGCGCTGCGAAGAGCGCCATGGCGTGGACGCGGTGGAAGAGTTGCTGGACTCCTGCCATGCCCTGATGAATCATGGGGTGGACCGCTATCGCCGTCCGGGCAAGCTGTCTCTTGACAAGGAACTGGCTCGCCGTGAGGAGCGCGAAGCCTATCTGCAGCAACAGGTCAATGACCTGTGGCGCACCTTGCCACGCAGGGTTGACCGGCCCGAAGAGGAAGCGGTTCGCCGTTTTCCTGCCGAGCCGCAGGAGAACCTGCTGTACTTCATCGAGAAGCACGCCCCGCTGCTGGAACCCTGGCAGCGCGAGATCGTGCGCATTGTGCGCAAGGTGGCGCAGTACTTCTATCCACAGCGCCAGACCCAGGTCATGAACGAAGGCTGGGCCACGTTCTGGCACTACACCTTGCTCAACACCATGTATGACGAAGGTTATCTGACCGACGGCATCATGATCGAGTGGTTGCAGTCGCATACCAATGTGGTGTTCCAGCCGCCGGTGGGGCACCGTGCCTACAGCGGTCTGAATCCGTATGCATTGGGCTTTGCCATGTACACGGATCTCAAGCGCATCTGTGAAAAGCCCACGCCCGAGGACCGCCTGTGGTTCCCTGACTTTGCCGGCTCTGCAGAAGGTGCGGATCCGAAGGACCGTGCCTGGCTCAAGACGCTTGATTACGCGATGCGCAACTTCAAGGACGAGAGCTTCATCGGTCAGTTCATGTCGCCCAAGATCATGCGCGACTTCCGCCTGTTTGCCATCCGCGATGACGAACAGGAAAGCGAATACGAGGTCTCGGCCATCCACGACGAAGGCGGCTATCGCCAGTTGCGCGAGATGCTGTCACGCCAGTATGACCTGGGCTCGCGCGAGCCCAACATCCAGGTCTGGAGCGTGAACCTGCGAGGTGACCGCTCCCTGACCTTGCGCCACACGCAGCACAACGACCGCCCCCTGCACGACAGCACGCGCGAAGTGCTCAAGCATGTGGCGCGACTGTGGGGCTTCCCTGTTCACATGGAAAGCGTCAACGGTGTGGGAGACATCCGCCAGCAGTGGACGGTGGTGCCGGCATCCATGGAGTGAGTTGGCAGGGCCTGGTGAGGCCCGCACACTCATGCTCGATAGCCATCTGTCACGGTGCGCAACCACAGCGTGGCCTGTGTGCCTTCACCGGCCACGCTGCTCAATGACACCTCGCCCCCCATCAGCGTCATGATCTCCTTGACCAGCGACATGCCCAGGCCGGTGCCCGGGATGTTGCACGAGGGGTCGGCGCGGTAGAAGCGTTCACACACGCGGGCCAGTTGCTCGGGCGTCATGCCGATGCCGTGATCGGTGACGCGAATGCCCAGTTGCGGCTGCCCCATGTGGCTGCGCGCGAGCACATCCAGCCGTATGTCTCCGCCTGCAGGCGAGTACTTGTAGGCATTGGATAGCAGGTTGGTGAGGGCACGGATCAGCTTGTCTTCATCCGCGAAAACGCGAGGCAGGCTGGTGGGCACGTGCATGTGCACCGGGCGCGTGTCACCTTGAATCAGCAAGGCATTGACGGCCTGATCCACGACAGTGGCGACGTCCAGAGGACGAATGTGGAAGTCCTTGCCCGCTCGGGACTCGATGCGGGCCAGGTCCAGCAGTTCCGTCACCATGTTGACCAGCAATTTGGACTGTCGGTGGATGGTTTCATAGATGTCGCGCCGCTTCTCTTCACTGAAAGGGCGCTTGAGCAACAGCTCGGAGAAACCATGCACGCTGACCATGGGGGTACGCAGTTCATGCGCCGCCGTGGACAGGAACTCGCTCTTCATGCGGTCCACTTCCATCTCTCGGGTGATATCGCGCAGGTAGACGGCTCGTCCGATGTAGGTGCCATGGCTGTCGTACATGTCGCGCACGGCGCGTTGCAGCACAGCCGGTTTGGGCACGATGAGCTGAAGGCGGTCGCCGTTGTCGTCGCGCGCAATGTCGCCGATCGGCGCTGGGCGGTCCTGAGGCGCACAGAGGCTGGCCAGGATCTCGTCGAACTGTGTCTCGCTCACGCCGTCGAGGCGCTCTCTGGTCAGGCCGGTCATGGCGTAGAAAGCCGGGTTGCCGTAAGAACGTATGCCTTCGGTGTTGAACACCACAAAGCCGTCAGGAGAGAGCTTGAACAGGCAGTCGAACTCGGTCATGAACTGGCGGACGCGCAATTCGTCTCGGCACCGATCGATGAACTGAGACAACTGTGCACAGAGACCTTCCAGCATGTCGAGCGACTCCGGATCGAGCGCCTGCATGCAAGGTGCCACGAACTCGAGCAGGTAGGTGACACGCGCACCTGACCGGATAGGGATCACCAGTGATGAACTCAGTCCCTCCTTGATGGCCTGCTTGCCGCGGCCAGGGTCGAGCTGCTCCGTCATGACTGGAAAGAAAGCGCGCTGCCCCTGCTCCCAGACCTGGCCCAGCAGGGACTCACCCTTTTGCCAGGTGGTTCGTTGTGATGCTGCCAGGAAGCCTGCGTATCGCAAGGCGTTGCCTGACCAATGGTGCGCGCAGATCATGTTCACATCGCCCACCCATCTTTGCGTCTTGACCTCCCAGGCGAGGCCGACAGGCCAGCCTATGAAATGGGCCATGCGCGCCAGCAGTTGCGGAATGAGCGCGTCGATGTCCTTGGCCTGAGACAACAGTTGAATGGCCTCGTGGTGAAACGAAAGGCGTGATTGGTCCCTGCGCAATGCGGTGACGTCACGTTGAATGGCCATGAACCACTTGATCTGGCCATCGTTGTCGCGCAAGGGTTTGCCAGCAATATGTGCCCAGTAGTTGGTGCCGTCCTTGCGTCGATTCAGGATGTCGGTTTCGAAGGGCAAGCCTTGTTCGCGCTGTTCGCGAATGTAGGCAATGGTGGCTGGGTCCGTCGCTCTGGTCTGCAGGAGCTCGCCGGGTTTGCGACCCTTGAAATCCGCCAGTGTGTAGCCGGTCAGGCTCTCGAAGGCCGGGTTGATCCAGTTGACCCGTCCTTGCCTGTCGGTGACGATGAGCGCGTTGTCCGAGCTGCGGGCCGCCATGCTGACCATTCGGCAAACCTCAACCTCGGCGGTCAAGTCTTGCACCTGCGCCAACAGCGTCTGGACATCGGGTTGCGTGGCCTCCGATTTCATCCCGCCTCCTGGGAAGATGAGGGAAGGTTCCCCACGCATGATTCTAGGCAGCGGGTATCGTGCTACCTGTTCATGCCGGGCAAAAGCGCCATTTGCTCACGGCATGGGCCCACTTCAAACGGGTAGATGCAGGACCTTCTGAATGCCTTTGAGCAGGATGTCGTCCTTGTGGGGCTTGACGATCCAGGCCACCACACCGAACTCCTTGGCTCGGGCCTTGAGTTCGGGGCTGGTCTGGGTGGTCAGCATGAAGATGGGTGTGTGGTAACCCTGTTCCTTGATGTGGCTGCACATGGTCAAGCCGTCCATGCCAGGCATGTTGAGATCGGAGATGACCAGATCGATGGCGTATTTGGCCATCATCTCCAGGCCTTGTTCGCCGTTTTCCGCTTCGACCACCTCGTAGCCGTTGGGAATCAACAGGTCCTTGAGTGTGTCGCGCATGGTCTTGGCGTCATCGATGACGAGAATCCTGGGCATGGTTCACTCTCCTTCGGCCGATTCAATGCACACCTGGTTCTTGCCGTTGTGCTTGGCCACATACAGGTATTTGTCAGAGCGTTGCAAGAGCGTCTCCAGTGTGTCGGACTTGTGGCAGTAGGCCACGCCGCAGCTGGTCGTGACGTTCAGCGTCTTGCCGTCACCGATGTCGATGGGTGTCGACGCCAGTTTGGCACGGATGCGTTCTGCGACGATGGCACCGCCTTGTTCGTTCGTGTTGTTGCAGGGCAGGGCCAGGACGAATTCCTCACCACCAAAGCGCACGCAGACATCCGTGTCTCGCGTACAGGCGCGGATGATGTTGCCGAAAGCACGGATCACCCGGTCGCCGGCATCGTGGCCATAGGTATCGTTGACACTCTTGAAGCTGTCCAGGTCGAACATCACGATGGCCAGTTCATGCAGGCTGCCGCGCTTGGCCGACGCAATCAGGCGGCTCACGCTGTCGTTCATGAACAGGCGCGTGTACAGGCCTGACAAAGGATCGCGGATGGCGCAGTCGTACAGGGCCTGGGCCTGCTTGCCCAACATGTCGGCTTTTTCAATCTGCCGTTGAGCCAGGTAGCTGGCCGTGATGTCTTCCAGGATGACCATGTAGCGGTCAACCGTGTTGTTCTTGGCGATGGGCTGGAAGCGCGGCTTGATCCATTTGTCGGAGTAGGCCGCCCCCTCGATCTTCAATTGACCGATGCGACCCAGAGACGCCTCGCGTGCGGTGAAGTGCGGCATGAACTTGCCGGCGCAGTCTTCGAGAATGTCGAAGGCCTGCTGGATTTCGTTGTGCATGTCCGGGTTGTGCCGGTTCAAGGCGTCTTGCAGGCGCGTGCCGACCAGTTGGTGCTTGTTGAGCAGCACGTGGCAGTACTCCGACAACACTTCGGTGATGGTGCCTGCGCTGTCCACCACCATCAGCCCCAGCGGGATGCTGGAGAAGATGCTCATCAGTTTGAGCTCGGACTGGTACAGCACCGACAGGTCGTCACCGACCAGCGAAATGACCTGGCCTTCCGCATTGCTGATGTGGCCCAATCTGAACACGCGCCAGAAGAAGGGCTTGGCTGGTTGATCAGGGCTGGTGCCCGCGATTTCCAGCTTGATGCGGACGCTGGACTCCTTGGTGGCCTTGTCGCGCAGGTGTTGCAGGTGGTGCAGCAGGATGTCGGCGTTTTCACTCGTGAAGTAAGACGTGAAATCCAGGTGCAGTGCGCCTTCCATGGTGCAGCCGACCAGATCGCAGAAGGCCTGGTTGGCGCGGATGACGCGGTTGTTCTCATTGAGCATGACGAACACGCTCGGGATGTTGTCCAGGATCTGCTCGTTGTACTCGCAGGCGCTCTCCAGCATGGAGAGCACACGGTGCGAGGCGATGAGTTCGTTGTGGTTGTTCATAGGAAGTCCAGCTCGCCTTCCTCTGCCACTTCGTCCGTGGCCTTGATGTTGGAAAAGTCGTCCTTGCCCATGATCTCGACGAAGCAGCTGCAGTAGATGGTCTCGAACGGGCCATCAAGGCGCCAGAAGTCGCCGAACTTGGTGATGGCGCCAGACTTGGCTTGATAGTCGGCGTAGATCTCGTAGATGCCACGGGTACACAAAGGCACGCTCATGCCCAGCGCGATCTGGTGCGCATCGAAGATGCGGCAAACCCGACCGCCCATCTGGTTGCTGAGCTCCTTCATGAAGTCGATCAGCTGTTTGTCGCTGAGGTCGTCGGCGGCTGCACCACAAGCTTGCCGGTAGGCTCGGATCTGCTCGGGGTTGAAGTGCACCTTGAAGACGATGCGCAGTTCGTTGCAGGTGAGCAGCACCATGGCGATGTAGCGCGTCAGGACTTGTCCCAGCTTGTGATCGGGTGGCGAGGCGACCAGTTGTACCGGTTGCCCGTTGAAGTACTGGCTGGCCTGGATGACGGACGCATTGCGCAGCAGTTCACGCAGGTTGTCCACATTGGCCTGTGTCGCGGCTTGTGCATCCATGAATCAGCCTCGCTCGTTGAAGCAGCGGTAGCAAGGGAGCATGCTCGTACCCTTTCAGCGCATGGGCGGCCTTGCGCAGGCCGTGCGTTGGCGTCAACGGTGTGACAACCATTTGTCCGTTTAACGGCATTTCGCCAAGTGGCCTTGAGCGCCAAGGGCGCATCGCCTCAGCGGACGACCGCCGTTCGTGACAAAGTGCCGATCTCAGTCGTCCAGATCCTGAAGCATGCTGTCAACGGCGCGCTGCATCAGGCTGCGGTCTTCCAGATTGGTGGCCAGCCCTTCGGCTCTCAGTCGCTCCAGTGCGCGTCGGGTCAGAGAATGCATGCCACCGGCACGTTCGCTGGTGAACATGAAGAACTGGCGGTTCGAGCTGGTCCACAGCAGGTGGGCCGTCGTCCAGTGGCCCTGCAGGAACAGCTTGCACCACATGCCCTTGTGGAGGGATTCCGCCCACTCCGCGGGCGTCTGAGGCGCGCTGGTCTGCCTTGCATGCGGCAGGTCCTCGCCATAGGCCATGGGTACCGTGGGCAAGGAGCCCAGATTGGTGTCGACCAGTTGTGCCTGCCTGGCAGAGCGCGCTTTGGCACGATGCGCGCTGTTCATTTCTTCGCGCATCTGGGCCACCAGCTCTGCCGGGGTGGGCTCGGCCTGAGGTTTGTCAGGCTTGGGCGTCGCGACCAGGTGATGCCCATGGATGCGCATCAGTTCATCGAGAATGGCTTCTTGCTGTGCCATCGGCCAGGCGATGTGCGCCATGCCTCGCTTGAGTCTGTTGATCAGGTCCGGCAGGGCCTGTCGCAAGGCTTCGCGTTCCTGCAGGTTTCGGGGCCTTTGCAGGCTGTGCAGCAAATCGTCGACACAGGCCATCATCGCCTGGATCTCGTCTTCAGAGCTGGCTTCGGATGCCATCAGGTTCGTGAGGACGTCGACCCAGGGGCCCAGCAGGAAATCCTGGATGCTCGTCTTGATCCTGGTTCCGCCAATTTGCTGTTCGACTTGCTGGCGCAGGACGGGGCGCAGGGACAGCCGCAGGTCGGCTTCCTGCATGTGGGCAATGGCCTTGGGGGCAGCCTGGATCTGTTGCCGGGCTTGCTCGTCGATGAAGCCCTGCATCTCGGTCAGCGTGGCTTCGAGTTGTGCCATGGTCGGGCCCGGTGGTGGAACCAGCTGCTGGATACGACCTTGGGCGAATTGCAGGAAGGCTGACAACTCTGCGTGGTTGGCGTCGTCGTAGCCCGATGCGTAAGAGGCCAGCTGATTGATCAGGCGCCAGGCGGGGTGCTGGTCGGATCGCAGCACTTGAGGATCCTGGCTGGCCACACGCATCACGGCGGGTTGCAGCTGGTCGATCATGTGGCGCACGGCAGGTTGCACTTCGAGATCCTGGTGCATTTGCGCAAACAGCCTGCTCAGGAGGTGGCCGACCTGTTCTTCCGTGTAGGTGCGAGGCTTTGCTGTCTGACGGTAGGTGGGCTGACTGTCGATCAGTGTCTGAAAGGTCAGCGCATTGGCGTCGCCTGCGTTGGGGGTGGGTACGCCGGATGCACCGGGGCGCTGCTGCAATGACGCTGGCAGCTTGTCCAGCAAGGACTCGAGCGCTCCGGGTTGGGTGACGTTGACGCTGGATTGAGGTGGTGTGCGCCTGGGTGTGACCGGTGCCTGGTAGGCCATTGGTCTGAGGCCTTGTTGCCGCAAGCGCTCGCAGGCTTGCGCGTAGAACTGTTTCAGTTGCTCGGCCAAGACCTTGCCACTCATGCGCAGCAGGAAGTTGCGCTCGTTGGCTGACAAGGGCAGTTCCCGGGCGGCGGCACTCAATGCCTTGCCGTAAACCGCCGGCCTGAAGGGGTTGTCCTGAGGCTTCAGCCTGGTGCCCCCTTGCAGGGTGGAGGTGAAGGCCTGCAACTCGCGAAGCTCCCACTCGGCGGTCAGGTCAATCAGCTGCACCGTTCTTGATACTTCAATTTCCTGCTCGGCCTGGTCTTCGTCGACCAGGGTGAGTTCGTCCAGGTTGAGCACGGCGTCCAGGCGCTGTCCGCCGTTGCCAGCCTGGCTTTGCCCCTCGATGGCCTGTTGAATGTGCCGCGTCAGGGCGTTTTGAAACGCGACGCGATGGGTCTGTACGGCTTCCGCCACCTGGAACAGCAGGCTGCGGTCTGTGGCGAGCATCGTGTCTGCGCCGGATGCGCGCATGGCTGCCTGTGTGTGGTCCACGATCAGGCCTGCCAGCTCGGGTGAGCGCCCAAGCAGGTAATCGACATGCTGCTGATAGGGAGACGGGTCTGCCATGGGGGCATGGTAGTTGGGGCCACCCGTGCACCATGTAAAAAAGTGGTCGAGGATTGGGCGTCAATTCGATTTGGGAGAGATGTCAGCCAGCCCATGGCGATCAAGGTCAAGCATGTCTGCCGTTACTGCGCGTCGACAGCCGAATTCGCCAGTTGGCGTTGGCGGATTCTGTTTCGCTGGTCCTTGAATGTGACCTGTGTCGGATTGCCTGCATGTTGCGTTGCTGCAAATGGACCCGCCTTATGGGCGTTTTCACCGATTTGCTTGATTCACCACTTCTTTAGTGTTGCTTTGTCCGTTAACACCCCCCCTCAGGCAAGTGGTTATCCAATCATCGGCTTGCCCTCAAACCTTCCATTGGAGAAGCGCACCATGAAAATCCCACGCCTTTCGAAAGTGGCGTACTCGCTGTGCGCAGCGGGATTAAGCTTGCTTGCAAGCGGCTTGAGTCATGCCGACCCGACTGTCGCGATCAGCGGATACGGTAGCCTGGCTGCGACCCGAACAACACAGAATGACTATGAGTTTCGTACGTCGATGGGGCATTCCAAAGGTACTGGAACGGGCTGGGACTTTGGACAGGATTCTCGACTCGGATTGCAAGGTGTTGCCAGGTTCACCGATGAGTTGTCGGTGACGGCACAACTATTGGGGCAGCGTCGTCGTGTTGGTGGCATCAGCGATACTCAGACGAATGACGATTTCAACGCCGGCTTTGAATGGGCATTTGCCCAGTATTCTCCAAATAGCAATGTTGATCTGAGGGCGGGGCGAGTTGTTCTTCCCGTCTTCATGATCTCCGACTCCAGAAACGTCGGATTCTCTCAGCCATGGCTGCGTGCGCCACTCGAGGTTTATGGGCAAGTGCCGCTGACGACCACGGACGGTGTGCAGGCGTTGTGGCGCATCCCTGTCGGGAGCGCCATTTTTACAGTGCAACCGACCATGGGTAGCAGTGATGTCAATATTGACTATACCGGAACGCCAATTGCTGCCAGGGCCAAGGATGTCAAGGGTATCAATTTGACCGTCGAGTATGGGGATTGGTTGGTGCGTGGTGGGCAACTGACGAGCAAGACGCCGTTTACCTTTCCCGAAGTGGATACGGGCTTTGGAATATTGCCATCCTTCGATCATGAAATGAAGGACAAATTTACCAGCGTCGGCCTTCAGTATGACAACGGTACCTTGCTGGTTATGGCAGAGTGGGCCAAGAGAACGCAGAACAACGTGTCAGATACCTATGCTGGAGATTCTGCCTATCAAGCCTTGTACGAGGGTGCTTTAGGTTCCGGGCCTGGCGGTGCCAACTATATCGGGCGACCATTGGCCTCTTCAATATCCTGGTATGCCGCTGCGGGCTGGCGCTTTGGCAAATGGCTGCCCGTTCTGGCATACGGCTATTTTGATCAGACCCGTGATGATTTCAGAACCCGCAGCATCAACGCGAGTATTCGTTATGACTTGACGGCCGGCGTTGCCCTCAAGGCCCAAGTGGGCCGTATCCAGGTGAGGGACCCACTCATGTTCGTGAGTCCGGCCTCACGGGATGTCGCCAAGAGTACAACCAGCATGGCTGTTGGTGTTGACTTTGTCTTTTAACGGAGGGTGCGATGAAAAACTTTTTTGTGCGCACATTGCTGGCCATGACCTTGATGGCCTCCGTGAACGTCGCCAAATCAGAAATTGCCGTTGTGATGGGGACAGGGGGTGCACCCATCAACAAGGAAAAGCTGGCCAATATCTACTTGGGACGGAGTTTCGAGTTGAAGCCGGTAGATTTGCCTGAAGGTGATAATTTGCGCGAACAGTTCTACAAAAAGGCGACGGAGCGAGAACAGGCGCAAATCAAAGCTGTTTGGGCTCGAATCGTGTTTACTGGCAAAGGTCAGCCGCCATTGATGTTGCCGGATGCCGTTGCCGTCAAGAAGGCCGTGGCGACTGACCCCAAGGCCATCGGATACATAGACAAGTCCGCCGTGGACAACACGGTCAAAGTGGTGATGGTTCTGGATTGACCCCAGGACTATCCCATGCCATCGGGCCGATCGTGATGCACTTCACGATCGGCCCGATCTGCATTTGCGCCAGGCAAAACGCTGGCCGAATAGCCTGCTGCGCACCCCTCTTATCCGGCTAAAGATTTGCCAGTGGTCGCGAAGAATGCCTATCAAGCAGCAGTCCTTCGCACACCATGTCCGATCAAGGTTCCCAAGACAAGCAATTACCAGCCTCGGCGCGCAAGCTTCAGAAAGCGCGCGAAGAGGGCCAGGTCGTGCGCTCCAAGGACCTGGGGCACTTCCTGGTGATCCTGGCGGCCACAGGCGTGCTCATGGGCTTGACACCGGTCTGGATGGACAAGATGCAGACCCTGTTGCACGCCGGCCTGCGTTTCGACGCCCGCATGGTGGCCAACGAAGGTGTGATGCTGGATCGGCTCAGCCAGTGGGCGACCGAAGCCCTGATGATCGTCGTGCCATTCAGCCTGAGCATCGCCCTGGCATCCGCCGCGGCCAGCGTCATGGCCGGTGGCTGGGTGATGTCGTTCAAGATCGTCTATCCCAACTTCGGCAAGCTCAATCCGATCGCCGGCTTCGGCAATCTGTTTTCCAAGCAGCAGATGATCGATGCCCTCAAGGCGTCGGCCCTGGGGCTGATTCTGGGCGCCGCGGGTGCCACCTTCCTGTACAAGGCCTGGCCCGGCCTGATGGGCCTGCTGTCGCAACCATTGCCTGCCGCCATCCATGACCTGGGCGTGACTCTGGGTGAGGTGCTGGGCTCCATGCTGCTGGTGATCGCCGCCTTTGCCATCATCGACTGGCCGCTGCAGAAGTTCCTCTTCGCCGAGAAGATGAAGATGAGCCATCAGGACATGAAGGACGAATTCAAGCAGCAAGAAGGTAATACCGAGGTCAAGGGCAAGATCAAGCAGAAGATGCGCGAGATGGCCCGCAAGCGCATGCTGGCCGCCATTCCCACGGCTGACCTGGTCGTGATGAACCCGACCCACTATGCAGTGGCGCTCAAGTACGACGAGGCCACGATGGGGGCGCCCCGTGTGGTTGCCAAGGGCCTGGATTTGCTGGCCTTGAAGATCCGTGATCTGGCGGTCGAGAACCGCGTACCCGTGCTGGAGGCCCCGCCTCTGGCTCGTGCGCTTTATGCCAACACGGAAGTGGACCAGGAAGTGCCTGTGGCGCTCTACAGCGCCGTGGCTCAGGTGCTGGCCTACGTGTTCCAGCTGCGCAATGCGCTGGCTGGCCGTTCACCCCTGCCTGGCAACCTGCCTGATCTGGATGTGCCTGCCGAGCTGGATCCCCAGCACGCAGCCAGCATGAAGGCCAAGGTCGAACAAGAAGAACCGGAGTTTGATGTATGAACGCGATGGTGATGAAGCTCCAGTCCGCCCTCGGTGGACAGCACAAGAACCTTCAGGTAATGGCCGCACCGCTGGTCGTGGTCTGTGTGCTGGCGCTGATGGTGCTGCCACTGCCGCCTTTCATGCTGGATCTGTTCTTCACCTTCAACATCGCCACCGCGCTGATGGTGATGATGGTGGCCGCCACCATGCTGCGCCCGCTGGACTTCGCCGCCTTCCCCTCGGTGCTGCTGCTGACCACCTTGCTGCGCCTGTCTCTGAACGTGGCGTCTACCCGGGTCGTGCTGCTGCAGGGCCACACCGGAACAGGTGCCGCTGGCCACGTGATCGAGTCCTTCGGCCACTTCCTGATCGGTGGCAACTTCGCGGTGGGTCTGATCGTGTTCGCGATCCTGGTGGTGATCAACTTCGTGGTGATCACCAAGGGTTCGGAACGTATCGCTGAAGTGAGCGCGCGTTTCACCTTGGACGCCATGCCCGGCAAGCAAATGGCGATCGACGCCGACCTCAACGCCGGCCTGATCGACGAGAAGGAAGCCAAGCGCCGCCGTCTGGAGGTGGGTGAAGAGGCCGAGTTCCACGGTTCCATGGACGGTGCCTCGAAGTTCGTGCGTGGTGACGCGGTCGCCGGCATCCTGATTCTGTTCATCAACATCATTGGCGGCTTCGTGATCGGCGTGGTGCAGCACGGCCTGTCGCCCGGCGATGCAGCCAGCTCTTATGTGCTGCTGGCCGTGGGTGACGCGCTGGTCGCCCAGATCCCCGGCTTGCTGATCTCGGTGGCCGCCGCCATGGTGGTGTCGCGCGTCGGCAAGGACAAGGACGTGGGCGCCCAGATCATGGGCCAGATGTTCGAGAACCCCAAGGTCATCGGCGTGGCCGGCGGCATTCTGGGGCTGCTGGGCGTGATCCCCGGTATGCCGTCCTTCGTGTTCCTGCCCATTGGCGGAGGCCTGGGCTGGTGGGCCTGGAAGATGGCGGAAAAGCAGGAAGCGATCCGCAATGCGCCCAAGCCGGTCGACAAGCCCGCTTCGGAAGTGGCCAACCCCAACGGCGAAGCCACCTGGGAAGACCTGCAGCCTGTGGACACCCTGGGCCTGGAGGTGGGCTACCGTCTGATCCAGCTGGTGGACAAGGAGCGCGGCGGCGACCTGCTGACCCGGATCAAGGGCGTTCGCCGCAAGTTCGCGCAAGAAGTCGGCTTTTTGCCGCCATCTGTGCACATCAAGGACAACCTGGAGCTCAAGCCCAGCTTCTACCGCATCACCTTGCGCGGTGCCGTGGTGGGTGAGGGCGAGGTCTTCCCCAACATGCTGATGGCCATCAACCCCGGTCATGTGGTCAACCCGATACCGGGTACCGCGGCCGTGGACCCCGCCTTCGGCCTGCCCGCCGTATGGGTGGAAGAGCGCCAGCGGGATGCCGCGCAAATGGCCGGCTACACGGTCGTTGATCCCTCGACCGTGGTGGCCACCCATCTTTCACACTTGATGCAACTCCATGCAGCCAAGTTGCTGGGACGCGTAGAGACCCAACAACTGGTAGAGCATGTGACGAAACTGGCCCCCAAACTCATCGAAGACGTGGTTCCCAAGATGGTCGGCATCTCCACCCTGCAAAAAGTGCTGCAGCTGCTGCTCGAAGAAGGCGTGCATATCCGCGATATGCGTTCCATCATCGAAACGGTGGCCGAGCACGCTGCTTCCAGCCCCAATGTGGTGAACGACCCGGCCGAGCTGGCACGTCGCATCCGCATCGGCCTGGCCCCGGCCATCGTGCAGCAGATCTACGGCCCGGTGCGCGAACTCGACGTCATCGCCATCGACCCGGATCTGGAGCGTCTTCTGACTCAAGCCCTGACTTCACCCAGCGGCCCCATGCTCGATCCCGGTGTGGCCGATCACCTGACCCGCCAGGCCTCCGAGGCCACGCAACGTCAGGAAAACATGGGCCACCCGGCCTGCCTGCTGGTGCCGGATGTCATCCGCCCATCGGTGGCTCGACTGCTCAAGCGCGCCGCACCTCGTCTCAAGGTGTTGGGACACAGCGAGATTCCTGAGACTCATTCGATTCGCATCGGTACCCTGATCGGAGGCCACGCATGAACGTCAAACGCTTTACTGGACGGAACAGCCGTGAGGCCATGCAAAAGGTCAAGGCTGCATTCGGCAACGACGCCGTGGTGCTGTCGACCAAGCCTGCTGCCGAAGGTGGCATCGAGATCCTGGCCATGGCCGCTGACAGCGTGCCTGCCATGGACCACTATGCCGTGGAAAGGGATGCGCCCGAGCTCATGCCTCAACGTGCAGAGTCTCGTGCCGAGTCTCGTGCCGAACCTCGCCTGGATGCTCGCGACGAATCCGTGAGCCTGCCTCCCAGGAAGGGTGCGGCCAAGCAAGCCAAGGAAACCATGGCCAACCTGGCGAGCACCGTACAGGATGACGTCAAGCAACTGGCGATGAGCACGCTGTCCTTCCAGGACTATGTGCGTGAACGCATGCTCAAGCGCCGCCAGGCCGCCATGCAGGCTCGCACCGAGCCCGCCATGGCCTTGCCACCCGAAGAACAACTCAACCAGCGCTTTGCCCAGCCCAAGCCAGCCAAGCCCGCTGTGTCGACCTCGGTTGACCTGACCGGCGAGGCCATGCGTGGACGCCCCGCACCCCAGGTTGATGAAGACATGGACCAGTGGGAGCCGCCTGCACCTCGCCAGGCACCGGTTGCCCCGCGTCAGGCTGCGCCTCAGGCCCGCCCTCAGCAAGCCGCATCGTCACAGCCCAAGCCCGCGCAAGTCGTACCACTGCGCAGCGAGCACGCCGACCTGACCATGGACAAGGTCACGCCTGCTCGTGATGCCATCCGTGTGGCGCAACCCGATGCCGCCACCCTGGCTGCACTGAAGGCTGCGCAAGATGCGAATGCCTCGATGCTGGGTGAACTGCGTGCCATGCGCGCCATGATGAAGGAACGCTTCGAGACGATGGCCTTCATCGAAAAGCTCGGCCGCACACCTTCGCAAGCGCAACTGGCACAACGACTGCTGGATGCCGGCTTCTCGGCCGTGCTGATCCGCAAGATGCTGGACGCCATGCCCGCCGAAGTCTGCAACGGCGCCCATGACGAAGTGCAATGGGCCACGCAGGTGCTGCAGCGCAACCTGAACACAGCCGACCATGAACTGCCCATTGAAGATCAAGGCGGCGTGTTCGCCCTGATCGGCTCGACGGGTGTGGGCAAGACGACATCCACCGCCAAGCTGGCCGCCACCTTCGCCGCCAAGCATGGTGCAAGCAACCTGGGCCTGATCACGCTGGACGCCTATCGCGTCGGTGCACACGAGCAACTGCGAGCCTATGGCCGCATCCTGGGTGTGCCCGTGCACATGGCCCATGACCGTGCCGCACTGGAAGACCTGCTGGAGCTGCTGTCGGGCAAGAAGCTGATCCTGATCGACACGGCTGGTATGGCCCAACGCGATGGTCGCACCAAGGAGCTGCTGGACATGCTGGCCCATCCCAGCATCCGAAAACTGCTGGTCATCAACACCGCAGCGCAAGGCGATTCGATTGAGGATGTGATGCATTCGTATCACGCCGAAGCCTGTGCGGGTGTGGTGCTGTCCAAGCTGGACGAGGCCGTGAAGCTCGGTCCGGCACTGGATGCGTTAATTCGTCACAAGTTGAAAGTTCTGGGTGTGGCCAATGGCCAACGCGTGCCTGAAGATTGGCATCGTCTGTCGGCACAAGCGCTGGTGCACCGCGCCCTGCGAGCCAGCCTCAACCCTGCTTACCGGCTCGATCCCAACGAGGTCAGCCTGGTGTTCTCCGCGCAGGTGACGGCAGATGCCATGGCTTCTCCGCGTCACGTCTGATCACAGCTTGTCACCCACTCGAACCAATAAAAAAGACAGCCACACATGATCCGCAACGACAGCCATCAGGTCAGCACAAGCGGTACCCGTGCCCACCACCCGGTGGATCAGGCCCAGGGTTTGAGGCAGATGTTTGCCTCCAGGGTCTTGCGTTTCGTGCCTGTGGTGGCCAACGCCGCGACAGCATGCGGCGGGCTGGTGCTGGAGCGCCTGTGCGCGGCCTACACCAGCTTCAACCTCAAGGTGCTGGTGGTGGACGCCAGCGAGCAGGCCCGCCCGCCTGGTGAGCTCGCCGAATTCGATCTGGCTGAAGGCGTCGAGGAGTTGTCGGACCAGGTCAGCTACATGCCCGCACGTGGTTTGCCGCTGCGCTATGTGGATGCCCGCGGTTCGTGCAGCAGCCTGCTCGACACCATCGCCAATGCAGCACCGCAATACGATGTGGTGATCGTGCACGCCTCTGCCAGCGAGATCGTTCGCCTGTTCTCGCAACGTGCCCGAGGGACCAATCTGCGCCCCTTGCTGTTTACCAACGATCTGGCCGAGGGCCTCAAGGAGGCGTACTCGGCAGTCAAGATCATCAGCCAGCGCGGTGCCTGGATGGCCTACGACCTGCTCGTGTGCGCCACCTCGCGAAGCCAGCAGGCCCAGCCTGTGGCCGAGCGCCTCGCCCGTTGCGCCGATGACTTTCTGGGGGTGGCCCAGCGCGATTGGCAATTGCTGGATCCGCGCGAGCCTGCTGCCGCTGATCCGCATCCCCGTTTTCTGGAACTGGCAGCAGGTCTGCTGCGCACCGCCTTGCCGCTTGCTTTGAGCGACACGGCCTTTGACCACCTGATGTCGCCGGGGGCAGCCTTGCCTTCTTGCGCCGCCCCCGTACTGAATTGATGTTCATGGAGCAGAGCATGTACACCGCCAAAGGACGACTTGAGATCGACGCGATGTTGCGCCAATACAGTCCTCTCGTGCGACGCCTGGCGCACCAGATGATTGCCAAACTGCCAGCCAACGTCGAGATCGATGACCTGATCCAGGTCGGCATGATTGGCCTGACTGATGCCTTGACGCGCTTCGATGCGGGGCAGGGCGTGCAGTTCGAGACCTTTGCGACCCAGCGGATCCGCGGCGCCATGCTCGACGAATTGCGTGGTGCAGACTGGCTCAGCCGTGGCACGCGCAAACAGCAGCGTGACATCGAGGGTGCGGTACACAGGCTGGAGCAGCGTCTGGGCCGTGCACCACAGGAAAGCGAGATCGCCAAGGAAATGGGCATGACCTTGGGCGATTACCAGGAGATGCTGGGCAAGGTGCGTGGCACCCAGCTGATCTACCTGGAAGACATGAGCGGTGAAGATGGCGACAACGACTATCTGGATCGCCATGTGACCGATGAGGGCAACGACCCCTTGAGCTTGCTGCAGGACCATCGCATGCGGCATGCTCTGGTCGAGGCCATCAAGAACCTGCCCGAGCGCGAGCAGTACGTGATGAGCATGTACTACGAGCAGGACATGAACCTCAAGGAAATTGCCGCTGTGCTGGGCGTGACCGAATCCCGGGTGTGTCAGTTGCACAGCCAGTCCATCGCCCGCCTGCGCGTCAAGCTGCGGGAGTGGTGAGCGTTCAACCATTGAATGCGAGGGCAGACCATGTTCAACTTGTTCAATCGCAAGCCTGTCGAGGCGGAGTTGATCAAGCCCGAGCCGGCTCCCGCCATGAATCTGGAGTTGATTCAGCTGGCCGAGACGCTGGAGCGTGATACCAGCGGGCTGGGGTGTGAGGCGGCGCAATTGCGGGGCAGCCTGGAAGACACCACGGCGGTGGCCAACCACCAGACCGAAACCCTGGCCAGCCTGGTGGCCAAGCTGCAGGACATCGTTCGCTCTCAGGATCAGATTCACGCCGAGACCGTGGGCGGCATGGCCTCCATGCAGCAGGCGCGTGAATCGGTGGCCCATGTGGGCCGAGAGGTCAGTGGCGTGGTCGAGACGCTGCATCAGGTGTCCGATGCCGCCCAGCAGATCACGCAGGTGGCCCTGCAGACACGATTGGTGGCCTTCAATGCCTCGGTCGAAGCCAAACGCGCCGGAGAGGCTGGCGCCGGGTTCTCCGTGGTCGCGGATGCAGTGAAGGACCTGTCGACGCAGGTCGAGTCCATCTCCAAGGCCATCATGAGCACGATCGGGCAACTCGATCAGCGTATTCAATCCTTGGCCAGTGACCTGACGGACCAGTCAGATGGCACGGCCAGCCAAACCGGTGGCCGCAGGCCTTTCCATGCCGCGCTGCATGGCGTGGAGGAGGGCGTCCAGCGCATCAGTGCCGCTGCCGATGCCAGCCGCCAGTTGACCCAGAGCGTGAACCAGGAAGTCAGCCTCATGGAAGGCGAAGTGGGCAAGGCGCGCCAGGAACTGGCTGCTGCGTTCAAGCGCAGCGATGCGGTGTTGACGGTGTCCGAGCGCTTGATGGAAATGATTGCCGGGTCCGGCGTCCAGACAGCCGACACGCCTTACATCGAACTGGTGCAGATGACGGCTGGCAGGATCGCGGCGACGCTGGAGGCGGCGGTGGCATCTCGTCGCATCTCCCTGGACCACCTCTTCGACGAGAACTACCAGGCGATGCCCGGCACGCAGCCCCAGCAGCATGCGACGCGCTTCAACGCCTTGACCGACGAGTTGTTCCCGCCCATTCAGGAAGAAGCCATCAAGGCGCTGCCGGACGTGGTCTTCTGCATCGCGGCGGATCGCAACGGCTATATTTCCACGCACAACCATATCTACTGTCAGCAGCAGCGGCCAGGCGATGTGGTGTGGAACACTGCCAACTCCCGCTGGCGTCGCATCTTCAATGACCGCACGGGCCTGGCTTCGGCGCGCAACAAGCGCCCGTTCCTGCTGCAGACCTACCGCCGTGACATGGGTGGTGGCAAGTTCGTGCTGCTCAAGGAAGTGGCGGCACCGATCACGGTCGCGGGCAAGCACTGGGGTGGCTTGCGCCTCGCGTACCGCTTCTGATCGGCTGTCGTGGCTGGCACCTCAAGTCCTGATTTCGTTATCCGATAACGATTCTGGTGACGTGAGGTCCATAGGACCATCTGGCCTCCTCACGTCTCGGTTTACCCGTGCGAGATCTCGATATGCGTGCCTCGAATTCCCCATCCTATATTTTTGATTACAACGATCGTATCGTTCTGGCGGCCATCGCCGCAGAATTTCTGGGCGTGTTGATTTACGGCGGGCAGTACGGCAATCTGGCCTTGGGCGCGCTGCTTGGCGCTGCATTGATGGGGGCGTCGCTGGTTGTGGCTGCCGTTTCCAAAGGGGCCTTGCTCAGTCGAGTGGGCTTGCCATTCCTGGGCATGGCCATGGAAGCCTTGATGATCCACGTGGCGCGAGGTCACATCGAGGCGCATTTCGGCGTATTTGCATTCCTCGCCTGTCTCGTGGTTTATCGCAGTGCGCTGCCGATTCTGGTTGGCGCGGGCACCATTGCGGTTCACCATCTCAGCTTCAATCAGCTGCAGGCTTGGGGTTGGGGGCCGATGTGCTTCCCCGAGCCTGGCTTCATGCGCGTGATCGAGCATGCGGTGTTCGTGGTGGTCGAGTCCGCCGTGTTGTTGTTCCTGGCTGCACGTGCCCGCGCGGAGTTCAGCGCAGCCGGCGAACTCATGAGCATCGCAGAGCGGCTGCAGGCAGACGATGGTTCGGTTGACTTGTCCGTAGCCAAAATGGATGCATCCGGCAGTGCGGGGCGCAAGCTGGTCGAGGCCTTGAAGCACGTCAGCGCATCGATTCAGCAAGTCAGAACGGTGGTGAGCGGCATCCATCAAGCCTGCGGCGAGATCACCGACGGCAATCAGGCGTTGCGCGCCAGAACCGAGGATGCGGCGGCCCATATCGCGGAGACGACATCGTCTGTCGATCAGATTGCCGCCATCATCCGTGCCAGCGTGACGCACGCCCATGAAGCCAACAACCTGGTTGGCTCGGCATCCAGCGTGGCGCAGCAAGGTGGCGAGGCCGTGCACCGGGTTGTCGAGACCATGAGCGGCATCCAGCAGTCAAGCCGCAAGATCACCGACATCATCGGCGTGATTGACGGCATCGCCTTCCAGACCAATATCCTGGCACTCAATGCGGCCGTGGAGGCCGCGCGTGCGGGTGAGCAGGGGCGTGGCTTTGCGGTCGTGGCAGCAGAAGTGCGTTCACTGGCTCAGCGCAGTGCCGAGGCCGCCAAGGAGATCAAGCAACTGATCACCAGCAGCGTCGAGCAGGTGGATTCCGGCAGTGGCCTGGTCGACAACACCGGCCGCATCATCAGCGACGTGGTGGATCAGGTGCGCCGTGTCAGTCAACTGGTCGAGCAGATCACCGTGTCCAGCTCGGAGCAGGGTGAGGGCATCGGGCAGATCAACCAGGTCATCAGCCGGCTTGATGAATCGACGCAGCAAAACGCCAGTCTGGTTGATCGAACGGCAGATGCAGCCGCGCGGCTGCGCCGTCAGGCCGACGAGCTCATGATGGCGATGTCGGTGTTCAAGACGGCCTGATCAAGTCAGCCAATGCGCCCCAGCAGGAGGTACTCCATGAGCACCTTCTGTACGTGCAGCCTATTTTCAGCCTCATCCCATACGACAGACTGGGGCCCATCAATCACGTCTGCTTCGACCTCTTCACCACGGTGCGCCGGCAGGCAGTGCATGAACAGGGCATCGGGTGCCGCCACGGCCATCATGTCGGCGTCCACGCACCAGTCGGCAAAGGCCTTCTTGCGTTCTTCGTTCTCGGCTTCGAAGCCCATGCTGGTCCACACATCGGTGGTGACCAGGTGCGCACCACGGCAGGCGTCCATCGGGTCCTTGAAGACCTTGTAGCAGCTGGTGTCGTTGATGCCGGCCACCGCCGGGTCGATCTCGTAGCCACTGGGCGTGCTCACATGCACCGTGAAGCCCAGGATCTCGGCGGCCTGCAGCCAGGTGTTGGCCATGTTGTTGCCGTCACCCACCCAGGCCACGACCTTGCCCTTGATCGAGCCGCGGTGCTCGATGTAGGTGAAAATGTCAGCCAGGATCTGGCAGGGGTGGTACTCGTTGGTCAGGCCGTTGATGACCGGTACACGCGAGTTGGCGGCGAACTTCACCAGCTTGGACTGCTCGTAGGTGCGGATCATCACGATGTCGACCATGCGCGAGATCACCTTGGCGCTGTCTTCAATCGGTTCGCTGCGGCCCAGCTGGCTGCCATCCGTGGTCAGGTGCACCACCGAGCCACCCATCTGGTACATGCCGGCTTCGAAGCTCACGCGGGTGCGCGTGGAGGCCTTCTCGAAGATCATGGCCAGGGTGCGATCGACCAGCGGGGTGTACTTCTCGTAGTTCTTGAAGCGCTTCTTGATGATGGCCGCCCGCTCGAACAGGTAGGCGTACTCCTGTTCGCGCAGGTCCTTGAACTGGAGATAGTGTTTGATCAGGCTCATACCGGGCTTCATGCGAATTCGACAGGTCAGGTTAAGCAGCGCTTGTTTCAGACAGGAAGGTCTTGACCAGGGGCACCAGGGTGGCCACGATCTCGTCAGCTTCTTCCGCGGTGATGATCAGGGCCGGCAGCAGGCGGATGACCTTGTCGGCGGTGATGCTCAGCAGCAGGCCGGCATCGACCGCGCGTTGCAGCAGCACGCCGCAGGGGCGGTCCAGCTCGATGCCGATCATCAGGCCCTGGCCACGGATCTCGCTCACACCTTTGAGCTCGCCCAGTTCGCGCACCAGGGCGTCATGCAGGTGCTTGCCGATGCGGTCGGCGTTGGCCAGCAATTGCTCTTCTTCGATGATCTTGATGGTTTCCACTCCAGCGCGCATGGCCAGCGGGTTGCCGCCAAAGGTGGTGCCGTGGTTGCCGGGCTGCAGCACGTTGGCGGCCTTGGGGCCACAGACCACGGCGCCGATCGGCACGCCGGAGCCCAGACCCTTGGCCAGGGGCATCACGTCGGGCTGGATACCGGCCCATTGGTGAGCAAACCACTTGCCGGTGCGGCCCATGCCGCATTGCACCTCGTCGAGCATCAGCAGCCAGCCTTGCTTGTCGCACAGGGCGCGCACGGCCTGCAGGTACTCGGCGCGGGCGGGATTGATGCCGCCTTCGCCCTGGATCACTTCCAGGAACACGGCTGTGACGTTGGGTCGGGTGCGTGCGACTTCTTCCAGGGCGGCGATGTCATTGAGCGGCACGCGCACGAAACCTTCGACCAGCGGCTCGAAGCCGGCGTGCACCTTGGGGTTGCCCGTGGCCGACAGCGTGGCGATGGAGCGGCCATGGAAGGCTTTTTCGTACACCACCACTTCGGCGCGGTCGATGCCTTTGTCGTGGCCGAACTTGCGCGCAATCTTCAGTGCGGCCTCATTGGCTTCCAGTCCTGAGTTGCAGAAGAAGACATTGGTCATACCCGAACGCTCGACCAGCAGACGGGCGAGTTCCTCCTGCAGCGGCACCTGGTAGTAGTTGCAGCAGTGGATCATCTTCTCGACCTGATCCTGCAGGGCGGGGACCAGCTTGGGGTGCTTGTGGCCCAGGGTGTTGACCGCGATACCCGAGAGTGCGTCCAGATAGCGTCGGCCATCGGTGTCCCAGACGCGAACGCCTTCTCCGTGCGACAGCGCAATGGGCAGGCGGCCGTAGGTGGGCATCACATGGGGCATCGACACGGGAGCGTTCATGGTGAGAGGGATCTCAGGTTCGTTTGCAAAAGAAAAATGGCGCAGCAGGCACTGCGCCAGAGCCTATTCTATGTAAAAGGCGGCTACTCAGGAATGCGGGCATCGTTCACGCACCAGCGATTTCCGTGCAGATCCCGGGTGCGCAGCGGGGTGCAATCGCTTCAGGTGCATGTCAGTCTCGCCGACATCTCTCTTGTGGTGCGTGCAATGGGCTGCGCACGGGCGGGTGTCAAGTCGGTGACCCACTTGGGGGCGCGGATTCTTGGCATCAATGTTGCGGGAGAGCTGTTCGACCGCGACAATGGAGGACTGTCACGCATGGAAACGCTCATTGAGGCCGTGTCCATCACCAAGGTGCCGGGCCAGGATTACCCGTCCGAGTCTGCCCTTGTTCCCCGCAGCCGCCAGACACAATCTGTCGCTGCGCCTGTCAATTCACCCATTGCACAGCCCGTCGGAAGCGCCACCGTGTCGACGACTCCTCCTCCTACCTCCCCCATCCCCACCAAACCACGCGAAGTCTTCATTCAAGGCGTCACCAGCAACGGCAAGACCTTTCGCCCCAGCGATTGGGCCGAGCGACTGGCTGGCGCCATGTCCAGTTTCCGCCCCGGCGGAGCTGCCATGGGCATGGCAGCGCACATCGGCTATTCGCCGTACTGCGTGCCCACCAGCATGGGTGATGTGAAGTGCGTGGTGGTCAATGAAGCCTTGCGAGACCTGGAGCCCATGGCCTGGGATTTCGTCATGAACTTTGCGCGAGACAACGATCTGCAGGTGGTTGACGCCTG
>NZ_DASUIS010000002.1:0-2659 GCF_036279675.1 Aquabacterium sp. | reverse complement strand
CGGGCGAACAGGTGCAGGCCAAGACCCTGCTGATCGACATCGAACTCACTGCTACGAAGGAATCCTGATCATGGACAAGGCCATTCTGACCTGCGCCCTCACCGGCGTGCTAACCGACCCGGCTCAACACCCCGTGCCGGTCACGGCCGCCCAGATGGCAGCCGCCGCGCGCGAGGCCTTCGATGCAGGCGCATCGATCATGCACGTGCACCTGCGCCGCCAGGAGCCCGGCATGGGCCGCTTCCCCAGCTGGGATCCTGCCGTGGCCGCCGAGATCGACACGGCCATCCGTGCCGCCTGCCCTGGCGTCATCATCAACCTGACCACCGGCGTGGTCGGCCCGGACATCTCCGGCCCCGCAGACTGCATCCGCGCCGTGCGCCCCGAGATCGCCGCCTGCAATGCCGGCAGCCTGAACTACCTCAAGATCAAAGAGAACGGCCAGTGGGCCTGGCCTCCGATGCTGTTCGACAACCAGGTCGACAAGGTCAAGGCCATGATCGATGTGATGAACGAAACGGGCACCCGCCCCGAGTTCGAGTGCTTCGACGTGGGCATCGTGCGCTCGGTCGAGATGTACCAGAAGGCCGGCATGGCCGACTACCTGGAGTACAACTTCGTGATGGGCGTGGCCTCGGGCATGCCGGTTGATGCAGATCTGCTCAAGCTGCTGGTCAAGTACCGCAAGCAAGGCACCACCTGGCAGACCACGCTGATTGGCCGCGAAGAGATCTGGGCCGTACACCAGGCTACGGCCGAACTCGGTGGCATGCTGCGCACCGGCGTGGAAGACACCTTCTACCTGCCCGGCGGCGAGCGCACCACCGGCAACGGTCAGCTGATCGAAGCCCTGGCGCAATGCGCACGCCGCGCCGGCCGCGAGGTGGCATCGCCCGCAGAAGCCCGTCAGATGCTGGGTTTGAAGGCCGCATCGGAGCACGGTGTCAAGGCCTGATCTTTTCGGTCTCCACCGGTACCAAGGGCAGGCGCGCATACCGCCTGTCCTTTTTTATGGGCCTGCCCCTGGCCTTTAGCGAAACGCCACGCGCCCGACAGGGATTTCCCCCTTCACCCGAACGGGTAGGTGTCGCCACGATGTGGAACAAACAAGAACACGCATCGTGTGGGGTGAGACATGAATTCTGAGATCTCAACCAAACTTGAGATCGAGCGCGCGCTGAGACATCGATCCCGCTTCGTGCAGATCACGCCAGGCCTGGCCGCCCACTACCAGTCGCAACGCGAGGCCGACTTCAACCGGCTGGTCGACCTGTGGTCGCCCTTGCTGATCCTGGCCTTCACGGGCTGCCTGGGATTCGGGCTGGTCTTCTTTCGTGGCCACCTGATCGGGCTGGATCTGCGCACCTATGCCTGGACGGAATGCCTGGCCATCGGGGCCGGCCTCGTCGGCCTGCTCATGGCCAGGCACGCGCGCTGGCGGGGCAACACGGGCCGCTGGATCCCCTGGATGTTCGGCTTCATCATCGCGGTCAAGGTGGCGTCCACCTTCCAGTTTCACAGCCCGCAGTTGGCCTACAACCAGACCTACATGACCTTGATCGTGCTGCTGGTGGGCACGCTGGCGCTGCAACAGTCCTTGCTGGCCTCGTTCAAGGGCATGGTGATCGGCCTGTGCGCCTTTTCAGTGGCGCCGTTCTCGGCAGCCAGTGCGGAGTTCGGCCTGCTGTTTCTGGGGCAATACCTGCTGGCAGGCAGCGTCTGCCTGTTCGTGAGTTTCATCAAGGAAGACCGCGATCGCGTGGCCTTTCTGCAGGCCAGGCTGCTGCACATCGAAAAGCTCGAAGTCAACCGTCTGGCCAGTGAACTCGCCTTGCAAGTCAGCCGCGACAGCCTGACCGGCCTCTTCAACCGCCGGCACCTGGAAGACACGCTGAAGGCCGAGTGGGACCGCGCTCGCCGCAACCGCAGTTCGCTGTCCATGCTGATGATCGATGTGGATCACTTCAAGCAGTTCAATGACCTGTATGGCCACCCCACCGGTGACCAATGCCTGCAGGAGATCGCGAGGCTGATTGCACAGGTGGCCCAGCGCCCGGCCGACATCGCAGCACGCTTTGGTGGCGAAGAGTTCATCGTGCTCTTGCCCGACACGAAGCTGGAAGGGGCCATCGAGCTGGCGCGCATGCTGGTGCGGCTGGTGGATGACGCGGCCATCCCGCATCAGGCCTCCAGCACGGCAGCCTGGGTCACCGTCAGCGTGGGTGTCTCCAGCTGCACGCCGCATGAGCTTCTGCGCAAGCAGGACCTGCTGGACGCCGCCGACAAGGCCCTGTATGCGGCCAAACACCAAGGGCGACATGGCTTTGCCATTCAGCATGCCAGCGCGATGAACGAGCGAGCTGCCTGAGGGCACGGGCCGAAGACGCCATCTTTACGCTTGCAACAACACGCAAGTCTTGCCCTGATTACAGGCGGCCGGCCTGGGTACGCGCATGGCGCCTGCAACCATTTGAAGGCTGAGAAGCATCTCCTTACCCGCTTGCCATGGCGCAAGCCAGACACTGGGCCCTTCCATCGAACCGTGAGCGTCTTGCTCACTGGAAGGAGACGCAAGATGAATGACGTTCGCCCACCCGTCTACGCCGGCCACGATTCCGTGATCGTGCGCATGCCCATTGGTCGCCGGCTGGTACGTGCC
>NZ_DASUIS010000001.1:0-38973 GCF_036279675.1 Aquabacterium sp. | reverse complement strand
AACTGCTCGGCGCCAACGCTGTTGAACATGTTGAGAACTTGGCTCATGGGGGCTCCTCGGTGTCCTGTCGCGGACTTGTTGATGACAAACAGAATAGTATTCTGGAATAATATTCGGTGTCAAATACAGGTTCATGAAAGCCACCATGGACGCATCCAGCCAGTCCGCATCAATCAAAGCCAGTTCCGCATCGGCCAGCGCAGGCGCCAAGGCCGTGCTGGAGCGCGCCTACCCGGGTGCCAGGGCCCAGCTCAAGCGGCGCATGCTCGCAGGGGCGCTGGCTTGCTTCAACGAGCACGGCATCGAGCCCACGACCATCGAGATGATCCTGGCGCGTTGTGAGGCCAGCGTGGGCAACCTGTATCACCACTTCGGCAGCAAGGAGGGCCTGGTGGCGGCGCTGTTTTTCTGCGCCCTCCAGGATCAGGGCGATTTGATTGACGCGGAATTGGCCAAGGCGCAGACGATGCAAGAAGGCGTGGCGGCGCTGGTCTACAGCTATGTGGACTGGATCAGCGCGCAGCCCGAGCTGGCGCGCTTCATGTTCCAGGCGCGCTCGGCGGTGTCCAAAGGGCCGCATGGGGCCGAGTTGCAGCAACGCAATCGGCAGCGTGCCAGGCTGGTGATGAGCTGGTTTGGCGAGCCGGGGCGTACCGGTCGCATCAAGGATTGGCCCATGGAGCTGTTGCCTTCCCTGATCATCGGTGCGGCTGAAAACTACAGCCGTGCGTGGTTGTCCGGGCGGGTCAAGGCCACGCCGGCACAGCAGCGCGAGCGGTTGGCGGAAGCCGCCTGGCTGAGCGTGGCAGCTTCCGGTTGACCCTGCGGGGCGTCTGATCAGGCCTGGTGTGTCAAGCCTGGGTTCTCAAGCCTGGTTATTGGCCAGATCGTTGGCGGCGATGTAGCCGAAGGTCATGGCCGGGCCGATGGTGGAGCCCGCACCCGCATAGCTGTGGCCCATCACCGAGGCGCTCACGTTGCCGGCGGCGTACAGGCCCTTGATCACGCTGCCATCGGTGCGCAGCACGCGGGCGCGGGCATCGGTGCGCAGGCCACCCTTGGTGCCCAGATCACCGGGCTTGATCTTGAAGGCGTAGAACGGGGCGTAGCGCAGCGCGGCCAGGCTGGAGCTGGGGCGCACGGCAGGGTCGGTGTAGTAGTGGTCGTACACGCTGTCGCCACGGTGGAAGTCCAGGTCCTTGCCGGCATCGGCAAAGCCGTTGAAGCGCTGCACGGTATTGCGCAGGGCGGCTGGTGGCACGCCCATCTTGGTGGCCAGGCCTTCCAGCGTGAGGTCCTTGACGACCACGCCCGCATCGAACCACGCCTTGGGCAGCGGCAGGAAGGGCAGGGTCTCCTTGAACAGATAGCGGTTGCGGTAGCGCTGGTCGACCACCATCCAGGTGGTGATGTCCTTGCCCTCGGTGACCTGCTGGTACATGCTGTGCACGAAGTCGGTATACGGGGCGGCTTCGTTGAGGAAGCGTTTGCCTTGACCGTTGACCATGATGCTGCCTGGCAGGGTGCGTTCGGCGAGCACGAAGTAAGGGCCCTCGGGCAACGGGATGATGGGGCCCCACCATGCGTCGTCCATCAGGTCGAAGGCGCCGCCGGCACGCTGGCCTGCGAGGTGGCCGTCACCGGTGTTGGTCTTGGTGCCCACCGTCCAGTCGGTCGTGATGGGGTGCTGCTGGTAAGCCAGGCGCATTTCCAGGTTGTGCTCGAAGCCGCCTGTGGCCATGACCACACCCAGTCGGGCCTTCACCAGCGTGGGCGTGCCTTCCTTGTTGACCAGCGCGCCCGTGACGCGGCCACTGCCGTCCTGCTGCAGGTCGATCAGGGGGGCGTTGAGCCACACGGGCACGTTGGCGTTGAGGAGGCCGGCGCGCAGACCTGCAGCCAGGGCCTGGCCCATGGTCAGTGGTGTTTCACCCTTGAGGATGGCTTCAAGGTAACGCGCCACGCAGTTGGCGGCGACGGCCGCACCCTTGGCCGACACGGCCGCCAGGTTGAGCCACTTGTACTCGCCACCGAAGATCACCACGCCGGGCGGCGTGGCCAGGTAGGGCGGGTTCAGGTTGGCCAGCTCCTTGCCCAGCAACTTGCCATTGAACTGATCGGGCTCGATGGAGGCGCCATTGGGCATGCCTCCGGGCAGTTCGGGGTAGTAGTCGGAGTAGCCTTCCATCCAGCGGAAGCGCATCGGCGTGTTGCGCAGGATGAAGGAGATCATCTCGGGGCCGTAGTGCAGGTAGGCCGCCTTGCGGTCTGCGGGCACGATGGGCCCGACCACGGCATCCAGGTAGGTGGCGGCTTTTTCCGGCGTGTCGGGGACCCCTGCCTTTTGCAGGACCTCGTTGTTGCGGATCCAGATACCGGCGCCCGAGCGGGCCGTGGAGCCTCCGAACTTGGGCGCCTTCTCGATCACGACGGCACGCAGGCCTCGTTTGGCTGCAGCCAGTGCCGCCGTCATGCCGGCCGCGCCTGAACCAATCACCACCACGTCGAATTCCACTTCCGCTGCATGGGCCTTTGAGCCCATGCCACCGACCATGCTGGAGGCCAGTGCGGCTGAAGCTGCACCCTGGAGGATCTGTCGACGATTGGGAGTTGCGGACATCTGGGTTCCTGAAAAAATCGGTTTGGTTATCAAGCCATTCTCGGTTCAAATACGGGGGCTTCGGATGACATCCCGGCCACCCATGTCGGTGGCGGGTAAACCTGAGCTGAGGAGCTCGGAGGCCCTATGGCGGACAAACTGGCTGCATTGCGACGTGTAGGCGTTCTTTACCCCGTCATGCAGGCGGGCATGCCGGGCATTGCGGGGCCCAAACTGGCGGCCGCGGTCAGCCGTGCAGGTGGCATTGGCACCCTGGGCATCATGGACGCCTCCGATTGGGGTGTGGCACTGGCCCTGACACGTCGCTTGTGTGAAGGTCGGCCATTCAATGCCAATCTGCTGCTGCCTTTTACTCGCCCTCGGCATGTGGATTTGCTCATCTCTCACCAAGTGGCCATGGCGACGCTGTTCTGGGGGCGCGATCCGGCCTTGATCCGGCGGCTCAAGCAGGCGGGCATCTACACCTTCCAGCAGGTGGGCAGCGTGGAAGAGGCGCGCATGGCGCTGCAGGATGACGTGGACGCCCTGATCGTGCAGGGCCGGGAAGCAGGCGGGCATGTGCGAGGTAGCAGCCTGCTCAAGTCGATTCTGGCGCCCATTGTCGATCTGGCGGGGCCCGTGCCCGTGTTGGCCGCAGGCGGCATCTACACCGCTGACGACGCGCTCGCTGCTCGCCATCTGGGTGCCGCAGGCGTTTCAACCGGCACACGCTTTGTGGCCACGCACGAAAGCCAGGCGCATGATCTGTACAAGAAGGCGCTGGTCAAGGCCGAACACACGGTGCTCACCAATCTGTTTGGCATGAACTGGGATGCGCCCCACCGTGTGCTGGACAACGCCGCCACGAGGCGCTGGTGTGACTCTCAAGGCAAGGCGCCGGTCTGGATCAGCCTGCTCTACAAATTGACCGGGCTGACGCGGCGCTTCACGCCCATGAAGTCGGACCTGGTGCACTGGCAGCGGCCCTATCTGCCCCTGTTTTCAGCCGCGGCGATGGAGGCGTCCATGCCGCCCCACATGCGTGACAGCACGGCTTTGTATGCGGGTGACGAGGTCGGTCGGATTCGCTCGATCGTGTGGGCCGCCGATGTGGTGCATGACCTCGCTTCGGCCTTCGGACCCGTTGGGGCACACACGCGAGACCTTCAGGACAAGGTGGCCTGAAAGCGCATGGCGGCCCGCCCGCGGCTGTTCAAAGCGCGCGGGCCTTGGCCAGCCAGTCTCCCAGCGCGGCCACCATGTCGGCCTGGCTGAACGAGCAGCTTTCTTCCGTGAACAGTGCGGCACTCTCCAGTTGGTTGAGCACGCGCTCCAGCACGTCCACATAGCGTTGCGGCAGCGCCGGTTCATGCGACTGGGCAGCATCGCGCCAGGTGCGCGCCAGATCGTGCAGGCTCAGGTAGCCGAGCTTGAAGTCATCCAGTGTGGCCGGCAGGGTCGAGAGGTGGTCGCTCATGTTGTTCAGTAAAGGGCGGTTGATCCGGGCAAAGGTGCCGAGCGGGGCGGTGCTTACCAGCGCGGCTGGCTCAGCTCTTCGTACAAGGCCGTGTACAGGCTCAAACGGATGGGGCTGACTTCACCCCGTTCCACTGCAGCCTGCACGGCGCAGCCGGGTTCCTGGCGATGCGTGCAGTTGTGGAAGCGGCAGTCGTTCATGTGCTTGGCGATGTCAGGCATCCAGCGCGCCAGTTCGGTGGGCGGGATGTGGTGCATGCCGAACTCCTGAAAGCCCGGTGAGTCGATCACGGCCGTGGTGCGCGTGTCGTCCAGCCAGTACCAGAGGCTGGACGTGGTGGTGTGTTTGCCCGAGTTGAGCGCCTGCGAAATCTCTTGCGTTTCGGCGCGCGCGTTGGGCAGCAGGGTGTTGATGAGGGTGCTCTTGCCAGCGCCCGAGGGGCCCAGCACCAAGGTGGCCTTGCCATCCAGCAAGGGCCCGACCTGAGCACGAGCGGCTTCGGTTTCCTGCTTCAGCGAGAGTTCCACCACCCGATAGCCCATGGCGCGGTAGGGCGCGAGGCGCTCCTTGGCCGCAGGCGCACCGGGCAGGTCGATCTTGTTGAGCACGATGGTGGCGGGGATGCCGGCAGATTCGGCGGCAATCAGGGCCCGTGTGAGCTGAGACTCGCTGAACACGGGCTCCACGGCGATCCACATCAGCAATTGATCGAGGTTGGCCGCGAACGACTTGCTGCGCCATTCGTCCTGGCGGTAGAGCAGGCTCTTGCGCTCTTCAACGGCCACGATCACGCCTTCGTCGCCGCCATCCAGCGTGTGTTGCCACAGCACGCGGTCACCCACCACGGCTTCGCTCTTCTTGCCGCGCGGATGGCAGATCAGGCGCTCGCCCTCTTCATCTTCCACCACGACGTGCCGGCCGTGTGTGGCCACCACCAGGCCTTTGCTGCACCCGCTGGTGTCGGCCGTCTTGCCGGGGCGCCCGTGGCGTCCTTGCGGTGCACCCTTGCCGTGGCGCTTCATGCCGACAGGGCATCCACGCGGGCGGCGCAGATGAAGTCGTTGATGGACAGGCCGCCCACGGAATGCGTGGACCAGCGGATGGTGCAGGTGTTGTAGCTCACAGCCAGATCGGGGTGATGGTCTTGTTCATGGGCGATCCAGGCCACGGCATTGACAAAGGCCATGGTGCGGTGGAAGTCGGCCAGCTTGAAAGTTTTGCTCAGGACACCGCCAGGCACGTTGGCGTCCACTTGCCAGCCCCGCAGCTGGCTGAGCAACAACTGCTGCTCATCGGGGCTCAGTGCCGGGCCCTTCTGGTGGCTGCTGTGTTGTTCATGCAAAGGCAAGGCTGGGTGTGCAGGCATGGGGTGTCCGATCAGTTCGCGGCCATCGCGGCCAGTCGTTCGGAGGCGGGCGGATGCGAATAGTAGAAGCGCACGTACATGGGGTCAGGTGTCAGGGTGGACGAATTGTCCTTGTACAGCTTGATCAGGGCCATGGCCAGGTCCTTGCCACTGGATTGCTGGCAGGCGTAGGCGTCGGCCTGGTATTCGTCGCGGCGCGAGAAATAGGCGAACACGGGCGACACGAAGAACATGAAGGCCGGCAAGGCCAGCATGAACAGCAGCAAGGCCAGCGCATCATTGGGCGCGCCCAGGTTGGGAGACACGCCCAGGCCCAGGTAGAAGCCGAGTTGGCGCGACAGCCAGCCCAGCAGGGCAAAGCCGGCCAGGCTCATCACGAACATCATGATCATGCGCTTGAGCACGTGCTTGTGCTTGAAGTGGCCCAGTTCGTGCGCCAGCACGGCCTCCACCTCGCCATGTGACAGCTTGTTGAGCAAGGTGTCGAAGAACACCACGCGCTTGGATGAACCCAGCCCGGTGAAGTAGGCATTGGCATGGGCCGAGCGGCGGCTGCCATCCATCACGAAGAAGCCTTTGGCCTTGAAGCCGCAACGTGTCATCAGGTCGGTCACGCGTCTGGCCAGATCGTCGTCCTGCAGGGGCGAGAACTTGTTGAACAGGGGCGCGATGAAGATCGGGAAGATCACCATGAGCAACAGACTGAAGCCCACCCAGGCGCCCCAGGCCCACAGCCACCAGGCCTGACCTGCTGCGCCCATCAGCCACAGGATCAGCGCGGCAATCGGCGTGCCGATGACCAGGCCGATCAGCACCTGCTTGACCTGGTCGCCAACCCACATGCGCCAGGTCATGCGGTTGAAACCGTGGCGCTGTTCGATGCGGAAGGTGTTCCAGGCTTCCAGTGGCCATTCGATGACGGCACCAATGGCCGTGAAGGCGCCCAGCAGGGCGAGTTGGTAGGCCAGCCCGCCCCAGCGTGGGAACACCGCGTCACGCACGGCATGGTTCAGGATGTCGAGGCCACCGAGCAGTGTCCAGCCCACCAAAACGGCCGTGCTGATGGCCGTGTTCAGCAAGCCAAAGCGCAGTTTGTCCAGGGTGTAATCCGCTGCCCGCCGGTGGCTGTGCAGGGTCACGTCCTTGCTGAAGGCCTCTGGTACGGCGGCTCTGTGCCGAGCGACAAAGCGGGCCTGGCGGGTGTCCAGCCAGAGTTTGGTCAGCAGGGAGGCGGTCACGAAGACCACGAAAAGCAGGGTCAGATCACTGGGTTGCATGGGCGTCAGTGTACGTTTGCCGCACAATTGCCTGCTCGGGCGCCGTGGCATGGGCTGGCAAAAACAAAGTTTTTTCTCTCTTGCCGCGTGGTGCCGCTTCCGGCAGGCCCGTGGTTTTCGCATGACAAGAACGGGGCGCCGACCCCAAGGACATTGATTGATGAGCGACGCGCCGACTCCCGCCGCCGACAGCGCCCCTGCCGTGCTGAGCAAAAGCGACCAGAACCTGATCTGGATCGATCTGGAAATGACGGGCCTGAAGCCCGACAGCGATCGCATCATCGAGATCGCCGTGGTCGTGACCGACCCGAATCTCGCGATCCGGGTGGAGGGCCCCGTGTTCGCCATCCACCAGTCCGACGAGATGCTCAACGGCATGGACGCCTGGAACAAGGGCACACACGGCAAGAGCGGCTTGATCGATCGCGTCAAGGCCTCGACCGTCGATGAGGATCAGGCGGCCAAGGCGGTCATCGCCTTTCTCAAGCCCTACATCGGCAACAACAAGTCGCCCATGTGTGGCAATTCGATCTGCCAGGATCGCCGCTTCCTGGCGCGCTACATGCCCACGCTGGAGGCTTATTTCCACTACCGCAATCTGGATGTGAGCACACTCAAGGAACTGGCCAAACGCTGGAAGCCTGGCCTGGCAGAGGGCTTCAAGAAAGCCCAGAAGCACACGGCACTGGCGGACATCCATGAGTCCATCGACGAGCTCGCCTATTACCGCGAGCACTTCCTGGTCAAGTGAGCGGGGATGACCATGTCGAGTCGGCCCGCGATCACGCGCTTTGATCAACCCGAGGCGCCAGGCAGCATCGATCACCCCAGGCCAGATCGCCTGGAGCAGGGCAACCCGCGCCGGGAAACCTGGACGCTGTACGAATCAGCGGATGGCTTGATGTCGAGCGGCATCTGGGCCTGCGAGGTGGGGCGCTGGCGCATCGCCTTTCCCCTTGGCAAGGAAGAGTATTTCTTCGTGCTGGAGGGGCACGTGCGCCTGCACGACCAGGCCGGGCATGCGGTGGACGTGCTGGCCGGCCAGGGGGCGGTGATCCCCGGCGGTTTTGAAGGTGCGTTCGAAGTGATCAGCCCGGTGCGCAAGCACTTCGTGGTGGTGGACCGCCCCGCTTGAGGCTCAAGGGGCCGGTGGCCTGGTGCAGCTGGTGGCGGTTGTGTCACTGCATGCGCTGACCTTTTCCGGCGCCGCGCTGGAAGCTGGTGCAGATGCGGCAGCCAGTTGCACTGGTGCTGGTGGTTTGATCACGCAACCTTGCGAAGCCGCGACGCCCTTGAGGAACGCGCGGCGAATGGCGCCTGCCGAGATGGCTGCGGCCATCTTTCTGGAATGACGCTCGGCGCCGCTGAGTTTGCGCACCCAGCTTCTGAACGGCACCAGGCCCTCGGCGGTGCGCTGGATGGCGCCGACTGCCGTGTTTTCTGCTGCATCGGTGCCGCGGTCCAGCAGCGAGGGCTCGTCGGACTCTGGCGCATCCAGGTCGGCCCCCAGCACTTCATCAAGCTGATGGACTTCCGTGACCACGACAGGGCAGGTGGCGTCGGCGGGCTTGAGGTAGGGCGCCTTGACGGCGTTTTGCAGCACCTCGGGGATTTCGTCCCGGACGAGGTTGAGGTCGTTCAAGGGTGTGGTGGCGGCCGTCGTCATGCGCGATTGCGTCTTGGAGACGCTCTTGGACGCGCACGCCGACAGCAGGACCACCAGGGCCAGTGTGCCAATGCGGACTGCGTTCATGGATGCACCTGTCGAAACGGTTGAGGTCACTGTGGTTCTTTGAATGATCAATGAGGGCGATCGTTGCCGGTGTCAAGGTGCCGGGCCATCGGGGCGGCGACTCGTGGGCAATCTTTCACGCATTTTGCACCGGGGGCGGGCGCACGGCGAGCCACCGATCTCGCCATTGCGCAACGGCTTGGGCCAGCCAGTCGGGCAACAGCAAGGCCTGTGGCGCCAGCCCCAGCGCAGCCCCCGCAGCCTGCAAAGCCGCCAGAGGCAGGCTCAGATCCAGCGCCTTGGCGCCGTTCTGCTTGGACAGCTTCTCGCCGTTGTCACCCAGCACCAGGGGGGTGTGCAGGTAACGCGGTGTGGGCAGCCCCAGGCAGCGCTGCAGCAGGATCTGCCGTGGCGTGTTGTCGCACAGGTCCTCGCCGCGCACGATATCGGTCACGCCCTGTGCGGCATCGTCCACCACCACGGCCAGTTGATAGGCCCACAGGCCGTCGGCCCGCTTGATCACGAAGTCACCCACGGCGCTGGCCAGATGCTGCTGCTGAGGGCCTTGCGCACGGTCCTGCCAGGTGAGCAGGTCATCCGGGGCATCAGGCACTTGCAGCCGCCAGGCTCGTGCCGGTTTGCCCTTGAGCCCGCCGTTGGCAGGTCGGCATGTGCCGGGGTAGACCAGGTCACCATGTCGGGGTTTGCTCAGCCCCAGCGCGGCATTGGCCTGGGCGATGTCGGCCCGGGTACAGCCGCAAGGGTAGGCATGGTGGGCCGCGATCAGTTGATCCAGGGCCTGTTGGTAGACCTCGCCACGCTGGCTTTGATAGAGCGGCGTCTCATCCGGGATCAGCCCGCAGCGGGCCAGTTGCGTCAGGATGATCTGATCGGCACCTGCGATGCAGCGGGGCAGATCCACGTCTTCGATGCGAACCAGCCACCGGCCACCGTGGGCCCGCGCGTCCAGCCAGCTGGCCAGCGCCGCCACCAGCGAGCCCGCGTGCAAGGGCCCGGTGGGAGAGGGGGCAAAACGACCGACGTAGCCGCTCACAGAATCAGGCCCTCATGCAGATCCAGCAGCGCGCAGCGCGTGGTGGGGCTGGCGAGTTGGTGCAGCCACCAGGTCAGTGCCATGCCGGGTTGGGCGCCGCTTTGCCGCCAGGCGTAATGGGTGCGCACCACACGTGGCGGTGTGTCCACCTCCTTGCGGACCAGGCGGCCTGCCGCGATGTGGGGGCGCACCATGGGCTCGGGCAGGAAGCCACAACCCAGGCCGCGCAACTGCGCCTCCAGCTTGGCGGCCATGGAGGGCAGGGTGAGGACATCCTGGCCGGGCAGGATGCCGACCGTCATGGGCGCCAGGTCGCGCGCTGTGTCTGCCACAGCGATGATGCGGTGCTGGGCCAGGATCGCGGAAGACAATGGTTCGGGCGCCTGCGCCAGCGCGTGATGCGGGGCCACGGTCAACACGAAGTGGTGCTCGCCGATGGCCTCGAAGCGGATGTCCTGGCTGGACACACGATCTGCGGCCACGCCAATGGCCAGATCCGCCTGGCCGGAGGCCAATGCCTCCCAGGTGCCGGTCATGACCTCGCTGCGCATGCGCAGGCGTGTGGGCGGCTTGAGCGCGTAAAACGCCTCCATCAGGTCGAACACGGCGTGCGGCGCAATGGCCTTGTCCACGGCCACGGTGAGCTCGGCCTCCCAGCCGGAGGCCACGCGTTGCACGCGGTTGGCCACGGCATTCATCTGCTGAAGCAGCAACAGGCCTTCGCGCAGCAGTTCTTCGCCGGCCGCCGTCATCTTCGCCTGGCGGCTGCGGCGGTCGAACAGCAGCACGTCCAGCGCGTCCTCCAGCTGTCGCACCGAATACGTCAGGGCAGAAGGCACCTTGCCCAGCTCGCGGGCCGCGGCGGCAAAGCTGCCGGTGCGCGCGATGGCCACCACCATTTCCAGGGCTTCGGGCGAGAGAGCGTGGGCGCGGTCCGTCATGGGGCGTGGGCCGAAAGTCCGGCGACTGTTCAAATTCCTTGAATGATGCCATCAGTGTGCCGCAGCGGCGAGCCGGGGTGGGCGACCTACAGTGAAACCCATGGCGAGACAGCTGAACGCTTGTGTCAACGCCCCAGCAACGAAAGAGGAAAGGAGCCCCAACATGCTCACACTGCGCCGATCCGATGAACGAGGTTATGCCGACCATGGCTGGCTGCAAAGCTTCCACAGCTTCTCCTTTGCCGAGTACCACGACCCGGCTCACATGGGTTTTGGCCCGCTGCGGGTGATCAATGACGATGTGATCGCCCCGGGGCGCGGTTTCGGCATGCATGGCCACCGCGACATGGAGATCGTGACCTATGTGCTGGAAGGCGATCTCGCCCACAAGGACAGCCTGGGCAATGGCGCCAGCATCCTGCCGGGTGATGTGCAACGCATGAGCGCCGGCAAGGGCATCCTGCACAGCGAGTTCAACCACGATCTGTACAAGCAGACCCATCTGCTGCAGATCTGGATCGAGCCCAATGAGCGTGGTTTGCGTCCCGGCTACGAGCAGAAGAATTTCAGCGCCGAAGACAAGCGCGGACGCCTGCGTCTGGTGGCTTCCCCGGATGGCCGCGAAGGCTCGGTCACCATCCACGCGGATGCCAGCTTGTCGGTGGGGTTGTTCGATGGTGCCGAGACGGCTGAGCTGGCGCTGAACCCGGCGCGCAAGGGCTATGTGCACGTGGCGCGCGGTCAGGTGGTGGTCAACGGCCAGGCGCTGAGCGCCGGTGATGCACTCAAGCTGGAAGGTGAATCCAGCCTGACGATCGCGCAGGGCCAGCAGGCCGAGGTGCTGTTCTTCGACCTGGCAGCCTGAGGCTCATCGCACCATGCTGCTCGGTCTGCTGTCAGCTTTGCTGCGCTTCCAGCGTGTAGGCGGCGTGCTCGTCCTGGCCAATGGTTTCGACCAGCCAGGGCAGCGCGTCGGCCAACTGGTCGTACAGCGTCCAGGGCGGGTTGATGATGAACATGCCGGAGCCGAACAGGCCCTTGCCGCCTGGTTCAGCGGCCTTTACGCGCAGCGTGGCGTGCAGCCAGTCCACCTTGGGCAGCTCGGCCGCCAGGCGCTTGAGCTGGCCGGGCAACTGCTGCGATTCGCGACGGGCCACTTCCGGATACCAGATCGCGTAGGTGCCGGTCGGGAACTTGGTGAGCGCTTCCTTCACGGTCTGCAGGACGCGACGGTAGTCTTCCTTCAACTCGTAAGGCGGGTCGATGTGGACCAGCCCACGGCGAGGCGGAGGCGGCAGGCAGCCGCGCAGGCTGGTGAAGCCGTCCGCGCACTGGATGCTGACGCCGCGCTTGACAGAGGCAAAGTGCCCCTCCAGCAGCTTGATTTCGGTGGGATGCAGTTCGAACAGGCGCAGGTGATCGCCCTCGCGCAGCATTTGCGCGGCGATCTGGGGCGAGCCGGGGTACCAGCGCAGGGCGTCACCGTCGTTGCACAAGGCGATCTGGGCGATCAGGTCCTTGATGGCCTGTGGTGCCGCCTTGTCCTTGCGGTGTTCCCACAGCGAGGTGATGCCGTCTTCGGCCTCGCCGCTCTTGACCGCGTAGTTGCTGGCCAGGTCATACAGACCGCCGCCGGCATGGGTGTCCACCACCCAGAAAGGTTTGTCTTTCTTGAGCATGTGCTCAAGCAATTGCACCAAAACCATGTGCTTGAGCACATCGGCATGGTTGCCCGCGTGGAAGCCGTGTCTGTAACTGAACATCCGCCAAGGGTAGCGGTTTTATGCCGTGTTGCCCCATGGGGTGTGTGACTTTTTTCGTTGACCCATTTCTTTGACCTGAGAGGTTCTGCCATGAGCAAGAAGATCGTGATCGTGTATTTCAGCGGCTATGGCCACACCAGGCGCATGGCCGAAGCCGTGGCACAAGGCGCCGGCGGCCAGCTGCTGGCCGTGGATGGCGAAGGCAATCTGCCCGAAGGTGGCTGGGACCAACTGGCAGCAGCCGATGCCATCATCATGGGCGCGCCCACCTACATGGGCAGCGTGCCCTGGCAGTTCAAGAAGTTCATCGATGCGTCGTCCAAGCCCTGGTACCACCAGACCTGGAAGAACAAGATCGCGGCCGGTTTCACCAACTCGGCTTCGATGAACGGCGACAAGCTCTCCACCCTGCATTACCTGTTCACACTGGCCATGCAGCACAGCATGATCTGGGTCGGGACCGGCCTGATGCCCAGCAACAGCAAGGCCGCCACGCGCAATGACGTGAACTACGTGGCCTCGTTCAGCGGCGCCATGGCGTCCACCCCGTCAGATGCCAGCGTGGACGAGATGCTGCCGGGCGATCTGGAAACCGCCCGCCTGTTCGGGGCGCGTGTGGCCGACGTGGCGGCGAAGTTCTCAGCTTGAGTGCATGGCCGTGGGGTCACGGCGGCAATACCTGAAGCAGGCTGATGCAGTCGATGTCCAACCCGATGGGCGTGAGCGCCAGCAGGGTGGGCGTGACGGTCTGCGCGGCGCGCTTGCGCCAGAGTTTCAGGTGTTCGCGCCATTGGCGCCATTGCGCCTTGAGTATGCGCAGATCCCGGTCCAGCCTGGGCAGGACGCCATCGCGCTGGAACACATGGGTGCTCTGGGGCTCCCTGTGCGTTGACAGTGAATCCTTGTAGCGGTAGTTGCCGGCTGCGAAGTCATAGCAGTGGTGGCCGGCCCGGGCATTGTGTTCGATGGCCAGGCTGTGACAGACCAGGCCTGGGCGGTCGTGTTTGTCCAGCACGCCGTAACGCAGTCCGGACTGGTAATAGACCACATGCCCCTGGTGAATCAGGTTGTACAGATAGCCCACGTCCTGGCCGCCAGCCGAGACACGCAACAACTGGATTTCTCCGCGTTCAAAGCCATGTTCGATCAATTGATCGTGAAACTGCAGCGCCGTCGGTGAAAAGGAAAAGCCGGACCGTTCGCCGCGGCCCAGCCAGGTCTGTCCATGCAGTTTGCGCAACTCGGCCATGAAGGCCTGCGCCTGCTGCGGCGTGCGGGCCTCTTCCACCGTCAGTTCACCGAGCGCCTTGTAGGCGGCGATGCTGCGCCGTATCTGGCTGCGCGTGTTGCTGCTCAACAGCGGGAGATAGCCGTTCGCGCTGGCCCGCACATGCGCCAGATTGACCATGTAGGAAGTGAACCCGGTTGAACGCACGATCACGTTGCGGGCGGCCTTCTGGGGCTGCGTCTGTTTGTGCGAGACGCGGCGTGCCAGCAAGTCCAGTTGTCTGGATGCGAGCTTGATTTCCACTCGCCCCACCTCGGTCTGATGCAGCAGGTGGTCGACCATGGTGGTCTTGACGTCGATTTCGTGACCTCGTTCGACCAGAAAGCCGTTGTATTCGATCGTCAACTCGTCGATGGATTCTTGGCCCGTGGCGTGCAAGTACCAGCAGGGGACGGGGATGACCTGCAGCAGTTTGGCCTTGCCCCTGACGACGATGCCCATGCCCACGATCCGACCGGCATGGCGTGCCACCAGCAACTGAGGTGACAAGTCGGACGGCAGGACGTGCAGCCAGCATCCGATCCAGGACCAGCTTGTGTAGAACGACGCGTTTGAACGGGCTTCCAGTTCTCGCCAGCGTGCCTCCAGCACGCTGCGGGCAGGCAGCATCTCCAGTGTCACGTTGATCTGCATGGGTGTCCTTGTTCCCTTGTTTGCTCGGCCTGCGTGTGTGGGCGCAGGTCGGCAGAGGGTTGGTGCAAACGCCCATATTACATTTGTATACATATTTTGGGGGCCGCGCATCTGGGGGTATTTCATCAGCCGGGACGTGGCGAGGGCTACTGGCGTTTACGGCAAGATGTCACGCTTCGACAGAAAGAGCCCCCATGACCGCAAGCATTACCCCTCGTCCCGTCCGGTTGCTGGCCATTTCCGGCAGCGCCCGTCAAGGTTCGCTCAATCGCCAGTTGGTCGATCTGGCCGCGCGCAAGGCAGAAGCGGCCGGTGCGCAGGTCACGCACGTGGATCTGCGTGAGCTGGCCATGCCGATCTACGACGACGATTGGGCAGCGGCCCATGGCAGGCCTGCTGGTGCGCTCAAGCTGCGTGAACTGTTTGCCAGCCACGACGGCCTGTTGATCGCCTGCCCCGAGTACAACGCCTTGCCCACGCCTTTGCTGATCAACAGTTTTGACTGGCTGTCGACCGTGCAGGCGCAGGGTGATCTGCCTTCCGGCACAGGCGCGACCGCCGGCAAACCGGTCGGCTTGCTGGCCGCCTCCCCGGGCGCGCTGGGCGGCATCCGTGCCTTGCCCATCGTGCGCACCTACCTCAGCACCAACTTCGCGATGGTGGTGGTGCCGGAACAGATGGGTTTGCCGCTGGCTGACCAGCAACTGGACGCGTCGTCGGGTGAGGTCGTGCTCAAAAAGCCCGAACTGGATCACCTGCTTGACAAGGTCGTGGCGTCGGTGATGCGCCAGGCTGCGTGGCGGCTGACCACAGCGTGATGAAACTGGCCGTCAGTGGGTGGCGGCCAGAAATTCCTCCAACACCTTCAGCGTGGCCTGGGGGTTTTCTTCCTGGGGCAGGTGGCCCAGACCCGGGAAGGTCACAAGCTTGCAACGTGGGATATCGCGGCAAAACAGATTGCCCTGATCCGGCGAGATCATTTCGTCCTTTTCGCCCCACATGACCAGCGTGGGCTGTTGCACGCGGTGGATCAGTGCGGAGTTGCTGCCGAATTGCGCCTGGTCCATGCGCTGGAACAGAGCACGGCGGTTGCCCACGCGCAGGTTGAGTTCGAAGTAGCGGTCCACCTTTTCCTTGGTGGCCTTGGCCGGATCACCGAACACACTGCGCACGCTGGATTCGACCAGCGAACGCGGCAGTATACGCTCGGCCACCCAGCGCAGGCCCCGCATGCTGGCAATCTGGAAGGCAATCGGCATGGACAGCACCGAGGGCTGATAACCATCCGAATCGATCAGCACCAGTTTGCGCACGCGCTCGGGCGCCAGCACGGCTGTCTGCCAGGCCACTTCGCCACCCAGCGCATTGCCCACCAGGATCACGCGGCGCAGACTCAGGGTGTCGAGCAGGCGCAGCACGAAGCGGGTGTAGGTGTCGATGCGGTAGTCGCCCTGAGGGCTGGGGCCGGTCAGGCCAAAGCCGGGCAGGTCGACGCTGATGACGCGGTGCTTGCCTTGCAGGGCGGCTTGCCAGTCTTCGTAGGTGTGCAGGCTGGACGACATGCCGTGCAGCAGCACGATGGGGTAGGGGTCATCACGCGGGCCGGTGTCCCGCATGTGCACCTGCATGCCGTCGAGTTCGACAAAGCTGGACGGCTCGGGCGCCCAACGCGCCACGAGATCGCCCAGTTGCCGATCAGTCTCCCAGGTCGCCCAGACGGAAATCGCCAGACCGATGCCCAGAAGGACGGCACTCCACCAAAGTCGTTTCAGCCACTTCATGCACGCATCATGCCGCGCTTCTGGCGCCCTGGCGCGGCTTGTTCATCTTGCGCAACTGGCGCATCACGAGCACTTGATAGGCGGAGCCACAAATGCGGACAACCTTGTCCAGCATCTTGGCGTCGTTGCCCACCAGCACGCGGCGCTCGTTTTTCTCGACCGCAGCCAGGATCTGCAGGGCGGCCGATTCGGCCGTGGTGACGTTGATCAGCTTGTTGGCGCGGCGCTTTTGCTGCTCTTCGGTGGTGCCAGTGAGCTTTTCCATGATCGGATCCACCTTGCCGGCCATCGCGATGTTGGTGGCGATGCCGCCTGGGTGCACGCAGGTGGCGCTCACGGGGGCGCCTTCCATTTCCAGCTCCATGCGCAAGGCTTCGGTGTAGCCGCGCACGGCGAACTTGGTGGCGTTGTAGGTGCCTTGCGTGGGCACGGCCATCAGGCCGAACAGGCTGGAGGTATTGATGATGTGGCCATCACCGGATGCCTTCAGGTGCGGCAGGAAGGCCTGGGTGCCGTAGACCACGCCCCAGAAGTTGATGCCCATGATCCACTCGAAGTCGGTGATCTTGACGTGCTCCAGCGTGGTGGTCAGCGCCACGCCGGCGTTGTTGAAGATCAGGTTGACCTTGCCGTGGTCACGCACCACTTGCTCGGCCCAGTCGTACACGGCTTCGCGCTTGGCCACGTCCAGCTTTTGCACGGTGACGCGCACACCGAACTTGCCGGCCATCTCGGCGGTCTTGACCAGTTCGGTCTCGTTGACGTCGCTCAGTGCCAGGTGGCAGCCGCGGCGAGCCAGTTCCAGCGCCAGCGTGCGGCCCATGCCGGATGCGGCACCCGTGATCGCGGCGACTTTGTCTTTGAATGACTTCATGTGGGGGCTCCTCAGCGGGTGACGCGGGCGATGAAGGCGCCGCATTCTTTCAGGGTCTGGCGTGCTTCAGGCAGCATCACCATCGTGGGCCACACATGGGGCATCTTGGCCTTGAGGTGCAGCTCGCTCTTGACGCCCTGTTGCTGGGCGCGTTCGTGCAGGCGGGTCGAGTCGGCCAGCAGGATCTCGTGCTTGCTGGCGTGGATCATCAAGGGCGGCAGGCCCTTGAGATCGGCGAACAGTGGCGAGGCCAGCGGCGTGTTGGCGGGCTTGCCATTCAGGTACAGCGCAGCGGCTTCCGGCAGGGACTCGGGGTTGAACATCACGTCCACATCGGCGAGGGACTTCATGGTGTCGCCCGAGCAGGTCAGGTCGCTCCAGGGCGAGAACAGCACGGCGCCCGCAGGCAGCGGCAGGCCTTGGTCGCGCGAGGCCACCAGGCAGGCCAGGGCCAGGCCACCGCCGGCGGAGTCGCCACCGAACACCACGGATTTCGGGTCGATGCCCTTGTTGAGCAGCTCCTTCCACCAGGCCACGGCATCGTCCACGGCAGCGGGGAAGACGTTTTCAGGCGCCATGCGGTAGTCCACCGACAGCACCTGGGCTTCGGCCGTGCGGGCCAGGTAGGCGCAGGTGGGGCGGTGCGTTTCCAGGCCGCAGAAGAAGTAGCCGCCACCGTGGAAGTACAGCACCGTGCGCTTAGGGCTTGCCACGCTCAACCACTCTGCCGAGCACAGCGAGTTGGCTGGCTGAGCAGCCACCGGTGTGTGCTTGATGCTCTTGGGAGGCGGCGGGTTGCGTTTGGCCACCTTGTTGACCATGTGGCGCGCCTTCTGCACGTTCAAGGGGCCGCGACCGGCGCGCTTGAACTGATGGCGCAGAACCATGTTGGCAATGATGGATTGGATGCTCATGCTCGCTCGGTGTTGTAGGTGTTGAGATTGAAACGACGGGTCTTCAAACGGTAGGCAAATGTAAACCCGGGCCACAGGGTTGTGTTGCGCCCCTTGTCGTCGAGGTACCAGCTCTTGCAGCCGGAGTTCCATACCGTCTTCTTGAGATCGGCCTGCACGTCGTCCACAAAGCGCTGCTGAGCCTGTGGCTTGACTTCCAACGCCTTGATGCGGCGCTCTTTCATGGTCTTGATCGCCTCGACGATGTAGTGCGCCTGCGATTCGATCATGAAGACCATGGAGTTGTGACCCAGGCCGGTGTTGGGCCCCATCAGCATGAAGAAGTTGGGGAAGCCCGCCACGGACATGCCCATATAGGCCTCGGCACCTTGCTTCCACACCTCAGCCAGGTCGGCACCGCCCTTGCCGAACACGGCCTTGGGCGGGATCGGGTCCTGCACCTTGAAGCCGGTGCCGAAGATGATGGCGTCCACCTCGTGCTCGCGGCCGTCCTGGGTGCGCACGCCGCGGGGCGTGATGGCCTGAATGCCGTCGGTCACAACCTCCACATTGGTCCGTGCCAGTGCGGGGTAGTAGTTGTTGGAGATCAGCAGGCGCTTGCAGCCGGGGGTGTAGTCGGGCGTGAGCTTGGCGCGCAGGGCCGGGTCCTTGATGGCCTGGGCGATCTTGTGTTTGCCGACCTTGGCCACCAGGTTCATCCACTCGGGCTTGAACTTGAAGGCCAGAAAGCGGGCTTCCAGCGTCCAGTACAGCTTGGTGCGGGCGATCTTCTGGCGCCAGGGGTTGGCGGCAAAGTCGGCCTTCTCTTCAGGCTGGATGGGACGGTCCATCTTGGGCACGACCCAGGGCGGGGTGCGCTGGAAATAGGTGAGGTGATCCACCTTGGGCGCAATCGCCGGCACGAACTGGATGGCGCTGGCACCGCTGCCGATCACGGCCACGCGCTTGCCGGTCAGGTCGTAGTCGTGGCGCCAGGTGGCGGAGTGAAAGGTGGTGCCCTCGAAGCTGTCCAGGCCTTTGAGGTCGGGGATGGCCGGGTTGCTCAGGCCACCCATGCCGGAGACCAGCACATCGGCTTCGAACACGCGGCCGTCTTCGGCCTGGACGGTCCACACCTTGCGGGCCTCGTCATAACGCGAGGACGTGATGTTGGCGTGGAAGCGGATGTGGCGCAGCAGGTCGTACTTGGTGGCGACGTGCTTCAAGTAAGCGTAGATCTCGGGCTGGGGCGCGTACATGCGCGACCAGTTCGGGTTGGGCTCGAACGAGAAGGAGTACAGGTGCGACTCCACGTCGCAGGCGCAACCGGGGTAGGTGTTGTCACGCCAGGTGCCGCCCACGTCGCCGGCGCGTTCCAGCAACACAAAGTCGTCCTCACCGTTTTCACGGAGTTTCACGCCCATGCACAGGCCCGAGAATCCGGTCCCGACAACGATGATGCGGTGGCGTTCGATGCCCGTGCCAGGGTTCTGACTGGCTGTGGCCGCTTGTTTGAATTCGTTTGGCTTCATGTGGCGATCAAAGTGAAAACACCTTGATTTGTGACAAGGATTCTTGTCAGAATATCTTTGACAATGATCCATGTCAATATAGGGATTCCTATGGACGCAGCAATTTCCGACTCCTCCCCCCCGAACAAGCGCCGCTATGGCGGCGTCCTGCCCGAAGAGCGCCAGCGCCTGCGGCGTGCCAAGCTCATCGAAGGCGCGCTGGAGGTGTTCGGGACCAAGGGCTTCCACGCCACGACCGTGCGCGAGGTCTGTGTGGCGGCGCACCTGACGGAGCGCTACTTCTACGAGTCCTTCAAGACCCTGCCGCAGCTTTTCCTGGCCACCTACGCCGAATTGCGCGCGCAACTGATGGATTTGACGCTCGCGTCGATCAAGCAGGCCGAGCAGACGCCGCTGGGCATGCTGGAGCCCGCCATGCGCGTGTTCCTGGAGTTCATCCGCGACGACCCTCGCCGTGGCCGCGTGATGCTGGTGGATTCGCTGGGCGTGAACGACGAAGTCGCCGCCCTGAGCGGGGCAACCGCGCGTGACTATTCCGCCATGATGCGCCAGCACCTGCATCTGCTGGTGCCCAAAGAGCGTGCCGACGAGATCAACCTGGATCTGCTGGCCGACGGCATGATCGGCCTGAACGTGCTGCTGGCCTCACGCTGGATGCAGGACGGCTTTGCCGAACCCATCGACAAGGTGGTCAAGACCAATCTGCTGCCGTATCAAGGCTTGTTGTCCCTGGTGGGGGCGGCGCCCAGGCGCGCTTGAACCTGTTGCCAGGCCTGCTATGGTGGCGACATGCTTGAAGCCATTCGCCAGCAATTGACCCAGCGCTACGAAGAGCCCCATCGGGCCTACCACGGTATGGCGCACGTCGAGGCCTTGCTGCAAGGGCAGCTGGCGCATCGGGATCTGATCAGGGATCAGCAGGCCGTGATGCTGGCGATCTGGTTCCACGATGCGGTGTATGACACCCACCAGCACGACAACGAAGAACGCAGTGCCCTGCTGGCTGGCGACATGCTGGCGCAGGTCGGTGCCGATCCCGCCCTGATCGACTCGGTGCAGCGCAAGGTGCGTGCCACGCATCGCCATGAGTGGACCGATGGCGACACGGATACGGCGGTGTTCCTCGATCTGGATCTGGGCATTCTGGCTGCGTCTCCCGACGCGTATGACCGCTATGCCGGGCAGGTTGCCCAGGAGTACAACTGGGTGCCAGAGCAGGCTTACAAGGCGGGGCGGGCCAAGGTCCTGCAAGCCTTTGTGGATCGGCCTCAGGTCTATTTCACCCCAGCCTTGCAGGCGCTGTGGGAAGACAAGGCCCGCGCCAACCTGCAACGTGAAATCGCCGCGCTGATGGCTTGACCATCAACGCGGCGTCAGGCGTGAATGCCGGGTGATCAGGCTTGCTTGGCAGCGGCCTGGCCAGCACTTGATTCCTTCAGCCCGAACTGGCGCATCAGTTTGGCGCGCTTGGCTGGCAGGAAGTTGATGCGGTCCACATCTCCACCGGTGGCGGCAATCACGCGCTTGTCCATCACGGCAAACCAGATCGGAGGCACATAGGCGGCCAGGAACATGCCGAAGTAGCCGGAGGGCAGGGTGGGCAGCTCGGGGAAGTTGCGCAGGGACTGGTAGCTGCGGGTCGGGTTGGCGTGGTGATCCGAGTGGCGCTGCAAATGGAACACGACCAGGTTGGACACGATGTGGTTGCTGTTCCAGGAATGGTGCGGCTGGCAGTGCTCGTAGCGGCCATCGGCCTTCTTCAGACGCGACAGGCCATAGTGCTCGATGTAGTTGGCCGAGGTCAGCTGGAAGGCACCCCAGAAGGCCACGACAGCCAGGATGGGGATCATCTGCGTGCCGAAGGCCAACGTCAGGCCACCATACAGCAAGGCGGTGATCAGGCCGGCTTGCACGATCTCGTTGTCGATGCTCCAGACCGATTTGCCAAGGCGATCGAGGCGCTCGGTTTCCAGATCCCATGCGCGGAAGAAGGCGCCGGGCAGTTCACGGAACATGAAGCGGTAGATCGTCTCGCCCATCTTGGACGAGGCAGGGTCTTCTGGCGTGGCCACATGGCGATGGTGACCGCGGTTGTGCTCGATGGAGAAGTGACCATAACCACCCAGCGCCGAGTTGAACAGGCCCATCTTGCGGCCGATCCAGTCCTTCTTGTGGCCCAGTTCGTGGCTCAGGTTCAGGCCAAAGCCCAGCATGGAGCCGGTGACGATGGTGGTGGCCAGCCAGCTGTACCAGGGCAGGTCGTGCGTGGCCAGGAACACCACGTTGAACAGCAGGCTGCACCACAGCACCGGCACCACGGCATAGTTGATCCAGCGGTAGTAGCCATCGGCCTCCAGACGGGGCACGGCGGCTTCGGGCGGGTTGCTCAGGTCTTCGCCCATGATGGCATCCATCAGCGGGATGCCGATGTAGAACGCGATCAGGCTGGCGAAGAACCACAGAGGGTGGGTGTAGCCGTTGAGGTAGGCCACAGGGCCGATCACCACGGCGGCCGGCGCGATCACCGACAGCAGCCACATGGCCTTCTTGCGGTCGCGGTAGCTGGCGGGGTCTTGCGCATGCAAGGGCAGAACAGTACTCATTGATGTGTCTCCTCAGTTCCTTGAACCATGACGAGACTGTGCGTTTTTCGTTCTCGACGCGACACCGCTTGTGCTGGCAGAATATCGTCATTTAGTGACACGCGCACCCGGCACGAAAGGACTGACATGCATGCGCCAGTAGATTGGCTCAAGCCGTCCATGCACCCGGTTTACGCGCGACTGATCTGTGCGGAACTGCGGCGTCGAGGCTTCTCGGAAGAGGAGATCCTGCAGGGCACGCGGCTGAACTGGGCGGAGCTGCATGGCAGCAACCTGTTCCTGAGCTTCGAACAGGCGCGCCGCCTGATCTTGCGGGCCATCGAGTTGAGCCAATGCCCCTGGCTGGGGCTGGCCGTTGGCCAGACCACGCAGTTGTCGGCGCACGGCGCGGTGGGCTATGCCGGCATGGCGGCCAGCAATGTGGGCGAGGTCATGATGCTGCTGCAGCGCTTTGCCGATGTGCGTCAGCGCCTGGGGCGCTTTGATGTCGACACGCGTGGTGGCTTTGCGATCACCTTGACCGAGGTGCTGACGGCGCCGGAGGTGCGCGAATACCTGATCGGGCACATTGCTGCGGGCTTGTTGCGCCTGATGGAAACCATCACAGGGCAGGACCTGCTCGGGCGCATCACCATCCATTGGCCTTTCGTGGAGCCGCCCTGGGCGCAGCACTATCGGGACTTCTGCCCGCAGAGTCAGTTCGGTGCCGACATGCTGCGCATCGAGATGCCGCCCGATTTGCTCACGTGCCCCAGTCTGGCGCCTGATCCGGAGGCCTACCGCACAGCCTTGCGTGACTGCGAACGCCAGCTCAGTCAGATCCAGTTGGGTACGGTGACCACGCGTGTGCAGCGCCGGTTGCTGGGCTGTGATGGCAGCTATCCCTCGCTGGAGCAGATGGCCGAGATGGAGCATGTGTCGGTGCGCACGCTCATCCGCCATTTGCGTGAAGAGGGCATGACCTACCAGCGTTTGCTGGACGGCGTGAGGGAGGAGCTCGCCTGCTGGTTGCTCGTGCACACGGGCATGAGCGTGGAGGCCGTGGCAGAAAAGCTGGGCTATCAGGACACCTCCAACTTCAGCCGCACGTTTCGGCGCTGGCTGGGTGTGACGCCACGCGCCTTTCGCGAAGCTCGGCCAGCCCCTGTCAAAGCAGGCTGATCAGGCTGCCATGCTGCGCACCCAGGTTACCGTGAGCGCGCACAGGCGGTCACAGGCGGGCGCAGCCGTGACCGTGTGATCGGCATGCTCCAGGTGGGCCAGCTCGATCAATTGCGTGGATGCGATCTGACGCCAAGGCGCCGTCGGCATGGCCTGATCCTCGAACTCGCGTGCGATCTTGTCGTCCTCGCTCAGGGCCAGCGCGACACGCAAGCCGGCACGCACAACCTGGTGGCCGGTGCGCTCTGGCAGGGGCATGGCGGCTTCGCTTTGTGGCGCACGCCGCCCGAAGAGACGTTTGATGCGTGCCATCACGGACTGGCTCAGTGCATGCAACAGTACCTTGAAGGCGCTGATCTTGGGCAAGCGCCTTTGAACCAGGATCCTGTGCCATAGCTCACCACTGAGCAGGCGCCGCAGGAAGTAGTGCTTCAGCCTGGTGTCGGCGGCCCCCTCGGGCGTGTGCACCCATGGGTTGACCAGGATGAGCCCGCCGACACGCTTGTCCTTGGGGGCGTAGAAGCAGGCCGCCGTGGCGCCATCACACAAGCCCCAGATCACCACGCGCTTGAGCGAAGGCACTTGCTGCATGAAAGCATCGATCGCCGCTTTCAGATCGGCATCCACCGATTCGAAAGTTTGCTGCGCCGCCCAGGAGTCGCCCATGCCACGGTAGTCGAAGCGCATGGCGGCAAGGCCTTCGGCAGCAGCATGGCGCGCCAGTTTGACGAACAGCCTGTGGCTGCCCACGCGGTATTGGGGCCCGCCCACCACGATCAGTAGGCCGGTGTCAGCCGCAGATGCGTCAACGGGCAGGCTCACGATGCCAACCGATGCGGCGCCGGCGCAGTCGAACAGGAAGGCGTGTTCTTCGTGCTTCATGATGCACAGGCCTTCAACGCGTCTTCGGACGGCCCGATCAAGGACAGGGCGATTTCCACTTCGGTGGATTGCCAGAACTTGTTGCCAAGACAGGCCTGCCCTTGGCAGACGTGCCCGGCAGCCCGTGCTTTCTCCAGCCAGTTGCTGGTCGCCGGCGTGAGTTCCGGTGGCTCGCCGTGCGTCACTTCCAGCACGGTGACGGGTGCACGGTGATCAGCGGGCAACTTGAAGCTGCTGGCTTCCAGTTCTTGTGCCAGCACAGGCGACAGCCAGTAGCCGCCCACCGCGACTGCCTGGTCGTTCTTCAAGTCCGCGCGCAGTTCGGCCAGAACGTTCCGGGATTGAGGGCTTTGCCCCAGGTCGGCGCCCAGCCGGATGCGCAGGAACTGCGTCAGATATTGCTGACCGTTGAACACGGGCTGCCATGCCAGCAAGGGCAGGTTCATCTGTCGGCGCTGCATCCAGCTTGATGCGAGCAGGCTGCCGGCACGCAAGCTCCACAGCGCCATGGGGCCGGGCCCCTGGGCGCTCAGCCAGTCGCAGGCCTGGTCAAGATCATCCAGCCAGCCAGACCAGCTGGCTTCGCCGAAATCGCCTTCACTGTCGCCACAGCCGTGCAGGTCCATCTGCAGCACGGTCCAGCCTTGCTTTGCAAAAGCCTGTGCGCCAAGCGCCACCATGTGGCGCGAGCGATTCAGTTCTTCGGCAAAGGGCGGGATGTAGAGGATCGTGCCACGTACCCGTCCGGATGGGCGGGTGAGCAGGCAGAAGCGTCGGCCCGCACCTTTTCCCAGGAAGAAAACCTCTCGGCTCGGCGACATGGGCTCAGCCGAGTTTTTGGGCGATGAAATCGGCCAGCGAACCCACGGTTGCAAAGACGGAACCATCGATCTCGTCGTCGCCAATCGAGACGCCAAAAGCTTCTTCAATGCCCGTGATCAGGGTGGCCACGGCCATGGAGTCCAGTTCGGGCAAGGCGCCGAGCAGGGGCGTATCACGATCAAACGACGCGCTGCGGCCATTGAGGCTGAGGTTGTCGTCAAGCAAGGCAAGAACTTGGCGGAGGTGCGTGGACAAGGTGGAACCCTCTTGGGCCTTGGCCGGCAATCGCAGGCAAGGCAGTCTGGTGTCAGGCATGAGGCCTTCTGGCAGGCGGCTTGCAGCGTACCACGTGGTGCCGCGGCAGCCCCCTGTCCACGGGGCCCGTGTGTGTGGGGTTTTTCACCCTTGCTCCCCTGAACGAGGGTCGGGTGCCGAGGTCATAATCTTCATTCACGCCTGAGCCTGACCTTGTTTGCCCCCTTCATGACGGAAACCCATCTGCTTCACGACCTGCTGACGAGTGCGGCAGCCCGCCATGCCTCGTCTCTCGCCCTGACTTACGGCGAGCAGCACCTCGCCTATGGCGAGTTGCAGACGCAGGTGAGCGCTTGGGCTTCGGGCTTGATCAAGCTGGGGCTGGCCAGAGGTGAGCGCGTTGGCGTGTTCCTCGAAAAGCGCATCGAGACGGTTGTGTCCTGTTTTGGCACAAGCGCGGCGGGCGGCGTCTTTGTGCCGATCAACCCCATCCTGCGGCCGATGCAGATCGGTCACATCCTGCGTGACTGCGGCGTGCGTGTGCTGGTGACTTCACCTCAGCGTCTGCCGGCCTTGCTGGAGACGCTGGCCGAATGTCCGGATGTCCGGCATGTGGTCCTGACCGACAAGCTCGACGGGCAGGCAGTGCCGGCCGGTGTGGCGCTGCACGCCTATGAGCAGATCCTGAGCGCCGCGCCTGTCCAGGGGCATCGCGTGATTGACGCCGACCCGGTGGCCATCCTCTACACCTCCGGCAGCACGGGCAAGCCCAAGGGCGTGGTGCTGTCGCATCGCAACATGCTGGTGGGTGCCAAGAGCGTCGCCCAGTATCTGGGCAACCGGGCAGACGACGTCCTGCTGGCTGCCTTGCCCCTGTCCTTTGATGCCGGCTTTTCGCAGCTGACGACAGCCTTCCATGTGGGCGCACGCGTTGTGCTGCTCAACCATGTGTTGCCACAGGACGTGGTCAAGGCCATGGCCAAGGAAGGCGTGACCGGTCTCACCGCTGTGCCACCCTTGTGGATTCAGTTGTGCCAGATGAAGTGGCCGGAATCCGTGGCGACACACTTGCGATACTTTGCCAACACCGGTGGTCGCATGCCGCTGGAAACCCTGACGCAACTGCGCCGCCTGTTTCCTGCCAGCGCACCTTTCCTGATGTACGGGCTGACGGAGGCCTTCCGTGCCACCTACCTGCCGCCCGATCAGGTCGACCTGCGGCCCGATTCCATCGGCAAGGCCATTCCCAACTCCGAGGTGCTCGTGCTCAGGCCGGACGGCACACCGTGTGAGGCAGATGAGCCGGGCGAGCTCGTGCAGCGCGGGCCACTCGTGGCCCTGGGCTACTGGAATGATCCCGAGCGCACGGCCGAGCGTTACAAGCCTTTGCCCGCGGCGGCAGGCGTGCGCCATGGCGCTGTGATGGTGCCCGAGATGGCCGTGTTTTCGGGCGACATGGTGCGCCGCGATGCCGAGGGCTACCTGTATTTCATTGGCCGCCATGACGAGATGATCAAGACCTCGGGTTACCGGGTCAGCCCCACGGAAGTGGAGGAGGGCCTGTATTCGACAGGGCTGGTCGGCGAATGCGTGGCCTTTGGCGAGCCCGATGCTGCCTTGGGTCAGGCCATCGTGGTCGTGGTGACGCCACCGGCTGGTGCGCAGGATGTGGGCGTGGATGCCTTGCTGCGCGAGTGCCGCCAGCGTCTGCCTGTGTACATGGTGCCCCGGCGCATCGAAGTGCGCACGGGCAGCCTGCCTCGCAACCCCAATGGCAAGATCGACCGCAAGGCCCTGGTGGCGCAACTGACGAGCCCGACATGACTGAGCAAGCCCCCAAGCCTTCCGCACCTGTTGCGCCGCCCGTGCATCCTCCGATGCGTTACTTTGCCGATGCGCTGGCCGAATTGACGGTGGGCGGTGTGCCCTTGCTGCGACTGGCTGCCCGCGTCGGGAGCACGCCTTTTTACGCCTATGACCGCGCAGCCATGGCGGCCCGCGTCGCCGAGTTGCGAGCCGCCTTGCCGGCAGCCTTGCGCATCAGCTATGCGATGAAAGCCAATCCGATGCCGGCGGTCGTGCAGCACATGGCGGGCCTGGTCGATGGCCTGGACGTGGCGTCTGCCGGCGAGATGATGGTGGCGCTGGATGCGGGCATGGACGCCCGCCACATCAGCTTCGCCGGGCCAGGCAAGACCGAGGCCGAACTGCATCGCGCCGTGGCGGCGGGCATCCTGCTCAACGTGGAGTCCTTCCGCGAACTGCCCATCCTGCAGGCAGCTTCGCGCGAGCTCGGGTTGCCGGCCCGCGTGGCCGTTCGCGTGAACCCGGACTTCGATCTCAAGAGCTCGGGCATGAAGATGGGCGGTGGCCCCAAGCCTTTCGGTGTGGATGCCGAAGTGGTGCCCGAGCTGCTGGCGGCCATCGGCCAGGCACAACTGGCGTTTGAAGGGTTTCACATCTACGCCGGCTCGCAGAACCTGAATGCAGCGGCGGTGGTGGAAGCGCAATGCAAGTCGTATGAGCTGGCGGTTCGTCTGGCCCAGTGTGCCCCGGCGCCGGTTCGGCATCTGAACCTGGGTGGCGGCTTTGGCATCCCTTATTTCCCGGGCGACAAGCACCTGGACCTGGCACCCATTGGTGCCAATCTGGCCGAACTCATCGAGCGTGCCGGAACCGATCTGCCCGAGGCGCAACTCTCCATCGAACTGGGGCGCTACCTTGTGGGTGAGGCTGGCGTGTATGTCTGCCGCGTGCTGGACCGCAAGGTCTCGCGCGGCCTGACCTATCTGGTCACGGATGGTGGCCTGCACCACCACCTGGCTGCTTCGGGCAACTTCGGTCAGGTCATTCGCAAGAACTACCCCGTGCGCCTGGGCAAGGCGTCCGATGTGGCGACGGTGGACATGGAGGCCGTGTCGGTGGTGGGGCCCTTGTGCACGCCGCTGGACTTGCTGGGCGACCGTTGCCGATTGCCTCACGCCGAACCGGGTGACCTGGTCGCGATCATGCAGTCGGGGGCTTACGGCGCGTCTGCCAGCCCGCAGCGTTTTCTGGGCCACCCTGAAGTCAGGGAAGTGCTGGTCTGATGGCTCTCAACGTACCTCGTTTGCGCCGCTCGGTGCGGCGTGCGCTGGCTGGGCGCCCCGTGACGCTGGAGGACGTGTGCGAGCGCACCTGGACGGTGTGCCCCGAGGCCCGCAGCGTGGCGCCGCCCGCCTTGTTCCCGGATGGCGCCGTCGACAAGATCACCCAGCTGTCGCCCTTCAGAACCTGGGAGGTCGAGGAGCCCTTGATCCGTGGTGGCGAGGTGTTGCTCAAGCCCACGACGGGCCATCTGCTGCGTGATGTGCATGTGGTGGCCGGCTACCTGTACTGCGGTGGATTCGAATGGCTGGGCGGGTACGGCGAGGCGCCTTGGTGGTTGCCGCCCCTGCAGACCGAGCCGCCGCTGGATCAGGCCACGATGGTGTCCACGAACTCCGGCACCTTGTATTTTGGTTGCCTCCTGCTGGATGACTTCCCGCTGGAATTGCTGAGCACGGATCTGGCTCATAACGTGTCGCTGATGTCCAAGCCGTCCGGGCATGAGGCGGGCTACCGTGCCTTGCTGGGCTTGCCGCCCAAGCGCGTGGTGCAACGAGCCCGTATCCGAGAGATGACTTTTTTTGTGGATCCCGCCTACAACGCATCCAAGATCGACCGCTATCGCCAGTTGCGCCAGGCCTTGCGCCGTCACGCACCGCCATCAGCTTGCTCCGGGCGCCTCTATATCCGTCGCGGCATGGCGGGGCAACGCCGCGTGATGGCCAACGAAGCCGAGCTGGAAGCCGTGCTGATGCAGCGGGGCTTCACGGTCATCGACCCCATGCAACTCTCGGCGGCCGAGGTCACCCGCATGAGCCTGGATGCCCGGGTGGTGGTGAGCATCGAAGGCAGCCAGATTTCGCATGCCATTTTCTCGATGGCCGATGACGCGGCGCTCGTGGTGCTGCAACCTCCGGATCGCTTCTGTACCCAGTACAAGGAGTTCACCGACGCCATGGGCATGCGTTTTGGCTTCGTGGTGTGTGACCGGGCAGAAGAAGGTTTTTCGGTCAACATCCCCGAGTTGTTGCATCTGCTGGACCGAATCGAGCCCTGAAGCTCGGCACCCGTGCCGGGGCTTCTTACAATGCACGGATGCCTTTCGTACATCTGCGCTCCCACACCGAATTTTCAGTCGTTGACGGCACCGTCCGTATTGACGATCTGGTCAAGGCTGCGGCCAAGGATAACCAGCCCGCGGTCGCGGTGACCGACCTGAGCAACCTCTTCGGTGCACTCAAACTCTACAAAAGCGCACAGAAGAAGGGCGTTCAACCCATCATCGGCGCCGATGTGTGGGTGGAGCCCGATGAAGCCGGCAAGGCGCCCACCCGCCTCTTGCTGCTGATCCAGAACCGCAAGGGCTATCTGCGCCTGTGCGAACTGCTGGGCGAGGCCTGGACGGCGCCGGGGCAGCGCTCGCACGCCTGGGTGCACTGGGCCTCACTAGCGGCCAACAACGAAGGCTTGATCTGCCTGTCTGGCGCCGAAATGGGCATGGTGGGGCAGGCCTTGCTCATGGGGGATGTGGCCAAGGCCGAAGCGCAGGCCCGCAAGCTGGCCGAGACCTTCCCCAACCGCTTCTACATCGAGCTGCAACGTGCCGGGCACAGCACGAACGAGCCTTACATCCGTGATGCCGTGCCCCTGGCCGCGCGTCTGCAACTGCCGGTGGTGGCCACCCATCCCATCCAGTTCCAGGAGCCGGATGACTTCCAGGCGCACGAGGCGCGCACCTGCATCGCCGAGGGCGAGACCCTGGGCAACCCCAAGCGCGTCAAGCGCTTCACGCGCGATCAGCATTTCAAGACCACGGCCGAGATGGAGGCCTTGTTTGCCGACATCCCGTCTGCCATCACCAACACGCTGGCCATTGCCCGCCGTTGTTCGCTGACCCTGGTGCTGGGCAAACCACAGCTGCCCAACTTTCCCACGCCCATCATGCCCAATGGTGAGCCTCAGCCCATGGAAGACTACTTCCGCGAGCTGTCTCACGAGGGCCTCAAAGAGCGCCTCATCCATCTCTACCCTGATGAGGCCGAGCGGGAGAAGCAACGCCCCAGCTACATCGAGCGCCTGGACTTCGAGATCAACACGATCCTGAAGATGGGCTTCCCTGGCTACTTCCTGATCGTGCAGGACTTCATCAACTGGGCCAAGAACAACGGCTGCCCCGTGGGGCCAGGCCGGGGCTCCGGTGCCGGCTCGCTGGTGGCGTACGCGCTCAAGATCACGGACCTGGACCCGCTCAAGTACAACCTGCTGTTCGAGCGCTTCCTGAACCCCGAGCGTGTCTCGATGCCTGACTTCGACATCGACTTCTGTCAGGGCAACCGCGACCGCGTCATCGACTACGTGAAGGACCGTTACGGCCGCGATGCCGTCTCGCAGATTGCCACCTTCGGCACCATGGCCGCCAAGGCCGCCTTGCGTGACGTGGGCCGCGTGCTGGGCATGGGTTATGGCCATGTGGACAGCATCGCCAAGCTGATCCCCGCGCCTCCGGGCAAGAGCGTGACGCTGGCCAAGGTGCCCGCCGAGCCCGATCCCGGCATCATCTACGCCCGCAAGGAAGCGCCCGAACTGGAAGAGCGCGAGAAGGCCGAAGAAGAAGTGGCCTCGCTGCTGGAGCTGGCCATGCGCGTGGAAGGCATGGTGCGCAACATCGGCATGCACGCCGGGGGCGTGCTGATTGCGCCGGGCAAGATCACCGACTTCTGCCCGCTGTACATGCAGCCCGGCAGCGACTCGGCCGTGAGCCAGTACGACAAGGACGACGTGGAAGCCATCGGCCTGGTGAAGTTCGACTTCCTGGGCCTGGCCACGCTGACCATTCTGGAGCTGGCCAAGGACTACATCGTCGCGCGCCACCCGGATCAGAAGGACTTCGATTTCGCCAAGATCCCGCTCGATGATGCGGCCGCCTATCGCTTGCTGTCAGAGGGCAAGACCGTGGCCGTGTTCCAGCTTGAATCCCGCGGGATGCAAGGCATGCTGCGAGACGCCAAGCCCAGCGTCTTCGAGGACATCATTGCGCTGGTGGCGTTGTACCGACCAGGTCCGATGGACCTGATCCCCTCGTTCTGTGCCCGCAAGCACGGTCGCGAAGAGGTGGACTACCCGCACCCGCTGATGGAGTCCGTGCTCAAGGAGACCTACGGCATCATGGTCTACCAGGAGCAGGTGATGCAGGTGGCCCAGAAGGTGGGGGGCTACTCGCTCGGTGGCGCCGACATGCTGCGCCGTGCGATGGGCAAGAAGAAGGTCGAGGAGATGGCCGAGCACCGCTCCATCTTCGCGGCCGGTGCAGCCAAGAACGACATCAGCGAGAACCTCGCCAATGAGATCTTCGACTTGATGGAGAAGTTCGCGGGCTACGGCTTCAACAAGTCGCACGCGGCGGCCTATGCCTTGCTGGCGTACCACACGGCCTGGTTGAAGGCGCACTACACCGCTGAATTCTTCTCAGGGAACATGAGCGTGTCGAGTGATGACACGGACAAGCTCAAGATCTTCCATGACGATGCCACGCAGAACTTTGGCATCACCTTCACGCCACCCGATGTGAATCAGGGCGAGTGGCGCTTCGTGCCCACGGGCAACAAGACCATCTGCTATGCACTGGGTGCGGTCAAGGGCACGGGGCAGGGCGCCATCGAAGCACTGGTGCGCGAGCGCAAGGAGAATGGGCCCTTCAAGAGCTTCTTCGATTTCTGCGCGCGCGTGGACCGCAAGCTGGTCAACAAGCGCGTGGTCGAGGCCCTGATCAAGGCCGGCGCGTTTGATTCGCTGGAACCACATCGTGCAGGCCTGCTGGCCAGTGTGGGGCTGGCCTTCGAGTACGCTGACACGCTGGTGGCCAACGCCGATCAAGGTGGCCTGTTCGACTTCGGCGACAGCCATGCGGCCTCCACCAACGAGCCGGAACTGGTGCCCACCGAACCGTGGACCTTGAAAGAACGCCTGTCGCTGGAAAAGACCGCGATCGGCTTCTACCTCTCTGGCCACCTGTTTGACGAAGCCGAATCCGAAGTGCGGCGCTTTGCCCGCCAGCGCATCGGGGACCTCAAGGACAGCCGCGACCCCCAAGTGGTGGCCGGCATCATCAGCGAGTTGCGCATCATCAACGGCACGCGCGGCCGCGTGGCCATCTTCAAGCTCGACGACAAGAGCGATGTGATCGAGGCCGTGGCCAACCAGGACACGCTGGACGCCAACAAGGACCTGCTCAAGGACGACGAACTCGTCATCATCCAGGGCAAGGTGCAGACCGATCGCTTCTCGGGCGGCTTGCGTCTGAACGTGCAGCAGGTGTTCAGCCTGGCGGCGGCACGTTGCCGTTACGCGCGCTTCGTGCGGGTGCAGGCCAAGGATCAGAAGTTCCCCATTGCCGATGTGTTGCGGGAGTTCCCGGCGCGGCGCATCGAGGCGCCCCAGCCCGATCTGCCCGACACGGTGCAAGGCCTGCCCGTGCGCGTGATCATCGAGCGGCGCACGCCTGATATCGCAGCGCGTGCCGAGATGGAGTTGGGCGATGCCGCCCGCGTGTACCCCAGCGACCAGGCCATGCAGCGCTTCAAGGAACTGATGCCAGAGGCGCAGGCCACCGTGGTGTACGGCGAGGGCTGATCTTCGGGTCATTCGCGTGGTGCTTGCCAAGCGTTGAATACTGTATGAAAATACAGTATGTCGATCGTGCAGCCCCTCCCTGATCCGCGCAAGCTGAGTGCGCCTCGCAAGGGGCGAGGCACGACCACGCAGATCGCGCATCGCTTCGAGGGGGCGCAGCGTGAAGTGGATGAACACGTCGAGCTGGCGCCATCTGGCGATCAGGCCTTGTGGGGCGAGGATGACGTGGCGGCCCCCGTCCCGACGCAGGTCACGCCCGAGCAGGCTCGCAGCATCCTGTCACGCAATGATTCGCCAGACATCCCGTTCACCTGGTCGATCAATCCTTACCGGGGCTGCGAACATGGCTGCATCTACTGCTATGCCCGACCTACCCACAGCTACCTGAACCTGTCGCCCGGGCTGGATTTTGAAACGCGCCTGATGGCCAAGGTCAATGCGGCCGACCTGCTGAGGCGCGAACTGGCCCGCCAGGGGCACGAGCCATCGCCCATCAACATCGGCTCGGCAACGGATCCTTATCAACCCGTCGAGCGCGAGTGGCGCATCACGCGTGGCGTGCTGGAGGTGCTGCATGCCTGTCAGCATCCTTTCACCATCGTGACCAAATCCAGTGGTGTCGAGCGCGATCTTGACATCCTCTCCGTGGCAGGTGCGCGCAAGCAGGCCTATGTGATGATCAGCATCACCACCCTGGACAGCGATCTGTCCAGGCGGTTGGAGCCGCGCGCTGCCGCGCCCATGCGGCGCTTGCAGACCGTTCAAAGGCTGGCGCAAGCTGGCGTGCCGGTCGGCGTGAATGTCGCGCCCATCATCCCTTTTCTCAATGAGCCCGAGATCGAGCAGATCATCGAGGCGGCCGCCCTGGCCGGGGCCATGAACATCCACTACACGGTGGTGCGCCTGCCTTGGGAGGTCAAGCCCTTGTTCGAAGAATGGCTGATGCACCACGTGCCGGACAAGGCCGCACGCATCATGGCCCGGGTGCGCGAATTGCGTGGCGGCAAGGACTATGACGCTGACTTCAGCTTGCGCATGAAGGGTGAAGGGGTGTGGGCCCGCTTGATCGCGCAGCGGGTTCGCAAGTCGGCGGCGCGCCATGGCATGGGGCGCCTGGCGCTGGAGCTGGACAGCAGCCACTTTGATCGCAGCGCCTTGCACCAGGAGGACGAGGTCCAGTTGGGCTTGTTCTGATCGGCGTGAGCCTTACTGGATGATGGGCATGTCCTGTTCGACGGGCTTGTCGCCGTCGAACAGATGCTCCACTTCACGGTCGCCCAGACGGCTGTCGCCATCGTGTTCATCGTCTTGCTCGTCGGTGGGTGAGGTCACCACGGGCAGGGGGTCAAGCGATCGCCAGGCGGGGGTGCTGATGAGCGCGCTGGTCACCAGGCCTGACATGCGGGCCGTCCACCAGATCGTGCCGATCGACAACCCCAGTCCGGACGAGTAGGTGGCGATCTTGGTCAGGCGGATGGGGGCGCGTCCACTGTCGTTGTCGGCGGCGTCTGCATCAGCCAGATGGCCGGCGGGCAGGGCATGCGTCACGCTGCTCAGCGGGGTGAGCGACAGGTTGATGTCCGGAGCGTGTTCCAGGTTGGGCTTGATCAGGTCAAGCAATTGCATGACCGAGGGCGTATTGGCCGCGGTAGACATGGCGGACGTCACGTAGGTCCCTGCAGGCGGCGCAAAGAAGATCTGCCTTGCGGTTCCGAACGAATCCGAGATCCTGCCAGGTGTCCATGTGCTGTTTGTCAACTGATGAAGCAATGCGCCAACGGAACCCGTTTCCGTGCTGTCGGTGACGTCTGCCTTGGACGGCGGTGCCAGCACAATGGGCTCTTCGCGCACAGGCTTGGGTTCACTGACCTTGGTGGGCTTGGGCGTGCTGGTGTCGCTGTCGTTCTTGTTGGTGGTGTCGACCTTGGTGGGTGGGCTGTCGGTGTTGGATGTGTTGCCGCTTGGGCCCATGTCCACAAGGGGTGAGGACGCCTGGATGTTCATCACACGCACATTGCTGCTGTCGGCTTGCCCATCGAAAGCCACATAGCTGAAGCTGTCGCTGCCCACATAGCCCACATTGGTCGTGTACGTCACCTGGCCGCTGCCGCTGATGCTCAGCGTGCCGTGCTGCGGGCCTTGCAGTACGCGTACGGTCAAGGTGTCTCCGTCTGGATCACTCGAGCCGTTGAGCAGGGTGCCGCTGCTCCAGGATGCCGATGGCGCAGCGTTGGCTGTGAGTGTGATGGCACTCATGACCGGGCTGTCATTGACGGCAGTCACATTGATGGTGGCAGAGGCATTGTCGCTGAGCGCCGTGCCTGCGCCGGTATTGCCCAGATCGTTCACGGTCAAGGTGAGGGAGTCGGTCGGCGAGGGGACATCCTGATTGTTGACATAGCTGATCGTGCCCGTGCTGCCGCCAGACAGCAGTTGATTGATCTGAGCGAGCGTGCCCGTGATCGACACGGTGTTGCTGCCGGACCCCGTGATGCTGACCCCGGCGTTGCCAGCGCTCACGTTCAGAATGCCCTGGCCGACAGATAGTTGAGCCTGGACAGTGCCACTCAAGGCGTCGGGGTCGGCGATTTGAATGCCGGTGCCGTGGAGCGTCAGGCCAACCTTCTCAGTGGCGTTGTAGTTGCCCAGGGCTATCTGAGCCGTGGGGGATTCGTTCACGCCCGTGACCGTGACGGCAATGGCCTGTGTGTCCGTGTTGGTGCCGTCGCTCACCTGAACGGTGACGTCATAGACGTTGTTGCCGCCCGCATCGGTGGGCGACTCGTAGTCGGGTGCCGAAACGAAAGTCAGTACGCCTGTCGATGAGTTGATGGCGAACCTGGCCGCATCGGCGCCGCCGGTGATGCTGTAGGTCAACGTGGTGCCGTTGTCCGCATCGGTGGCGGCGATGGTGGTGACAGCCGAGCTGTTCTCCGCCACGTTTCTGGTTGCCGACACAGCGCCGCCATCGCTGGTGATCACCGGTGCGTTGTCGTTCAAGTCCGTGACCGCGATGGCCATCGCTTGTGTGTCCGTGTTGGTGCCGTCGCTGACTTGAACAATGACGTCATAGACGTTGTTGCCGCCTGCATCGGTTGGCGATTCGTAGTCAGGGGCAGACACAAACGTCAACACGCCTGTCGAGCTGTTGATGCTGAACCTGGCCGCGTCGGCACCACCCGTGATGCTGTAGGTCAGCGTGGTGCCGGTATCCACATCGGTGGCAGTCACCGTGGTCACAGCGGTGCTGTTTTCGGCCACGTTCTTCGTGGCGGTGGCACCGCCGCCATCGCTCGAAATGGCAGGCGCGTGGTCGTTCACGTCCGTGACGGTGATGGCAATGGCCTGCGTGTCGGTGTTGGTGCCGTCGGAGACCTGCACGGTGACGTCATAGACATTGTTGCCGCCTGCATCGACGGGGTTCTCATAGTCAGGTGCAGAGACAAAGGTCAGGGCGCCCGTGGATGAGTTGATCGAGAACCTGGCCGCATCGGCACCCCCGGTGATGCTGTAAGTCAGCGTGGTACCGGTGTCCACGTCGGTGGCGGTCACGGTGGTGACGGCCGTGCCATTCTCGGCCACGTTCTTGGTGGCCGATGCGCCACCGCCGTCGCTGGTGATGACGGGGGCGTTGTCGTTCAGGTCCGTGACCGTGACGGCAATCGCTTGCGTATCGGTGTTGGTGCCATCGCTGACCTGGACGGTGACGTCGTAGACGTTGTTGCCACCTGCATCGGTGGGCGACTCGTAGTCAGGTGCTGACACGAAGGTCAGGACACCTGTGGACGAATTGATCGAGAACTTGGCTGCATCGGCACCACCGGTGATGCTGTAAGTCAGGGTGGCGCCAGTGTCCACATCGGTCGCGGTCACGGTGGTCACGGCCGTACCGTTCTCAGCCACGTTCCTGGTCGCGGAGGCACCTCCGCCATCGCTGGTGATGACGGGTGCGTTGTCGTTCAGGTCCGTGACTGTGACGGCAATCGCTTGCGTATCGGTGTTCGTGCCATCAGAGACCTGCACCGTTACGTCATAGACGTTGTTGCCACCAGCGTCAGTCGGTGATTCGTAATCAGGCGCAGACACAAAGGTCAGTACACCCGTAGACGAGTTGATGGAGAACTTGGCGGCATCGGCGCCGCCGGTGATGCTGTAAGTCAGGGTAGTGCCGGTATCGACATCGGTGGCGGTCACGGTGGTGACCGCTGTACCGTTCTCGGCCACGTTCCTGTTCGCGGAGGCACCTCCGCCATCGCTGGTGATGACGGGTGCGTTGTCGTTCAGGTCCGTGATCGTGACGGCAATCGCTTGCGTATCGGTGTTGGTGCCGTCACTGACCTGGACGGTGATGTCATAGACGTTGTTGCCACCTGCATCGGTTGGCGACTCGTAGTTCGGAGCGGAGACGAACGTCAAGACACCCGTCGAGCTGTTGATGCTGAATTTGGCCGCATCGGCGCCGCCGGTGATGCTGTAAGTCAGGGTGGTGCTGGTGTCCACATCGGTCGCGGTCACCGTGGTGACGGCTGTGCCGTTCTCGGCCACGTTCTTGGTGGCGGAGGCGCCGCCGCCGTCGCTGGTGATGACCGGGGCGTTGTCATTCACGTCTGTGACCGTGATCGCAATGGCTTGCGTGTCGGTATGGGTGCCATCGCTCACTTGCACGGTGACGTCATAGACGTTGTCTGCGCCACTGTCGGTGGGGTTTTCATGGTCAGGTGTCGAAACGAAGGTCAGGACGCCTGTCGAGCTGTTGATGCTGAACTTGGCCGCATCGGCGCCACCGGTGATGCTGTAGGTCAGCGTGGTGCCGGTGTCCACATCGGTGGCGGTCACGGTGGTGACGGCCGTACCGTTCTCGGCCACGTTCTTGGTGGCGGAGGCGCCACCGCCGTCGCTGGTGATGACAGGGGCGTTGTCGTTCACATCCGTGATCGTGACCGCAATGGCTTGTGTATCCGTGTTGGCGCCATCGCTGACCTGGACGGTGATGTCATAGACGTTGTTGCCACCAGCGTCGGTTGGCGATTCGTAGTCCGGCGCAGACACAAAGGTCAGTACACCGGTGGACGAATTGATCGAGAACTTGGCCGCGTCGGCGCCACCGGTGATGCTGTAAGTCAGCGTGGTGCCTGTGTCTACATCGTTGGCGGTGACCGTGGTGACGGTCGTGCCGTTCTCTGATACGTTCTTCGTGGCGGAGGCGCCCCCGCCGTCGCTGGAGATGACAGGGGCGTTGTCGTTCAGGTCCGTGACCGTGACGGCAATCGCTTGCGTATCGGTGTTGGTGCCGTCACTGACCTGAACGGTGACGTCATAGACGTTGTTGCCACCAGCATCTGTTGGTGATTCGTAGTCAGGTGCTGAAACGAACGTCAGTACGCCCGTTGAGCTGTTGATGCTGAATTTGGCCGCATCGACGCCACCGGTGATGCTGTAAGTCAGCGTGGTGCCTGTGTCTACATCGTTGGCGGTCACTGTGGTGATGGCCGTGCCGTTCTCTGACACGTTCTTCGTGGCAGACGCGCCGCCGCCATCGCTGGTGATGACAGGGGCGTTGTCGTTCACATCCGTGATCGTGACCGCAATGGCTTGTGTATCCGTGTTGGTGCCGTCACTGACCTGGACGGTGACGTCGTAGACGTTGTTGCCTCCGGCGTCAGTTGGCGATTCGTAGTCAGGAGCCGACACGAAGGTGAGTACGCCGGTGGATGCGTTGATCGAGAACCTGGCCGCATCTGCGCCGCCGAGGATGCTGTAAGTCAGGGTGGTGCCACTGTCCACATCGGTGGCGGTCACTGTGGTGACGGCCGTACCGTTCTCTGCCACATTCCTGGTTGCGGACGCGCCGCCACCATCGCTGGTGATGACGGGTGGGTTGTCGCTCACATCCGTGACCGTGATCGCAATGGCTTGTGAATCCGTGTTGGCGCCGTCGGAGACCTGAACCGTCACGTCGTAGACATTGTCTGCGCCGGCATCGGTCGGGTTCTCAAAGTCAGGAGCCGACACAAAGGTCAGGGCGCCCGTAGATGAGTTGATGGAGAACTTGGCCGCATCGGCGCCACCAGTGATGCTGTAAGTCAGCGTGGTACCGGTGTCCACGTCGGTGGCGGTCACGGTGGTGACGGCTGTGCTGTTCTCAGCCACGTTCTTCGTGGCGGAGGCACCACCGCCATCGCTGGTGATAACCGGTGCGTTGTCGTTCAGATCGGTGACCGTGACGGCAATCGCTTGTGTATCAGTGTTGGTGCCATCGCTGACCTGGACGGTCACGTCATAGACGTTGTCTGCGCCAGTGTCGGTCGGGTTCTCGTAGTCAGG